>NZ_JAZGON010000026.1:0-821 GCF_036421975.1 Georgenia wangjunii | reverse complement strand
GTCCCGCCGGCGGCGGATGCTGATGGTGGGGAGGCGCTGGGTGAGTGGCTCGCGGGCCTGGCGCCCGGCCCACAGCTCGCCGCGGTGCTGGAAGGGATCGACGTCGGTGGGGTCGGGGACTACGCCGCGGTCGAGGTCGTGGCCGCCTACCGCCGCCAGCAGGCCTGGGCCGCTGCCCGTGCCGCGATGAGCGCCGCGGACCTGGCCCGGCGCCCGAGCATGAACCCGACCTGGCCCAACCTCGGTCCCCGCCCCGGCAAGGCGGTGTGCGTGGCCGCCGAAGAGCTCGCGATGCGTCTGGCCCTGTCCCGCTACGCCGCCTCCCGCCTCGTCCAGACCGGCACCGCCTACACCAGCGGCGTCCTGACCGAGACCGGTGAGGCCCTGGCCGCGGGGATCATCGACGAGCAGAAGGCCGCCACGATCGTCACCACCCTCGCGCCCTACGACCAGGCCATCGCCTGGGCCGTGGAACAAGAAGTCCTCCCCGGCGCCGCCACCCGCACCAACACCCAGCTCAAGGCCGACATCGCCCGCGCGCTCATCGCCGTCGACCCCGACGACGCCGAGGACCGCCACTGCAAGGCACGCGCCACCCGCCGCGTGCACCACCCCCGCGCCCTGCCCGACGGCATGGCCTCGATCTACTCCGTCCTCCCCGCCACCGACGCCACCAGCCTCGACCTCGCCCTCGAAGCCGCCGCCCGCACCGCCCGCAACAACGGCGACAACCGCACCATCGACCAGCTCCGCGCCGACGCCCTCGCCCTCCTCGCCCACACCGCCCTCGACACCGGCTGGATCGGCACCCCCACCCCCGA
>NZ_JAZGON010000025.1:0-1092 GCF_036421975.1 Georgenia wangjunii | reverse complement strand
GGCGACCTCCGCCGAGACCGGCACACCCTCACCGTTGGTCACCCGGGCCGTGAGGACCGTACGGCCCACCACGCACCGCGCGGACGTCTCGACCGAGACCTCGAGCGGCTCCGGCTCGGGGTCAGGCTCACCAGCCGGCAGACCCGTCAGGTACTCGAACCCGGAGGTCACGAATTCCTCACCGTCGGGCGCACGGTCGTACTCGAGGACGTAGTACGCGATGTCCGCGTCCTGCGCCGCAGCGAGGATGCCCTGCAGGTCCACGTCCCCCTCACCGAGGTTGGTGAACACCGGGTTACCGGGCCCACCAAGGTTCGTCGCGTCCTTGATGTGCAGGAGCTCGATCCGGTCCCCGTGCTCCTCGATGAGGTCCGCCACGTCGATCCCGGCGTGCGCGGCCCACGCCACGTCCAGCTCGAACGTGACCCACTCGGGGTTGGTCTCGGCGACGAGGATCTCCCACGCCGACATGACCTCACCCTCATGCTCGTACGTGGTCGTGAACTCACCCGCGTGGTTGTGCCCGAAGAACTTCTCGAACCCGGCCTCGACCGCGCGCTCGCCCAGGCGGTTCATCGTCTCCGCCGTGGCCAGCGTGTTCTCGTAGGAGCCGATGCCCGGGGAGGCGAACCCACCCGAACCCACGTACTCCTGACCGAGGGCCTCCACGAACGCGAGCGTCTCGTCAAAGCTGGCCTCGTTCGTGTCGTAGTGCGAGGACGGGATACGCAGACCGAGCGCATCCGTCATCGCCCGGAACTCCTGGGCGGTGTACCCGTTGAAGTTCCCGCCGTAGGGCTCGATGTTCTCGAACCCGATGCTCGCCAGACGCTCGAGCACCGCCGGCAGACCGTCGGCGTTCACCCACGGGATGAGCGAGAACATCTGGACCGAGACCTGCTCCACCGGAACCAGGACCGGCTCCGCGGGCTCCTCGAGTGCCTTGATGCGCACGTCGCGGAAGGAGACGCTGTCCGAGCCGCCATGGTTCTGCAGCCCGATGAAGCCCGAGCTGAGGTCCCGGGCCGGGTCGGTCGAGACGAAGTCGTTGACCAGCACCCCGTTGAGGTACACGCGGATGTTCGGGTCGTC
>NZ_JAZGON010000024.1:0-1512 GCF_036421975.1 Georgenia wangjunii | reverse complement strand
GGCGAGAAGGGTGTTCAGGGCGCGGTGGCGGTCGGGGTTGTAGGGGACGCCGTCTTGCCAGCATCGCCAGATGACGTTTAGCCACGCGCGAGCGAGGACGCGGGTCGCGTGGGGATGGTCGTGGCCTCGGGCGCGGGCACGTTGGTAGACGTCAGCGGCCCAGGGATTGGCGTGATGGGAATCGCCAGCGAAGTCGACGACCGCGCCGCGGAGTTCTTTGTCGACGGCCCAGCGGAAGCTGACGATCTTGACCTTTCCCGATTGTCGGGTGGACGGTGCTGCGCCAGCGGCATTGATCAGGGACTCGGGTGTTGGGTAGCGGCCTCGGGCGTCGCCGATCTCGACGAGCAGCCGGGCGGCGCGTACGACGCCGGCCTTGGGTAGCGATGTGAAGACGGCAGCGTCGGGGTGGCGGTCGAGCTGGGCGGTGATCTGGTCCTCCAGTGCGCTGATCTGTTCGCGCAGGCAACCCAGGGCAGTGACGAGCGCGGCGGTGACGTGCGATCTGGCGGCTGCTTCCTCGCCGCTGGTGCCGCGGGCGGCGGCCACGAGGTGGGCGTGAAGTCGGGGGGCGCGGGCGGGGTTGGGGTAGTTCTGGGTGCGTAGCCAGTTCTCCAGCCGTCGAGGTGAGAGCCAGTCGACCTTGTCCTGGGTGTCGAACCGGGTCAGGAAGCTCAAGGTGATCGCGGAGTCGATGTCGCGGAACAGTCCGATGGCTCCGGGCAGGACGTGCTGCAGGTGGGCGCGCAGCTGGTTGGCCATTGCGATGCGTGCGGCGACCAGGTCTTTGCGGGCACGTACGGTCATCCGCAGCGTGATCGTGGCGGTCGAGTCGGGGGTCAGCGGGCGCAGCCGGGCCCGGTCGGTGCGTACGGTGTCGGCCAGGACGTAGGCGTCGAAGCGGTCGTCCTTGTTCCCTGCGGCCCCGTACCTGCGCCGCAGGCTGCGGACCTGGTTCGGGGGGACCACGAACACGGTGAACCCGCCCTCGAGCAGTGCGTCGACCAGCGGGCCGTCACCCCGTTCGATCGCGACGTCCATGACGCCGGAAGACGCCAGTAGGCGCACCAGCCGGCGTAGGCCGGCGGCGTCGTGCTGGACGTTCGCGCGCTGGACCTGGACGCCGTTGTCGTCGACGAAGGCGACGGCGTGCTCGGTGCTGGCCCAGTCGATTCCGGCGGTGAGCTGTCGTCCTTCTCGACGGCCGGGCTGTTCGTGTTCAACACTCATGACGTCCTCCAGCTGTTGCAGCAGCAGGTGGGCACCCGGTGGTTCCAGGCCACGAAACCGGTCGCTCACTGATCGGCGCTCTTGATGGCGCATAGCCCTGTCGCCAGTCGCTCGTGTCCTGGGACCATCGGACCCCGCAGAACTCATGCCGGACCTCGAAGGTCAGCGGACGCTAGGCGGTAGTCCGGTGGAACCAGATGCACCGACGACCCTGTGCCGCCGGCACCAACAAGATGCCTGACAGGACCGCCAGCCAGGAAGAGTCTGCGCAGTGAGCGGACG
>NZ_JAZGON010000023.1:0-2704 GCF_036421975.1 Georgenia wangjunii | reverse complement strand
GCATAGCCCTGTCGCCAGTCGCTCGTGTCCTGGGACCATCGGACCCCGCAGAACTCATGCCGGACCTCGAAGGTCAGCGGACGCTAGGCGGTAGTCCGGTGGAACCAGATGCACCGACGACCCTGTGCCGCCGGCACCAACAAGATGCCTGACAGGACCGCCAGCCAGGAAGAGTCTGCGCAGTGAGCGGACGACTGGGGGCGCGGCCATCGGTGCCGAGGCGTTCCGCCAAGGGCTGGTCGACAAGTGCGCGATGCTCCGGTGCCCCGTGCTCGTGGGCTGCGGCGAGCCGGCGCTGCCCTGGGGCGTGTGACTCGACCTCCAGCTGCTGGACCACCTCCAGTTCCGCATTTTGTGAGGACGGTTGCAGGCGCTCGCGTCAGCGGTAGAGGGGGCGTTGAGGACGCAGAGGTCGGGACCTAGGAGCCGGCCGGGCGGTTCGACTCAGATTCCGGTTGAGCCGTCCAGCGTCTCGCGGATGATGTCGGCGTGGCCGGCATGGCGCGCGGTCTCCTGGATCATGTGGAACATGACGTACCGGACGTTGCACTCGATGATGTCTTTGCGCGTGCACGCACTATCCAAGTCGAACGATGCCACGACAGCGCGAGACTGCTCGATCTGCCTTAGGTAGGAGGCGACCCAGTGGTCCACCGTGTCGCCCTCGTCGACCATCATGTCGGCATCCCGGGGCTCGGGTCTGACTTCGGGCCACCCCTCGGGGCACTCTTGTCCGCCCATGATGACCTGAAACCAACGTCGCTCCCAGGTCACGGCATGCTTCAACAGCCCGAGCAGCGACAACGAACTTGCGGTCGGTGCCTGCCGCGCCATCGCATCGTCTAGTCCCTCGATCTTCCTGATCAGCCCCTCGCGCTGTGCGTCGAGGTTCATTGCCAGGGCCTCGCGCTCCGAGCCGAGTGCGAACAACTGAGTGTGATCAATGGGCACGCGGGGATGCTAACCGCCTTCGCGGCACGCTCGCTCTTCGGCATGAGCGGTAGCGGCGACTGATGAGGGCCGGTGCCGTCAGGCCTGAAGGGGAACACCGGTGCCGCCACCGAACCGGCGCACAGTCCACGCGTCCGGAGGAGGTGGTGACCACTAGCGCCAAGCAGGCCTGAGCAGTCGCGCTGGGGGAAAGGGCCCGCCAGGTTGTCCTGGCGGCCTTTCACCTGTCCGCAGCGGGGAAGGCCGGCTCGGGCCTCTCGCGCAGGTTGTGCGCACGAGCCGCCGCGGGTCAGAGCGCCTTGCCGGCACCGGACATGGTGCCCATGTCTTCCGTCGTGAAGATCGTGCCCGCGCGGTTCAGGTGCTGGTCTCTGGCCCCGTCGCGGAGGGGCGGCGAACCACCTGCGGGTCAGGGGTTCGGAACGGAATCTCGCCCTCGGCAACGGGAGGCGAGAACGCATCACCGTCGGTGGGCGGGTCTTCGGCCTGACGCTCTGCGCGATCGGGGTCCTCGCCGGCGATGCCGAACCCTGGGGCCGGGGCGGGTCCGCCCGAACCCGGATCCGCGGCAGCGATCGTCTCGTCCGTCTTGGGACCGGGCAGCAACGGCTCCATCATCGACATGCGCTATGCATACCTTTTCGATGGAACGTGCGCGACCGCGCAGCGCGTTCGTTGCGCTAGCTGTCAGACCGGCGTCTTTGGTCATGCCGGAGGCTTGATCATAGGCTTCTTACCACGCTCGGTATCACGTCAGTCCTCGGGTGTCGGCGAGCAGAGCGCGCGCGGCTCCCGTCGACCCTCTCGGGTGGGACGCGGTCATGCGTGGGCCGGTACACGTCGTGGCCGGATCGCATCCGGGGATCCCGACGAGGGTGACCGTGCGGGGGAGCGGGGCATCGGACGCACCGCACTGGGTACGGTCCGATCGACGCCACGTCGGAGCGCCGCCGGCGGAGCAGGCGCGTCGTCCTTCCCGATACGCTCGCGTGGGCGGCCAGCCAGGCGCCCGAGCCAGCTGGGAGACGCTCATGAGCCACGACAGTTTCAGCGTCGTCCTCGAGGACCGTGCGACGGGCATCCACCGAGGCAACCTCGACACGCTCGTCGAACGAGCGCGAGCGCTGACGACGGGTCCGCGACGGATCCTCGGGATCGCGGGTGCGCCCGGGTCGGGCAAGTCCACCCTCACCGACGCCCTGGTGTCCGCGCTCGCGCCTGCTGCCGTGCTGGTCCCGATGGACGGCTTCCACCTGGCCAACGCAGAGCTCGAGCGCCTGGGCCGCCGCGACCGCAAGGGCGCCCCCGACACCTTCGACGCCGCGGGGTACGTCGCGCTGCTCACCCGCCTGCGGGCGGCGGACGGGGAGGCCGTCTACGCCCCGATCTTCGACCGCGACCTCGAGGAGGCGATCGCGGGAGCGGTACCGGTGCCGCCGCAGACCCCGCTCGTCGTCACCGAGGGCAACTACCTCCTGCTCGAGGACGAGCCCTGGGCGCGGGTGCGCGACCTCCTCGACGAGGCGTGGTTCGTCGAGGTCGACGACGAGCTCCGCGTCGAGCGCCTCATCCGCCGCCACGTCGAGCACGGGAAGACGCCCGCCGCCGCCCGCGAGTGGGTGCTGCGCTGTCCGCGCGGTTGAGCTTCTGCAGGTGCTCACGGGGCAGGCCGATCTTGTCCAGCCAGACGCGCTCGGCCTCGTCGTCCTCCTCCCAGATCGTCACCCACAGGCGCTCGCCGTCGAGCCCGTAG
>NZ_JAZGON010000022.1:0-5498 GCF_036421975.1 Georgenia wangjunii | reverse complement strand
GTTGCCCCGGATCGGGTCTGGCGCGGTTGTGCTGGGTCTGGGCGGTGTGCGTCTGTTCCTTGAGAACTCAACAGTGTGCCAAGTTTTTGATGCCAAATGTCCTGGCGTTGCTTGGTTCTGCTTGCCCTTCGGGTGGGTGGTTCGGGTGCGTCGGGGCTTATGTTTTGTTTTTGGTTGATGCTCATCTCGGGCCCCGTCCTGGGGTGGGTGTCGTGCCAGATCGAGGCTGGGTTCCCTTCGGGGTGTCTGGTCTTGTCTTCGTATGGATTGTCTTCCGGTGGGTCCGCCTGCTGGTTGGCGTTGGTTTTTTACGGAGAGTTTGATCCTGGCTCAGGACGAACGCTGGCGGCGTGCTTAACACATGCAAGTCGAACGGTGATCTCGGAGCTTGCTCCGGGTGATCAGTGGCGAACGGGTGAGTAACACGTGAGTAACCTGCCCCTGACTTCGGGATAACTTCGAGAAATCGGAGCTAATACCGGATATGAAGTTCCCTCGCATGGGGGTTCTTGGAAAGATTTATCGGTTGGGGATGGGCTCGCGGCCTATCAGCTTGTTGGTGGGGTGATGGCCTACCAAGGCGACGACGGGTAGCCGGCCTGAGAGGGTGACCGGCCACACTGGGACTGAGACACGGCCCAGACTCCTACGGGAGGCAGCAGTGGGGAATATTGCACAATGGGCGAAAGCCTGATGCAGCGACGCCGCGTGAGGGATGAAGGCCTTCGGGTTGTAAACCTCTTTCAGTAGGGAAGAAGCCTTCGGGTGACGGTACCTGCAGAAGAAGCGCCGGCTAACTACGTGCCAGCAGCCGCGGTAATACGTAGGGCGCAAGCGTTGTCCGGAATTATTGGGCGTAAAGAGCTCGTAGGCGGTTTGTCGCGTCTGCTGTGAAAACGCGAGGCTTAACCTCGCGCCTGCAGTGGGTACGGGCAGACTAGAGTGCGGTAGGGGAGACTGGAATTCCTGGTGTAGCGGTGGAATGCGCAGATATCAGGAGGAACACCGATGGCGAAGGCAGGTCTCTGGGCCGTTACTGACGCTGAGGAGCGAAAGCATGGGGAGCGAACAGGATTAGATACCCTGGTAGTCCATGCCGTAAACGTTGGGCACTAGGTGTGGGGTCCATTCCACGGATTCCGTGCCGCAGCTAACGCATTAAGTGCCCCGCCTGGGGAGTACGGCCGCAAGGCTAAAACTCAAAGGAATTGACGGGGGCCCGCACAAGCGGCGGAGCATGCGGATTAATTCGATGCAACGCGAAGAACCTTACCAAGGCTTGACATACACCGGAAAAGTGCAGAGATGTGCTCCCCGCAAGGTCGGTGTACAGGTGGTGCATGGTTGTCGTCAGCTCGTGTCGTGAGATGTTGGGTTAAGTCCCGCAACGAGCGCAACCCTCGTCCTGTGTTGCCAGCACGTTATGGTGGGGACTCATAGGAGACTGCCGGGGTCAACTCGGAGGAAGGTGGGGACGACGTCAAATCATCATGCCCCTTATGTCTTGGGCTTCACGCATGCTACAATGGCCGGTACAAAGGGCTGCGATACCGCGAGGTGGAGCGAATCCCAAAAAGCCGGTCTCAGTTCGGATTGGGGTCTGCAACTCGACCCCATGAAGTCGGAGTCGCTAGTAATCGCAGATCAGCAACGCTGCGGTGAATACGTTCTCGGGCCTTGTACACACCGCCCGTCACGTCACGAAAGTCGGTAACACCCGAAGCCGGTGGCCTAACCCCTTGTGGGCGGGAGCCGTCGAAGGTGGGACTGGCGATTGGGACGAAGTCGTAACAAGGTAGCCGTACCGGAAGGTGCGGCTGGATCACCTCCTTTCTAAGGAGCTCACCAGCATCGCGTCCTGCTTCCTTCGTGTTGTGGTTCGTGGTGCCAGGTGGCCACTCAAGGCGGCGCATGTTCGTCTGGTGGTTGCTCATGGGTGGAACGTCATTGCTTGGTGCACTGTTGGGTCCTGAGGGAACAGGCTCCTCATCTGCTACGGCGGGTGGGTGGATGTTTCTTCTGGTGGCCGCTCTCGCCGGCGCTGTCCCTTAGGGGGTGGGGCTGGGGTTGGTCGGTGCGTAGCTTGAGAACTGTACAGTGGACGCGAGCATCTTTGATCTTTATGTGGTCAAGTTTTTAAGAGCATTCGGTGGATGCCTTGGCACTAGGAGCCGAAGAAGGACGTTGTAGCCTGCGATAAGCCTCGGGGAGTTGGCAAACGAACCGTGATCCGAGGATGTCCGAATGGGGAAACCCGGCTGGGGTCATGCCCAGTCACCCGCGCCTGAATATATAGGGCGTGCGGAGGGAACGTGGGGAAGTGAAACATCTCAGTACCCACAGGAAGAGATATTCCGTGAGTAGTGGCGAGCGAAAGCGGATCAGGCTAAACCGGTGGTGTGTGATAGACGGCAGTCGTTGCACCATCGGGGTTGTGGGACCCACCAATCAGGGCTGCCGCCCTGGTAGGGAGTGAGAAAGTGCTGTCATAGTCGAACGGTCTGGGAAGGCCGGGCACAGAGGGTGAGACCCCCGTAGACGAAATGGCAGCACCTCCCGTGTGGTGATCCCGAGTAGCACGGGGCCCGTGAAATCCCGTGTGAATCTGGCAAGACCACTTGCTAAGCCTAAATACTACCTAGTGACCGATAGCGGACAAGTACCGTGAGGGAAAGGTGAAAAGTACCCCGGGAGGGGAGTGAAATAGTACCTGAAACCGGATGCTTACAACCCGTCGGAGCCTCCATAGCTGGGGTGACGGCGTGCCTTTTGAAGAATGAGCCTGCGAGTTAGTGGTACGTGGCGAGGTTAACCCGTGTGGGGAAGCCGTAGCGAAAGCGAGTCCGAATAGGGCGACACAGTCGCGTGCTCTAGACCCGAAGCGGAGTGATCTACCCATGGGCAGGTTGAAGCGCGGGTAAGACCGCGTGGAGGACCGAACCCACTTAGGTTGAAAACTGAGGGGATGACCTGTGGGTAGGGGTGAAAGGCCAATCAAACTCCGTGATAGCTGGTTCTCCCCGAAATGCATTTAGGTGCAGCGTCACGTGTTTCTTGCCGGAGGTAGAGCTACTGGATGGCCGATGGGCCCTACAAGGTTACTGACGTCAGCCAAACTCCGAATGCCGGTAAGTGAAGCGTGGCAGTGAGACTGCGGGGGATAAGCTTCGTAGTCGAGAGGGAAACAGCCCAGACCACCAGCTAAGGCCCCTAAGCGTATGCTAAGTGGGAAAGGATGTGGAGTTGCACAGACAACCAGGAGGTTGGCTTAGAAGCAGCCACCCTTGAAAGAGTGCGTAATAGCTCACTGGTCAAGTGATTCCGCGCCGACAATTTAGCGGGGCTCAAGCATACCGCCGAAGCTGTGGCATTCGCGCATACCCCAGCTCCTTCCTACGGGGAGGTGTTCAGGGGCGCGGATGGGTAGGGGAGCGTCGTGTGGGAGGTGAAGCTGCGGGGTGACCCAGTGGTGGATCCCACACGAGTGAGAATGCAGGCATGAGTAGCGAAAGACGGGTGAGAAACCCGTCCGCCGAATGACCAAGGGTTCCAGGGCCAGGCTAATCCGCCCTGGGTAAGTCGGGACCTAAGGCGAGGCCGACAGGCGTAGTCGATGGACAACGGGTTGATATTCCCGTACCGGCGAAGTACCGCCCATACCGATCCCGGTGATGCTAACCGCCCAAGGCCCCAGGTCTTCCCTTCGGGGAAGGGTTGGTGGTTGAGCGCGGGACCCGAACCGGCAGTAGGTAAGCGTATTAACAGGGGTGACGCAGACAGGTAGCCTCCGCGTGCTTAATGGCTATGCACGTCCAAGGGAGCAGGGCGAGGTCCAGGCAAATCCGGACCTCACACAAGCCTCAGACCCGATGGTGACCGCGAATGCGGGAAGCAGGGTGATCCTATGCTGCCAAGAAAAGCCTCGACGCGAGGTACTAGCCGCCCGTACCCTAAACCGACTCAGGTGGTCAGGTAGAGTATACCAAGGCGATCGAGAGAATCGTGGTTAAGGAACTCGGCAAAATGCCCCCGTAACTTCGGGAGAAGGGGGGCCTGAGGGGTGAAGCCACTTGCTGGCTAGCCTTTGAGGGCCGCAGAGACCAGGGAGAAGCGACTGTTTACTAAAAACACAGGTCCGTGCGAAGTCGCAAGACGATGTATACGGACTGACGCCTGCCCGGTGCTGGAAGGTTAAGAGGACGGGTCAGCCCCTTTCGGGGGGCGAAGCTCAGAATTTAAGCCCCAGTAAACGGCGGTGGTAACTATAACCATCCTAAGGTAGCGAAATTCCTTGTCGGGTAAGTTCCGACCTGCACGAATGGCGTAACGACTTCTCCGCTGTCTCAACCGCGAACTCGGCGAAATTGCATTACGAGTAAAGATGCTCGTTACGCGCAGCAGGACGGAAAGACCCCGGGACCTTTACTATAGCTTGGTATTGGTGTTCGGTACGGCTTGTGTAGGATAGGTGGGAGACTGTGAAGCGGCCACGCCAGTGGTTGTGGAGTCAACGTTGAAATACCACTCTGGTCGTTCTGGACATCTAACCTCGGTCCGTAATCCGGACTAGGGACAGTGCCTGGTGGGTAGTTTAACTGGGGCGGTTGCCTCCTAAAATGTAACGGAGGCGCTCAAAGGTTCCCTCAGCCTGGTTGGCAATCAGGTGTCGAGTGTAAGTGCACAAGGGAGCTTGACTGCGAGACTGACAGGTCGAGCAGGGACGAAAGTCGGAACTAGTGATCCGGCGGTGGCTTGTGGAAGCGCCGTCGCTCAACGGATAAAAGGTACCCCGGGGATAACAGGCTGATCTTGCCCAAGAGTCCATATCGACGGCATGGTTTGGCACCTCGATGTCGGCTCGTCGCATCCTGGGGCTGGAGTAGGTCCCAAGGGTTGGGCTGTTCGCCCATTAAAGCGGTACGCGAGCTGGGTTTAGAACGTCGTGAGACAGTTCGGTCCCTATCCGCTGCGCGCGCAGGAAACTTGAGAAGACCTGTCCCTAGTACGAGAGGACCGGGACGGACGAACCTCTGGTGTGCCAGTTGTTCCGCCAGGAGCACGGCTGGTTGGCTACGTTCGGAAGGGATAACCGCTGAAAGCATCTAAGCGGGAAGCCTGCTTCAAGATGAGGTTTCCACCACCTTCGGGTGGGAAGGCCCCCAGCAGAACACTGGGTTGATAGGCCGGATGTGGAAGCGGGGACTAAAGACCCGTGGAGCTGACCGGTACTAATTGGCCGACAACTTGCCACAACACAAAGATCAAACGATCTGCACGCGTCCACTGTACGGTTCCCGAGATACGCCCCGGAGACCACCACCCCCACACGGGGGCTGGTGGCACCGCGCGGGCCATGATATCTCCATAGAGTTACGGCGGTCATAGCGAGGGGGAAACGCCCGGTCCCATTCCGAACCCGGAAGCTAAGCCCCTCAGCGCCGATGGTACTGCATGGGAGACTATGTGGGAGAGTAGGACACCGCCGAACACCCTTTCAG
>NZ_JAZGON010000021.1:0-5694 GCF_036421975.1 Georgenia wangjunii | reverse complement strand
GCGTGCTGCACGCCTTCACGACCCGACTGGGGCAGGTCCCGGCGGGTGAGATGTCGGTGACGGTCGCGGCCACGGTCGACGGCGAGACGGTGACCGAGTTGATCGAGGTGCCGTACGCGGCGCACGCTTGCGCCTGAGCGCCTGAGCGCCTGAGCGCCTGAGCGCCTGAGCGCCTGAGCGCCTGAGCGCCTGAGCGCCTGAGCGCCTGAGCGCCTGAGCGCCTGAGCGCCTGAGCGCCTGAGCGCCTGAGCGCCTGAGTGGGTGAGTGGGTGAGGGGCGGTGGCCCGGCGAGCAGCCGAGCCACCGCCCTCGTGCGTCCCCGAGGCCTCCCCGCGGTGGCGCTGGTCCGGACGGCGTGGGGGTTCCGACTGGAGCGCGCTCGGGAGCGCAAAGGGACGCAGGGGACTCGCGAGCTCGGCGCTGCGCGTCCACGTCAAGCGAAGTGTCGGGGATCGACGAAAGATCGTTGACGGTCCGCGGAAGCAGTCGTAGGGTCGAAGTGTGCCGCAGGTCACACCTGCTCTGCCCCGCTGACGGGACGGATGCCCTGACCATGCGGCCTGGGAATCGGCGGAGCCGGTCCTGCTCGTCATCGCAGACGGGCGCGGCCAGCGCCGCTCGTCCGGTCCGAGCTGATGACGTCAGGGAGACACATGACCACGCGACGACGCCCCGGGGCCGCACTGAGCCTCGTTGGCGCACTCTTGCTCACCGCCGTCGGCACGGGCGGTGCCCTACCGGCATCCGCACACGGAGCGAACCTGCCCGCGCAGATCGGAGGCGTGCCCGCGCAGGTCGTGGACCTGCCCGCACAGCAGCCGGGCGTCACGCTGCAGACCTACACCATGCCGGCCGGCCTCGAGAGCGTGTGCACCATCCGCTCCGGCTCGACGCCGAACGTCGACAAGGTCATGCCCACCATCAACTACAGCACGCCCGAGGACTTCGGCGCGGCGGACAACTTCATCACCCACGTCACCGCCAACCTCGACGTCCCGGCGGACGGGAACTACATCTTCCGCCTCACGAGTGACGACGGTTCCCTCCTCTACCTCGACGACGAGCTCCTCATCGACAACGACGGCCTGCACGGCGAGGAAGCCGTGGACGGCACCGTCTCCCTGACCGCCGGGCAGCACGTCCTGCGCGTCGAGTTCTTCGAGGCCGGCGGCGGCCAGATCCTCCGGCTCGAGTGGCAGCCCCCGGGCGCGTCCGGGTTCGAGCTCGTCCCCACGTCGGCGCTCAGCACCGAGGCCGAGGTCGTGCGCGTGACCGCGCCGGGCACGAAGTACTGCGAGGGGGCGACCGACACCGCCGGTGACGGGCTGCGCCTGGACTCGGTCAACCCGAGCTACGACCTCACCGACCTGCGACCCGAGGGCTTCGAGCCCATGGTCTCGGCGATGGCCTTCACCGAGGACGACGAGCTCGTCGTCGTCACCTCCGGCTCCGTGAGCCCCGGTGGCCCGGTGCAGAACCCAGAGCCGGGTGAGGTCTTCATCCTCGACAACGTCGTCGGGGAGACCAGCGCCGAGGAGGTCGAGGTCACCAAGGTCGCGACCGGCCTGCTCAACCCCATGGGCGTGACCGTCGCCGACGGCTCGATCTACGTCTCCGAGCGGGACCGGCTCACCGAGCTGACCCCGGACACCGACGGCGACGGCATGCTCGAGCACCGCACGGTCGCCGAGTGGCCCTACGGCGGGAACTTCCACGAGTTCGCCTTCGGCCTCCTCCACGACGAGGACCACTTCTACGTCAGCCTGTCCGTCTCCATCAACGCCGGTGGTGCGAGCACCAACCCGCAGCCCGCGGCGAACCGCGGCACGCACCTCAAGGTCGACCGCGACACCGGCGAGATCAGCTACGTCGCCGGCGGCCTGCGCACCCCCAACGGCATGGGCTGGGGACCGGACGGCGAGATCTTCGTCATGGACAACCAGGGCGACTGGCTGCCGAGCTCCAAGCTCGTCCACATCAAGCAGGACCGCTTCTTCAACCACTACACCAACCCCGCCGGCCCGTTCGACGACCAGCCCGTGACCCAGCCCGTGCTGTGGTTGCCGCAGAACGAGATCGGCAACTCGCCGAGCAACCCGGTGCTGCTCGAGGAGGGGCCGTTCGCGGGCCAGATGCTCTTCGGCGACGTCACGTACGGCGGCCTCCAGCGCGGGTTCCTCGAGCTCGTCGACGGCGAGTACCAGGGCGCCGTCTTCCGCCACAGCGCCGGCCTCGAGGCCGGCATCAACCGCACGATCGTCGGGCCCGACGGCGCGATCTACGTCGGCGGCATCGGTGAGGCGGGCAACTGGAGCGAGTCCGGCAAGCTGCGGTACGGCCTGCAGAAGCTCACCCCCAACGGGACGACCACCTTCGACATGGCCGAGATGCGGGTCATCGAGGGCGGCTTCGAGGTGGAGTACACCCAGCCGCTGTCCGAGGAGACGGCCGAGGGCCTCGCCGAGGCCTACGACGTCGAGCAGTGGCGCTACATCGCCACCCCGACCTACGGCGGGCCGAAGCTGAACGAGGAGACCCTCGAGGTCACCGGCGCCGAGCTCTCGGAGGACCGCACCACCGTCACGCTCCAGGTCGACGGACTCGAGCCCGGTCGCGTCGTCCACCTGCGCTCCCCGCGCCCGTTCACCGCCGAGTCCGGCGACGAGCTGTGGAGCACCCAGGCCTGGTACACCCTCAACACGTTGCCCGGCTGGGTGCCCGGCGACGAGGAGGCCGAGACCTACTACGAGGCCGAGGAGGGCCTCTTCGCCGGAGCCGTCGGCATCGCGACCGACCACGCCGGGTTCACCGGCGCCGGCTTCGCGGCGGGCTTCCAGGGCACCGGCGCCGCCACGTCGATCCCGGTGCACGTCGACGCGGCCGGCAGCTACGACGTCGGCATCCGGTACACCAACGCGACCACACCCAGCGCCGCGAACGGTGACCGCACGCTCACCGTCCTCGTCAACGGCCAGAGTGCCGGGCAGGCCGTCCTGCCGAGGACGGTGGAGTGGAACCTCTGGGCGACCGAGGTCCTCACGCTCGACCTGGTGGAGGGCGCGAACACGATCGAGCTTCGGGTGGCTCCGGGCGACACCGGCCACGTCAACGTCGACCACATCGTCGTGCGCCCGGCCGGCGAGCGAATCGTCCTCTTCGACGGGACCGACCTCTCCGAGTGGCAGCACACCGACGGGCGCGAGGCCAGCTGGGAGCTCGTCGGCGAGGACGCCATGGAGGTCGCAAACGGCGACCTGCGCACCAAGCAGGCGTTCGGCGACTACCGGATGCACCTCGAGTTCACGGTGCCCGAGCTCCCCGCGGACGTGACCGGCCAGGACCGCGGCAACAGCGGCGTCTACATGCAGGAGCGGTACGAGCTCCAGATCCTCGACTCCTACGGGGACTCCACGCTCGATGACAACGAGGCCGGTTCGATCTACCTCCACAAGGCACCCGACTCCAACGAGTCGCTGCCGCCGGGGGAGTGGCAGACCTACGACCTCGAGTTCCGCGCCGCGCGGTACGACGCCGCGGGCAACAAGGTCCAGGACGCCCGCCTCACCGTCGTGTGGAACGGCGTGACCGTGCACGACGACGTCACCATCCCCGGCGGCACCGGCGGCAACATCCCCGAGGGCCCGGCCACCGGCTCGATCCGCCTGCAGGACCACGGCAACGCCGTGCAGTTCCGCAACATCTGGATCGAGCCGATGGACGCAGGCGAGGAGCCCCCGCCGCCGCCGCTGTGCCAGCCCGAGCTCGTCGGCAGCACCGACGACTTCGACGGCACCGAGCTCGACCGCGCCGTGTGGTCGAACGTCGTCCGGGAGAACGCCGAGACCCTGAACGTCGAGGACGGCGCGCTCGTGCTGCCCACCGGCTCGTACGACATGTACGGCGGGAACACGAACGCCGAGAACCTCGTGCTCCGGCCGGCCCCCGAGGGGGCGTGGTCGGCGACGACGGAGATGACGCTCAGCCCGGTGAACGCCTACCAGCAGGCCGGCCTCATGCTCTACGGGAACGACGCGAACTTCGTCAAGCTCGCCCTCATCCGCACCCCGGATGGCCTCGGGTACGAGTACATCCGGCAGGCCGACGGCCAGCCCGTGGACGGCGGGGAGATCGACCGGATCTCCCTGCCCGAGGACCACCCCGCGACGGTGCTCGTGCGGATGGAGAGCGACGGCACCGTGGTCCGCGCGTCGGTGTCGACCGACGGCGAGGCGTGGGAGCCGCTGGGCCGGGCCCGCCCGCTCGCCGGCATCCCGGACCCGCACGTGGGGGTCTACGCGCTCAACGGCGGGGGCGCCGGCGTCCCGGTCATCGATGCCCGCTTCGAGTCCTTCACCCTCGCCACGCCGGTGGAGGTCGGCCCGAGCGACGAGTTCGACGGCGAGGTCCTGGACCGCTGCCGCTGGGAGACGATCCTGCGGCAGGACACGGACCACTACCGCCTCGCCGACGGGCACCTCGTCATCGACGCCCTCGACGGCGACATGCACGGCGGCGCCACGAACGCCGCGAACGTCATCCTCCAGGACGCTCCCGACGGTGGCTGGGAGGCCGTGACGAAGGTCGCGGTCCCGCAGGGCGAGGAGTACGAGCAGGGCGGCATCATCGTCCACGGCAACGACCAGAACTTCATCAAGGCGATGCTCATCGACATCCCCGACCTGGGGTGGCGCGCCGAGTTCGCCCGCACGGTGAACGGGTCGGCCGTGTTCGAGGCCGGCCAGGACCGCTCCGGCGCGCTGCCCGCGGGCATCAACGACGACGGTCTCTGGCTCAAGGTCACCAGCGACGGCTCCTTCCTCACGGCCGCGTGGTCGGCCGACGGGGAGACGTGGACCGACTTCGGGCGGTCGCAGCCGCTGAGCGCGCTGACCGACCCCCGCATCGGCTTGGCCGCGTACAACGGCAACGGCCAGCCGGCGACGTTCGACTTCTTCCGCCTGGAGGAGGCCGACGTCGAGCCGGTGGTGTGCGAGCCGGGTGAGGTCGAGGAGGGCTACACCGCCCTGTTCGACGGGACGCAGGCGAGCCTGGACCGGTGGAACATGGCCGGGCCGGGCAGCTTCGAGCTGCAGGAGGACTGCTCTGCCCTGACCGTGGGCGGGATGGGTCTGCTGTGGTACCCGGAGGAGTTCGAGTCCTACAGCCTCAAGATGGACTGGAAGATGGCCGGGGATGACAACTCCGGTGTCTTCGTCGGGTTCCCCGACCCGGGCGACGACCCGTGGGTCGCGGTCAACCAGGGCTACGAGATCCAGATCGACGCGACGGACGCCGACGACCGCACGACCGGTGCGATCTACACGTTCCAGAGCGCCGACCTCGCGGCCCGCGACGAGGCGCTCAACCCGCCGGGGGAGTGGAACTCCTACGAGATCGTCGTCGACGACCCGAACATCCGCGTGTACCTCAACGGGGTGCTGGTCAACGACTTCGTCTCGACCGACCCGGCCCGGGACCTCAGCTCGGGCTTCATCGGGCTGCAGAACCATGGCGGCTCGGACAGCGTCTCCTTCCGCGACGTGCGCATCAAGGCACTCGAGGAGCCCGCGGAGCCGGTCCTGGTTCCGGTGGAGCAGGTCTCGGTCCAGATGTTCTCGCTCATCCCGTGGGTGAACGCCGACGGTCTGCCGGCGGTGCTCGAGCGTCTGGCGAGCATCGGGTTCGAGAACATCG
>NZ_JAZGON010000020.1:0-6831 GCF_036421975.1 Georgenia wangjunii | reverse complement strand
ACGACCCGGTGCAGGGCCGAGCTGCACGCGAGCTGGGCGAAGAGCCCGAACGGGACCGGGCTGCCGTCCTCGAGCGTGGCCGGCTCGACCCCGACGAGCTGGCTGTGGTCCAGAGCCGTCTCGATCCTCCCGAGCAGCTGACCCCACACCGCGTCACCGGCCTCGGGAACGGATCCGGCCGGACCGCAACCCTGGCCCGCCCCGGTGCCGGTGCCACCTGGGTGAGCAAGAAAGAGGGAGCCGGGGTCCGCAGGTGCGCCGCTCGGGTTCTCGGACCAGTCGCGGGAGCCGCCCGCGCCGGTGGGCGTGGCCTCGAGGACACCGAAGGCACCGGCCGGGGTGCGGGTCGGGCAGGGCTCGCCGGGGCGCTGGGCGCGGACCATCGCCATGAGCGTCCCGATCGTGGCGGTGATCGCGATGTGGGGGCGGATACGCGCCCCGGGCTGGAGCGTGCCCGAGTCCAGGACCATCCCCGCCAGCTCCACCAGCGCGCCCGCACGACGCTGGTTCACCGTGCGCGTATCGCCCTTGCCGCGCCGGCCCGCCCGCGCCTCCAACGCCGCCAGCACCAACGCCCCGTTCGCCTCGGAGAGCCAGACCTTGCCGTGGTAGCCCTCCAGCGTCTTCGCCAACGACACCTCCTCCCGCTCCGACTCCTCCTTCCAGCGCCGGTCCCCCGCCCCCGGATCCGCCCGCAGCGCCCAGTTCCTCATGAGCGTGTTGAACCGGCTCGCGTCCAGCACCCGCGCCTGAGCGAGCAGGAACTCCTCGCCCACGTCCGGGTCTCCCAGCACCCGGATGCACTCCGGTGAGCTCGTGCCGTAGCGCACGAGCGCGGCGACGTGGTCCGGACCGATCTCCCCGGCCGCCAACGCCCTCACCGTCCCGGGAAGGTGATCGCGCAACGCCCGCGCCTCCCGCGTCATCCGCGACGCCTCCCGCTCGAACCGGCCCGTCCGCTCCCGCACCCACGCCGGGAACGAGCGCGCCCCGCCCGCCGCCCACGTCCCCTCCGCATCGATCGCCGCGACCAGGCGGGCCCGGGCCGCGCACACCTGGCCCTCCACCGCCGACAACCGGGCCAGGGCCTCCCCCAGCACGTCACTCGACAGGTCCCCGAGATCAGCGCCAGCCAGCACGGTCGCGGCGCGCTCCAGATCCCCCAGCGCCACCATCGCGACAGCCACCCGGACCACCCCACCAGTACGTGCGTTCGACCACTACCTGAAGTCAACCACCCACCACCGACAACGACACCGACCCCAGCCACCGCTGTGGACAGGCCCCGCCCATGACGGGGTGGAGAAGATGCGCGCGCCCGAGTGCGTACCCAAACGGTGTCCGCCTCGGGCCGGTCGCTGCGGCGGTCTTTCCCTCAGGAGACGGTGCCCACTTCGGGCCGGTCGGTGCGGCGGCCGCCCCTCAATAGACGGTGCCCGCCTCGGGCCGATCGGTGCGGCGGCCCCTCCCTCAGGAGACGGTGTCCGCCTCGGGGCGGGCGGCGCCGTGACCGTCGATCGAGAGGTGCTCGAGGTCGAAGCGCCCGCGGCGGTAGGCCGGCGTCGCGAACGCGAGGATGAGGAAGGCGACGACCACGACGCCGAGGATGACCGTCGACATCGCGACGGCGTCCTCGCCGAGCACGCCGACGAGCGGGCTGACGACGCCCGCGATCCCGGCCTGGGCGGCCCCGATGACGGCGGCGGCCGACCCCGCCCGCTCGCCGTGCCGGCTGAGGGCGAGGGCCGAGGCGTTGGGCGGAACCACCGAGTTGATCGTCAGGAGGAACCACAGCGGGATCATGAGCCCGAGGAGCCCGCCCGTCTCGCGCACGGAGACGACGAGCAGGACGACGCCCATGCCGAGGGCGAGCGGCAGCGCGACGCGCAGGATGCGCAGCGGCGCGACGCGGCGGACGAGCCCCGCATTGATCTGGGCGCCGAGGACGAGCCCGGCGCCGTTGATCGCGAAGAGGAGGGCGAACTCCGTCTCGGACAGGCCGTAGCCACCCCGCAGGACGAACGGGGACCCGGCCACATAGCTCATGAGCGCACCGAGTGCGAGGCCGGGAAGGATCGTCAGCGCCATGAAGTAGCGGTCGCGCAGGAGGATCCGGTACCCGCGCACCGCGCCCCGCACGCCGTCGGTGCGCCGCAGGTGCACGGGCAGGGTGTCGGGGAGGAAGCGCCAGACGAGCACGAGCAGCCCGATCCCCATGAGGCCGAGGACCGCGAAGACCGCCCGCCACCCCGCGACGCCGGCGACGAAGCTGCCGAGCGTCGGGGCGAGCATGGGCGCGACGCCGACGACGAGCATGAGCCGCGACAGGATGGCCGAGGCTGCGGCCCCGGTGTACCGGTCCCGGATGACCGCCATCGCCGTCGTCATCGCGGCGGCGTTGCCGACGCCCTGGATGACGCGGAGCGCGAGCAGCGGGAGGATCCCCGGGGTCAGCATGCACAGGATCGACGCGACGACGTGGATCGCGACCCCGACCATGACCGGTGCCCGCCGGCCGAAGCGGTCGGTGATCGGGCCGGCGAGAAGCTGGCCGATCGCACCACCGATGAGGACACCGGTGATCGTCCCCTGGACGAGGGCCGGGGTCGTGTCGAGGTCCGTCGCCACCTCGGGCAGTGACGGCAGGTACATGTCGGTCGTCACGGCGGGGAGCGCGGCCATGACGCCCACGAGGAGGACGAACTTGACGCTCGGGCGAGCGTGGCTGGCCGGGGTAGATGTCACGGCGTCAATCGTTGCACCGCCGCACGAACGTCACCGCTGACGGCGGCCCTTGAGTGCGGTGATTCCACTCACTGGGCCGTGGCGGCGGCCCTTGGGCGCGGTGATTCCACTCACTCGCCCGTGACGGCGGCCCTTGGGCGCGGTGATTCCACTCACTCGCCCGTGGCGCCGGCCCTCGAGCGCGGTGAACCCCCTGACGGTGCCTCGCGGGTGCACCGCCGACGAACGGCTCCTCAGCCCAGGAGCGCCGGCCCCCACGCGGCTCCGACCGCCGCGCCGGCGATCATCCACGGCCCGAACGCCACCGACGAGCGTCGGTCCGCACGGCCCGCCGCGAGGAGCGCGAGGGCGACGACGCCGCCGAGGACGAACGCCGCGAGCGTGCCGAGAAGCACGTGCGGCCAGCCGAACCAGCCGAGGAACCCACCGAGGAGGACGGACAGCTTGACGTCCCCGAGGCCGAGGCCCGACGGCGTCACGACGGCGAGCGCGAGGTAGCCGGCACCGAGGGCGGCCGCTCCCCCGAGCGCCCGTCCGAGGTTCTCCCAGCCCGCGCCGGTCGCCGCCGCGAGCGTGAGGCCGACGAGGAGCGCGACGCAGGCGGGCAGGACGACGACGTCCGGCAGCCGGTACTCGGCGAGGTCGATCGTGACGAGGAGCGCGCACGCGAGGGCGATGACGGCGAACGTCACGAGCTCGACCCAGCCGTGGGCGAGGGCGGCGGCGCCCGCGCCGCCGAGGCCGGCGAGCGCGACGCGGAGCCCGGAGCGCAGCCACGCCGAGGCCGTCGTCGTGATCGCCCGCACCCACGGGGTGAGGGCACCGGCGGCGACGGCCGTGACAAGGGCCGCGAGCACGACGACGCCCGGCGTCACGCCGCCGGCATCCTCACCACCGCCGCCTCACGAGGCGGGAGCTGAGTGCCGCGCGCGGTCCGGCGCCGGCAGGCCGGCGCTGAACTGGTTGAAGGCGTCGCGGACCTGGACGGGGAGCCGGCCCGCCGGTCCCCCGAACTGGGCCCACATGGACGTCGCCGTGCGCAGGGCCGCGACGGCGGCGGCGGCCACGAGCCAGGGATACATGTCCGACTCGACGCTCGTGCCCGTGCGGCGGGCGACCCGCGGGCGCAGGGCCTCCTCGAGCTTGTCGTACTCCGCGCTGTGGTACGGGCGCAGGGCCGGGAATCGCTCGACGAGCTCGATCGCCTGGACGCACAGCTTCAGCTGCTCCTCGGTGCAGGACTCCACGTACTCCGAGAAGCGCTCGCACAACAGCTCGAGCGGGTGGTCCGTCCGCGGGCCGTCCCCGAAGGCCTCGATGACCGTGCGCCACGCGAGGGCACCGGCGACGACGACGGCCTCCTCCTTGGAGGAGAAGTAGTTCGAGACGGTGCGCGGCGAGACGAACGCCTGCCGGGCGATCTCCTCGATCGTGACGGAGTCGAGACCCTTCTCGAGGGTGAGCTGAAGAGCGGCATCAGCGATCGACTCGTGCGTCATTCGCTTCTTCAGCTCGCGGAGGCCGATCCCGGCGGGACGGCCAGCCTCTGGTGGGTTCATCTCAGGTCCTTAGCACTCGGTCTTGCGCAGCCAGCTGCTTTGCGGACAACGCATACTTGTCCCGTAAGTCTAGACGAAGGTTCTAGACAAAAGTCTAGTGGCAGCTCCCCGCTTCGACTGCCGATTGCGCTTGGGCGCGGCGCGCGGATCTCAAGCGGAAGCACAGGAGGGCCGGGATCACGGCGCGGCGCAGGGCACTCACTCCCGTTCGTGGCAGCTCGCCACCTCGACGACCTGGTCGAGCGCGCACGTACAGCACGCCGGAAATGTGACGAGCGACACTGTGCCGGACGACGAGTCGACGCGGTCCGAGCCGCGGGACGGCGGCCACCTGACGCCGGGGTGAGGCCAGCTTGGACGGCCAGGACGCGCAGCAGGGCAGTCTCGAGAGCAGCGATGGCCGTGCCGTCACTCCCGGCGCGTCAGCCGATCAGCCCCGGCGCGTCAGCCGATCACTCCCGGCGCGTCAGCCGATCAGCCCCGGCCCCCACGCGGCTCCGACCGCTGCGCCGACGATCATCCACGGCCCGAAGGCGACCGACGAGTGCCTTTGCGCACGCCGCGTGACGAGGAGCACGAGCGCGACGACGCCCCCCAGGACAAACGCCGCGAGAGTACCGAGCAGCACGTGCGACCAACCGAGCCAGCCGAGGAACGCCCCGAGAAGCCCAGCCAGCTTGACGTCCCCGAGGCCGAGCCCCGAGGGAGTGATGAGGGCGAGGACGAGATACCCGACGCCAAGGACGACGGCGCCCCCGACCGCCCGTCCGAGGCTCCCCCACTCGCCGCCCGCGGCGGCGGCGACCGCCAGCCCGACGAGGAGCACGGGATACATCGGGCCGACGATGATGTCCGGCAACCGGTACTCAGCCAGGTCGATGGGGACGAGCAGCGCACACGCCACCGCGAGCGTCGCGAACGTGATCATCTCGGCCCAGCCGCTCGCGAGGCCGGCAGCCCCCGCCCCGCCGAGCGCGGCGAGCACGACGTGGACGCCAGAACGCAGCCACGCCGAGTCCGACGTCGTGACGCGCCGCATCCACGGCGTCAGCGCCACAGCGGCGACGGCGGTCGCGACGGCCGTGAGGAGGACGACGGCGGGCGTCATGGGGCGGGCACCGTCGGGAACGCCCGCCTCACGTCGCGGGCGAGGTTTCCCGCTCGCGGCTGGGTGCGGGAAGCCCCTCGCTGAACAGGTCGAAGGCGTCACGGATCTTGAATGGCAGCCGGCCGGACCGGCCGCCGCGCTGCGCCCACAGGCGCATGGCGGACCGGAGGGCCGCGACGGCGGCAGCGGCGACGAGCCAGGGATACATGTCGGACTCGACGTCAGTGTCGGTGCGCTGAGCGACACGGATCCGTAGCGCCTCCTCGAGCTTGTCGTACTCCGCGGTCTGGTAGGGCCGCAGAGCCGGGTACCGGCCCACGAGCTCGACCGACTGCACGCAGATGCGCAGCTGCTCCTCGGTGCAGGACTCCGCGAACTCGGACAGGGCGTCACGCAGCATGGCCAACGGGCGTTCGGTGTGCGGGCCTTCGCCGAACTGCTCGACCACCGTGATCCAGGCGGGAGCGCCGGCGACGACGACAGCCTCCTCCTTGGAGGAGAAGTAGTTCGAGACCGTCCGGGGAGACACGAAGGCCTGGCGAGCGATCTCATCGATCGTGACCGAGTCCAGGCCCTTCTCCACCGTGAGCTGCAGGGCAGCGTCCGCGATCGACTCGTGGGTCATCCGCTTCTTGAGCTCGCGCAGGCCGATCTCGGGAGCGGGGCGACCACCCTCAAGTTCATTCATGGCGAGATGCTAACACTTGATCTTGCGGTACCGGTTGAGTTGCGGATGTCGCATGTTTCACAGCATGTGTAGACGATGATCGTCCGCGCCCCTCACCTCCACTCCTTCGGCAGGGGGCGTACGCCCGAATTGCGCGGACCGGCACGGTCTGACGGACGACATGTCGACCTCAAGGCGCGCTGGTGCCCGCAAAGTAGACCTACATCGGCGCGTGACAGCACGATGTGAGGAGTCTGGAGTGCGATGTAGAACACATGCTCCAAGTGCAAGTTATCTGGGTCTACCTTCTTGCGCTTGCCGCAAACCTCTGCCACGCTTCATCCAGCGCCGGTTCACCTCCGAACTGCAGCGCCGATCCTCATCCGGCCTCTCTGGCCCGGAGACCTAAGTGAAGGAAGATCACTCATGACCCGCGCAGCCGCTTACTTCGTCACCATGTTCACCCTCGTCGGGGACCGCCTCGAGGGCCGCAAGGACCGCGGCGCCACCGCCGTCGAGTACGGCCTCATGGTCGGCCTCATCGCCGTCGTCATCATCGTCGGCGTGACCCTCCTGGGCACCCAGCTGAGCGCCCTCTTCGACGGGATCACGAGCGAGCTCCCCGATCCGGCCGCTGCCTGATCAACCGCTCATCACCCGGGCACCGGGGGGGGGGGGGGGGGGGGGGGGGGGGGGGGGGGGGGGGGGGGGGGGGGGGGGGGGGGGGGGGGGGGGGGGGGGGGGGGGGGGGG
>NZ_JAZGON010000019.1:0-9553 GCF_036421975.1 Georgenia wangjunii | reverse complement strand
CCGGGTCCATGTCCGGCCACATCACCACTACTGCGGGGGACGAGCGTGAGCAAGCAGCATCGTGAGCGCGGAGCGGCGGCGGTCGAGTTCGCCCTCGTCGTCCCGCTCCTGCTCTTGCTCGTCCTCGGCATCGCAGAGCTCGGGCGGGCCTACAACATCCAGACGACGCTGTCGGCCGCAGCGCGGGACGGCGTTCGCGTCATGGCCCTGCAGAACGACCCGGCCGCCGCGCAGGCGGTGGCCGCAGCGTCGGCCAGCACCTTGGACCCGACGGCCCTCGAGGTCGCGGTGTCCCCCACGGCGTGCGCCGCAACAGGCGCAACGGCCACGGTCACCGTGACCTACCCGATGGAGTTCATCACCGGCTTCCTCGGGCTCGACGACCTCACACTCACCGGCAAGGGGACCATGCGATGCAACGGCTGAGCGATGAGCGCGGTGCCGTCAGCGTCATGGTCGCCCTCCTCATGATTCCGCTCATCGCCTTCGCAGCGATCGCGGTCGACGTCGCGGCGATGCACGCCGAGCGCCAGCAGCTCCAGACCGGCGCCGACGCCGCCGCCTTCGCCGTCGCGCAGGACTGCGGCGGCGGCGACTGCGCCGTCCCCGCGGACACCGCGCAGCAGATGGTCGAGCTCAACCCGGCCGACAACCCCACCGCCACCGTGACGGACCCGGCCCTCTCGCCCGTGACGGGGCGGGTCACCGTGGAGAACCGCGGGGTGCAGGAGCACTGGTTCGCCCGCGTCCTCGGTTATGAGGAGAGCGTCGTCTCGGCCCGCGCGACGGCGGCCTGGGGAGCTCCGGCCACCGGTACCGCTGTCATGCCCCTCATCTTCTCGTGGTGCCAGTTCCATGAGCAGGTCGACAGCAGCGGCGAGCTCACCGAGGCAGAGTCGACGATTCTCCTGACGAAGAAGAACGAGGGCACCGAGTGCCCCGGACCCGGTCCGATGGCGAACTACGTCCCCGGCGGCTTCGGCTGGATCGTGCCGGACGACTCGACGTCGTGCCAGGCCAGCTCGACGGTCACGGCGAAGGAGTGGTCCGACCCCGGTAAGAGCACACCGCACGGTTGCGGTCCGGAGGACTTCCAGGAGTGGGTCGGTCAGACCGTCCTGCTTCCGCTGTTCGACGACTACGGCGGCACCGGCAGCAACGCGTGGTACAGCGTGCACGGCTACGCCGCGTTCGAGCTCACCGGCTACTTCTTCGGCAGCGGCTACTCGCACAACCCGCCGTGCGACCAGCCGCAGCACTGCATCCGTGGCCGCTTCGTCGAGCACGTCACGCTCGACGAGTCCTTCACCTGGGTCGACGGCGTGGCCGCGCCCGACCTCGGCGCCACCATCGTCCGCCTCACCGACTAGAGAGAGCCCCCCATCCCGTGAATCGTCGTCTCATTGCCGGTGTCGTCGCCGTCGTGCTGGCCGGCGTCGGCGCCGTGCTGGTGTTCAGCTACGTCTCTGGGGCGGACCAGCGCGCGATGGCCGGCATGGAGCCCGCCAGCGTGCTCGTGGTCACCGAGCCCATCCCCGAGGGAACACCCGCCGAGATGCTGGCCGAACTCGTTGCCGCCGAGGAGCTGCCGGCCAGCGCAGTCGCAGCGGGGGCGGTGTCGAGCCTCGACGAGCTCGGTGGGCTGGTCGTCACGACCGACCTCCAGCCCGGCGAGCAGCTCCTCGCCAGCAGGTTCACCGATCCCGAGTCGCTCACCCCCTCGTCCGAGGTAGACGTTCCCGACGGCATGCACCAGGTCTCCGTCCTGCTCGACTCCCAGCGGATGCTCGGGGGCCATGTCGCCCCCGGAGAGACCGTCGGCGTGTTCGTGTCCATGACAGACCCGATCGAGACCAACCTCGTGCAGCACAAGGTTCTCGTGACCCGGGTCCAGGGCGGCATCACTCCCGTGCCGGCCGAGTCGCAGGACGACACCGAGGGCCCGGTCGCCGCCCCGATGCCCGAGGGAAGCGTCATGGTCACCCTCGCCGTCGACGCCCCCGACGCCGAGCAGATCGTCTTCGGCGCTGAACACGGAACCGTCTGGCTCTCCCTCGAGGACGCCGAGGCGCCCGAGACCGGCACCCGCATCGTGACCAGAGAGAACGTGTACGAATGAGCCGAGTCAGCCTTGCCACCGCAGCATCCAAGCCCGTGAGCGCCGAGGTACCCCTCGGGCTGGACCGAGCCCGCCCCAGCGGCCGGGTCATCAGTGTCGTCTCGCCGAAGGGCGGGGTCGGCAAGACGACGGTCGCCACCAACGTGGCCGTCGGCCTCGCTCAGGCGGAACGGCACTCCACGGTTCTCGTGGACCTGGACATCCAGTTCGGCGACGTGGCCTCGGCGCTCAACCTCGAGCCGGAGTACACCCTGCCGGACGCGGTGCACGGCCCCGCCAGCCGCGACGCGATGGTGCTCAAGACCTACCTCACCCAGCACGAGACCGGCCTGTACGTCGTCTGCGGACCGGACTCGCCGGCAGCGGCGGACGCGATCAGCGCCGAGGACGTCTCCCGGCTGCTGCAGATGCTCGCCTCGGAGTTCAGGTACGTCGTCGTCGACACGGCCCCGGGCCTCTCCGAGCACACCCTCGCCGTCATGGACGCCACGAGCGACCTCGTCCTCGTCACGAGCATGGACGTGCCCGGCGTGCGCGGGCTGCGCAAGGAGCTCGACACCCTGACGGCGCTGGGCATGTTCACCGACGCCCGTCACGTGGTCCTCAACTTCGCCGACCCCCGGGGTGGGCTCTCGCGCGCGGACGTCGAGGCCACCATTGGAACAGGCATCGACCTCATGCTCCCCCGGTCCAAGGCCGCCGCCGCCTCGGTCAATCAGGGCGTGCCCATGCTCCAGAGCGGGGTGCGCGACGCCATGGCCAAGCAGCTGCGCGAGCTCGTCGACCGCTTCGTGCCCGGCGGGGCACGGTCGGCCCCGCCGCGACGCGGCCGTCGGGCGGCGCGGCACCGCGGTGGGCGAGGGAGCAGGCGATGATGAGCCTGTCCGAGCGACTTCAGGCGGCGCGCGCCCGGGAGACGGGCCAGCCGGCGGCCCCCCCGACCTCTGCAATCGCATCACCGACGTCGGCCCACGCCCCGTGGGCACCCGTCCCGTCATCGGCGTCTCGCCCGACGACGGCACCCGTCCCGACGACGGCGCCCAGCCTGACGACGTCCCGCCCGGCATCGGCGCCCAACCCGACGACGGCACCCAGCCCGACGACGGCACCCAGTCCGGCGACGGCACCAGCCCCGACGGCTGCACCGGCGCCGACGGCGCCACCCGCTCGGATGGCGGCCCCCGCCCCGATGGCGATCGCCCCGGCAACACCGCCGGACCTCGCGGCCGCCACGGCAGTGCCGCCGCACCTCGCGGCCGTCGTTGCACCGACCGCGCCGACCGCGCCGGTCCTGACGCGAGACGCGGCACCCGTCCTCGCGGCGGCTGTGCCGGCGCGTCCGGGCGAGCAGCTCGTCTCCCGCGACCGCCGCACCATCTCCGACCGGGTGGTGTCACCGGCGCCGGGCGCGCCCGCGACGCTGACCGCATCCCCGCGGCGGGAGAGCCCCACCACACCGCCGGCAGCCGTCGACGCCCTGTCGAAGCTCAAGGAGCGCGCCACCGCGGCGCTCTTCGAGCGGATGGGGGCGCGACTCAACGACCCGTCGCTGAGCGAGGACCAGCTCCACGCCCTCGTGCGCTCCGAGCTCAGCCAGGTCGTGCAGCAGGACGAGGTGCCCCTGAGCGGAGAGCAGCGTCGTCGGCTCATCAGCGACGTCGAGGACGACGTGCTCGGCCACGGACCGCTGGAGCGCCTCCTCAACGACCCCACCGTCACCGAGATCATGGTCAACGGTCCGGACATGATCTACATCGAGCAGAACGGCAAGCTCACGCGCAGCCCGGCGCGGTTCACCTCCGAGGAGCACCTGCGCCGCATCATCGAGCGCATCGTCACCCGGGTCGGTCGGCGCATCGACGAGTCCTCCCCGCTCGTGGACGCCCGCCTCGCCGACGGCTCACGCGTCAACGCCGTCGTGCCGCCCCTGGCCTTCAACGGCTCGTCGCTCACCATCCGAAAGTTCGCCAAAGACCCGTTCAAGGTCGACGACCTCATCCGCTTCGGGACGCTGTCGCCCGAGATGGCCGAGCTGCTCCACGCCTGCGTGGAGGCCCGGCTGAACATCATCGTCTCCGGCGGCACGGGAAGCGGTAAGACGACGCTGCTCAACGTGCTCTCCTCTTTCATCCCCGAGGGCGAGCGGATCATCACCATCGAGGACGCGGTCGAGCTCCAGCTGCAGCAGGACCACGTCGTGCGACTCGAGTCCCGCCCGCCCAACATCGAGGGCAAGGGCGAAATCGGCATCCGGGACCTCGTGCGCAACTCGCTCCGAATGCGCCCCGACCGCATCGTCGTCGGTGAGGTCCGCGGCGGTGAGACCCTGGACATGCTCCAGGCGATGAACACCGGCCACGACGGCTCGCTCTCGACCGTCCACTCCAACTCTCCCCGTGACGCGATCGCCCGCCTCGAGACCCTCGTACTCATGGCCGGGATGGACCTGCCGCTGCGCGCGATCCGCGAGCAGATCGCCTCGGCCGTCGACGTCATCGTCCAGCTCACACGGCTGCGGGACGGCACCCGGCGGGTCACCGCGGTCACCGAGGTCCAGGGGATGGAGGGCCAGACCGTGACCCTGCAGGACGCCTTCCTCTTCGACTACTCCGCCGGCGTCGATGCCGACGGGCGGTTCCTCGGCACACCGGTCCCCACCGGGGTCCGGCCGCGCTTCACCGACCGCTTCGCCGACCTCGGCATCACGCTCTCCCCCAGCGTCTTCGGCGGCCCCGAGGCACGGCAAGGCCGCCGGTGAGCCAGTTCCTCACGTCCCCGGGCGGGATCGGCGCGCTCGCCTGTGCGCTGGCACTGCTCGTGGGCACGTACCTCATCCTCTCGCCGAGCCGGGCCCGGCTGCCGCGGGAACGGCGCCGCCCCGCGACCTCGCCGCGCCCCGGTCTCGTGACGCAGGCGGCGGACGCAGCCACCACAATCATCGACAAGGTCCTGCGACGGCGGGGCGCCCCCGGTGCGGGAACCCTGGAGCAGGCCGGCGTGAAGATGCGCCTGCAGGACTTCGCCTTCCTTGTGCTCGTCGCGGCGGTGGTCGCCGCCGCGGCCGGCCTCGTGGTGTCCGGGCCGCTGCTCGGCCTGCTCCTCGGCGCGCTCGCGCCCGGAGCCGCCAAGATCGGCCTCGGGGTCCTCGCCAAGCGCCGCCGTCGCGCCTTCGCCGACCAGCTCGACGACTCGCTCCAGCTCATGGCGAGCAGCCTGCGGGCCGGCCACAGCCTTCTCCAGTCGCTGGCCTCCGTGGCCCGCGAGGCCGAGGAACCGACGTCCGAGGAGTTCTCGCGCATCGTCAACGAGACCCGGGTGGGCCGGGACCTCAGCAGCGCGCTCGAGGAGACCGCCGCACGCATGGGCAGCGAGGACTTCAACTGGGTGATCCAGGCGATCTCGATCAACCGCGAGGTCGGCGGCAACCTCGCCGAGGTGCTCGACGGCGTCGGGCACACCATCCGCGAACGGAACCAGATCCGCCGCCAGGTGGTGGCGCTGGCCGCCGAGGGCAAGCTCTCCGCCTACATCCTCATGGCCCTGCCGTTCGGGATCACCGGCTTCCTCGCCATGTCCAACCCCGCCTACATCCTGGCGTTCACCGAGAGCCTGCTCGGCTACGCCCTCATCGCCGTAGCTCTCGTCATGCTGATCGTGGGCGGGCTGTGGCTGCGCAAGGTCATCGACATCACGTTCTGATCCACGCCCGAGTCCCCGAAAGGAGGTCACCGTGCCGTCCGTCGTTCTTCTCGCCATCGTCGCCATCAGCCTGTCCGTCGCCGTGATGGCATGGTCTGTGCTCGCTGGCCCCGACCGTGTCCACGAGCGCACGGTGGCGAACCTCCAGCGAGGTCTGCAGCCCGGCCTAGCCCATGCCCCCGCCCCCCCGGAGCAGGGTCAACGCGGAGCCGGGCTGGGCGTGCTGGCGCGCCGGCTGACCCCCGGCTTCTCCGTGCGGCTCCTCGAGCGGCTGCTCGTGCGCGCCGGCCGTCCGCCGGCGTGGCCGGTGGAGCGCCTCGTCGCGGCGAAGCTCGTCCTCGGCGGCGGTCTCGGGGCGCTGAGCCTGCTCTACGTCAGCGGGTCGCCCAGCGGGATCGCGCTGCTCGTCGGCGCCGGCGTCACCGTCGTCGGGTATTTCCTGCCCGAGCTGCTCCTGCACAGCCGCGGCCAGGAGCGCAGCCAGCAGATCGCTCTCGAACTGGCCGACACCCTGGACCAGATGACCATCGCCGTCGAGGCCGGGCTGGGCTTCGACTCCGCCATGGCCCGGGCGGGCAAGAACGGCACGGGCCCGCTCGCCCAGGAGATGGTGCGGACCCTGCAGGACATCCAGGTCGGTCAGTCGCGCCGGCAGGCCTACGAGGCCCTCGCCACGCGCACCGACGTGGCGGACCTGCGCCGGTTCGTCCGCGCCGTCATCCAGGCCGACATGTACGGCATCGCCGTCGCCGACGTGCTCCGCACCCAGGCCGCCGAGATGCGCATGAAGCGCCGCCAGCGCGCCGAGGAGAAGGCCATGCAGATCCCCGTCAAGGTGATCTTCCCGTTGATCTCCTGCATCCTTCCCGTGCTGTTCATCGTGCTGCTCGGGCCGGCCGTCATGGACATCATGGAGGCGTTCAGCTAGCACCGGCCTAACGCCAACGCGCCGCGCTGTGCGAGGCGAAATCCTCGCGCTCACGCGAGCGCTGTGCGCCTCACGCGAGCGCCATGGGCCTCAGGCGAGCTCGATGCTCTTCCAGGGCCTCAACCTCAGTGGCGCGGCGGCGCTGTGCGTGAGCGCGGCGTGGCCCTCCGCCGTCGTCAACGTCATCTGGATCGGCATCGGGATCCAGGCGATCCTCGCCGCGAAGCGGCACGTCATCCGGGCGCGCGTCGCCGCGCAGGCGCAGCGCCAGGCTGAGCTGCTCCGCCAGGCCCGGGCGCAGGCCAGGGCGCGCAGCGCAGCGCTCGCGGCCCGTCCCCGCGCGGCCGCCCGCCCGCGGGCAGCGGCCCGCCCCCGCACGACGCCCGCGCCCTCCGCGACCACGCCCACCGTGCCCTGCACGACCACGCCCACCGCACCGCGGGGGACCGGCGCCCGCCGCACCCGCCCGCTCGTCGACGCGGTGCACGACCACCGCGCCGCCCTCGGCGCCGAGGTGCCGCTCGTCCTGCGCTGAGCGAGTCCCCCGGCCCTCGGCGTCGCTCAGGGCGTGGGCGGCGCGAGGAGCAGGGTCTCGATCCGCTCGAGGACGGCGCGCTGGCGCTCGTTGAGCACGCCCGCCACGTACTCGCCGATGATGCCGGCGAAACCGCTGAGGTCGACGGCCTCCTCGTCGTCGGCGAGCCCGCCGATGAACGGGGCGAGGGCGGCCACGAACCCGTCGACGAGCGCGGAGTCCTCCGTGCCGGGGCTGTCGGGCCCGAGCCGCCCGAAGCGGTCGAGGAGCGCAGTCGCGGCGGTGACGAACTCCGGGGTGCTCAGCCGGGCGTACAGGCCCGCGAGGTACGGCATGCCCTCCTCCCCCACGAGGTGGGCGAGGAGCACGGACTGGTCGCGGTCGAGCCGCGCCATCTCGGGCGAGAGACCGGCTGCGACGAACGCGGCGAGCGGCGGTGCGAGCTCCGGCGGCAGGTCGGGCGACGCCCGCACCTCCCGCAGGCGCGCGACGACCTCCCGCTGACGGGTGAGCCGGTCGACCTCGTCGGCGAGCTCACGGTCGAGGTCCTCGAGGAGCGCGGCCGCGTCGGCGGCGGTGTCGTCGAGCAGCTCGGGCATCCGCTCGAGCGGCAGCCCCAGCGCGGCCAGACGCCGGATGCGCAGGACGCGGACGAGGTCGTAGACGTCGTAGCGGCGGTAGCCGTTCGCGTCGCGCTCCGGCTCGGCCAGCACGCCGACCTGGTGGTAGTGCCGCAGCGCCCGGACCGTGACGCCCGCCAACCGGGCGAGCTCGCTGCTACGCACCGCCGGCCACCGCCGTTCCCGTCGCCGTGTCCCGCTCCGGCTCAAGGGTACGCAACGACCGCGCCCGGACGCCGACGACGACGGCGACGAGCCACACCGCGGCGACGACGCGCGCTGCGACGTCGACGCCCGCGTGCTCGATGAGCACGGCGGCGAGGACGATCCCGACCGGGGCCACGGCGGTGAGCATGGCGTTCTGGGTGCCCATCACCCTCCCCCGGACCCCCTCGGGGATGCGTTCGATCATGAGGACACCCATGAGGCTGCCGAGCAGACCGATGGAGAGCCCGACGACGAGGGCGCCACCGAGGACGACCCGCACCGAGGACAGCGTGGCGATGACCATGAAGCCAGCCCCGCTGCCGAGGAGGCTGACGAGGAGCCAGGTCCGGCGCCGGCCGCGGGTGCCGGCGACCGCGTAGACGGCGCCGCCGACCAGCATCCCGGCCGCGAGGGCGCTCAGGACGAACCCGAGCATGCCGGGCCGTTCCTCGAGCGTGAAGTAGACGGGCAGCACGATGCCCTGCATCGCGGTGAGCGCGAGGACGGACACGAGGCTGACGGCCGTCGTCGCGACGAGGAACAGGCTGCGCGTGAGCACCCGCCAGCCGTGCTCGAGCTCCGCCCAGCCGGTGCTGCCGGCCAGGTCCGCGGCGTCGGGGCCTGCGGAGATCTCCCCGACGTGCCGCGGGATGAGGAGGGTGAGCAGCGCCGCGCTGAGCGAGGTCGCGGCGGTGACCCACAGGACCGCGGTGCCGTCGAGCACGACCATGAGCGTCCCGGCGGCAGCGGGTCCGACGAGCAGGCCGACGGCGCCGAGCGCCTCCCGCATCCCCACGAGTCGCTCGGCCGACGTGCCGCTGTGGCGCACGACGGCGGGCAGGAGCGCCTCCCGCGCCGTCATCCCGGGGACGTCCCCGATGGATCCGACGACCCCGAGGAGGATGAACCAGCCGACGTCCAGCCCCGCGACCATGTCGACGACCGGGAGCGCAGCGATGGCGGCGGCGGAGACGAGATCCGTGACGACGGACGACGTACGCCGGTTGACCCGGTCGATGACGACGCCCATGAGCACGCCGGCGAGCACGGCCGGGACGGCCGTGGCCGCGGCGACGGCGCCCGCGGCGAGGACGCTCCCGGTCACCTGGAGCACGATGAGGGGCAGGGCGATTGCCGCGATCGAGTTCCCGAGCACGGACAGCAGGTAGGACGACAGGTAGGCGACGGGGACGAGTCTCATGTCCCCAGTGACGACTATGACGTAGGGGCGGGGTCAAGCCCGCCGCGTCTGGACCTCGGCGGAGGACGAGTGAGGGCCCCTGGCTGGCTGCTGCCGGCCAGGGGCCCTCGCTTCACGTGCTCACCTGCTCACGTGCTCAGGTGGTCACGCGTCACTCACGTGCTCAGAGGGTCATGAGCACGAGTGTGCCGCGTAGGGCACCTCGATGACCTCGGTCACCGTCTCGCCGTCGATCTCGGCCGTG
>NZ_JAZGON010000018.1:0-10255 GCF_036421975.1 Georgenia wangjunii | reverse complement strand
AGGGTGTTCTCGTAGGAGCCGATGCCCGGGGAGGCGAACCCACCCGAACCCACGTACTCCTGACCGAGGGCCTCCACGAACGCGAGCGTCTCGTCAAAGCTGGCCTCGTTCGTGTCGTAGTGCGAGGACGGCACACGCAGACCCAGCGCATCCGTCATCGCCCGGAACTCCTCAGCGGTGTACCCGTTGAAGTTCCCGCCGTAAGGCTCGATGTTCTCGAACCCGATGCTCGCCAGACGCTCGAGCACCGCCGGCAGACCGTCGGCGTTCACCCACGGGATGAGCGAGAACATCTGGACCGAGACCTGCTCCACCGGAACCAGGACCGGCTCCGCCGGCGTGGCGTCGAAGGTGTGGACCCACTCGGCCTGCGCCCCCTCGGCGAGGACGAAGCCCTCGGCCGCGCGGGCCGTGACCGTCACCGTGCCCGAGCCCGGGTACGTCCCGGCCGCGACCACCGCGTCGCCCACGACGTACTCCACGCCCTCGACCGCGGGGATGGTGAAGGTGTCGTTCTCCGCGCCGCCCTCGTCGGCGAACGTCACCGCTGCGGGCGCCACCTCCTCGGGGAGGTCGGCGAGGTTGGCGATCTGGATGTTGCGGTAGAAGACCGTCTCGCCGCCGCCGTGGTTCTGCACCCCGATGAAGCCGGAGCTGAGGTCACGGGCGGGGTCGGTGCTCGTGAAGTCGTTGACGAGGACGTCGTTGAGGTAGATCTTGATCGTGTCGTCGCCCTCGACGACGATCTCGTAGCTGTTCCACGAGCCGACCGGGTTGAGGGCCGCCTCGACGGCCTCGAGGTCTGCTCCCTGGAACGTGTAGACCGCACCGGTGGTGCGGTCGTCGGCGTCGGTGGCGTCGACCTGAATCTCGTAGCCCTGGTTCACCGCGACCCACGGGTCGTTGCCCGGGTTGGGGAACCCGACGAAGATCCCGCCGTTGTCGTCCTTGACGAGCTTCCAGTCGAGCTTGAGGCTGTAGTCCCCGAACTCCTGGCCCGTGTACCAGAGCAGGCCCATCCCGCCCTCGGAGCGCAGCGAGCAGTCCTGGTAGCGGCCGAACGACCCGGCGCCGGCGAGGCTCCAGTCCTCGAAGGTCGCGAGGGTGCCGTCGAAGAGGGCGGTGTACCCGGCCTCGGTGTCGAAGGGCTCACAGATGTCCGGCGCACCGACCGACAGGACGTCGAAGTTGACGTTGCCGTCGTCGCCCGTGTCGTAACGGAGGGAGATCGTGTTGGTCCCGGCGTCGAGCTCGACGTCGCGGGTCACGGTGCCCCAGTCCTTCCACGTACCGGTGCTCGGCAGCGCCCACGGCCCGACCTTCTCGCCGTTGACGTACAGCGAGACGTCCTTCGTGCCCTCGAACGGGTTGGGCCCGTTCGCGTAGCGCAGGTTCACCGGGTGGGTGCCGGCCGCGTCGACCGTGGCCGTGAAGCGGACCTCGGCGCCGACGTTCTGGATGCCGGCAGCGAAGCCGGTGCCGGAGTAGCCGCTGTGCTCGGTCGCGATGCTGGCGCCGCCGAGCAGGGTCGCCTCCTCGGCCTCGTAGTACCCACGGTCTGCCGGCGCGACGTAGCCGGGCAGGGAGTTGAGCGTGTACCAGGCCTCGGTGCTCAGGAGCTCGTCGCCGGACTCGGCCTCGAAGGGCCGCGGCGAGCGCACGTGGACCACGTGGCCGGGGGCGAGTCCGTCGATGGCCAGCGTGACCGTCCGGCGGTCCTCGGACACCTCGACGCCGGTGACGGGAAGCACTGCCTCCCCCACCTTGGGGCCGCCGTAGCTGGCGGTCGGGACGTAACGCCACTGGGTAATTTGGTAGGCGTCGGCGATCTCGGCAGCCGTCTCCGCGGAGACGGGCTGGGTGTACTCGATCTCGAACCCGCCCTCGACGACGCGCATCTCGTGCATGTCGAAGGTGTTCGTCCCGTTGGGGGTGAGCTTTTGCAGGCCGTACCGCAGCTTGCCGGACTCGCCCCAGTTGCCGCCCTCACCGATGCCGCCGACGTAGATCGCGCCGTCGGGGCCGACGATGGTGCGGTTGACGCCGGCCTCGAGGCCCGCGGTGTGGCGGAAGACCGCACCCTGGTACTCGCCGTCGACCTCCTCGAGGAAGGCTCGCTGAAGGCCGCCGTAGGTGACGTCACCGAAGAGCATCTGCCCGGCGAACGGGCCCTGAGTCAGCTGGAACGGCGCGCTCGGGGAGTTGCCGATCTCGTTCTGGGGGACCCACACGGCCGGCGGGGTCACCGGCTGGTCGTCGAAGGGCCCGGCCGGGTTGGTGTAGTGGTTGAAGAACCGGCCCGGCTTGATGTGGACGAGCTTGGAGCTGGGCAGCCAGTCGCCCTGGTTGTCCATGACGAACAGGTCGTCGCCGTCGGTGCCGCCCCACCCGATGCCGTTGGGGGTGCGCAGCCCGCCGGCGATGAAGTCGATCTCGCCGGTCTCGCGGTCGATCGCCACGGTCGTGCCGCGGTTCGCCGCCGGCTGCGGGTTGGTCGACGCGCCGCCGTTGTTGATGGCGACGGACAGGTTGACGTAGAAGTTCTCCTCGTCGTGGACGAGGCCGAAGGCGAACTCGTGGAAGTTGCCGCCGTCGGGCCACGTGGCGAACTTGCCGTCGGTGTACTCCGGGTTGCGGATGTAGGTCGGGTTCGCAGGGTCCGCCGAGGCGGGGTCGGGCACGAGCTCGGTGAGCCCGTCGCGCTCCGAGACGAAGATGGAGTCGCCGATGACGTCGACACCCATGGGGTTGAAGAGCTTGTCGTGGACGAGGCGGGCGGTCACGTCCTCGGGGCCGTCGGCCTCCTGGGCGCCGTCGAGGATGTACACCTGGCCGGTCTCGGGGTCGGGCTGCCAGCCGCCCGGGCTCACCTGTCCCGCGGTGACGACGACGAGGTCGCCGTCCTCGGTGAAGTCGAGCGCCGAGACCGCGGGGTTGAAGCCCTCCGGACGCAGGTCGGTCAGGGTGTAGCTCGGGTTGACGTCGTAGAGGCGCAGACCGTCACCGGGGGTGTCCGTGGCGCCCTCGCAGAACTTCACGCCGGGGGCCGTCACGCGGACGACGTCGCGGTCGGTGCTCAGGGCCGTCGAGGGCACGACGACGAAGCTGCTGCTCCCCGGCGTCCGCCAGGCCAGGGTGAGCCGCTGGCCGAAGCCGCCCTCGTAGTGCTCGATGCGCACCGAGTGGACGCCCGCCGTGAGGTTGACGGTCGCCTCCTTCGACGTCGAGTCCTGGGGCCCGTCGTTCTCGATGATGAGCTGGTCGTCGAGGTAGACGAGCGCACCGTCGTCGTTCGTCACGCGGAACGCGTACTCGCCGTCCTGGGGCACCGTGAGGTTCGCCGTGGCGTGCGTGATGAAGGTGTCCGCGGCACCGAAGTCGGCGTCGGTGCTCCAGTCGATGGTCGGCATGACCTTGTCGACGTTCGGGGTCGTCGCCGACCGCAGGGTGCACACGGCGCCCGGGTCGCTCGCGAGCTGGAAGGTCTGCAGGGTCACGCCCGGGACCTGGGCGGGAAGGTCGGCTGCCGCGGGCGCGGCCAGTGCTGCGCCCATGACGGCGGCCACGCTCACCGCGGCGACGGCTCTGCGGGCCAGCCGCAGACCGGGTGCTGCGCCCTGTGTGGGCTCAGCGGTACGTCGAAGCATCCTCACTCCTCTGATCGGCCAAGAAGCAGCGATGCGACGTCCTTGCCGCCATCGCTGGGCACCAACCGACGTTAGCCGGACTTCCGAGCACGGTCAATGATCTTTCCGCTGATCGGCGCCATAAGTGCGTGCGGAGTATTCAGTCGCAAGGCGAGAAATGCTCCGACCGTGCAGAAGGTGGCCTACCGGCACCGTCGCTCCCCATGGCGAGCGGTGGTCACGGTGCGTCGGTGCTCAGGGGGACGGCGCCGGTGCGCCGACGCCCGTGCCACCGCCCGTGCTCGCCCGGTCGCCGCATCGTTGTGGCCCGCCGCTACTCTCGGGAGGGTGACGCCGATGATCACACGCATCTCCGGGGCCGATACCGACGCCCTCACCCGGCGCGCCCGACGGCTCGCGCAGGCGGGTCCGCGGCGCCTCCTCGGCGTGACCGGCTCCCCCGGCGCCGGCAAGTCGACGCTGACCGCCACCCTCGTCTCCGCCATCGCCCCCGCGGCCGTCCTCGTCCCCATGGACGGCTTCCACCTCGCCGACGCCGAGCTCGACCGGCTTGGCCGCCGGGACCGCAAGGGCGCCCCCGACACGTTCGACGCCGCCGGGTACGTCGCTCTCCTGCAGCGCCTGCGCGCCGGTGGCCCCGAGACCGTCTACGCCCCTCGTTTCGACCGGCACCGCGAGGAGGCCATCGCCGGCGCCATCCCCGTGGCGACCGACGTCCCGCTCGTCATCACCGAGGGGAACTACCTCCTGCACGACGACGGCGCGTGGGCGGCGGTCCGGCCCCTCCTCGACGAGGTCTGGTACGTCGACATCGACGACGGGCTGCGCGTCGAGCGCCTCATCCGCCGGCACGTCGAGCACGGCCGGTCACCCGAGGCGGCGCGCGAGTGGGTGCTGCGCTCCGACGAGGTCAACGCCGAGCTCGTCGCCCGCACCCGGGACCGGGCGGACGTCGTCGTCGCCCTCTGACAGGCGCCGTCGGCGGCGCCGGTCCCGGCCGGTCACGTCCTCGAGACCGCGCGCACGGAGCCGGTCAGGTCACGCAGCAGTAAGGCCCCGAGCGGGCGCGGCCCGTTGCCTCCCGCACCCTGCCGATGTCAGTCTGCCCGCGCCGTCGAGCTGACCCGCAGCGCGATGCCGTCCGACCACGGCGCGAGCACCCAGGGGACGAGCGGGGGTCGCGCGAGCGCGACGAGCGTGACCTCAGCCCGGCGGCCGTCCGGGCTCCCCGTCGGGTCGACGACCGCGAGCCCCGCGAAGCGCCCCGCCATGGGTGAGCGGGCGAGGTGGTCGTCCACGGCGGCGCGCACGGAGGCGTCCGTCAGCGGGACGCCCGGCGCAGCCGCGGCGCCCCCGCCGTAGTACGCCCCGACGTCGACGGCGTCCGCCGCGTCGGCGACGGCCGCGTCCGCGAGGGCGAGAAGGCGCTTGCGCTCGATGTGGACCGCGGAGGCGCTGACGACGACGAGGACGAGCGCGAGCGCCAGCACGGCGAACCCGAGAGCCAGCAGGGTGATCTGCCCGTCCTCGCCCCTGGCAGCGACCGGGACGCCCTCGACGTGGCCGCCGCCGCCCCTGACGCGCCTCACGGTGCCGGTCCGAACTCGGGCACGACCGCGAGGTGCTGCGCGCTCACCGCGACCTCGAGCGGCAGGACGCCGCGCGCGAACTCCGGCACGAGCGGCAGCCCGACGGCGGTGGAGACCTCGACGTGCACCTCTGCGCCCGGCGTCAGGCACGGGTCCTGCTCGCACGTAAGGCGCAGCGCGTCGTCGGCGCTCACAGCGATGCCCTGGTCGGAGAAGGCCAGCTCGACGGCGACCCGGGCTCGGGCGACGCCGTCGTCCATCTCGTCCGCCTGCGCGATGACGCGCCCCGCCTCGCGGGCAGCGCCCTCGGCCGCGAACGTCGCGCCCTGGATGCGCCCTAGCGTGAGGACGAGGTAGACGAGCGGGACGAGGAGCACGAGCGCGACGCCGAGGAACTCGACGACGGCGCTCCCGCGGTCCGGCGCCGCGGCCCGGTGGGCGCTCAGCCGTCGGGAGACCGCCCGCACCACCGTCCCGATCGCCCTCCGACGCGGTGGCTCTCCGCGCTCCGCTCGCGGCGGGTGCGCCGCCGCCCTCGTCCGCTCCGACGGCGCGGGCCTCGTCCAGGAGCGCTGGGCCGTCGCCCCCGCACGCACGCTCACTCCTCCCGCACCGCGCGGCCGGTGACGTCGAGGACCCCGCTGGGGCCGAGCAGCCCGATGACCGGCAGGGGCGCCCGCACCCGCACCTCGACGAGGTCGAGGCCGCCACGGGTGACCTCGGACGCGACGACGTCGTCGCCGTAGCGTGAGGCCAGCGAGAGGTCGATGAGGTCGCGCGTGCGCTGGGAGGCGGCAGCCGACGACCCGCCCACGAGCGCACCGTGGCGCGCGCCCTCGCTCGCGGAGTCGATGAGCGTGTTGCGCACGTGCAGGACGAGCGCGAGCTGAAGGACACCCGCGACGAGCGCGACGAGCAGCACCGAGACGAGCACGAACTCGACGACGGCAGACCCGCGTTCGCCGTCGGCCGCGACCCGGTGCCGGCCGGCAGGCCCGGCTCCAGCTAGATCGACAGGACGCGCTGGATCGCCGTGTTGAACACGTTCGTCAGGGCCGGGCCGGCAAGGAGCCAGATCGTTACGACGAGCCCCGCGGTCATGAGCGTGACGAGCACCCAGCCGGGGACGTCTCCCCGCTCGGGGTCCTCGGCGACGAGACGTCGCCGCCAGACGGCGGTCACCCGGTGGAACCTTCTGCGCATCGTTCTCTCCTTCTCTCGGCAGGGCAGGGGCATGGCGGCGGCTCATAGGCCGACCTGGATGACGGCGAGCCCAGGGAAGAGGGCGAAGAGCACGGTCACCGGGAGCACGAGGAAGACGACCGGCACCATCATGGCGATCTCCTTCTTCCCGCCGGTCTCCATGAGCTCGCGCCGGGCGGCCTCGCGCGCGTCCTGCGCCTGGGCGCGGAGCACGCCGGCGAGCGGGGTCCCCCGCTCGACCGCCACCGCGACGCCCTCGGCGAAGCGCGCCACGGCAGGCTGCGACGTCCGCGCGCCCATGCGCTCGAGCGCGACCGCGAGCGGCACGCCCGACCGTGCCTCGGCGAGGGCGCGCTCGACCTCCCCGGTCAGCTCGCCGCGGGTCGTCCGGCTCACCCGTTCCATCGCACCGACGGGTCCCTCCCCCGCGCTGACGGCGAGCGCGAGGAGCTCGGCGACGGCGGGGAGCTCGGCGAGCAGCCGGTCCTGGCGCACGGAGACCTGGTGGCTGAGCACCTGGTCGCGCAGGACGGCGCCGCCCACGGCAGCGAGGAGGACGAGGAGGAGCGCCGGGACGAGGGAGATGCCGCGCGCCGCGCCCATGACGAGCATGAGCAGAAGCCCTCCGGCCAGCCCGAGGGCGGCGGCGATGACCTGCTCGAGGCGGAACTGCTCGAGGGTCATGGCACCGCCGCTGAGCTGGAGCCGGCGCCGGATGCTCACTGACGTGCTGCCGAGGCGCTCGAGCACGCGCGCCGCGTCGGTCAGGAGCGGGGCGAGGAGGTGCTCGAGGGTCGGGAACGGGGTGTGGCCGCGCGGCTCGTCGAGCAGCCGCGAGGTCCGCGGGCGCTCGCGCAGGTACGGCGCGACGCGGTGGACGAGGCGTGGCCGCGCCGCCGACACGCGCCACACGACGAGCCACAGCCCGAGCCCGAGCCCCAACCCGGCGAGGGCGCCGAGCGCGACCGGGCTCACCGCAGCACCCGGGCTTCCTCAGGCAGGCGCCCGAGCCGCACCATGAGCCAGTACGCGAGGACGGAGACGCCGGCCCCGACGGCGAGGACGACGGCGCCCGCGGTGCTGTTGAACGCCGTCGCCGTCTCGGGCCGGGTGCTGAGCATGAGCAGGACGATCCAGGGTGCCGCCGTCGCCAGCCTGGCCCCGTTGACGGTCCAGCTCTGGCGGGCCTCGAGCTCTCCACGGGTGCGGAGGTCCTCGCGAAGGAGCTGGCCCAGCGTGCGCAGGAGCCGGACGAGGTCCGTGCCGCCCACCTCGCGGGTGATCCGCAGCGCCTCGATGATCCGGTCCGCCACGGGATCGGCGAGCCGCGCCTTGAGCTGCTCGAGAGCGTCGGCGAACCGGCCCGTGGCCCGGTAGTCCTCGCCGAAGCGCGCGAACTCGGCTCGCACCTCCTCGGGCCCGCGCTCGGCGAGCGCCATGAGCGCCTCCGGGAGGGACATCCCGGCGCGGATGGCGGAGACGAGATCGTCGACCACTTCCGGCCACACACCGCGCAGCTCCGTGCGCCGCCGCCGCGCTCGGGCCCGGACGAGGACGCTCGGGGCCGCGCCTGCCATGAGCGCGAAGCAGGCGGAGATCGGGGGTGACGCCGTGACGGCGGTCGAGACGAGGAAGGTCACCAGCGACAGCGCCACCGAGGTCCCGACGAGTGCCGCGGGGCTCACCGCGGGTGCCCCGGCCTGGACGAGGAGGTCCTGCGTCCGCTCGCGCCACGTCGTGCCCGTACGGCGTGCGGGCGTCGTCGAGGGCCAGAACGACCACCAGATGCTCAGCAGCCCCGCCCCGAGGAGGAGCCCGACGACGGTCCCCACGGCTACCGCCCGCTCCCGCTCGCCAGGAGCGCCGCGACGTCGAACCCCGCCCACTCGAAGCGTTCGGTCCCGCCGGGGAAGCCCCCGGCCCGCACGAGCGTGCCGTCCTCACGGACGAAGATCTCCGCCGTCTCGACGACACCGTCCTCGACGCGGCCGGTGACCGCGACGATCTCGCGGACGGCCCGCCGGCCCTCCCGGTCGAGATCGAGGTGGACGACGAGGTCGACGGCGGCCGCCACGGTGGGGACCACGAACCGGCTCGAGACGTTCTCTCCCGCGAGCAGCGGCAACGTGCACATCTTCGTCACCGCCTCGCGGGCGGAGTTCGCGTGGACCGTGCACATGCCGGGTATGCCCGCGTTGAGGGCGATGAGCATGTCGAAGCTCTCCGCCTCGCGGACCTCGCCGATGATGATGCGGTCCGGGCGCATGCGCAGCGCCTCCTTGACGAGGCGGCGCAGCGGCACCTCGCCCGCTCCCTCGAGGTTCGGCTGGCGGCACTGCATGGCGACGACGTCGCGGTTGCCGAGCCGCAGCTCGAAGACCTCCTCGCACGTGATGATCCGCTGGCTGGCCGGCACCGCGCCCGCGAGCGCGTTGACCATCGTCGTCTTGCCCGCCTGGGTCGCGCCGGAGACGAGGACGTTGAGCCCGGCGATGACGGCGGCGTCGAGGAAGGCCGCCGCCTGGTAGGAGAGCGAGCCGAGCGCGACGAGGTCTGCCAGGCGCGAGGCGCGGGCGATGTACTTGCGGATGTTGACCGCCCACGAGGAGCGTGTGATGTCCGGGATGACGACGTGGACGCGCTCGCCGGTCGTGAGGGAGGCGTCGACGAAGGGCGAGGACAGGTCGAGGCGGCGCCCGGAGGCCCGCAGCATCCGCTCGACGAGGTCGCGGACCTGGGTCTCGGTGAGGATCGTCGTCGTCAGCTCGGCGCGGCCACCGCGGGCGATGAAGACCTTTCCTGGCTCGTTGATCCACACCTCCTCGATCGTCGGGTCGTCGAGGTAGCGCTGGAGGGGACCGAGGCCGGCGACGGCGTCGAGGAGGTCCTTCGTCGTCTGCTCGAGGTCGCTCACCGGCGGCACGAGCCCGGCGAGGGAGCGGTCGTCGTAGTCGGCGACGGCCGCGGCGACGAGGGCGCGGACGCCGTCGGCGTCCCGCGCCGGGTCGAGCCCACGCCGACGGATGAGCTCGCGGACCTCGTCCTCGAGCAGCACCGTCGCCTGGCTCACGCGGACCCCCTCCCGTGCGGCGCACGGCGCACGCGACGGGCGGCCGCCCGTGCACGCCGGTCCGGCGGTCAGTGACCCGCCGAGCCGCCGGCAACGGAGCTCCGCGCCGCGAGGTCCGGCGCTCAGGTCTGGAAACGTAGACCGCCACCCCGCCCCTTGTCACGAGCTCCGGCGAAATCTGTGGACAACGTCGGAGTGCGACGGGTGCTCGCCGGCCCGCGAGCGCACCCAGGGTCGACTCCTCGTCACGCCGTCGGCACCGTCGGTCGCGGTCCCCCGACGCGATCGAGGCCGAGCCGGTCCCCAGCAGGGCCACCGCGCGGATGTGGGGGGACGCACGAGGGGCGGTGGTCCGGCTGCTGCCGGGCCACCGCCCCTCACTTGCTCACCTGCTCACGTGCTCAGGTGGTCACGCGTCACTCACGTGCTCAGAGGGTCATGAGCACGAGTGTGCCGCGTAGGGCACCTCGATGACCTCGGTCACCGTCTCGCCGTCGATCTCGGCCGTGACGGTCACCGACATCTCACCCGCGGGGACCTGGCCGAGGCGGGTGGTGAACGCGTGGAGCACGCTCTTGCCCGCCGCCAGGGACTCCGTCGAGCGCGTGCCGTAGGCCGCGGCGACCTCCGCCGAGACCGGCACACCCTCACCGTTGGTCACCCGGGCCGTGAGGACCGTACGGCCCACCACGCACCGCGCGGACGTCTCGACCGAGACCTCGAGCGGCTCCGGCTCGGGGTCAGGC
>NZ_JAZGON010000017.1:0-13201 GCF_036421975.1 Georgenia wangjunii | reverse complement strand
GAACCCGATCTCCGCGAGGCGCGCGAACACGGCCCGCAGACCGTCCTCGCCGTCCTCGCTCTCAGCCGAGACCCAGGGGATCAGGCTGAACATCTGGAGCGAGACCTTCTCGACCGGGACCAGGATCCGCTCCCCGGGGGGAGTGGTGCCCGAGGCGCTGAACGTGAGTGCGTCGACCTCGACGCCGCCGGTCGAGGTCACGTAGACCGTCCCGGAACCGTTCGGGACGGAGTCGAACGTGGCCTCGACGTCCTGCCAGCCCTCGCCCGCACCGATGGTGACCTCGGCGAAGGGCTCAGCCTCGGCGTCGTCCCAGCGGAGCGAGAGCGTGCCCTCGCCGGTGGCGCGAGCCGTGACGGTGTCAACCGCCTGGCCCGTCGCGGCGTGGTGGAAGCTGATCGGCGTGTAGGCGAACCAGTCGCCCTCGTCGAACGAGGCGACCTTGCCCTGGGCCTGGGCCGAGGCGTCGGCGACGACCTCGATGCCCTCAGCGCTGTCGAACCACTCGGCCTGCTGGGCAACGGGCTTGAGGATGAGCGTGGCCTCGCCGGTCGCGGCGGGGACGTCACCCTGCGCGTTGTCCGTGTACGTCACCACGAGCGTGCCGTAGAGCTTCTCGCCCTCGCCGTGCTCCTGGGCGCTCTCGTTCGTCTCGATGGTGAAGTCGCAGCCACGCCCGGAGACCTCCGGGTGCGCGTGCTCGTTGTGGCCCAGACCGAAGGTCCAGGTCACGCGGTTGCAGTCGACGGCCGAGGCCGGCGCGTCCGGGGCGTCGGCGTATGCGGCGAGAACCGCGTCCACCATCGCCTGCGTCAGCGCACCCTCGGAGAGGGCGATGAGGTCCTGGAGCGGGATCCCGGCGGCCTGCGCGAGCGCACTGGCCGGAATGCCGAGCGCCTCGAGCAGGATCGGCCCGCCGATGGAGTCGTCGAGCCATGCCCCGATCGTGGAGCTCGCGGTGAGGTTCCGCTCAGCGGGCTCCCCGCCGGCGGCGGCGTCGTCCTCGGCGTCGGTCACGGTCACCGAGACGGGGATGTCGTCGCCCCAGCTGAAGAAGGCGCCGTTCGGCACGTCCACGCTGATCTCGGGCGCGGTGTTACCGACCGTGACCTGGACCGTGGCGAGGCCGAACTTCCCGGCCGGGTCGGTCACCCGGAGTGTGACGTCGTACTGGCCGAGCTCGTCGTAGGTGTAGGACGCGGTGGCTTCGCCGGCGACGAAGTCACCGGTGCCCTCGAAGTCCCACTCGTACGTGAGGGACTCGCCCTCGGGGTCGCGGGACGCGGTCGCGTCGAACTCGACCTCGAGCGGCGCGTCGCTGCTCGAGATGGGGTTCGCGGTGACGTAGCCCTGCGGGGTCTTGTTGCCCTCTGCGTAGTCGACGCGGTAGAGCCCGGCGTCCGGGTTCTGCCGGAAGAAGCCGTCGCCGTACTCGAGGACGTAGAGCGAGCCGTCCGGCCCGAACTCCATGTCCATGACGTTGTCCCAGATGGGCTGGGCGACGTCGGCGAGGTGGGCGTTGGGCAGGAAGTTCTCGACCTGGGTGATGACGCCTGCGGAGCTCAGCTCGTCGAGCGAGAGCGCGGCGACGTAGTCCTTGGAGAACTCGGCGAAGAAGGCCTTGCCGTCCCAGTACTCGGGGAACTGGGCCGCGGAGTCGTTCTCGGCGTCGTAGCGGAAGATCGGGCCGCCCATGGGAGCCTGGCCACGACCCGCGGTGAACTCGACGAACTCGTCCCAGGGCTGCTCGCCGACGCTGTCGCCGTAGTAGACCTGCGGCTCGGTGACCGGCGGGAGCTGCTCGAGGCCGGTGTTCCACGTGGAGTTGTTGACCGGGCCCGCGGCGCAGTCGAAGAAGTCACCGGGGGTCGCCGTCGCGAAGTCCCACTCGTTGTAGGCGCCGCCGTCGTTCGGCCCGTGGCAGAACGGCCACCCGCCGTTCATCGGCTCGGTCGTCAGCTGCCACTCGACGTAGCCCATGGGGCCGCGCTGGGGGTCGGCTGCACCGGCGTCGGGGCCGTAGTCGCCCCACACGAGCGCGCCGCTCTCGACGTCGAAGTCGATGCGGAACGGGTTCCGCAGACCCATGACGTAGATCTCCTCGCGCACGAGGTCGGCGTCGTACTCCTCGGAGTCGAAGAGGTTGCCGGCGGGGATCTCGTACGTGCTCCCGGGGCCGGGCTCAGCGTCCGGGGCGATGTCGTCGAGGACGTCGATCCGCAAGATCGCGCCGCGCAGGTCGTTGGTGCTGCCGGCGCCGCGACGGGAGTCGAGCCCGGGGTTCATGCCGGGGGCGTTGTTGTTCGGCGCGTAGCCGTTGGCGCCGGGGGTGCCCGCCGGGGTGTTGTCACCGGAGGAGAGGTAGAGGTTGCCCTCGCCGTCGAACGCCATGTCGGCGCCGACGTGGCAGCACTGGCCGCGCTGGGCGTCGATCTTGAGGATCTCCTGCTCGGAGGCCAGGTCGAGGGTGCGCGTCTCGCCGTCCCACTGGAAGCGGGAAAGGAGGTTGTAGCCGAGCCACTGGTTCCAGTAGGTCTCGGGGTCCGCGCCCTCGGGGAGCTGCTCCGGGGCGCTGCCGGCCGGCGTCGTCTCGGGGTACTCCACGCCAGAGGGCGACGTGCCGGACATGACGCGGGGTGCGTAGACGAGGTAGACCCAGCCGTTCTCCTCGAAGTCGGGGTCGAGCGCGACGCCCTGGAGCCCGTCCTCGGAGTTGGCGTAGATGTCGAGCTGCGCAACCTCGCTGGTCTGGCCGGTGGTGGGGTCCGTCAGCCGGACGACGCCGTTGCGGGCGGTGTGCAGGACGGTGGAGTCGGGCATGACCGCGAGGTCGATCGGCTCACCGGTCTCCTTGGTGAGCAGCAGCTTCTCGTAGTTGTCCCAGTCGGTTGCCGCCTCTGCATCAGCCAGCGGCGCCGCGTCGGCGAGGCCCGCGGCGTGACCGGGGTGCGCGAACGCCCCGCTCATCGTCATCGGTAGAACTAGCGCGGCTGACAGCACTGCCGCCGCACCCCGGGTCGACCATCGGCCAACCCCTGAACGTCTGACCACAATTCCTCCTTGACATGTCCGCAGCGGCCCGACGTTTCGTCCTCGACGGCGATGCCTGCCCCCACGATGGGGCAAGACCTCGCCTTTCATCGGTCCGCTGCTGACTAGTTCTCGGCACTCGTCTGCGAGCGCCTCGGTGCTTCCCTACCGACGACAGTGGCTTCCGTCACAGCCGCCGACGCCCGACCCTATCGATCTTCTGGCGAGAGTCAAACAAAAGTCTGAAGTCACTCGTGAGAAGCAGCCAATGGTCGACGCGTCCTGCCGCGCGTAGTGCCGGGCACCGCGATAAGCCTGGGTGCCTGGCCGCGCGCCCGTGGTGAGTGCCGAACCTCACCGTGACCCGGCGGCCGCCAGGGGTGAGAATGGTCGGATGCCTGATGGCCCCCTGATCGTCCAGTCCGACAAGTCCCTCCTCCTCGAGATCGACCACGCCCGCTCGGCCGAGTGCCGGCGTGCGATCGCGCCGTTCGCCGAGCTCGAGCGCGCCCCGGAGCACGTCCACACCTACCGGCTCACACCGCTGGGCCTGTGGAACGCGCGCGCCGCCGGGCACGACGCCGAGCAGGTCGTCAACACCCTCCTCGAGTTCTCGCGCTACCCGGTGCCGCACTCGCTGCTCGTCGACGTGGCCGAGACGATGTCCCGGTACGGGCGCCTCCAGCTCGTCAGCCACCCGACGCACGGGCTCGTCCTCCACGCCACCGACGTCCCCGTCCTCGAGGAGGTCATGCGCTCGAAGCGGACCGCCGGCCTCCTCGGCGAGCGGGTCGACCCGCAGACCGTCGTCGTCCACCCGAGCGAGCGCGGCCACCTCAAGCAGGTGCTGCTCAAGGTCGGCTGGCCGGCGGAGGACCTCGCCGGGTACGTCGACGGCGAGGCGCACGCGATCGACCTTGACACCGCTGACTGGTCGCTGCGGCCCTACCAGCAGGAGGCCGTCGACAACTTCTGGCACGGCGGGTCGGGCGTCGTCGTCCTGCCGTGCGGCGCGGGCAAGACGCTCGTCGGCGCCGGGGCGATGGCCCGGTCCGGCACGACGACGCTCATCCTCGTGACGAACACCGTCTCGGCGCGGCAGTGGCGCAGCGAGCTCCTGCGTCGGACGTCGCTCACCGAGGAGGAGATCGGCGAGTACTCGGGCGCCCGCAAGGAGATCCGGCCGGTGACGATCGCGACCTACCAGGTCCTCACGACCCGCCGGAAGGGCGTGTACACGCACCTCGAGCTGTTCGACGCGCGCGACTGGGGCCTCATCCTCTACGACGAGGTGCACCTCCTGCCCGCGCCGATCTTCCGCATGACGGCAGACCTTCAGGCGCGGCGACGGCTCGGGCTGACCGCGACGCTCGTGCGCGAGGACGGCCGGGAGGACGAGGTCTTCTCGCTCATCGGGCCCAAGCGCTACGACGCGCCATGGAAGGACATCGAGGCGCAGGGCTACATCGCTCCGGCGGAGTGCGTCGAGGTCCGCCTCACCCTCCCCGACAGCGACCGCATGACCTATGCCATCGCCGAGCCGGAGGACCGCTACCGCCTCGCCGCGACCGCCGACGGCAAGGACCGCGTCGTCACCCAGCTCGTCGCCAAGCACAAGGGCGAGCAGATCCTCGTCATCGGGCAGTACCTCGACCAGCTCGAGGACCTCGGGAACCGGCTCGACGCCCCCGTCATCACCGGGGCCACGACCGTCCTCGAGCGGGAGCGGCTGTTCGGGGAGTTCCGGTCCGGGGAGCTGTCGGTCCTCGTCGTCTCGAAGGTCGCGAACTTCTCGATCGACCTGCCGGAGGCCGCGGTGGCGATCCAGGTGTCGGGCTCGTTCGGGTCACGGCAGGAGGAGGCGCAGCGTCTCGGCCGGCTGCTCCGCCCGAAGCAGGACGGCAAGACCGCGCACTTCTACACGGTGGTCGCGCGCGACACCCTCGACCAGGAGTTCGCCGCCCACCGGCAGCGGTTCCTCGCCGAGCAGGGGTACTCCTACACGATCATCGACGCCGAGGACCTCGCCGCGGCGTGAGGCGGCGGGCGCGGCACGCGGCACGGTTTTCGCGCCACACTTGTGACTCACGGGCCCCGAGGGACGTCTGCGCCGTCGCAGCAGCCCCAGGAGTCACAAGTGTGGCGCGAATCGGACGGTCCCCGACGAGCGGCGCCCGCCGCGGGACCTACGGAGCGCACGCGGCCACCGCGCGACGCACCGCGGTGATGACGCCCAGCGGATCGTTCATGAGCTCTTCGTAGGTGAAGCGCAGGACGACGTACCCCTGCGCAACGAGTTCTCGATCCCGGCGCCTGTCCTCGCGGTACTCGTCTCGACCTGAGTGGTAGGCGAAGCCGTCGCACTCGACGACCACGCACTCCTCGATCAGGAGGTCGACCTCTCCCACCCGGGGAATCTGGACCGCTGCTCGCACAGCGAATCCGGCGGCCTTGAGCGTGAGGCGTGCGAGGGTCTCGATCACCGAGCGGCTACCGCTGTCGCACTGCTCGAGGGCTATGCGCGCCGGCGCGCTCCGCGGACCAGCGACGAGCCGCCGGAGCTCATCCAGTGAGAGGAGGCCCCGGTTGAGCCCCGCGTCGACCATGACGATGGCTTGCCGAGGCTGAAGGCACCGGACGGCCCGAGCCAAGGCTTCGTCCACGGGCGCCAGAGGAAGGCCCGCACTCACCGGCGGTGTCCAGCTCGACTCCCGATGGATGACCGTCTCGACCATGAGCGAACGAGGGCGTCGGGACGTCCCGCGATTCCGGGGCAGGGCGACATGCGTCGCGCGTCCGGGGCGCAAGGTCGGCAGCCCGTAGAACGCCGCCGCGCTCTCGCACGTGATGGTGCCACCAAGGCGCCTCGCGCTGATGGCAGCGGGGGATGTGCCTGGACGTGCCAGCCACCCACCGCCGACGTCCAGGACCTCGCCGGTCTCGAGGGACCTGGCCAGCCCACGCTTGGCCGCGGCGCTCGCCGCGAGCTCGGACCTCTTGCCCACTCCCCCGAGCTCATCCAGCACGTCATGCAGGTACATGGTGCGAGGGTGACCGTCGGGCGCCCATCGGGGCAGCGACGATGCCCCAGCCTGTTCATCGGCAGGCATGGGGCCGAGCCTGGCGAGGAAGGTTGACCGCTGACCTGTGCGAGCCGGGCCGCCGCACCGAGCGCCGGCCGAGTCCCAGTCACGCACCGAGCTGGGCCCAGTCCCGCCCAGTTCCGCGCGGGTCGTGCCTGCTTTGCGCCACACTCGTGACGCGTGGGGCCGTTGTGACGCTCAGCCGGTCGCAGCAGCCCCACGCGTCACGAGTGTGGCGCGATTTCGTCTAGCTCTCGGCGCCGGGGACGTCGAGGTGCGCGGCGCGGGCGATGCGCGCCAGGGTGGCGGCCGTGCGACGGGTGAGGGCAGCGCCATCCGGGTCCGGTGTCCCGGTCGCCACGCGGTGCGCGAAGTGTGAGACCTGGGCCCCGTACTGGTCGCCCGCGACCTCGTTCTCGGTGACATCCCCGCCGCGCTCGAGCCGGATCGTGGCCGTGCCGTCGTGGACATCGGACCGGAAGACGTCGGGCAGGTGCAGCGCTCCCTCGCTGCCGAGGAGCCGCGCCTCGGCCCGGAAGTCCGCGTCGAAGGAGCTTTGCAGGCTGGCGACCACGTCGCCGTAGCGCGCGGAGACCGCCACCCGCGTGTCCGCGCCACCCGGCCGGTCACGGCTGGCGACGACCCCGAACTCGTCCGGCTCCACGCCTGTCAGCCAGCCGAGGAAGTCGACGGGGTAGCAGCCGATGTCGTGCAGCGCCCCGCCGCCAAGATCCGGGCGCAGCCGGATGTCGAGCGGCTCGGCGCGCTGCTGGACGAAGTGGAAGGACGCCTCGACCATCGCCAGTTCGCCGATCGCGCCCTCGTCGAGGAGCTCGCGCAGCCGCTGCAGCTGGGGGTGGTGCCGGTACATGAAGGCTCGCGGGGATGACCTGCTTGCGTGCGATGCGGGCCGCGCCCAGCACGCCCCAGCGGACCTCAGACACTCGGACCTCCTCGTCCACCCAACCTCCTCGTCGCCGAAGCCGTCAGGCTAGCGCCGCTCCCGCCCGCCCCGTTCGTGAGCCGTGGGTCGGCCGGCGCCCCTCCACACGTGGGTCCGCCCGGCGGCGCGGTGATGGGCTTCCGCCGCTTGCAGCCAGGTCGCCCGACGCTGCCCGGCATGACAGACCCGGCAAGGCGGCACCGAGCGGAACCGGGCGACCACCCGCCCCGGCAATGCCCGACGGCCCGGACCGGCGCCGGCCGGCGCGGCGCGCCAGGCGGCGCCCGGTCGTTATTGCGCCCAGGCCACCCGCCAGCGAAGATCGCAGGGTGAGCCTTGAACCCGCACGCCGCCGCCTCGTCTCTGGCGTGCTCCTCGTCCTCCTGCCCGCCGCCGCACTCCTGGGTCTCGTCGCGACCCCGGCCGCCGCCGAGCCGCCGACCAACCTCGCCGCGGAGATCACCGACACCGCCGGGGTCCTCGGCGACACGGGCGAGATCGAGGAGGCGCTCGACGAGCTGCAGGCCGAGACGGGCGTCCAGCTCTTCGTCGTCTACGTCGACACGTTCGACGGCATGGACCGCGTCGCGTGGACCGAGGAGACCTTCGAGCTGTCGGACATGGGTTCCGGTGACGCCATCCTCGCGGTCGCCGTCGAGGACCGCTCGTACTACCTCGGGGGCGACACCGCCATCGTGTCAGAGGCGGTCTACGACGAGGTCGCCGTGAGGTGGGTAGAGCCCGAGCTCGGCCAGGACGACTGGGAGGGCGCCGCCGTCGCCGCCGCGGAGGGCCTCCAGGAGGCCGACGGCCAGGGCGGCGGCGCCGCAGGCGGCAGCAGCTCCGTCGGCATCTCCTTCGGCACGATCCTCCTCGTCGGCTTCGCGATCATCGCCGTCATCATGGGCATCTCCTGGCTCAGCAGCCGCGGCCGCAAGGGCCAGCCGGCGGCCGGGCGCGGCGAGCAGCCCGCCCAGCTCCCCCCGGACCACCCGCTCAACCTCCCGACGGAGGAGCTCAACAAGCGGGCCGGCTCGGCCCTCGTCGCCGTCGACGACGCCGTTCGCAGCTCCGAGGAGGAGCTCGCGTTCGCGCAGGCCCAGTTCGGCCTCCAGGCCACCGACGAGTTCACGGCCGCGCTCCAGGAGGCGAAGCAGCGCGCCTCACGCGCGTTCACGGTCCGCCAGCTCCTTGACGACGACCAGCCCGAGACCGAGCCCCAGGCACGCCAGATGATGGCGGAGATCCTCACGCTCTGCGACGAGGTGGCCGACGTCCTCACCGCCCAGGCGACGCGCTTCGCCGAGCTGCGCGACATGCAGTCCCGCGCGCCGGAGGTGCTCAGCGAGATGGAGCAGCGCGCCGGCGAGGTCGCCCGCCGCGTCGGCGGTGCCCGCACGGCGCTCGACGCCCTCGCCCGCCGCTACCCGCCCGAGGCCCTCGCCTCTGTCTCGCGCAACCCCGACCAGGCCGAGGCACTCTTGGCCGCGGCGCGTGACGCCGTCGCCCAGGGCCGCGCCGAGCTCGCCGAGGACGACGACCGCGCCGCCGCCGTCGCCATGGCGAGCACCGCCCAGGACGCCATCGGCCAGGCAGTCAAGCTGCTCGACGCCGTCGCCCGCGCCGGGGACGACCTCGCCTCCGCCGCCGGGCGCCTCGACACGGCGCTCGCCTCCATCAGCTCGGACCTCCAGGACGCGGAGCGTCTCGCACCGCGCGACCCCCACGTCCAGGCCCGCGCCGTCGAGGCGCGGCGGGCCTTCGAGCAGGGCCAGGCGGCCCGCCAGGGCGGCGACCCGCTCGCTGCACTCGACCGCCTCGCCGACGCCGAGTCCGCCCTCGACGCCGCGCTCGAGCCGTCGCGCGAGCGGAGCGAGCACGAGGCGCGCGCCCGGTCCCAGCTCAACCAGCGCATGGCGAGCCTCACCGCCAAGATCCGCGCGATCTCGGACTTCATCGACACGCGCCGGGGCGCCGTCGGCACCGAGGCCCGCACGCGCCTGTCCGAGGCCTCCCGCCTCGCGCAGGAAGCGAACGCACTCGCCGCGACGGACCCCGTCGGCGCGCTCGCGCTCGTGCAGCAGGCGGACCACCTCGCCCAGGCCGCGCAGCAGCTCGCCGAGCGCGACGCCAACTCCTTCCAGGGCCCGTTCGGCCCCGGCGGCGGCTACGGGGGCGGCCGCAGCGGCGGGCTCGACGTCGGATCGCTCATCCTCGGCGGCATCCTCCTCGGTGGCGGCGGCCGGCACAGCGGCTGGGGCGGCGGCGGAGGCTTCGGCGGGGGCGGCTTCGGTGGGGGCGGCGGCGGCTTCGGTGGCGGTGGCTTCGGCGGGGGCGGGGGCGGCTTCGGCGGCGGTGGCTTCGGTGGGGGCGGCGGCCGGTTCTGACCGGCGCGGCCCGGCCAGTTCGGGCACGATCATGACGACGACACATCACTGAGCGAGACCTCGACAACGAAGGGCAGAAACCAATGACGGAGAAGCAGAGCATCCTCGGCCGAATCGCACAGCTGACGAGGGCCAACGTCAACGCGCTCATCGACCGCGCGGAGGACCCGCAGAAGATGCTCGACCAGCTCGTGCGCGACTACACGAACTCGATCGTCGAGGCCGAGGACGCCGTCGCCGTGACGATCGGCAACGTGCGCCTCGCGGAGCAGGATCACGCCGCCGACATCCAGGAGGCTCGCGACTGGGGCAACAAGGCGATCGCCGCCTCCCGCAAGGCCGACGACATGCGCGGCAGCGGCGACGCCGCCGGCGCGGCGAAGTTCGACGAGCTCGCCAAGATCGCCATCGGCAAGCAGATCGCCGCCGAGCGCGAGGCGCGCGAGGCCGAGCCCATGATCGCCTCGCAGAACGAGGTCGTCGAGAAGCTGAAGTCCGGGCTCACGCAGATGCGCAACCAGCTCGACCAGCTCAAGTCCCGCCGCGACCAGCTCGTCGCGCGCTCGAAGTCCGCGGAGGCGCAGTCCAAGGTCCAGGGTGCGATCTCCTCGATCAACGTGCTCGACCCGACGACGGAGCTCTCGCGCTTCGAGGAGCAGGTGCGCCGCGAGGAGGCCCGTGTGGCCGGCCAGGCGGAGATCCAGGCCGGGTCGCTCGAGTCGCAGTTCGCCGAGCTCGAGGACTACGGCACGACGACGGAGATCGAGGCGCGCCTCGCGGCCCTCAAGTCCGGCTCGGGCGCGCCCAAGCACCTCGAGGCCGCCGGCCAGGGCGACGCCCAGGGCGAGGAGCAGGCCGAGGGGCAGTCGATCTACTGACCGTAGGCGTCGACGTCCGCGCGGGCGGTGCTGGGGGCATGCCCCGGCACCGCCCGCGTCGTCGTTCCGGCTCGAGGCTCGGCCGCGGGCGGCGCCCGCCCAGGATGGTGGGCTCTGCGGGTGCGGGGCGGCCCAGCCTCTGACACCAGGCAGGCAGAGGACGCACGACCCGCCGAGGCACATCGCCGCGCCCCGCCGCCGCGGCTGCTGCTACCCGGCCGCGTCGACGGCGGCCGGCCGGGGAGCCCGCCCGGCTCCTCCAACGCGCGTCCTTCGCGTGGAGAGGCGCAGCCGAAGGCTGGTCACCACGCGAAGGACGAGGCGCTCGAGTGCGACGAACGTCCGCCTCGACACGAAGATCGCGTCGAACGCGATCATCGACAGCGAGAACCACGGCAACCCCATGAGCACCGCGATGCCGACGTGCATGGCGATGATCCCGAGCAGGGCGATCCGGCGGGTCACGGCGTTGAGCAGCAAAGCCGGGAAGAAGAGCTGGACGTACACGGCGAAGTACGTCGCCACGGTCACCATGACGGCATTGGTCGTCATGACCGAGTTCAGCACGGGGAGCACGCTGAACTCCGGGATCGACAGCGGGTAGTACAACGCGGTTCCGTCCTGCCACACCTCCCCCTGGATCTTGAACATCGCCGACGCGATGTACAGCGTGAAGAGCTGGAGTGCGAGCGCGATGAGCGCGCTGTTGTGCAGGAGGTTCGTCATCCACGCCGGCAGCACGGGCAGCCCCGCGAGAAGGCGTCGCGGAACCGAGGTGGGCGGTGCACCGTCCGCCGTCGCGCGGCGACGACGGCGCGCGTCGAGCGACCAGTGCTCAGAGACGTTCATGAAGAGCATGAGGACGAGGCCGATGCGGGCGATGTTGTCGCCCTGGTCCCCGACGAACCCGTTCCGCTCGACGAGCGCTGTCATCCCGACGGCGAGGACGAGAACGCTCAGGCGCGTCCGCCAACCGAGGATGACGCCGCACGCCACCGCCGCGAGGGCGAGGTACATCGCGGTGAAGACGGCCGGCCCTCCCACGGTGAACACCTCGTGGAGCTCACCGAAGGCGGCCCGGGCCCGGTGCGGCTCGATCCACGACGAGCCGTGGCCCCACGTGGCGTGGCGCATCCCGAAATTCGTCACGAGGATCCCGAGCAGCGCCGTGCCGACGAGGATGCGGCTGAAGGAGAGGCCGTAGAGTGCCCTCTTCTCCGCGAGCATCCAGGCCTCCACCTGGCTCTTCGCCTCGGCCACCGGGGTGAGGCCGGCGCGCAGGACGTCGCTCATCGCTCGCCCACCGACTTCGCGACGTACGGCGCGAACAGCGCCAGCGACTCCGGCGAGACATCTGGCGAAGGCCGCCAGCCGTACTGCTCGACACTCGGCTCGACGTCCTCGATCGAGCGCTCGGCGCGGTCCTCGAACGCAGGGACGTGCCTCCTGCCGGTGCGGTACTGCACGTGCGTCACCTCGGCGTCGTAGAGCGCGCCGGCATAGAGCGTGAGGAACTCGGTAGTCATCAGGTCGTTCCTCATGTACGTCTCGATCGCCTGCGGCCCGGCGGCACCGTCGGACTCGACGGCGAGGAGCCGGTCGCGGAGCCCGGTGACCGGCGTCGTGAGGTAGTTCCCGTCGAGGTGGTCGCGCTGGACGTCGTTCATGGCGCGCACAGACGTGTTGATGCGGCCGGCGAGACGCCGGCCGGCGAGGGACATGCGCGGGGGCGCGAGGTTGTGCAGGACGAGGCTGTCCTCGCCGTCGACGACGTCGACCCATCCTGTGTCCCTCGGATCACCGCTGACGGGGTCGACGAGGCGCGCCCGAAACTCGAGGTCAACGGCCACGCGCCGCGGCGTCGGGGCGAAGATGCTCCAGTTCTGCTCGAACACCGGCATGACGTAGGAACGGACTCGCTCAGCCCCGATCGTCTGCCGGATCGCGTTGTCCGGCGCGACCCACGTGGCCACGATGAGCGCGTGGACGAGCACGAGGGCCAGCAAGGGCCACACGGCTACGCGCGCGTAGCGCGGGACCGCGACCGCCCTCGCGCGGGCCGTCGTTGCGGGGGGCTTCTCCGCCATAGGTGAATTCTCCTGGTCACCGACGTGCGACGTGGCCGCACGAGCCCGGCTCTCACCGGTCCCGTGCGGCCACGTCATTCATGGAGCTGTGTCAGGCGTCAGACTCGCACGCGTGCGGACCGGCGGGACGAGCGCAGCGCGAGCCCGCCGAGCAGCAGCGCACCCGCGAGGAGCGCGAGGCTGATCCCGGCGATACCCGTGGCCGGCAGCGTCGGAGAACCGCTCCCACCAGCGACGGGCGCCGGCGCGCCGGCGACCACACGGACCGTGGTACTCACGGTGTCGCCGTCCTCGCCTACCGCCGCGACGGTCAGTGTGCCGAGCGCGGTGCCGGACGGCACGACGAACCGGTCGCTGATGCTCCCGTCCTCGTCGGCCACGACGGTGCTGCGGCCCACGACCGTGCCGGAGCTGTCGGTGTAGATGATCATCACGGTCGACCCGGGCTCGAAGTTCGAGCCCTCGACCGTGACGGTGTCGCCGACCTCGACCTCGCCGGGCGTGGCGACGATGGCGCCGTCGCCGTACTCGTCGCCGTCCCCCGACCCGCCGACGCCCGTGCCGTCGACGCCCGTGCCGTCAACGTCGGTGCCGTCAACGTCGGTGCCGTCGACGTCGGTGCCGTCGACGTCGGTGCCGTCGACGTCGGTGCCGTCGACGTCGGTGCCGTCGACGTCGGTCCCGTCGACGTCGGTCCCGTCGACGTCGGTCCCGTCGACGTCGGTCCCGTCGACGTCGGTCCCGTCGACGTCGGTCCCGTCGACGTCGGTCCCGTCGACGTCGGTCCCGTCGA
>NZ_JAZGON010000016.1:0-27167 GCF_036421975.1 Georgenia wangjunii | reverse complement strand
GGTACCACAGCAGACCCATCCCGCCCACGGTCAGGGCAGAGCAGTCCTCCTGCAGCTCGAAGCTGCCCGGCCCGGCCATGTTCCACCGGTCCAGGCTCGCCTGCGTCCCGTCGAACAGGGCGGTGTACCCCTCCTCGACCTCACCCGGCTCGCACACCACCGGCTCGACGTCGGCCTCCTCCACCCGGAAGTAGTCGAAGGCGACGGTGACGGCCTCGGTCTGCTCCGGGCCGATGGCCACGAGGCCGACCGAGGAGAGGTCGCCGGCGTGCGTGACCTCACCGATGGAGCTCCAGTCCTCGCCGTCCTCGCTCACCCAGCCCTCATAGGTGTCACCCGTCCGGCTCAGCCGCAGGTGCCAGTAGCCACCCTCAGGCTGCCCGGCGAGGTCCATCGCGACGTTGCCGCCGGCACCGAAGGAGCCACCGACCTCAGAGACGAGCTCGGCGCCCAGGCTGAGTGCCGCACCCGGCGCGTTGCGGGCCACGACGTCGAACTTCACGTACTCGTCGTCGTCGCCGTAGGCGAGCAGGCCGGCGTACTGCCACCGGTGCACGAACGGAGCGTTGAACCGCGTCTCGACGGTCCAGTCGCCCTCGGGCGCCGACTGCAGGATGAAGTTCTCCGGCGAGATCGGGTTGTCGTTGTTGATGTCGCCGAGCGCCGTGGTGATGTGGAGCTCGCCGTCGGAGACCGAGACGTTCTCGGCGTTGTACCGGACCGTGCTGTCCCAGCGGCACCCGTCCAGCGAGTCGCCGTCGAACTCGTCGCTCGGCTCACGCTCCCCGTCGTCCTCCGCGTCCGGGGTGACCCGGAAGTGGTTGATCGCGGCGACGGCGTCGGGCTCACCGGTGTCCCCGGCGGCCACGAGACCGAGGGTGGCCTCGGGGTCGAGGGCCACCGACCCACTCAGCGTGGTGAAGGACTCACCGTCGAGCGAGTACGCCGCCGTGACGGTGGTCCCGTCACTGCTCAGGCGCAGGTGGATCGTGCCGGGCGCGGACGCCGGGATGGTGGCGTTGGGCGCGTGCTGCGTCCGCGAACCACCGGCTTCGGTCCAGAACTCGACGAAGCGGCTGCCGTTCTCGTGCCTGGTGAACGCCAGCTTGGTGTAGTCGTCGTCGGTGGAGTGGAGCATGAGGCCGCTGAACTGCCAGTGGCGCTCGTAGTCGACGGCGATCTCGGTGTCGACCTGCCACGCGCCGGACGGCACGGGCTGCCCGACGAAGCTGATCGGACCCGTGTTGGTGCCGTCGATGTCGGCACCGGTGACCGGCAGCTGGAGGGCGCCGTCGGCGACCGTGATGGGCGAGCCCTCGGCGGACCGGACGGTCGTCCAGCGCTGAGCGTCAAGCTCGTCGCCGTCGAAGTCGTCACTCAGCGTCGTCGTGCAGACCGGGCCGGGCCCGGGCTCCGGGTCCGGATCCGGGTCCGGGTCCGGGTCGGACGGGTCGTCGTCGAAGACGAAGTCGCTGAAGACGACCGTGCTCCGCGCCGTGGCGTGGTGCGCCGTGACGAAGAGGCCGATGTCCTGGACCGACGCCGCACCAGGCAGCGTGACAGGATCACCGATCTGCGTGAAGGACGTGCCGTTCGAGCTCCAGAAAGCGGTGTACTCGTCGCCATCACGGACGATGCGCGTCCACGCCGGGTAGCTCGTGGAGCCGGCGGAGGTCGACGCGTTGAGCTGACCGGAGGTGTTGGTCGACCTCAGCCACTCGTACCCACCGCTCGGGCGGATGCCGAGGGCGGCGTAGCCCGTGGACGATCCCGGTGCGGTGATGTCGTTACGGACGATGAGGCCCGCCTTGGCACTGCCGTGGGTGTTCGTCTGGCTGTCGATCCGGACCGTGGCCGACCAGTTCTCGTCGGCACCGGCGGGCAGGTACAGCGAGCTGTACTCGTCCGCCGCGTTCCACATGTTGGAGCCGCCGGAGGTGATGGTGAAGGACCCGTCCTCCCCGCGCGCGAACTCGCCGCCCGCGTTGGTGAACTGGCTGAAGCCGCCCAGCGGGTCACCGACGGTGACGGGCACGATCCGCGACGTGGTCGACACGCCGTTGTCGTTGGTCGCCACGGCGGTCAGCCGGAAGACCGACTCCTCGGTCGCGTCCCACGTGACGCTGTACGGCGCCTCGTCGTCGACGCCGATGGACTCGTCACCGACGAAGAACTCGACCTGGGTGATCTCGTTCTCCTCGTCCGTGGCCTCGGCGGTCACGGTGATGTCGCCCGGCTCGAGCGCCTCGGCGCCCGTCGGTGCGGTAATGGCGACGCGCGGCGTCGTCGTGGGCGAGACACCCTTGCCCTCTGCCTCGATGAAGTTGAGCCTGCGCTCGCCCTCGCCGGGGAAGGTGACGTACAGGGTGAAGGACTCGCCCGGGTCGACGACGTCGACCGCGACGTCGGTGTACTGCGAGAGCCCACCGGTCGAGGGGACCTCGGCGGTGCCGAGGAGCTCACCGTCGACGGAGTCGCGACGCAGCTCGATGTCCCCGCCCGTCGCGGAGGCGACACGCAGGTGCAGCCGGTCGATGTTGAGGAGGTTGAACGGCTCGTAGGAGGCCCACGCACCGTTCTGCCCGCTGATCGAGTTGCCGTGGCCCTCGATGTCGCGGGACGCCGCCGCCGTCACGTCGGCGGAGGACTCGCTGAAGAACTCGGCCTCGCGGAACTTGCCGAAGAGCAGCGAGGTGTCCTGGCCGGTGAGGCCCGGCACCCCGTTGGCGCCGGAGTCCGTGTACCGGGCGTCGAGCACGTAGAAGACGTTCATGTCGTCGCTGTGCCCACCGCCCAGGCTGGTCTGGACAGACCCGGTGCGGCCGGAGAGCGGCTCGGCCGGGTGCGAGTGCGCGTCGTGGCCGAGGGCGACCTGGACGATGATGTCCTCGTCCGCGACCTCCTCCTCGGCGTCCGTCGCCGTGATGTCCCACGAGAGCACGTCACCGAAGTCGAAGAAGGCGCCGTCCGGCGGGAGGTTGATGCTGATCTCCGGGCGGGTGTTGCCGACCGTGACGGGCACGCTCGTCGTGCCGATCTTGCCGTGCGGGTCGGTGACGGTCAGCCGCGCGTCGTACACGCCGTTCTCGGTGTACGTCGTCGTGGGGCTGACCTCGGTCGAGTCGGTCTCGCCGTCCCCGTCGAAGTCCCAGGCGTAGGTAAGCGCCTCATCCTCGGGGTCGGTGCTGCCGGAGCCGTCGAAGGTGACCTCGAGCGGAGCCTGGCCGCTGTCCGGGGTGGCCGTGGCCACCGCGGACGGCGAGCGCGAGCCGGTGACGTAGTCGATGCGGTGCAGCCCGGAGTCCGGGTTGTGCCGGCCGAAGCCGCCGCCCCAGTCGAGGACGTACATCGAGCCGTCAGGCCCGAACTTCGCCTCGATCGGCGCCATGAAGGGCTCGGACGGCAGGAAGTCGTTGACCTTCTCCAGGCTCGTGCCGTCCTCGTCGAGGAGCAGGGAGTACATGTTGTTCCGCGCCCACTCGAAGAAGAAGGGCTGGCCGTCGAAGTACTCGGGGAACTTCGTGTCCGAGGTGGACTCGGCGTCGAACTGGTAGAACGGGCCACCCATGGGTGCGAGGCCGCCGCCCTGCGGGATGACCTCCGGGTGCGAGCTGCGCTGGTAGCCGTACCACAAGTCCGGCGCGACGACCGGGGGCAGCTCGGTCAGGCCCGTGTTGTGGATCGAGTCGTTGACCGGGTTCTCGCAGTCGAAGAAGTCCCCGACGGTGACGGGGTTCGTCAGGTAGTCGACGTCCCGGAAGGGCTCGTTGTTGCCCATGCAGAGCGGCCAGCCGTAGAAGCCGGGCTCCTCGATGAGCATCCACTCCGCGATACCGGCCGGCCCGCGGCTGGCGAGGTTGTCGTTGTTGTTGTCCGGGGAGTAGTCCGCGAGGGAGAGGTTGCCCGTGACCGGGTCGATGGCGAACTGGAACGGGTTCCGGAACCCCATCGCGTAGATCTCGGGCAGCGTCTTGTCCTCGGCGTCCTCCGCCTCGTCGAACATGTTGCCCTCGGGGATCGTGTACGTCGTCCCCTCGCCCGGCTCGGCGTCGGCCGGGATGTCCTCGATCGGCGTGATCCGGAGGATCTTGCCGCGCAGGTCGTTGGAGTTCGCCGACGTCGCGCGGGCGTCGTGGAACTGCCCCGGGCGCTCGGACAGCGGCGCGTAGCCGCCGGAGGGCTCGGAGTGCGGGTTGACGTCGTCGCCGACGCCGAGGTAGAGGTTGCCCTCCGCATCGATCTCGACGACGCCGCCGGTGTGCCCGGGCTCGTCCGGCAGGCGCCGTGCCGGCACCTCGAGGAGCACCCGCTCCGTCGCCGGGTCGATCAGGCCCGTGGCGTGGTCCATCGTGAACCGCGACAGCGTGCTGAAGAAGTTCGCCGGGTCGGTGTCGTCCTCGCTGGCCGGGGAGTAGTAGAGGTAGAGGTGGCCGCTGTCGGCGAAGTCGTTCGCGAGCGCGATGCCGAGCAGGCCGTCCTCACCTCCGGAGTAGACGTCGAGCTCGAGGGCCGACGTCGTCGTCTGGCTGGCCGGGTCGTAGACGCGGACCTGGCCGCGCACGAGCTCGGTGAAGAAGACACGGCCGTCGTCGGCGATGTCCATCCCGAACGGCGCGGAGGTGTTCTGGTCGAGCGCGACGCGCTCGTACATGCCCCAGTCCGTGCCGCCGCAGTCACCGTCGACGAGGCCGGCGGCCCACTCGACGCCACCGAGGATGTGGTCGAGCAGCTCCGGCTCCTCGAAGTGCGAGGGGAAGTGCCCCATGCCGGTGACCCAGGCGCGGCCGCCGTCGTAGGGCTTGCACCAGGAGATGGGGTGGTCGTAACCCATGGCGTTGCCGCCCGGGGCGTAGGTCGTCTCGTCCATCGTGGCGAGAACGTGCGCCTCACCGCGGACGTTGGCCGAGTAGTTGTACCACTCGTCCGCACGCTCCCAGCGCTGCGGGAGGTGCTCGGTCGAGGGGTGGGCCTGGTCCTCGACGCGGACGGTGCCCGGGAGGCCCGGGTCGGTACCGGTGGCCGCGTGGCCGGGCATGAGCGCGCCGACGAGCTCGTCCCACCACTCGTAGTCACCGCGCATGTCGGTGGCGTTGTGGATGGCGACGATGCCACCGCCCGCCTGCTGGTAGGACTCGAGCGCGTCCTTCTGCTCCGCCGTCCACGGGTCGCCAGACGTCTGGAACATGACGAGCGCGTCGAACTCGGCGAGATCCTCGTCCGTGAAGATCTCGGAGTCCTCGGTCCACACGGAACCGATGCCAGCTTCCTCGAAGTGGTCCAGGAGCAGGGGGGTGCCCTGCTCGATCGTGTCGCCGTGGCGCCACGCGGCGGTCGCGGTGAAGACGAGGACGTCGGCCCGGTCGCCTTCCCGCGTGTCGATGATGTCGAGATCCGGATTGACGACGGCGGCCGCCGGTAGCGCGGTGAGCAAGGACAAGCCCAGTGCGCTAGCGGACACCGACGCCACCACCCGTCCCCAACTGGGACGTAAGGTGCTCATGGAAGATTTCCTCCGATTGGTCGAACAGACTGTTCTGCTTCCCGCCCGGCGCGGCGCGTCGCGCGGTCCCCCGGTCAGCTTCTGGACATCAACTCCTTGAGGTGGGCGAGGCCGTCGACGGCGATGGCGTCCTGGGTGGCGGCGAGCGGCCGCCAGATCGAGGCGGCCGTCGCGATGGTGGCGTTCTCGGCCGTGAAGGACTCGATGCACAGCGGGCCCCTGTAGCCGGCGTCGTCGAGCGCCGTGAGGATCTCGGGCCAGGGCAGGTGGTCGGCCCCCGGCGCGCCGCGGTCGTTCGCGCAGACCTGGACGTGGGCGATGCGCGCACCGGCGCGCATGATCGCCGCGGGCACGTCCGTCTCCTCGATGTTCATGTGGTAGACGTCGAGGAGCAGGCCGACGTCCGGCAGCGGTGCCAGCGCCTCGAGGGCCTGGTCCACCGTGTTGATGAGCGACGTCTCGTAGCGGTTGAGGGGCTCGACGGCGAGGGTCACGCCGGCGGCGCGTCCGTGCTCGACGACGGGCGCGAGGTTCGTCGCGAGCTCGTCGTAGCAGCGCCGGCGCTCGTCTGCGTCCATCCGCCACGTCCGCCCGACGGAGGCGTATGCGGGACCGGCGATGACGGCGGAGCCGACGGTCCGGGCGGCGTCGATGACGCCGCGCAGGTAGTCCTGCGTCGACCGCACCGTCGCGGGATCGGTGGCGACGAGCTCGCTCCCCTCCCCCATGACGAGGGTGACGGTGGCGTCGAGGCCGAGGTCGGCGAGCAGCGTCGCGGCGCCGGCCGGGTCCCAGTCGCCGAGGTTCTCCACCGGCAGCTCGATGACGTCGAACCCCCACCCCTTGATCGTGGGTGCCAGCCGTTGCAGCTCCGCGTCGGTCAGTGGGGAGGTCCACACCCAGGTGTTGACGCCGAGCAGGCGCTTGGCACGTGACGTCATCGTCGGTCCACTTCGTCGTCGGGGTCGAGCGTCTCGCAGGTGGCGTGCGCTGCGCGCGGGTGGTGCTCGCTGCGGGGCGGGGAGCCGTCCTTGGCGTCCCGCGCCCCGCAGCGGTCCTGCTAGTTGCCCTGCCAGGCCTCGGGGTACCCGGGCAGGTCCTCGCCGCCGAACTTGGCGTAGTGCAGCGAGGGCATGTCGGCGTTGCGCTCGAGGTACTCGGCCAGGTTGTCCTCGGTGATGGGCGACTGGGGCAGCACCCACTCGGCCGGCACCTCCTCGCCGTTCCAGATCATCTCGGCGGCCAGGACGGGCGTGCGCCACTGGAAGTTCGAGTAGCTGAGGCCGATGGCCGTCATCCCCGTCTCCTCCCACTTGCGCATGAAGCTCAGCTCGTCCTCACCGACGAAGACGGGGTAGTCCGCACCCGCGTCCTCGAAGGCCTCGACGGCGGCGACGGCGCCGTCGCCGGCGTCCATCCAGATGCCGTCGACGTCACCACGCTGGAGGTACTGCGTGACGATGTCCTTGATCTGCGCGGCGTCGCCACCGGTGAACTCCACGCCGACGACCTCGAGGTCGCTCTGCGAGAAGATGTCGTTCGCGGCGCCCCAGCGGTGCTCGAGGACGTCCACGCCGGGCAGGATCCGCAGCGCCAGGACCGTCGAGCCGGGCTCGAGGTTGTCGACGAGGAACTCCGCACCCGTCGCACCGTAGGCGTAGCCGCCGATCGGGTGGATGAACGTGACCGCGCAGTCGGTGTTGACGCCACGGTCGAAGACGATGACGGGCACGCCGCTGGCGCAGGCCGCCTCGACGGCGGGCGTCAGGGTGGCCGTGGTCGACGGCGAGATGATCATCGCGCCGCAGTCGCCGTCGGCGATGAACGACTCGATGTCGGAGATCTGCTTGTTGTCGTCGTCGCCGGCGTCGGCCACGCGGAACTCGCCGATGACGCCGTCGGCCTGGAGGACCTCGACCTGCTGCTGCATCGTGGTCCAGCCCGTGACGCGCCACGGGTTGGAGATCGAGGCGTTGGAGAAGCACAGCGTCTGCGGCCCCTCGGCGGCGAACTCCGAGGTGTCGACCATCTCGATGGGCTCGAGCATCTGCAGCCACGGGGTGGCGTCGTCGCCCTCGGGCGTCATGTCGCGCTGGGCGAGCTCGGTCTCGTAGTCGGCGCGGACGAAGAACTCGCCCTCCTCGGTGCCGCCCTCGGACCCGGTGGCGTCGTCGGTGGCGTCGTCGGTGGCCGCGTCGGTCGTTGCCGCGGCGGTGGTGGTCGGGTCCTCGGCGTCCGACGGCGCGTCGGTGGTGCAGGCGGTCAGGGCGAGGCCCAGACCGAGGATGCCTGCGGTCAGGCGGAGCTTTCGCTGCATCAGTACCCTCCTTGGTAGCGATGAGAAAACAGGACGTACGGGGGTCGTGCGCATGTGAGACCTGCGGTCGTGGAGGGTCAGGTCATGCGACTCCCACGGGCTGAGGTTCGGAGGGAGTCTGAGGCGCGGTCCGTCTGCGTCGGGTGCGCGAGGAGCTCGCCGCGAAGGCGACGGCCGCGATGATGATGACGCCCTGGATCGTCGGGTTGAGCGTCGAGGGCATCGCGAGCTGGACGAGCAGGCGCTCGAGGAGCTGGTAGGTGAGGGCACCGGCCATCGCACCGACGATCCAGCCGCGCCCGCCACCGAGGAGCACGCCACCGAGCACGACCGCAGTGATCGCGGTGAACTCCATGCCCTGGCCCACCTGCGCGGTGACGCCGGCGAACCCGCCGATGAGGATGCCGGCGACCGTCGCGAAGAGGGAGGACAGGACGAAGGCGCCGGTCCGCACGAGCCACACCCGGCCACCGGCGAAGGTGGCGGCAGTGTCGTTGTCACCCGTCGCGACGAGCACCCGCCCGTAGGACGAGCGCATGACGAGGATCCCGACGACGGCGAGCGCGATCATGATGAGGAGCGCGTACGGCAGCTGACGCAGGACGGGCATGTCGATGCCCATCCGGCCCCACCGGCGGAAGCTCTCGGACAGCGCGCCCGTGGGGGCACCGCCCGTCCACATCCGGATCGCGCCGTAGAGCACGAGCATCGTGCCGAGCGTCGTGATGAACGAGGGGACGCGCAGCAGGGTGGTGACGAGGCCGTTGACGAGGCCGACGAGGAGCCCGAAGCCCACCATGAGCGCGATGACGGTCCACGTTCCCTCCTCCTCGCCGTTGATGAGGCGGGCGGCGATGACCACCTGGGCCCCGACGAGGCTGCCGACCGAGAGGTCGAACTCCCCCGAGACGATGACGAAGTACTGCCCGATGGCGAGGATGACGAGGGGCGCCGCGTTGCGCATGAACGCCATGAGCGACGGCGGCTCGTAGAAGCCCGGGTTGAGGACCGCCATGACGGCGATGAGCACCGCGAGCACGACGAGCACAGGGCCGCTGCCGTTGTGGCGGAGCTGGGTGAGGACGGAGGGACGTGCGGCGGCAGGTGCGGGCGTGCTCATGAGCGGCCTCCGTCGGTCGCGGGCGCCGGCCGGGGGGCACGCCGGGACGTCGCGTCCCGGAACCGTGCCCTGGCCTTCTTGGGGTCGATCTGCCGGCGGGCGTACATGGCGACGGCGGCGATGATGATGACGCCGCGCAGCACGTCGCGGAAGAAGGGATTGATCTGGAGCTCGTTGAAGAGGCTGTCGAGGACGCCGAGGATGAGCACTGCGGCGATGGTGCCGCCGATCCCGCCCCGCCCGCCCAGGAGGAGCGTCCCGCCGAGCACGACGGCGGCGATCGAGTCGAGGTCGTAGCCGGACCCGTAGATCTGCGCGCCGACCCCGGTGCTGAAGCGCGCCGCGAGGAACAGGCCCGCGAGGCCGGCCATGAGCGAGCACATGACGTGGGCGACGATGAGCGTGCGGTCCGTGCGGATGCCGGACAGGCGGGCGACGTCGACGTTGCCCCCGATGGCGAACATGCTGTGCCCGAGCCGGGTGCGGTGGAGCATGACGACGCCCACCGCGGCGATGACGAGCATGATGACCGCCGATACCGGCAGCACACCGATCCGGGTGTACCCGAAGCCCTGGAAGGACGACGGGACCGAGCCGGACGGGCCCGGGTACCGGGTGTCGAGGAAGCCCTTGATGATGAGGCCGGACCCGAGCGTCGTGATGAACGCGTGCACGCCGAGCTTCGTCGTGATGATCCCGTTGAAGAGCCCGACGGCGGCGGCCACGCCGAGCGCAGCGGCGACGCCGAGGGGCACGCGGGACGGGTCGCCGTCCATGACGACGGCGGCGACGAGGCTGCTCAGCGCGGCGACGTAGCCGACCGAGAGGTCGAGGGAGCGGCACAGGATGACGAGCGTCTGGCCGATGGCGATGAACCCGAGCAGGCTCGAGCGGGTGAGGATGTCGACGATCGAGCCGCCGCTGAAGAGGTTGTCCCCGCGCGTGGCGAGGAGGATCCCGGCCGCGGCGAGCAGCAGGAGCAGGGCCACGTAGATGAGCGGGACGGAGCGCAGCGGTGACCGCCGCGATGCGGGCTTGGTGACGCGCCGGGCCTGACCGGTTCCCGCCGTGGACGGCGCGCTCATGCGCTCTCCTCCAGCTCGTCGTGCCGGGTGGCCAGGGCCATGACGGCCTCCTCGTCGCACCCGCCGGGCAGCTCCCCGCTGATCTCGCCGTCGTGCAGGACGATGATCCGGTCTGCCATGCCGATGACCTCCGGGAGCTCGGAGGAGATGAGGACGATGGCGACGCCCTCGGCGGCGAGGTCACGCATGAGCTCGTAGACCGCGCGCTTGGCGCCGACGTCGATCCCGCGGGTGGGCTCGTCCATGACGATGACGCCCGGGTCCGTGACGAGCCACTTCGCCAGGACGACCTTCTGCTGGTTGCCGCCGGAGAGGAAACGGACCTCGTGGCTGCCGCTGCGGGCGGCGAGCTCGAGCGAGGCGAGGATCTCCGGGACCCGGCGGGCCCCCTCCTTGGCGCGGCGCGGGGCGACGGCGTCGAGGACGAGGCGGGCGTTCGCGGCGACGGACTGGTTGAGGGCCAGGCCCTCGCCCTTGCGGTCCTCGGTGACGAGCGCGAGGCCCGCGCGCACCGCCTGCCGCGGCGAGCGGGGGTCGATCTGCGCGCCGTCGACGTGGATCTCGCCGGAACGGAAGCGCTCGACCCCGAAGAGGCCGTGGGCGATCTCGGTGCGCCCGCTTCCCTGGAGGCCGGCGAGGGCGACGATCTCGCCGGCGCGGACCTCGAAGCTGATGTCGTTGACCATGTGGTTACCCGCGCCGCGGACGGCGAGCCGGACGTCGCCGATCTCGGTGCCCTCGCGCCGGGTGGGGAAGAGGGCCGAGATCGAGCGGCCGACCATCTTCCGGACGAGCTCGTCGGACGTGATGCTCCCGGCGTCCACCGTGTCGACGAGGCTGCCGTCCTTGAGGATGGTGATCCGTTCGCAGAGGTCGAAGATCTCCTTCAGCCGGTGCGAGACGTACAGCACGGCGACGCCGCGGTCCTGGAGGCGGCGGACGAGCCGGTAGAGCAGCTCGACCTCGTGGTCGGCGAGCGCCGCCGTCGGCTCGTCCATCGAGATGATGCGCGCGTCGAAGGACATCGCCTTGACGATCTCGACGACCTGCTGCTCGGCGACCGACAGGCTGCGTACCTTCACGTGCGGGGAGATGGCGTCGACGCCGAGATCGGCGAGCAGCTCGCCGGTGTCGCGGATCATCTGGGCGCGGTCGACAAGCCCGCGCCGGCGGGGCTCGCGGCCGAGGTAGACGTTCTCGGCCACCGTCCGCTCGGGGAGCAGGTTGAACTCCTGGAACACCGTGGTGACACCGGCGCCCTGGGCCTCGAGCGGGTGGGCGAAGCTCACCCGCTCGCCATCGAGCTCGATCGTGCCGCTGTCGGCGGGCTGGACGCCCGCGAGGATCTTCATGAGCGTCGACTTCCCGGCGCCGTTCTCCCCGACGAGGGCGTGGACCTCACCGGCGCGGACCTCGAGGTCGATGCCGTTGAGCACCTGGACCCCGAAGAACGACTTGGTGATCCCTCGCATGCGCAGCAGCGGGGGTTGTGCGTCGGCGGTCACAGATCTCCTTCGATGTGTGGTGGCGTCGGTAGGGGCCGGGACCAGTGCCGACCAGCGTCTCAGTTGGTGTGGACAGGGCCGCTGAGGAGCGGGAACGGGGGCTGCACCTGCGTCTGGCGCAGCGCTGCCCCTAGCTCTTCATTGCGCATGTGGCGAATATAACAGCCTTATGTCGAGCATCGTCAAGAAGTTTGTCGAATTGCAACGCCGATGAGACCGGGGCTCGTAAAAAACGTTTTCTATAGTCCTCGGGCCACAAAGACAGGGTGCCCGCGGCCGGGCACGGGAAGGGCCCCTGGTCCGGCGTCAGCCGGACCAGGGGCCCTCCCGTTCAGGTGGTGCCTAGGCGTTCACACGACGCATACGCATCGCGACCATGCCCGCCCCTCCGAGGAGGAGCATCCCGGCCATGAGGAGCAGGCCGGCGTCAGCGCCCGTGCGCGGCAGGGAGCCGCCACCGGCGTTGCCCGCCCCACGACCGTCGTGGCCGTTCTTGCCGTCGCGGCCGTCGTTGCCGTCCCGGCCGTCGTCGCCGTCCTGGCCGTCCGCACCGGGCGCACCAGGTGCACCGGGCTCACCCGGAGGACCAGGCTCGCCGGGCTCCCCGGGGGGACCGGGCTCGCCGGGCTCACCAGGCTCGCCGGGCTCTCCCGGAGGACCAGGCTCGCCGGGCTCACCAGGAGGACCAGGCTCACCGGGCTCACCAGGCTCGCCGGGCTCTCCCGGAGGACCGGGAGGACCGGGCACGCCCGGCTCCTCGCAGTAGTCGAACGTGGTCAGCCACTCGAAGCCCTCGGAGGCGAAGGACTCGCCGTCCGCAGCCAGGTCGTACTCCATGACGTAGTACGCGATGGGCTCGTCGTCCGCGGCCAGGAGGATGCCCTGCAGGTCCACATCACCCTCACCGAGGTTGACGAAGTCCGGACCATCCTCTTCACCGACGTTCGTCGCGTCCTTGATGTGGAGCAGCTCGATCCGATCGCCGTACTCATCGATCAGCGCGGGCACGTCCACCCCACCGTGCGCGGCCCAGGCCACGTCCAGCTCGAAGGTCACCCACTCCGGGTTCGTCTCCTCGACCAGGATCTCCCAGGCCGAGAGCTCCTCACCGTTGTGCTCGTACACGGTGGTGAACTCCGCGGCGTGGTTGTGGCCGAAGAACTTCTCGAACCCAGCGTCCACCGCAGCCTCACCCAGACGGTTCATCGTCTCGGCGGTCGCCAGGGTGTTCTCGTAGGTACCGATACCCGGAGCCGCGAACCCACCCGAGCCCACATACTCCTGGCCCAGCGTCCCGACGAACTCCAGCGTCTCGGCGAAGCTCGCCTCGTCCGTGTTGTAGTGCGAGGACCGGATGTTCAGGCCGATCTCGTCGGCCATCGCCCGGAACTCCTCAGCCGTGTAGCCCTCGAAGTTGCCACCGAACGGCTCGATGTTCTGGAACCCGATGTCCGCAAGCTGCTGCAGCACCGACTCCAGACCATCCTCCTCGACCCACGGGATCAGGGAGAACATCTGGATCGACACCTGCTCGGCAGGCACCGGCTCGCACACCGGCGGCTCCGGGTCCGTCGGCTCCTCGCCGAGGAGGCGGAAGTAGTCGAAGGACAGAGTCGTCGGTGCCTCTTGCTGGGCGCCGAGCGCGAAGATGCCAGGAGCGGCATCGCCGACCGCGGTGTTCGCCACGGCGCTCGGAAGGTCCAGCCACTCCTCACCGTCGTACGAGAACGCACCGGTGAAGGTGTCCCCGTCACGGGTGAGGCGCAGGTAGTACGCGCCGTCGTCGTCCGGCAGCGGCCGGGCGACCAGGTCGTCCTGCGGGTCCTGGATCACGCCACCGACCTCGCTGCGCAGCTCCACGCGGAACTCGCCTTCGCCCGCGGAGACGGGGTCGAGCTTCACGTAGTTGTCCGCGTCACCGTAGACGATGATCCCGCCCTGCTGGTACATGCTCTCCAGCCCGCCGGTGAACCGCGTCTCCACGGTCCACTCGTCGCCGCCGACCTGCGTGTTGAGCAGGATGTTGGGCACCGTGGAGTTGTCCGTGGTGTAGATGTCGTTGTCGGTCGTGGTGATGTGCACCGCACCGTCGGACACCGAGAGGAGCTCGGCGTTGTAGTCGATGACCTCCCAGCGGCACGTGTCGAGCTCGGTACCGTCGAACTCGTCACTGGCCGCGATGTCCGCGTCCGGGTCCTCGCAGACCGGCAGCTCCGGGTCGGGGTCCGGGTTCGGAGCCTGCCCGGACATGCCCTGGCCGTGGAACTCGATCTCATCGAGGTCGAAGAGGGCGGTCTCGCCCGCCTCGTCGTTGAGGAACACGAAGTACACCGGCTCGGGGCCGCCCACGGGGGTGACCGCGACCGGCTCCGTCTCGGCCCACGTCTCCCAGCCGCCGGTGGAGCCCACCGGTGACGTGGCGATGAGCTCGCCGTCGACGGAACCCTTACGGAGCTCGATTGTGCCGCCGGCACCGGCCGAGCTGTACCGGAACGAGACCTCGTCGATGTTCGTCAGGTCCATCGGCGCGAAGGAGATCCAGTCGCCGTCGTGGATGTCGCCCACCTGGCTGCCGCCGTTGGCGCCCTCCTTGTCGAAGATGTTCACACCCTCGGCGTCGGTGTAGAACTCCGCCTGCTGGTGGCGCAGGCGCAGCACGGCCTCGTCATCGCCCGAGAGGTCGGGCAGGTCCTCGCCACCCTGGTCGGTGTAGGAGGCGTTGATGACGCCGAAGACGTTGGCGTCCAGCCCGTGACCCTCGTCCGCCGGGGTGGTGATGACGCCCTCGCACCCGGTCACGGAACTGAGCGGGTGGCCGTGCGCGTCGTGGCCGAGGATGTACTCCACCCTCACCCGCGAGCAGTCGATCTCGCCATCCTCGGCGTCGGTGACGGTGACCCGGAAGGGCACCTGGTCGCCGAAGCTGAAGATTCCGCCGTCGGCCGGGATCTCGAGGGTGACCTCCGGCGCGGTGTTCCCCACGACGATGTTCGTCGTGATGGTGCCCGTGCGGACGTCCTCGCCCTCACCGGCGCTCACCGTCAGCCGCGCGCTGAACACGCCGACCTCGTCGTAGGTGAAGCTGGCCGTCGGCTCCGTCGAGTCGATCTCGCCGTCGTTGTCGAAGTCCCATGCGAAGGACAGCGGCATCCCCTGCGGGTCCGTGGAACCCGAACCGTCGAACTCGACCGTCAGCGGCGCCTGGCCGTTGGTCGTCGAGGTGGTGATGCTCGGCACCGGGTTCGGGCTGTCCGCCACGTAGTCAACCCGGTACAACGCGGAGTCCCACGATGCGTTGAAGAACCCGCCGCTGCCGTAGTCGAGGACGTACAGCGCGCCGTCGGGGCCGAACTCCACGGCAATCGGCGTGGAGGGGTTCAGCCAGTCCAGGCTCGGGACGATGTCGACGAGGTTGCCCTCCTCGTCCGTCACGAACTCCCGGATCCAGTCACGGCCCCACTCGTAGTTGAGCGTCTTGCCGTCCCAGTACTCCGGCCACTTGGTGTCCGAGTCCAGCTCGGGGTCGTAGTGGTAGGTCGGGCCGCCCATCGGGGCCTCGCTGCCGCTGCCGAGGTCCGGGACCGAGTCGTCGTCGTAGGGCAGCCACGCCGGAATGACCGGCGGGAGCTCCGTGAGACCCGTGTTGTTCGGACTCTCGTTGACCGGGTTGTCGCAGTTGAACGCCGCGCCGGACTCCTCGGTGCCGAAGTCGTAGTCGATGTAGGCGTCGTTGGCGCCGTGGCAGTACGGCCAGCCGTAGTTGCCCGGCTCCTTGATGAGGTTGAACTCGACCTGGCCGCCGGGCCCGCGGTCGGGGTTCGGGGCGCCGGCGTCAGGGCCGTAGTCACCCAGGTGAACCCATCCGGTCTCGTCATCCACCGCGAACCGGAAGGGGTTGCGGAAGCCCATGGCGTAGATCTCCGGACGAGTGAGGTCGTCCGTGTCCGCCTCCTCGTCGAAGAGGTTGCCCTCGGGGATGTCGTAGCTGCCGTCCTCGTTGACCGAGATGCGCAGCAGCTTGCCGCGCAGGTCGTTCGTGTTGGCCGACGACCGCTGCGCGTCCCACGCGGGGTTGCGGCCCTCGCGCTCGTCGATCGGGGTGTAGCCGTCAGAGGCGAAGGGGTTGGTGTCGTCGCCGGTGGACAGCCACAGGTTGCCCTCGGCGTCGAAGTCGATCTCGCCACCGGCGTGGCAGCAGGTCCCACGGTCGGCCTCGACCCGGAGGATTTCCTGCTCGGAAGCCAGGTCGAGGGTGCCCTGCTCGGTGAGCTGGAACCGGGAGAGCTGGTTGTAGCCGTCGAAGGCCGCGAAGTCCTCGGCGGTGCCGAACTCCGGAGCCTCACCCGGCGGCGTGTCCAGCGGCGGGGCGTAGTACGTGTACACCCACCGGTTCTCCTCGAAGTTGTCGTCGATCGCGATGCCCTGCAGGCCATCTTCGTCGTGGCTGTACACCGGGATGGTGGCGGCGACACTCGTCCCACCGTTGCCACTGGTGTAGAACACCCGGCCGTCGCGCGCGGTGTGCAGCACGTCGCCGTTGGGCAGGACCGCCAGGGCGATCGGCTCACCGACGTTCGCCTCGCCCTGCACGAGGGTCACCTTCTGGTAGGCGCTGGCCACGGTCGCCGCGCAGTTGGCGTCCTCGACGCCCGCAGCCGTGCGGATGCCGCCCAGGATGTGCTGGAGGAACGCGGGGTCCGCGAACGACTCCTCCGTGTGGCCGCCTCCGGTGTACCAGGACCGGCCACCGTCGTAGTTGCTGCACCAGGCGATCGCGTGGTCATCACCCATCGCGTGGTCGCCGACGTCGTAGCTCGTCTCGTCGAGGGTGGCGAGCACGTGGACGTTCCCGCGGGGGCTGTCCTGGTACGTGTACCACTCGTCGGTGCGGTCCCACTCGTAGGGCAGGTGCTCCGTCGACGGGTGGACGCGGTCCACGACGTCGACCGTGGCGTCCGGGGTGCCCGGCGGGTGGGACTGGAAGTAGGCGCCGACGAGCTCGCCGTACCACGCCCAGTCGTACTCGGTGTCGCTCGCGGCGTGGATGCCCGCGTAGCCGCCACCGTTCTGGATGTACTCCTCGAACGCCGCCTGCTCCTCCTCGGTGAGGACGTCACCGGTCGTGGAGAGCCACACCACGACGTCGTAGTTGGCGAGGTTGTCCGCGTTGAAGTCCGCCGAGTCCTCGGTGTGGTCCACCGAGAAGTCATTGTCGGCGCCGAGCTGCTCGATCGCCGCGACGCCCTCCTCGATGGAGCCGTGCCGGAAGCCGGCGGTCTCCGAGAAGACGAGAGCGTTGAAGCCGTCGTCGGGAGCGACGACGGCGGGCAGGGCCGCGGGGAGCGGGACCTGCGCCGCCGGTTGGGCGGCATTTGCCGTCGTGAACCCCATGGGGACGAGGAGCGTGCCGACGACGGCCGCTCCCATTCCGCGCGAGATCCAGCGACGTGCTGGTGCTTGTGGTCGTGCCACGAAAGATCTCCTTTGAACTCTGGGCGTGGTTGACACTCAAGTAGCGGTGGTCCGTCCTCCTCTCGGTGCGTGGCCGGCCGGTGGGTGCCGGCGGGCCAAGCACGTGCTTCGTGCCGAGCCGGCGAGAACCGGTGGCATCTGCGACACGCGGGACAGCGGGTGGGTCGCGCGAGCGGCACCGCTGCAGTGCGGTGCCTTGCGGGACCCGATGACCGCGTGGGAGGGGAGGCACGCGGTACGTCGGTCGAGGCGGTGTGTGAGGGGAGACATTACCCCACGGGTCAAAGGCTAGCCGGTCACCACGTCATCGGGGGAGGCGAGCGGGTAGTGCTCCGGCACCGGGGCGGACGCGCAGGCGCGGGTTGCCCCGCGGCCCGGCGCACGCCCCGGCGGCCGGCGTCGGTCATCGCGTCGAGAACGCCGCGTCGAACGCCGAGTCGGACGGCTTGAAGGAGAGCTTGCGGACGAACTCCAGCGCCTCCGGCGCACCGACGAGCCGGTCCATCCCGGCGTCCTCCCACTCCACCGACAGCGGGCCGTCGTAGCCGATGTGGTTGAGCATCCGGATGGCGTCCTCCCACGGCACGTCGCCGTGGCCGGTGCTGATGAAGTCCCAGCCGCGGCGGGGGTCCGCCCACGGCAGGTGGGACCCGAGGCGGCCGTTGCGGCCGTTGAGGCGCCGCTTGGAGTCCTTGCAGTGGACGTGGAAGATCTTGTCCTTGAAGTCGAGGAGGAACGCGACCGGGTCGAGGTCCTGCCACGTGAAGTGGCTCGGGTCCCAGTTGAGCCCGAAGGCCTCGCGGTGGCCGATCGCCTCGAGCGTGCGCTGGGTGGTCCAGTAGTCGTAAGCGATCTCGGAGGGGTGCGGCTCGAGGGCGAAGCGCACGCCCTCGGCGTCGAAGACGTCGAGGATCGGGTTCCACCGGTCGGCGAAGTCGCGGTACCCGGCCTCGACCATCTCCTCCGAGGCGGGCGGGAACATCGCCACGTACTTCCAGATGGAGCTGCCGGTGAAGCCGGTGACCGTCTTGACGCCGAGCCGGGCCGCCGCGCGGGCGGTCACCTTGAGCTCCTCGGCGGCCCGCTGCCGCACGCCCTCGGGGTCGCCGTCGCCCCAGATGCGGTCGGAGAGGATGCCCCGGTGCCGCTCGTCGATCGGGTCGTCGCACACCGCCTGGCCCTTGAGGTGGTTGGAGATTGTGTAGACCTTCAGCCCGTTCTTCTCGAGGATGTCGAGCCGGTCCTGGACGTAGGCGTCGTCCTCCGCGGCGCGCCACGGGTCGAGGTGGTCGCCCCACGAGGCGATCTCGAGGCCGTCGTAGCCCCACTCGCCGGCGAGCCGGGCCACCTCCTCGAACGGCAGGTCGGCCCACTGGCCGGTGAACAGGGTGATCGGTCGTGCCATCTCAGACTCCAATCTCGGTGAAGGTGCTGCCCGCCGCGGCGGAGCGCTCCACGGCGTCGAGCACACGCTGGACGGCGAGGCCGTCGTCGAAGGAGGGCTCCGGCTGGGTGCCGTCGGCGAGCGCGGTGACGAGGTCGACCACCTGGTGGGTGAAGCCGTGCTCGTACCCGAGGCCGTGCCCGGCCGGCCACCAGCGCTCGATGTAGGGGTGCTCGGGCTCGGTGACGAGGATCCGCCGGAATCCGGCCGTCCGGGCGTCGTCGTCCGCGTCGTAGAGGCCGAGGACGTTCATGTCCTCGAAGTCGAACGAGATCGCGCCCTTCGAACCGGCGATCTCGATACGCATGGCGTTCTTGCGGCCCCAGGCGAACCGTGTCGCCTCGAACACGGCGGGCGCTCCACCGGAGAGCCGCCCGAGGAAGAAGGCGGCGTCGTCGACCGTGACCGGCCCGCGCTCGCTCCCTCCCGTGCCGTGGAGGCCCGCGAAGCTCTCGGCCACGGGCCGCTCGGTGACGAAGGTGTCGAGCATCGCGCTCACACCGGTCAGCTGCTGGCCGGTGATGAAGTGCGTGAGGTCGACGATGTGGGCACCGATGTCACCGAGCGCCCCCGACCCGGCCTTCTCCTTGTCCAGCCGCCATGACAGGGGTGCTTCCGCGTCGGCGAGCCAGTCCTGCAGGTACTGCGCGCGCACCTGCCGGACCTCCCCGATCCGCCCCTCCGCCACGAGCTGGCGGGCGAGCTGGACGGCGGGGACCCGCCGGTAGGTGAAGCCGACCATGGCCCGCGCACCGGAGGCGGCTGCCTCGTGCGCCGCGCGGACCATGGCCTCGCCCTCGGCCAGGGTGTTGGCCATCGGCTTCTCGACGAGGACGTGCTTGCCGGCTCGCAGCGCGGCAACCGCGATCTCGGCGTGGGTGTTCCCGGGGGTACAGATGTCGACGAGATCGATGTCGTCCCGCTCCACGGCTTCCCGCCAGTCCGTCAGCACCTCGGACCAGCCCATCGTTCGGGCCGCCTCCTCGGCGTTGGCCCGGTTGCGCCCGACGAGCACGGCCGTCTCCGGGCGCAGCGGCAGGTCGAAGAACCGCGGTGCGGTACGCCAGGCGTGAGAGTGGGCACGCCCCATGAAGGCGTATCCGATCATCGCCACGCGCAGCGGCGCGTTCGTCTCAGTCATCTGTGTGCCCCCCTCGGGATCTGCGGTCGACTCAGGACTCGAACGCGTGCGGCAGGTACTGGTCGACGTTGTCCGCGGTGACGACCGGCGCGAACAGCTGGATGAGACGCGGCACCTCGACCTCGACGAGGTCGGACATCGCCTTGCCCTGCGCGAGGAGACGCGCGAGGCGGATGCCGTCAGCAGCCTGCGTGGACGGGTAGACGACCGTGGCCTCGACGATGGAATCGCCCGACTGGATCTCCCGCATGACGTTCGCCGACCCGGCGCCGCCGACGACGAAGAACTCGTCGCGGCCCGCGTTGTCGATCGCGGACATGACGCCGACGCCCTGGTCGTCGTCGTGGTTCCACATGGCATCGATCTGCGGGGCCGCCTGGAGGAGGTTGGCCGTGGCCGACTCCCCGCCCTGGACCGTGAAGTCCGCGGCGACGCGGTTGTCGACGTCGAGGCCGCACTCGGCGAGCGCGTCCGCGAAGCCCTGGCTGCGGTCCTGCGTGAGGGGCAGGTTGTCGATGCCGGCGATCTCCGCGACGACGGCGTCGGGCTGGTCGCCGAGCTGCTCGCAGATGTAGGTGCCGGCGCTGACGCCCATGCCGTAGTTGTCACCGAGGATCGTCACGCGCGCGGCGTTCGGGTCGGAGAACTCGCGGTCGACGTTGATGACCGGGATGCCGGCCTCCATCGCCTCGAGGGCGACGCCGGTGAGCGCGGCGCCGTCGAAGGGGAGGATGACGATCGCGTCGACGCCGTCGTTGATGAACGTCTCGACCTGGCTGATCTGCTGGTTGACGTCGTTGGTGCCCTCGACGAGACGGAAGTCGACGTCGCCGTACTCCTCGGCCTCCGCCTGGGCCGCGTTGGTGATCGCAGCCATCCAGCCGTGGTCGGCGGCGGGGGCGGAGAATCCGATGGTGACGGTCTCCCCCTCCTCGTCGTTCCCGCCCGCGGCGGGAGCGCCGGGGGCGGCGCTCTGCTGGTCGCTGTCGGTGGCGACCTCCTCGGGGGTGTTGCCGGTGCAACCGGCCAGGGCCAGCGTTGCGACGCAGGCGCCAGCGGTCATCGTGAGGCGTCGACGGATCGTGCGTGCGGTCATGGTGTTCCTCCTTGAACAGGGGTGGTGCATGAGGGATGTGGAAGGGGGTCAGGGGTTGGTGGTGCGGGCCTAGGAACTTCGGCCGCGTGCAGCGAAGCGCTGCTGCAGGAGCACCGCGAGCACGAGGATGACGCCCTTGGTGATCGACTGAGCCGAGATGGACAGGTTGTTGAGGATGAAGACGTTGGTGAGCGTGGCGAAGATGAGGACGCCGAAGACGGTGCCGAGGATCGTGCCCCGCCCGCCGATGAGGAGCGTCCCGCCGACGACGACCGCCGCGATGGCGTCGAGCTCGTAGAGCGTGCCGTTGGTGGACGACCCCGACCGGGTCCGCGCGAGCATGGTGACCGCTGCGATGCCGGCGGCGAGGCCGGCGAGCGTGAAGAGGTACATCATGTGGCGCTTGACCTTGATGCCGGCCAGGCGGGCGGCCTCGGGGTTGCCACCGACGGCGATGGTGCGCCGGCCGAAGGTGGTCCGGTTGAGCAGGAACCAGCCGGCAATCGCGACGACGAGGAACATCCACACGATCATCGGCAGACCGAGGATGTCGGCCCGGAAGGTGTCGAGGAAGGGCTGGTTGGAGACGAGCTGGGTCTGCCGGTTCGAGAGGATCTCGGCGAGGCCGCGGGCGCCGATGAGCATGGCGAGGGTGGCGATGAAGGAGACCACCCGGCCGTAGGCGATGATGACGCCGTTGACCAGGCCCGCCGCCGCTCCGACCGCCATCGCGGTGAAGACGATGACGACCCAGTGGGTGTCGGCCGCCATCGACTGCGTGGCCAACGTCGACGCCCACACCGTTGCCAGACCCATGACGGAACCGACCGAGAGGTCGATCCCGCCTCCGGTGATGACGAAGGTCATGCCGATGCTGATGATGCCGATCGTGGCGGCGGAGGCGAGGATCGTCGTCACGTTGCCCGTGTTGAGGAACCGCTCCCCCGCGGTGATGAAGCCGACGACGCACAGGAGCACGAGCGCGACGACGAGCCCGAGGTTGCGGGTCACGCCCCCACTGAGGCTCAGGCCCTTCTTCTTGCCGTCCTTGTCAGCGGACGAGCTGCCCGCGCCCGGCGTGCCGGCGCCGCGTGAGCGCGTCCCCGGCGAGACGTCGCGGTTGGTGGGGGGCAGCGCGGCGTCGGCCGCACCCGCCGCGGCGGTGCCTCCCGGGGTGTTCTCACTCATGCGAGGGTTCCTTCCATGACGAGGTCGAGCACCTCGTGCTCGTCGATCTGCTGGGCGGGTCCCTGGTGCACCACGTGACCCTCCGCGATGACGAGGACGTGGTCGGACAGGCCGAGCACCTCCTCGATCTCGCTCGAGACGATGACGACGGCTGCGCCCCGGGCGGCAAGCTGGCGGATGAGCCCGTAGATCTCGGCGCGGGCGCCGACGTCGACGCCGCGCGTGGGCTCGTCCAGGAGGAGGATCGAGCAGCCGTGCACGAGCCAGCGGGCAAGCATCGCCTTCTGCTGGTTACCGCCCGAGAGCGTGCGGATCTCGCGCTCAGGGTCGGCCGGCACGAGGTGCATCGCCTCGATCTGCTCCGCGGCGGCCTTGCGCTCAGCGCCTTCCTGGAGGAAGCCGCCGCGCGCGAACCGCGCGAACGTGGACAGGGTGATGTTGCGGTAGATGGGCTCCTCGAGGAGCAGGCCCTGGCTCTTGCGCTCCTCGGGTGCGAGGCCGATCCCGGCGGCGACGGCGGCGGGCACCGAGCCCGGGCGCAGACGCTCGCCCTTGACCTTGACCGAGCCCCCGGTCGCGCGGCGGGCGCCGTAGACGGTCTCGAGGATCTCTGAGCGGCCGGCGCCGACAAGGCCGGCGAGCCCGATGACCTCACCCGGGCGCACGCGGAACGAGACGTCCCTGAAGACACCGGCGAGCTCGAGGTCCTCGACCTCGAGGAGCGGCTCGGCGTCCTGGATCGGGGCACGTGCGCCGCCGAGCCCGGTGTCGACGGCGCGTCCGGTCATGAGGGTGATGAGGTCGGCCGTGGACGTGCCGGCGACCGGGAGCCCGGAGGCGACGGTGCGCCCGTCCTTGAGGACCGTGATCCGGTCGCCGATCTCGCGGATCTCCTCGAGGCGGTGGGAGATGTAGACGATGGCGACGCCCTCGGCCTGGAGCGTGCGGACCACGCGGAAGAGGTTGCCGACCTCCTCGGAGTCGAGGACCGCGGAGGGCTCGTCCATGACGATGACCTTGGCGTCGTGGGACAGCGCCCTCGCCATGCTCACCACCTGCTTGCCCGCGGCGGAGAGCCGCCCGACCTCGCGGGAGGGCGGGATCTCGGGGTGCCCGAGCCGGCCGAGCAGCTCGCGGGTGCGCTTGTGGGCCTCGCGACGCTGGAGGAACCCGCCCGTGGCGAGCTCGTGCCCGAGGAAGATGTTCTCCGCGACGCTCAGTCCGTCGACGACGTCGAGCTCCTGGTACATCGTGGCCACGCCGAGCTTGAGGGCGGCGACCGGGTTCCCGATCGTCACGACCTCGCCGTTCCACCGGATCTCGCCTCCGTCGGTGCGGTGCGCACCGGCGAGGACCTTGATGAGCGTGGACTTGCCCGCGCCGTTCTGCCCGAGGAGGCAGTGCACCTCACCCGCGCGCACGTCAAGGTCTACACCGTCGAGCGCGCGCGCCCCGGGGAAGACCTTGACGATCTCTGTCATCTGGAGCAGCGGCGCTCCGGAGCCGTCATCAGCCATGTGAGGAGCGTAACAGGCTTCTGTCGATGCTCGTCAAGAAGTCTGTCGAAGCCCCACGGGAAGAGGCAAAATCGGTATCATTATGTTACCCACTCAGAGGGAGGCACGTCGTTGTCTGTGGAAACCAAGACGCCGGCACTCGACCGCGCCGCAGCGGGCGACGTGCTTCAGCTCCTGCGCGACGGGCGCCCGCGCACGAAGTCCGAGATCGCGGCCCACACCGGCCAGGCGCGATCGACCATCACCGTGCGCCTTGAGCAACTCCTCGCGACAGGTCTCGTCTCCCCCGGTGGGTCTGCCTCCTCGACCGGCGGGCGGCCGCCGGCGACGTTCGTCTTCGACCCCTCGTGCAAGGTCGTCCTCGCCGTCGACCTCGGTGCCGCCCACGCACGTCTGGCGGTGACGGACCTCGCCGGCGAGGTGCTGGCCGAGACCGACGAGCCGATGCTCATCGCCGACGGGCCCGAGGTGGTGCTCGGCCGCATCATCAGCGTGGGACGCGAGCTCCTCGCGCGGACGGGGCGGGACATGGCGGACCTCGCCGGCGTCGGCGTCGGCGTGCCGGGCCCGGTGGAGCACAGCACGGGCCGACCGGTGAACCCGCCGATCATGCCCGGGTGGGACGGGTACGACGTGCCCGGGCACCTCGAGGAGGCCCTCGGCGCGCCCACGCTCGTCGACAACGACGTCAACCTCATGGCACTCGGTGAGCGCGCTGCCGTGTGGCCCGAGGAGATGGACCTGCTCTTCGTCAAGGTCGCCACGGGTATCGGGTCCGGCATCATCAGCGACGGCGCCCTGCGGCGCGGGGCGCGCGGGGCTGCGGGGGACCTGGGGCACATCGCCGTGCGTGAGGGTCCCCGGCTGCCGTGCCGGTGCGGCAACGTCGGATGCCTCGAGGCGGTCGCCAGCGGCAGCGCCGTGGCCGCCACGCTCCAGGCCGCCGGGCTCCAGGCGCGGGGCGCGAGCGACGTCGTCGAGCTCGTCCGGTCCGGGGACGTGCGCGCCGCCCAGACCGTGCGCCAGGCGGGCCGTGACATCGGCGGGGTGCTCGCGGGGTGCGTCAACCTCCTCAACCCGTCGACCATCGTCGTGGGCGGCATCCTCGCCGAGGCCGGCGAGCAGCTCCTTGCCGGCATCCGCGAGGTCGTCTACCAGGACTCCCTCCCGCTCGCGACGCAGCACCTCAGGATCGTCGACTCCCGCACCGCCGGGCGTGCGGCCGTCCTCGGCGCGAGCACGATGGCGGTCGAGCACGTCCTCTCCCCCGTCGCCGTCGCCGACTACCTGAGCCACCCGGTCGGCTCCGCCGGATAGCCTCGCGGCGCGCGCGGAGACACCGTCCTTGTAGTACCCGCGCACGGTCCCGTCGACGACGACGAGCTCGAGCCCGAACCCGTAGTGGACCGGCCGGTCGTCGTCCGCGTCGTGCAGCACCTGCGGGGTGAGGAACGCCTCGGTGAGGGCCGCGCCGAGGAGCCGTCCGCCCCGGGAGGCGCCCATGAGGCGCACGAGGTCACCAGCCGTCACATACGCCCCGCCGCCTCCGCACGCGCGGGCTCGTGGACGAGCTGCGGGAGCAAGTCCGCGATCTGCGTCACCGTGTAGCTGGGACGCTCGAGCCGAAGCGCCTCGTACGAGCACGCCCAGCAGCCCGGACCATCCGAGCACGCCCAGCAGCTGGGCGACGGCGACCGTGGGGAGGGCCATCACAAGGATCGACGACCCACCTCCTCCACGTAGCGGCCGTCGGCACGTCGCCGGGCATGGCAAAGGGCCCCTGGCCGACCGAGGTCGACCAGGGGCCCTTCACGTCAGGTGGTGCTTAGCTCCTGACGGTCACGCGGCGCCTGTGCATGGCAAGCACGCCCGCTCCTCCGAGGAGGAACATGACGGCGACCATGAGGGCGCCGAGGTCGGCACCCGTGCTCGGCAGCTCGCCGCCACCGGACCCGCCGGGTCCACCCTGGCCACCACCGGGAGCGGTGGGCTCGTCGGTGGGCTCGCCGGGCGCGGTGGGCTCGTCGGTGGGCTCACCGGGCGTGGTGGGCTCCTCCGTGGGCTCCTCCGTCGGCTCCTCCGTGGGCTCCTCCGTCGGCTCCTCAGTGGGCTCCTCGGGGCCGCCGGCCGGCTGGCCGGTCAGGTACTCGAAGCCCTCGGCAGCGAACTCCTCGCCGACCGGGGACATGTCGTACTCCATGACGTAGTACGCGATGGGAGCGTCCTGCGCCGCGGCGAGGATCTCCTGCAGCGGCACCTCGCCCTCACCGAGCTTGGCGAAGACCGGGCGGCCCTCACCGCCGACGTTCGTGGCGTCCTTGATGTGCAGGAGCTCGATCCGGCTGCCGTACTCGTCGATGAGTGCCGGGACGTCGATGCCCGCGTGAGCGGCCCACGCGACGTCCAGCTCGAAGGTGACCCACTCGGGGTTGGTCTCGGCGACGAGGATCTCCCACGCCGACATGTCCTCACCCTCGTGCTCGTAGACGGTGGTGAACTCGCCGTCGTGGTTGTGGCCGAAGAACTTCTCGAAGCCGGCCTCGACGCTGCGCTCACCGAGACGGTTCATCGCCGCCGCGGTCGCGAGGGTGTCCTCGTAGGAGCCGATGCCCGGGGAGGCGAACCCACCCGAACCGACGTACTCCTGGCCAAGGGTCTCGACGTACGCGAGCGTCTCGTCGAAGGTCTCCTCGTTCGTGTCGAAGTGCGACGACGGCACGCGCAGACCGAGCTCGTCGGTCATCGCACGGAACTCCTCGGCCGTACGGCCGGAGAAGTTGCCACCGAAGGGCTCGACGTTCTCGAACCCGATCTCCGCGAGGCGCGCGAACACGGCCCGCAGACCGTCCTCGCCGTCCTCGCTCTCAGCCGAGACCCAGGGGATCAGGCTGAACATCTGGAGCGAGACCTTCTCGACCGGGACCAGGATCGGCTCCGGCTCGGGCTCGGGCTCGGGCTCGCCGGCCGGCTGGCCGGTCAGGTACTCGAAGCCCTCGGCAGCGAACTCCTCGCCGACCGGGGACATGTCGTACTCCATGACGTAGTACGCGATGGGGGCGTGCTCCTGCGCCGCGGCGAGGATCTCCTGCAGCGGCACCTCGCCCTCACCGAGCTTGGCGAAGACCGGGCGGCCCTCACCGCCGACGTTCGTGGCGTCCTTGATGTGCAGGAGCTCGATCCGGTCGCCGTGCTCCGCGATGAGCTCCGCCACGTCGATCCCGGCGTGCGCAGCCCACGCGACGTCGAGCTCGAAGGTGACCCACTCCGGGTTGGTCTCCTCGACGAGGATCTCCCACGCCGACATGAGCTCGGTGCCGTGCTCGCCGGCGTGCTCGTAGACGGTGGTGAACTCGCCGTCGTGGTTGTGGCCGAAGAACTTCTCGAACCCGGCCTCGACGCTGCGCTCACCGAGACGGTTCATCGCCGCCGCGGTCGCGAGGGTGTCCTCGTAGGAGCCGATGCCCGGGGAGGCGAACCCACCCGAACCGACGTACTCCTGGCCAAGGGTCTCGACGTACGCGAGCGTCTCGTCGAAGGTCTCCTCGTTCGTGTCGAAGTGCGACGACGGCACGCGCAGACCGAGCTCGTCGGTCATCGCACGGAACTCCTCGGCCGTACGGCCGGAGAAGTTGCCACCGAAGGGCTCGACGTTCTCGAACCCGATCTCCGCGAGGCGCGCGAACACGGCCCGCAGACCGTCCTCGCCGTCCTCGCTCTCAGCCGAGACCCAGGGGATCAGGCTGAACATCTGGAGCGAGACCTTCTCGACCGGGACCAGGATC
>NZ_JAZGON010000015.1:0-33081 GCF_036421975.1 Georgenia wangjunii | reverse complement strand
CGCCACCCGTCGGATCAGGCGGTCGGGCGCCGCACCGCGAGGCCACCCGCGAGCATGAGGAGGGTGGCGAGGCCGGTCGCGGCGAGGACGCCCCCGGCGCCCGTCCGGGCGAGACCGTCGTCGTCGCCTCCGGCACCGCTCCCGCCGGTGGGGGTGCTCCCGGGCGCGCCGTCGTCCGGCGGGCCGTCGCTCGCCCCGTCGGTCGGTCCCGCGGTCGGGCCGTCGGTGGGCTCGTCGGTCGGTCCCGTGGTCGGGCCGTCGGTGGGCTCGTCGGTCGGCAGCTCGTCGCAGGGCAGGGTGCCCGTCCGCAGGGCCGCCGGCTCCTCGCCGTCGGCGAACCACCAGGCCGGCCGCACGCCCGCGACGCACAGGTCCGCCGTCGCCGTCGCGAAGCCCTCGTGGTTGAGGTTCGGCAGGGTGGCAGGCGGTTCGACGTGGACGACGTCCGGGGTACCGGTGCCGTTGAGCGTGATCTGGGCGTGCATGCCGTCGCAGCCGTCGTCGCACATCGCCCACAGGACCCCGCGGACGGTGTCGTGGTCGAGGCCCATGACGCCACCGAGCTGCGGGTCGATGGCGGCGACCTGCGTCGCTGAGCCGTCCTCGCCGAGCGCGTAGGCGTAGACGCCGCCGTTGTCCTCGACCGCGACGAAGAAGAGGCCGTCACCGTGGCCCGGGTGGTCGGCCGGGTCGTACGGCTCCCCTGTGCCGGCGTCGACGAGCAGGCCCGCGAGCGCGGTGTCCGGCACCCACTCGACGGCCTCGATCCCGGTGTTGGCCGAGACGTCCGGGAGCGAACCGGTGAGGTCCCACTGCGCCACGGCGACGAGGTCGGTGCCGGCCACGGCCGGGTCGACCCGGAGCACGACGTTCCAGTTGGTCCCCTTGTCGGCGTTGTCCCGCTCCGCGGCGACGTAGAGCGTCCCGTCACCGGCCACCGTCACGCCCTCCGTGTCCGGGCCGGCGGCGGCGGGGTCCCCGGCGTCCTTCGCGTACCGCACGCGCCTGCCGTCCTCCCAGCCCGAGGCCGGGACGACCGCACCCGTCGCGTCGACGTCGAGCTTGACGAGGGTGCCGGTGCCGTTGTCGATCGCCCACAGCACGCCGGAGTCCCCGTCCCACTGGAAGTCGAGGCCGGAGGAGTCCCCGCCGAACATCGGCTCCGCGTCGAGGACGCGGGTGGTCTGGCCCCCGAGCCACGGCAGGACACGGGCCTCGCCGGGGCACAGGTTCGCCGCGCCCTTGGTCGGCTCGTCGGTCTGCGTCATCGTCCCGACGCCGTCAGGGCAGCGCCCGTACGTCGCGCTCGCGTGCGCGGTCCAGGCGTGCTCGTCGACGACGGTCTCGCCGTCGGCGTCGACGAGGCGCACGGCGTCCTCACCGCCCAGGCCGAACCCGAGGTCGGCCTCCTCGACGACGTGGTAGCCGCCGGCCGCCAGCGTCGCACCAGCGGGGATCGTGTAGGAGTGCGAGTCGTCGCTGTCCTGCAGGACGAGACCACCGAGATCGACGGCCGCGGCGGTGGGGTTGACGAGCTCGACCCAGTCCCCTGCCTCTGCGTCGCTCGACTCGATCTCGTTGAGGCGCACCGGTGAGCCGCAGTCGTTCGGGGCCCCCTTGGTCGACGCGCCCTGGAGCACGAACTCGCCGACGCCGTCGGGGCACCGGCCGAAGGTCGTGGCCGCGTGGTCCTCCCACACGTACTCGGCGACCGTGGTACCGCTGGCCTCGCGCAGCGTCACCCGGTCCGCCTTGCCCAGGCCGAAGCCGAAGTCACGGTCGCCGGCGAAGACGAAGAACTCACCCGGCTCCAGAACCGTGCCGGCGGGCAGCGGGGTCACGTCGGCCCCGTGGCCGACCGGGTCGTCGTCCATGACCGTCCAGCCCGAGACGTCGACCGCGTCCGTGCCCGTGTTGACGACCTCGACCCAGTCGGTCGTGTCGCCGTTCGACTCGACCTCGTTGATCGCGACGGTCGGGACCGGGCACACGTTGGCGCTCCCGGGGGTGGTGAAGGCGACGGTGAAGGCGCCGACGCCGTCGGGGCAGCGCACGAGCGTCGCGGCGGCCTCGTCACCGTCGAGGTGGGCGTGCTCGGTCCACGAGGCCTCCTGCACGAGTGCGCCGTCGGCATCGAACAGCCGGACCGAGTCGGCGCCGCCGAGTCCCATGACGGCGCCGAAGTCGGAGTCGTCGAGGACGAGGTAGGCACCCGGTTCGAGGACCGTGCCGGCCGGGAGCGCCCAGCGGTGGTCGTCGGAGTTGTCGCGCAGCTCGTAGCCGGTGAGGTCGACCGCCGTCTCGCCCGGGTTCGTCAGCTCGACCCAGTCGGCGGGCGCGGAGTCGATCTCGTTGAGGACGGCCGTCCCCGGCGTGGGCGGCGGGGGCTCGCAGTCGTTCGCCGCACCGAGGGTCAGGCTCGTCGGGAGGGCGAAGTCCCCGCTGCCGTCGGGGCAGCGCGCCCAGCTGGGGCTGCCGTGCGAGGGGTACGTGTGGGCGTCGACGAGCGTGCCGGCGGCGTCGAAGATGCGGGCGGCATCACCGTTGCCGAGACCGAAGCTGAAGTGGACGTCCGCCTCGAGGACGAGGTAGCCGCCCGGCTCGAGGACCGTGCCCTCGGCCAGGGTGTCCGTGCGGGCGTCGTCGTCGTCCTTGACCACCCACCCGGACAGGTCGACGGGGCCGGCCCCGGTGTTCGTCAGCTCGATCGCGTCCCGGTCGGTCCCGGTCGAGACGATCTCGTTGACGACGACGCCGGGCGCCGGGTCGGCGCTCGCGGCGAGGGGTGCGGCGATGAGCGCACCGCCGCCGAGGGCGATGACGGCGGCGAGGGACAGACCGCGGCGGGCCACGGGCATGGGGGTCTCCTTCGGGCGGGGGAAGGTGCGCCCGGACAACGACGAGGCGCGACGAGCGACATCGAACCGGGTCCCGCTGAACAGAGGGTGTCGCGGGGGTGTCCGGCGGGGACCCACGGCGATCGGGCGGCACCGCCATGGGCGATGATGGGACGTGGCCTCCGCCGACCTGCTCGCCGTGCTGGAGCAGCTCGGTGCCGAGGAGGACCGGCTGCTCCACGTCGAGCGCGTCCCCGCACGAGCGGGACGTACGGCGCCGTGGCCGACGTGGGCGGACCCTGAGCTCGTCGCCGGGTACCGCCGGCTCGGTGTCGAGGCGCCCTGGGAGCACCAGGTCGAGGCCGCGGAGTCGGTGTGGTCGGGGCGGCACACCGTCATCGCGACGGCCACCGGCTCCGGGAAGTCCCTCGCCGCGTGGCTGCCCGCGATCAGCGCCTCCCGGGCGGCGGCGCACGAGGCGGCGGGCAGCGGGGCCGGGCGGATCGCGGCCTACACGCGCCGGCCGACGACGCTCTACCTCGCCCCGACGAAGGCCCTGGCCGCCGACCAGCTCGCCGGGCTGGAGCGCCTCGTCAACGCCGCTGACCTGCCCGGCGTCCGCGCGACGACGTGCGACGGCGACACCCCGTTCGAGGAGCGGGACTGGGCCCGCGACCACGCGGACATCGTGCTGAGCAACCCCGACTTCCTCCACTTCTCGCTGCTGCCGAACCACCGGCGCTGGCAGCGGCTGCTGCGCGGCCTGCGGTTCCTCGTCATCGACGAGTGCCACGCCTACCGGGGGGTGCTGGGGGCGCACGTCGCCCTCGTCGTGCGGCGGCTCCTGCGCGTCGCCGAGCACTACGGCGCGCGCCCCACGGTCGTCCTCGCCTCGGCGACGACCGGCGAGCCCGCCGCGACCGCCGCGCGGCTCATCGGCGTGGGCGCCGACGACGTCCACGCCGTCGTCGAGGACACGGCGCCGAGCGGGACCCGCACGATCGTCCTGTGGCAGCCGGGCCTCACCCGGGAGGGCGCGCACTGGCCCGGCGAGGGCGTCGTCCTGCCCGAGGGCCAGGCCGAGCTCGATGCCCTCGGACCGCGGCGCAGCGCGTCGAGCGAGGCGGCGGCGCTCGTCGCCCGCTTCGTCCGGGCCGGCGCGCGCACCCTCGCGTTCGTCCGCTCCCGCTACGGCGCCGAGGTCATCGCGGAGCAGGTCCAGAACCAGCTCGCCGGCACCGGCCTCGGCGCACGGGTCGCGGCGTACCGCGGTGGCTACCTCCCGGAGGAGCGCCGGGCGCTCGAGCGGGCGCTGCGCGAGGGCGACCTCCTCGCGCTGGCGACGACGAACGCGCTCGAGCTCGGCGTCGACGTGGCGGGGCTCGACGCCGTCGTCATCTCCGGGTGGCCCGGCACGCGGGTGTCGCTGTGGCAGCAGGCCGGGCGCTCGGGACGGGCGGGCCGGGACGGCCTCGCCGTCCTCGTCGCCTCGGAGGACCCGCTGGACGCCTACCTCGTCCACCACCCCGAGGCGGTGTTCGGCCAGCCGGTCGAGGCGACGACCTTCGACCCGACGAACCCCTACGTCCTGGCCCCGCACCTGTGCGCCGCGGCCGCGGAGGTGCCGCTCACCGACGCCGACCTCGCCCGCTTCGGCCTCGCCGACGACGCCCTGCTGCGCGAGCTGGCCGGGCGCGACCTCCTGCGCCACCGACCCGCCGGCTGGTTCTGGAACTTCGCACGGCCCGAGCGCCCGGCCGACCTCACCGACCTGCGGGGCGGGCAGGGCCAGCCGGTCCAGGTGGTCGAGGCCGGCACGGGAACCGTGCTCGGCACGGTCGACGGCGCGCGCGCCGATGCGAGCGTCCACACCGGCGCCGTCTACGTCCACCAGGGGCGGACGTTCGTCGTCGACGCGCTCGAGGACGACGTCGCCCTCGTCCACGCCGACGCCGACATCGGCTACCGGACGAAGGCCCGCAGCGCGACGACGGTGCGGATCATCGACGAGGTCGAGCACGCCGACTGGCAGCACCCCGACGGCCCGACGGTCCGGTGGTCGCGCGGGCACGTCGAGGTGACGTCACAGGTCACGGGGTACGACCGGCGCCGCCTGCCGGGCCTCGACATCATCGGCTCCTACCCGCTCACGCTGCCCGAGCGCGTCCTGCACACGAGCTCCGTCTGGTGGACCGCGAGCGCGGACGCGCTCGAGCAGGCCGGCATCCCCGCCGACGTCCTCCCGGGCGCGCTCCACGCCGCCGAGCACGCCGCGATCGGGCTCCTGCCCATCGTCGCCACGTGCGACCGGTGGGACCTCGGCGGACTGTCGACGGCGCTGCACGCCGACACGTATCAGCCGACCGTCTTCGTCCACGACGCCTACCCGGGCGGTGCAGGGTTCGCCGAGCGCGGCTTCCACGCCGCCACGGACTGGATCCGCGCGACGCTCGAGGCGGTGGCCGGGTGCGGGTGCGCCGACGGCTGCCCGAGCTGCGTCCAGTCGCCCAAGTGCGGCAACGGGAACTCCCCGCTCGACAAGCACGCGGCGATCCGGGTGCTCAGCTTCCTCCTGCGCGCGGCGCCGAGGCGGGAGCAGCAGCGCGAGGTTTCCGAGCCAGTCGTGGCGACCCCCTCGGGAGTGCGGCCACGGGTGGCGCACGCACCCGACGGGCAGCCCCGCGAGACGCACCCACCGACGTCGCTCGGCACCGCTCCGTCTGCCGACGGCGACCTCCCGCGGGCGACCGCCTCGTAGCCCGTCTGCGACGAGCGGGGCCGGCGCCCGTCTGCGGCCGGCGGGCCCGGCGCGGGCGCGGCCGGAGGCGACGAGCGCGGCGGGCATCCCCGCCGCAGACGTCTCGACTGCCGTCCGCACCTCGACGGTCCCGGCCGAGACTGTGCACCCCGTCAGCGTCGCACCGTTGGCCCGCACGACGGCCGCCGCCTGCGCGCAGGCGGACCCGGCGCCGCCGCCCGGGGCGTGGAGGGCGGTCGCGCCCGCGATCGCGCCGAGGTCCGCCGCGGCCTGAGCCGCCCCGCGGGCGTGGACGGCGCGGCCGAGGCCCGCGACGGCCACCGTGAGGACGAGGGCGACCGCGATGACGGCGAGCCCGAGCACCGTCCCGGACCCGCGCTCTCGCGATCGGGCCGCCGGACCCTCGCTCATGTCATCCTCCCGGCTCCGGGACGGCGCGGGCGGTGGCGCGCGCCTCCAGCCTCCCGACCCAGCCGAGGAGCCCGGGGACGGGGTGGGTGACCGTCACCTCGATCCACCCGGCGTCGACCTCCACGCTCACGGCGGCGTCCGGGCCGGCGAGCCGCTGGGCCGTCGCGACGACGACCTCGAGGGGCTCGCCGAGGGAGGAGGCCCGGGCACCGGCCCGCGCTGCGTCCGCGCACCGCACCTGGGCGACCGCGCCCGACGCCACCGTGAGGGCCACGAGAAGGACGACGACGACCGCGGGCAGGACGAGCGCGACCTCTGCCGTCACCGTCCCGCGCTCGCCCGCGCCGCCCCCGCCGCGCCGGCCCGCCCGAGCCTCCGTGCCCATCAGCTCACCTGCAGCGCCTGGCGGATGATCCCGAGGAGGAACCCCCGCACCTCGGGGCTGCGCAGGATGACGAGGAGGAGCCCGGCGAAGGCCGCGGCGGCGAGCGTCGCGATCGCGTACTCCGCCGTCGCCATGCCCGCCTGCGGTGCCGCCCGCATGGCGCGCGTCGCAGCGACGAGCCGGCCCCGCACCCTCCGGGCGGACCGCACGCCCCACCTCCCCACCTCGCGCGCGCTCTGCCGACCAGCGCGCACCGCGGCCCTCCACCACCTTGTCGTCCGTCCCATGGGACACCTCCCTCTCGAGTCGCGGCCGCTCGCCGGCCGGGTCCCACCAGCGTCGTCGTCCACGCCGACCTCGCGCTCGGGCCTGGGGCCCGCCTGTGGACGCTGTGCGCGCCACCGCGTCCTGTGCGGGGAGCGGTCGCCGCCGGGCGGGTCGCCCCTTGCCCTACGGCGCGAGCAGGGACCCGCCGGCGGCGAGGAGCACCGGCACGAGGGAGAGGAGGACGAAGGCGGGGAGGAAGCACAGGCCGAGCGGGAGGACGAGGCGGACCCCGAGCCGGGCCGCGTCCTCGTGCGCCCGACGGTGCCGGCGGGCGCGGACGGCCTCGGCCGCGCGAGCGAGGAGCGGTCCTGGATCAGCGCCGTCCGTCCAGGCCGGCTCCAGCGCCTGGGTGAGCTCCCGGACGGAACCCGGCGCACCGCTCCACGCCTCCGCCCACGGGGCGCCGAGGACGAGCGCGACGCCCGCCCGGTGCAGCGCGCGCCCGGCGTCGTCGTCCCCGACGGCACGGCCGAGCGCTTGGAGCATCGACGGCACGGAGGCACCGGCACCGATCGCCGCGCCAGCGAGGTCGAGGAGCACCGCGACGTCGACCCGCGCCCGGTCGCGTCTGCGAGGCCGCCCGGTCCCGGGCCCCGTCCGTCGACCGGGCGCGGTGCGCCGGCGCGGGAGCCACCACGGCAGTGCCCCCAGCACCGCAAGGACGACAAGCAGGGCGCTCACGCGCGCTCGCCACCCCGCTCGGCGGCCACGACGAGCGCCCGCGTCCACCGGTGGCCCGCGGCGAGGAGCCCGGCACCGGTGAGGAGGGAGGCGGTTCCCCACGATCCGTCGAGGAGCGTCCCGACCGGGTCCGCGCCCAGCCCGGCGCCGAAGAGCAGGCCGACGGCGGGCAGCCAGCCGAGCAGCCGCGCCGTGCTCCGCGGCCCGGCCAGGGCGATACGGCGCGCGTCCTGCGCCTGGGCAGCCTCGCTGATGCCGTGGGCGCACCGGTCGAGGACGTCCGCCAGCGGCGCGCCCAGCTCGTGCGTGAGCCGGCACGCCGCCACGGTCGCTGCGAGAGCCGCCTCCTCGGTGCGCCGCGCGCCACCCGTCCGAGGGATGCCGAACGCCGCGAGCTGCGGCGGCACGCCGTCGTCCGCGCGCCCGGCCCGACCCGCCCCGAGACCCCCGCTCGTGGCGCGCACCGCACTGCCGCCCGCCGGTGCGGCGTCGCCGGCCTCCCCCTCGGTGCACCGCTCCACCCGAGCGCCACCACCGAGCCCGGCCCGGGCGAACGTCTGCGCCCAGGCGGCTTCGGCGCTGGCACCGGAGCGGAGCCGCGTGGCGACCTCGGTCACGAGGACGCCGAGGTCCGTCGAGGGGCCCCCTCCCGCACCGCCCGCCCTGCGAGCCCGCCGCCGGACGGCCGGCGACCACCGTCCGTGCGTGCCCCGAGGACGTCCGCCCGGCGGGTCACCGGAGGCCGACCCGGTCGGTTCGCGTCTCCCCACCGGGCGTCGAGCCGGCGAGCGCACGAGCACGGCGAGGCACAGCGCCAGCACCGCACCGAGCGCGAGGCCGCTCACGACCCCTCCCCGAGGGAGGCGTCGAGCCGCGCCGCGAGCCGGGCCCACCCGGGGCCCTCCTCGAGCCCACGGCCGGGGTGCAGCCTGAGCGCGAGGTCGCAGTGCAGCTCACCCGCGTGCCGCCGGAGCATCGCCACCTCGACGAGCCGGCGCGCCCCCGCCTCGCGCCGCAGGTGCAGGACCGCGTCGAGGGCGCTCGCCGCCTGCACCGCCACGGCCTGCTCGTTCATGCCCGCGAGCGCGCCGAGGGCCAGCAGCCGCGCCGGGACGTCACCGGAGGTGTTGGCGTGCACGGTCGCCCACCCGCCGTCGTGCCCGGTGTTGAGCGCGCCGAGGACCTCGCGCACCTCGGCGCCGCGGCACTCGCCGAGGACGAGCCGGTCCGGGCGCATCCGCATGGCGGCGCGCACGAGGTCCGCCATCGAGACGGCGCCCGTGGCCTGCACGTTCGCGCGGCGCACCTGGAGGTGAACGACGTGCGGGTGGTCGGGCCGCAGCTCGGTCGCCTCCTCGATGCACACGATGCGCTCGCGCGGGCCGACGAGGGAGAGCATCGCGGCCAGCAGGGTCGTCTTGCCCGTCCCCGTGGCCCCGCTGACGAGGACGTTCGCGCGGGACCGGACGAGCGCGCGCAGCACGGGCGCCAGCGCCGGTGCGACGGTCCCCGAGGCGACGAGCTCGGGCAGGGTGAACGCCCGGGCACGCAGGGTCCGCAGGCTGATGAGCGTGCCGGACGCGGACAGCGGCGGGAGGACCGCGTGGAGCCGGGTGCCGTCCGGGAGCGAGCCGTCGACGACGGGGCACGCGTCGTCGAGCCGCTGCCCGCACGCGGCGGCGAGCCGGGTGGCGAGCGTGCGGACCTCCTCCTCTCCCCCGAGGTCGACGGCGACGCGCTCGAGGCCGTCCCCGCCGTCGACCCACACCCCCGTCGCGCCGTTGACGAGGACGTCGGTCACACCGGGGTCCTCGAGCAGCGATTGCAGCCCCTCGCCTGCACCGAGGAGCTCCGCGCGCGCCCGGCGCTCGAGCGCGAGGAGACCGTGCAGGCCGATGGGCCGGTCCTCGAGCGCCGCGGCGGCCCGCACCCCGGCACTGAGGGCGCCCGAGTCCGGCACCGCTCCCCCGCCGGCGAGGCCCACGCGGAGCCGGGAGAGGTCGGTCGACGGTTGGCTCACGGCACGACCTCGAGCGCGTCGAGCACGCGGCGCCCGGCCGTCACGAGGGGCCCGCGGCGCTGGTCCCCGGGCGAGAGTCCCCGTTCGAGGCCGGCGAGGAAGGAGCGCTCCGGCCGCATGGCGGTGACGAGCGTCAGACCCGTGACCTCGGCCACGTCCTCCGCGTGGACACCCCCGGGCGCCGGCCCGCTCACGACGAGCCGGGGCACGACACCCGCCGCGCCGAGCGCACGCGCCGCCCCGTCCGCGGCCGCCGCCGAGCGGACGTCGCAGCCGGCGACGAGGACGACGTCGGTGCACGGCGCGAGCCATGCGGGCACGTCCTCGTCGCGGCCCGGCGGTGCCAGCACGTGCCGCGGCAGGTCGAGGACGAGCAGGTCGACCGCGCATGCGAGGGCGTGGACGGCGGCGCGGGCGACGACGTCGTCGAGCGGCACCCCGCTGCGCACGTCGGAGGAGAGGACCCGCACGGAGTGCCAGGACGGCAGCGACAGGACGAGGCGTTCGGGCGGGAACCCGCCGCGCTCGGCGAGGACGTCCGCCCACCGCGGCCCGGGGTCGTGCTCGAGGCCGAGGAGCACGTCGAGACCGCCGCCGCACGGGTCGAGGTCGACGAGCGCCGTCGGCACGCCCGCCCCGACGGCGAGCCGCGCGACGACCGCGGCGAGCACCGAGGCGCCCGCCCCGCCACGGGCGCCGACGACGCCGAGCACGCGGGCACGGACCGGTGCGCCCGCCCCGATGAGCACGCCGAGCAGCGCCTCGGACTCCGCCGGCAGGCGCAGGACCTCGGCGCCGACGTCGGCCCCGGCGGGGGCGACCGCGACGACGAGCCCCCCGACGGGGGCATCACCCCACGGGGCGTCGTGCCCGGGCGGTGCGGCGACGTCGTCGACGAGGACCGCCGCAGCGGGCGGTGGCGCGCCCCACGGGTGGACGTCGAGCTCGAGACCGGCGAGCGCGGCCAGCCGGCGCACGTGCTCGACGACCCCGCGGTCCCCCGAGCGCAGGGCGACCCGCGCGGGGCCGCCACCACCCGCCGGGCCGCCTCCCGCGGGGTGGTGGCCCGGTCCCCCGCCGGCGCGTGCTGCGCCGCGTCCACCCGGCTCGCCTCGCCGCCGCCGGCCGCGCTCGTCCGCCGTCGCCGTCCCCGCCATAGCAACCTCCGTGACCTCGAGCCCGCTCTCGGGCCGAGCCTCGCCCGGGCCGGTGACGCGCGGACGCCCGCCGTCGGCCCGCTGTGGACCGGTCCGCGCGGCGCTGTCCTGTGCAGGACGACGCCTCCGCAGGACGGACTCCCGCCACCCGACCTCCACGGCCTCTCCGCGCCGCTACGCTGGCCCGGGCGGAGGGAGCGGGCGTGGACCACGGCATGCACGGCGAGCACGGGCGGCGCGCCGCGGCGTTCTTCGACCTCGACAAGACGGTCATCGCGACGTCGTCGACGATGGCATTCTCCAAGCCCTTCTACGCGGGCGGCCTCCTCAGCCGCGGCGGCGTCCTGCGCGGGCTCTACGCCCAGCTCGGCTACCTCGCCGTCGGCGCGGACCACGACCAGACGGAGCGGATGAAGGACCGGCTCGCCAACCTCGTCCGCGGCTGGGACGTCGCCCTCACCGAGGCGATCGTCGCCGAGACCCTCCAGGAGCGGATCGGGCCGGTCGTCTACCAGGAGGCGATCGACCTCATCGACGCCCACCACGCCGAGGGGCAGGACGTCGTCATCGTCTCGGCGTCGAGCGAGGCCGTGGTCCGGCCGATCGCGGCGATGCTCGGCGCGGACCACGTCATCGCGAGCCGCCTCGCCGCCGCGGAGGGCCGCTACACCGGCGAGCTCGACTACTACGCGTACGGCCCAGCGAAGGCGGAGGCGATCCTCGACCTGGCCGGCCGCCACGGATACGACCTCGCCGCGTGCTCGGCGTACTCGGACTCCGTCACGGACGTGCCCATGCTCGAGGCGGTCGGCAACCCCGTCGCGGTCAACCCGGACAAGGCGCTGCGCCGAGAGGCGGTCGCCCGCGGGTGGGAGGTCCGTGACTTCGCCCGCCCCGTCCCGCTGCGCCCGCGGATCGACACCCGCGTGTCCGTCGGGGTCGTCGTCACGCTCACGGTCGCGACCGGCGCCCTCGGCTGGTGGCTGCTCCGCCGCCGCGCACGCGCCCACTAGAGTCGGACGGATATGACCACCCCTGGCGCGGACGTGAGCGTGACGCCCGACGGCGCCGCCGCCGCCGCGTCCGACGATGACGCCTCGGGCCCCACCGCCCCGCACCGCACACCGGGGCCGACGACCGGAGCGCCCGCCCGCCCCGTCCCGCCCCGCTCGCGCCTCACCGACCACCTGCTGACCGGGCTGCTCGCGCCCCTGCTCACCGCGGCGGCGGTGTGGCTCCTCGGCGCGGGCGCGCTCCTGACGGCGGGCGGGCCCGGCACGGGTGAGCTCGACGACGGCGCCGTCCGCCTCGCCGGGGCGGCTCTCCTGCTCGCCGTAGTCGCCTTCTCCGCGCGGTGGTCGAGCCTCGGTCTGGCCGTCAGCGGTGCCCTCGTCCTCCTCGCCGGTCTCGGCGCGTGGGCCCGACCCGCCGCGGTCGCCGACCTCCTCGCCGATGACGGCGCGGCCACCGGGACGGGTCAGGGCGCGGCGGCGCTCGCCGGGTCGGGGCTCCTGCCCGTGCTCGGGGCCGTCATGCTCGGCCTCGCCGCGGGCGCGCACGGCGCGCGCCGCGCCGGCCGTGCGCAGGAGCGCACCGAGGAGACGCTCCGGGCCGCGCGCTCCGCCGCCGCGGACGACGGTGTCGCTCCGCCCGTCCCGCCCCGCTCCCGGGCGGCAGCGCACTGGACCGCCGTCGCGGCCGGCGTGCTCCTCCTCCCGGCCCTCCTCCTCGCGCTGCGGGCCAGCGCCACGGTCCTGCCGGCCCCGCCCGCCGACACGGGCCACCTCGTGCTCCACGTGCTCGCCGCGGCGGGGCTCGCGCTCGTCGCGGCCTCGGTCCGCCTCTCGAGCCTCGGCGCGCAGATCGGCGGCGGTCTGTGGGGGCTCGCGGTGGGCGGGTACCTGCTCCTGCGGACCGAGACGGTCCCCGGACTCACCGCGCTGGGCCTCGGCGACCTCCCTGCGGGCGCCGTCGACCTCGCCCGCACCGGGATCCTGCCTGTCCTCGGGGCGCTGCTGCTCGCCGGCGGCCTCGCCGCGCACGAGGCCCGCCGGGCGGGACGCCGCCACGAGCGCACCGAGATCGCGCTCGAGCGGGCGCGGCACGCCGTCGACGCGTAGGGGCGCCACCGGCAGCACGACGGCCACGCGCTGCGCCGCTGCGTCTGGCGCGACCGGCGCGCCAGAGGGCGACGGCCGCGGGGCATCGCTACGTTGGGCGCAGCCGACCACCGTAGGAGGACCCCGTGACCGTGCCCCCGCACTCACCGCAGCACGAGGCCGGGCGTCGCCCTGAGGACGAGGTCACCACCGACCCGGCCGACCGTGACGGCCGATCGACGGGGCGGGTGCCGGACGGCGGCGCCGAGCCCGCGACGGATGACCACGGTGGCGACGCCGTGACGGCACGCGGAGCGACCGCGATGAGCGCCACCTCCGACGTCAGCGGCACGACCGGCATGGCGAGCGTGGGCGGGTCAACTACCGGTGCGTCCAGCACCGGTGCGTCCAGCACCGGCAGGTCCAGCAGGGACGGGTCCGACGCAGACGAGCCCGGCACGGACGCCTCCGGCGCCGACGGACCGGGCTCGCACCGCGCCGAGCGCCCCGTCCCCCGTTCCGGCCTCTCGGAGCAGCACAGCGCCACCTACCTCACCGGCCAGCGGGACGCCGCCGTGCAGGAGGACCCCTTCACCACCGTGACCCCCGCGTCCGGCTCCGACGACGCCAGCCGGGACGACGACTCCCGCCGCCCGGCCCGGCGCGGCGCCGACGAGCTCCGGGACGACGACGAGCCCGACACCGCCGTCATCCTCGACGGCGCGACCACCGAGCCGGCGCCCCGCAAGCGCACCGCCGCCCACCTGTGGGGCGTCCTCCTCACCCTCGTCCTCGTCCCGGTCGCCTGGTACCTCATCGCCGACGCCGGCGCGCGCCTCACCCTCGCCAGCGGGAACCAGTGGGACACCGGTGAGCGCAACGTCGCCGCCCTCATCGAGCTCGGCAGCGGCCTCCTCGCTCTCGCGGTGGCCCTCCTCGCGGCGCGATGGACCTCGCTCGGGGCGATCATCACCGGGGCGCTCGTCCTCCTCCTCGGCATCCCCTTCGTCGCCGTCCCCACGCTGACGCAGGACTACCTCGAGCCGGTCACCACCTGGCTGCGCGACTTCAACGACCTCGGTGCCAACCTCGCGCACCACCTCGTCGCCAGCGGAAGCTCCGGCCGCCTGCTCGCCTACGGCCTCGCGCTCATCCTCGTGGGCGTCGTCTCCCACGGCGCCCGCCGCCAGGGGCGCCGGGAGGCCCGCGCGGCCGTCCGGCTCGAGCGGCAGCGCGCCGGCCACCGCGACTGACGCGCCCGGCGTCGCCCGGCCACGCGCCCGGCACCGTCCAGCCACCTCGGAGTCGTCCCGAGACGCCCGGGTACCGACGTCGGCCCGCCGCGATATGTTGGGGCTGAACCGGTTGTGAGCCGCCCCACAGCGCTCGCAGCCGGTGACGCACCATCGATGCTGCCCGGAGGACCTCATGGTTGACCACACCGCCGCCACGCCCGAGAACGCACCCGCCGCCGGCGGCCTGGAGAACCTCCTCAGCGAGGAGCGCGCGTTCCCGCCGAGCCCGGAGTTCGCGGCACAGGCGAACGCCCAGCCCGAGCTGTACGAGCGCGCCCGCGCGGACCGGCTCGGCTTCTGGGCCGATCAGGCGCGCGAGCTCGTCACGTGGTCGACGGACTTCACCGAGGTGCTCGACTTCTCCGACGCCCCGTTCGCCCGCTGGTTCGGTGACGGGACGCTCAACGCCGCGTACAACGCCGTCGACCGCCACGTCGAGGCCGGCAACGGCGAGCGCGTCGCCATCCACTGGGAGGGCGAGCAGGGCGAGGTCCGGACCCTCACGTACGCCGACCTCCAGCGCGAGGTCTCCAGGGCCGCGAACGCGCTGACCGAGCTCGGCGTCGGCACGGGCGACCGCGTGGCCATCTACCTGCCGATGATCCCCGAGGCGGTCATCGCCATGCTCGCGTGCGCCCGCATCGGGGCGCCGCACTCCGTCGTCTTCGGCGGCTTCTCCGCCGAGGCCCTGTACGCCCGCATCGTCGACGCGCAGGCGACGCTCGTCATCACCGCCGACGGCGGCTTCCGCCGCGGTTCCGCCAGCGCGCTCAAGCCCGCCGTCGACGAGGCGCTCACCAAGGGCGAGACCCCCGTCGAGCACGTCCTCGTCGTGCGGCGCACTGGCCAGGAGGTCGCCTGGACCGAGGACCGTGACGTGTGGTGGCACGACGTCGTCGACGCCGCGAGCCCGGACCACGCACCGGTCGCCGTCGAGGCCGAGCACCCGCTCTTCATCCTCTACACCTCCGGCACGACGGGCAGCCCCAAGGGCATCCTCCACACGACCGGCGGATACCTCGTCCAGAGCGCCTACACCCACAAGTACGTCTTCGACCTCAAGCCGGAGAGCGACGTCTACTGGTGCACGGCGGACATCGGCTGGGTGACGGGCCACTCGTACGTCGTCTACGGCCCGCTCGTCAACGGCGCGACCCAGGTCATCTACGAGGGCACCCCGGACACCCCGCACCGCGGGCGCTGGTGGGAGATCGTCGCCAAGTACGGCGTGAGCATCCTCTACACCGCGCCGACGGCGATCCGCACGTGCATGAAGTGGGGCGAGGAGCACCCCGCCGGCCACGACCTCAGCTCCCTGCGCGTCCTCGGCTCCGTCGGTGAGCCCATCAACCCCGAGGCGTGGATGTGGTACCGCCGTGTCATCGGCGGGGACCGCGCGCCTGTCGTCGACACGTGGTGGCAGACCGAGACCGGCGCGATCATGATCTCCCCGCTGCCCGGGGTCACCGCCGCGAAACCCGGCTCGGCCCAGACGCCCCTGCCCGGCGTCGTCGCCGACGTCCTCGACGAGTCGGGCGAGGCCGTCCCGAACGGCAGCGGCGGCTACCTCGTCCTCACCGAGCCGTGGCCCGCCATGCTCCGCGGGATCTGGAACAACGAGCAGCGCTTCCGGGACACGTACTGGTCCCGCTTCCCCGGCAAGTACTTCGCCGGGGACGGCGCCAAGAAGGACGACGACGGCGACATCTGGCTCCTCGGGCGCGTCGACGACGTCATGAACGTCTCCGGCCACCGCCTCTCGACGACGGAGATCGAGTCCGCGCTCGTCTCGCACCCCGCGGTGGCCGAGGCCGCCGTCGTCGGCGCGAGCGACGACACGACGGGGCAGGCCGTCGTCGCCTTCGTCATCCTCCGCGGGGAGGCCGCCGCGAAGGCCGCCGAGGGCGAGAGCACGGACGAGACCGTCGCCGCACTGCGGGCGCACGTCGCCAAGGAGATCGGGCCGATCGCCAAGCCCCGCTCGATCCTCGTCGTCGCGGAGCTGCCGAAGACTCGCTCGGGCAAGATCATGCGGCGCCTCCTCCGGGACGTGGCCGAGAACCGGACCGTGGGGGACGTGACCACCCTCGCCGACTCCTCGGTCATGGACCTCATCTCGACCGGTCTGCGCGGCAAGCAGGCGTCGGACTGAGGCCCTCACGGGCCGGAGCCGAGGCGGTAGTGTCCGCTGGCGTGGTTCCAGACCCCAGCACCGTCCTGCCCCCCGGCCCGTGGGAGCACCAGTTCATCGCCGCCAACGGCGCGCGCTTCCACGTCGCGCTCGCGGGGCCGTCGCACGGCGACGCCCCGCTCGTCGTGCTCCTCCACGCGTTCCCGCAGCTGTGGTGGGCGTGGCGCGCCCAGATCGAGGCGCTCGCCGGGGCCGGCTACCGCGTCGCGGCGATGGACCTGCGCGGGTTCGGCGGCTCCGACAAGCCCCCGACGGGGCACGGCACACCCGTCCTCGCCGCCGACGTCGCAGGCGTCATCCGCTCCCTCGGTGCCGGGCGCGCCGTCGTCGTCGGCCACGGGTTCGGCGGGACCGTCGCCTGGTCGATGCCGGCGCTCGAGCCCAGCGTCACACGCGCCGTCGCCGTCCTGGCCAACCCGCACCCGCTCTCGCTCCTGCGCCTGAACAACCGCCTGCCGGTGCGCACCCGCCTCGTCCTCGCCCGCGTGCAGGTCCCGTGGTTCCCCGAGCGCGCGCTCACCCGCGGCGACCTCGTCGCCCGGCTCCTCGCCGCCGGCTCGGCCCCCGGACGGGCGGTCCCGGCGGAGGAGGTCGAGATGTACTCGACGGCGATGCGGCTCCCCTCCGTGGCCCACACGAGCCTCGAGCACATCCGCTGGCTCGTCCGCTCGACGCCCCGCCCGGACGGACGGCGCTTCCTCGAGCGCGTGAGCGAGCCCATCCGCGTCCCCGTGCTCAGCGTCCAGGGTGCGCAGGACCGCGCCGTCGACGCGGCCGGGTTCGCCGCGGACGCAGGGATGGTCGCCGGCCCGTTCCGCTCGGTGCGCATCGCCGACGCCGGGCACTTCCTCCCCGAGGAGGCGCCGGACCAGGTGAGCGCGCTGCTCCTCGACCACCTGGCGTCGCTGCCTGACTGAGCCCCGGCTACCTGTCGTGCCGCTGCCCGACGGTGCGCCGGCTACTCCGCGCCACGGCCCGACGGTGCCCCGGCGCCGCCCGGTCGGCCGCTCCCGGCCCTCCGGCCGCGCCTGTCCGGCGCGACGCCGCTCCCGCTCCCGGAACCGTCCACTGCCTCGGCGGGGATCTTGACGAGGGCGCGCGCGGCCTCCGGGTCGCTCTCCCCCACCCCGAAGGAGGGGCATACCTCGGCGAGCACGCACATCCCGCACGCGGGGCGCCGCGAGTGGCACACCCGGCGGCCGTGGAAGATGAGCCGGTGGCACAGCATCGTCCACCGCTCGGGCTCGGCGAGCGCCGCGATGTCACGCTCGACCTTGACCGGGTCCTTCTCGCCGGACCAACCGAGGCGGCGCGCGAGGCGCCCCACGTGGGTGTCGACCGTGATGCCCGGGACGCCGAACGCGTTGCCGAGGACGACGTTCGCCGTCTTGCGCCCCACGCCGGGCAGGGCCACGAGCGCGGGGAGCGTCGCGGGGACCTCGCCACCGTGGTCGGCCAGGAGGGCCGCGCCGATCCCCCGCAGTGCCGAGGCCTTGCTGCGGAAGAAGCCGAGCGGGCGCAGGATCTCCTCGAGGTCCGCCAGCGAGGCCGCGGCGTACGCGGCGGCGTCGGGGTAGCGGGCGAAGAGCGCCGGCGTCACGGCGTTGACCCGCACGTCGGTGGTCTGGGCGGACAGGACGGTCGCGACGAGAAGCTCGAGCGGCGTGGAGAAGTCGAGCTCGCAGCGCGCGTCCGGCCATGCGCGGGCGAGGACGTCATCGACGACGGCGACCGGCGGGGCTTCCACCCGCCAACCGTAGGGGACTCTGCAGCTCCCCCGCCGCGCCTGCGCGGCGCACGCGGACGGGTTCCGGTGCGCGTGTACGCGCGTGCCCAGCCGGGTGCGGTGGCAGTATGGGCATGATCGGCCCGCACCGACGACGATGGGAACCCACCGTGGATGACACCGCGATCAGCTCCGTGCCTCTGTTCGAGGCCCTGGACGCCGACGCCCTGCAGGACCTCCGCAGCTCGATGAGCGAGACCACCCTGCGCCGCGGCGAGACCCTCTTCAGCGAGGGCGACCCCGGCGACCGCCTCTACCTCGTCATGGAGGGCAAGGTGAAGCTCGGCCACAGCGCGAGCGACGGCCGCGAGAACCTCCTCGCCGTCCTCGGCCCGGGCGAGGTCCTCGGCGAGCTCACCCTCTTCGACCCGGGCACGCGCACCGCGACGGCGACCGCCGTCTCCCCCGCGCGGCTCCTCGAGCTCCAGCACGAGCCGTTCATGGAGTTCCTCGACACACGGCCCGCCCTGGCCAAGCACATGCTCCGCGCGCTCGCGCAGCGCCTGCGCCGCACCAACACGGCGCTCGCGGACCTCGTCTTCTCCGACGTCCCCGGACGCGTCGCGAAGGCGCTCCTCGACCTCTCCGAGCGCTTCGGCGAGCGGACGACGGAGGGGATCCGAGTCGCGCACGACCTCACGCAGGAGGAGCTCGCCCAGCTCGTCGGCGCCTCCCGGGAGACGGTCAACAAGTCGCTCGCGGACTTCGTCGCCCGTGGCTGGATCCGGCTCGAGGGCCGCGCCGTCCAGCTCCTCGACGTCGAGCGGCTCCAGCGCCGCGCACGCTGACGACGCCATGCCCGCCGCACGAGCGGCGGGCATGGTGCCGGCGGACCGGGCCCGACGTCAGCGGTACTGATCTCCCGCCAGCGGACGGGCCCCGCCGTCAGCGGACGGCGACGACGAGCTCGATCTCGACGGGCGCGTCGAGCGGGAGGACGCTGACCCCGACCGCGCTGCGGGCGTGGACGCCCGCGTCGCCGAAGATCTCGCCGAGCAGCTCCGAGGCGCCGTTGACGACACCCGGCTGCCCGGCGAAGCCGGGGTCGCTCGCGACGAAGCCGACGACCTTGACGACCCGGACGACGTCGTCGAGCGAGGCGACCTGGCTCGCGACCGCCGCGAGCGCGTTGAGCGCCGCGGTGCGGGCCAGGGCCTTGGCCTCCTCGGGGCTGACGAGCCCCTCTCCCTCACCGACCTTGCCGGTACGGGGCAGGGCGCCGTCGACCATGGGCAGCTGCCCCGCGGTCCACACGAGATCACCGTGGCGCACCGCCGGCACGTAGGCGGCGAGCGGCGCGACGAGCGCTGGCACCGTGAGGCCGAGCTCGTCGAGCCGCGCGCCGACGCTCACTGCTGGGGGCGCTTGAGGTAGGCCACGAGGTTCCCGCCCTGCGGGCCGGGGATCACCTGCACGAGCTCCCACCCGTCGGCACCCCACTGGTCGAGGATCGCCTTCGTGTTGTGGATGAGAAGCGGAATCGTCGCGTACTCCCAGGTCACCATGGGGCCATCCTATGCGGGCTGGCTCCGCGAGAGGATCCGCGGCGCCCGCTGCGCGCGCAGCTCGCCGATGAGCGCGTCCTCCTCGTCCTTGAGGCGTGTGCGCCACGACGGCACCCCGGGGTAACGGCGCAGCAGCGCCCGGCGCTCCCGCTCGGTGAGGCCGCCCCAGACACCGAAGGACACCTGCGAGTCGAGCGCGTCGGCGAGGCAGTCCATCCGCACCTCGCACCCGAAGCACAGGGTTCGTGCCGCCCGCTGCGCGGCCCCCCGCACGAATAGCTCATCCGGCTCGACCCCGCTGCATGCTGCTCGGGCTGCCCACGTCTGGTCATCATTGACACTCATGGAGAACACCTTCTTCGGCTCAGCAGCTCCATCGCTGCATAACGTTCACAGACCAGAACCGTACTGCCTCTTGACCTGTTGAGGAACCCCCTGCCGTACACGTGTCGCTCTTCGATGATCGACGTCGCCGCCCGTCACGCCGAGGGCGAACCGGGGCTGACTCGCTGTGGTACCGGCACGTACCCTGGAAGCATGCCTTCTGCCTCACGCGCATCCGCGCGCGCCGTCAACCCGCTGCAGCTCGTCGCGCTGTTCCTCGCGTTCCTGCTCATCGCCGCGGCGGGCGGCGTCCTCACCGCGGGCATGCTCATGCCGGCCGTCGGGTCCGTCGGCGCGATGAGCGCCGCGAGTGTCGACCTCTTCGACGAGCTGCCGAGCGAGCTCGTCGTCGACGAGCCGTCGGAGCAGAGCGTCATCTACGACGCCGCGGGCAACAAGCTGGCGACCTTCTTCGCGGACAACCGGATCGTCGTCCCGCTCGACGCGATCTCCCAGCACGTCAAGGACGCGGTCGTCGCCACGGAGGACCGCCGGTTCTACGAGCACAGCGGCGTCGACCCCGAGGGCATGATGCGTGCGGCGGTGACGAACGCCGTGAGCGGCAGCGTCGAGGGCGGTGGCTCCACCCTCACCCAGCAGTACGTGAAGAACGTCCTCATCGAGGAGAGCCGCGTCACGGGCGACACCGCCCTCTACGACGCCGCCACCGAGTCGGAGGGCGTCGACGGCTACGGCCGCAAGCTCCGCGAGGCGCGCATGGCGATCGGGCTCGAGCAGGCGTGGACCAAGGACGAGATCCTCGCCGGGTACCTCAACATCGCCCAGTTCGGGCCCTCGCAGTACGGCGTCGAGGCCGCGTCCCGGCACTACTTCAACAAGCCCGCGGCCGAGCTCAACGTCGGCGAGTCCGCCATGATCGCCGGCATCACGCAGTCTCCCGGCAAGTGGGACCCCGTGGCGAACCCCGAGAACGCCCTCTTCCGCCGCAACACCGTCCTTGGCCTCATGCGCAACCAGAACTACATCACGCAGGCCCAGTACGACGAGGCGATCGCCGTCCCGATCGAGGCGATGCTCGACGTCCAGACCACGCCCAACGGGTGCGGGGCTGCCGGCACCGCGGCCTACTTCTGCGAGTACGTCGTCAAGGAGATCCTCAACAACGAGGCCTACGGCGAGGACACGACGGCGCGCCGCCAGCTCCTCCTGCGCGGCGGGCTCGAGATCCGCACGACCCTCGACCCCGCCAAGCAGCAGGCCGCGTTCGACGCGGTGACCGGCTCGATCCCTGTCGACGACGCCTCGGGGATCTCCATGGCGCTGTCCTCCATCGAGCCGGGCACGGGCCACATCTTCGCGATGGCGCAGAACACGCCGTACGGCCGGGCGAGCGAGGAGAGCCCCCGGGCAACCCTCGTCAACTACAACGTCGGGCAGGAACACGGCGGTGGTTCCGGCTTCCACTCCGGTTCGACGTTCAAGGTCTTCACGCTCATCGAGTGGCTCCGCACCGGCCACTCCCTCATGGACCGGGTGAACTCGGCCAACCGAGACTTCCCCCGGGAGAGCTGGAACATCTCGTGCGGGAACTACGCCACCGACTACTCACCCAAGAACCTCGAGGGGTTCGGCGGCGGGGTCGAGACGGTGCTCGAGTCGACCCGCAAGTCGGTCAACACCTCCTACGTCGTCATGGCCAACCAGATGGACCTGTGCGCCATCACCGACGTCGCAGCCGCGATGGGGGTGCGCAACGGCGCGGGTCTGCCGCTGGAGCCGAACCCCTCGGCGATCCTCGGGACGAACAACACGACGCCGCTGTCGATGGCCAACGCCTACGCCACGCTCGCCGCGGGCGGGATCATGTGCGAGCCGGTCGCCATCACGAGCATGACCGACCGTTCCGGCGAGGAGATCCCCGTCCCGCCGTCGAACTGCCAGCGGGTGCTCGAGGAGGACATCGCCAACGGTGTCAACCACGCCCTCCAGGCCGTCATGGGCCCGGAGTGGGACTCGACCGGCTCCCCGGCCCGCCTGCCCGGCCGCCCCACCGCGGGCAAGACCGGTACGGCGAACGACGCGAAGCACGCGTGGTTCATCGGCTACATCCCGCAGATGGCGACGGCCGTGTGGATGGGCTACGCCAACGGTGACGAGCCGATGGTCGGCAAGACCATCAACGGCCGCTGGCACGAGAGCGTCTACGGCGGCCTCATCTCGGCACCGACGTGGAAGGCGTACATGGAGCGCGCCACCGAGGGCATGCCGGTCGTGCCGTTCGCTGAGCCCGACCAGCGCCAGATCCAGGGTGAGCAGCTCCGCGTGCCGGACGTCGGCGGGCAGAGCATGGCGGACGCCCAGCGCACCCTCGAGGCGGCGGGCTTCGGCGTGACCGTCGGCCGCACCGTCAGCGCCGGGTACCCGGCCGGCACGGCGGCCGGGACGCAGCCCGCCGCCGGCAGCGAGCAGCGTCGCGGCACCCAGGTGACCGTCTACCCCAGCTCGGGCACGCGCTCAGGCTCCCAGCAGCCGTCCACCGGCGGCGGGGGCAACTCCGGCAACGGCGGCGGCGGCAACGGCGGGGGCGGCTCCGGCGGTGGCGGCGGCAACGACGGGGAGAGCGACGACGAGGCGTCCCGCGGCACCGCGCGTCTGGTCAACCCGGGCACGCCCGCCGACGAGGGCCGCTGGCAGGACTGGTTCGACGACGGACGCAGCGGAGACGACAACTGAGCCGCGCCGGGCGGGCCGCCGCAGGGCTCGCCCTCAGCGGTCTCGGTGCCATCGGCTGGGGCCTCCTCGAGACCCGGCTCTTCGCGCTGCGCTCCGCGACGGTCCCCGCCCTGCCCGCCGGCGCGCGCCCGGTCCGGCTGCTCCACCTCTCGGACCTGCACATGCTCCCGGGGCAGCGACGCAAGCAGGAGTGGGTCCGCTCGCTCGCCGAGCTCGAGCCGGACGTCGTCATCACGACCGGTGACAACATGGCCCACCCCGCGTCCCTGCCGGCGGTCCTCCACGCGATCGAGCCGCTCCTGGCCCGTCCCGGCGCGTTCGTGCTCGGCTCGAACGACTACTTCGCGCCGAGCCCGAAGAACCCGGCGCGCTACCTCCTCCCGGACGCGCGCGGCGGCGGCAGCGGGGACGAGCCGCGGCCGCTGCCCGCACCCGCCCTCGTCTCGGCGATGCGGGCGGCCGGCTGGCTCGACCTCACGAACGCCCGCGGCACGGTCGACGTCGCGGGTCTCACGTTCTCGCTCGTCGGCGTCGACGACCCGCACCTCGACCGGGACCGGTTCCCCGCTGCCGACGGGGCCGCCCCGCCGGCCGCCGACCTCCACGTGGGCGTCACGCACGCCCCCTACACGCGCGTGCTCGACGCGATGGTGGCGGACCGCTGCGCGCTCGTCCTCGCCGGCCACACCCATGGCGGGCAGCTGTGCGTGCCCGGGTACGGGGCGCTCGTGACGAACTGTGACCTCGACACCGGTCGCGCGAGCGGCCTCCACGGCTGGCCCGGCGCCCGCCCCGACGCACCCGGCGGCGCGGGCTCCGCGTGGCTCAACGTCTCGGCCGGCCTCGGCACCTCGCCGTACGCGCCGCTGCGCTTCGCGTGCCGCCCGGAAGCGAGCCTGCTCACACTCGTGGGCTCAGACCGGTGAGCCTGCGCGGGCCCGCCCGGGGGCCGGTTTCTCCGTAGGCCCAGGCTCCGCTATTCTTAGCAGGCTTCACCGGGGTGTGGCGCAGCTTGGTAGCGCGCTTCGTTCGGGACGAAGAGGTCGTGGGTTCGAATCCCGCCACCCCGACGGTGAAGGAGGGCCGGGTCCGCATGGACCCGGCCCTTCGTCGTCGGCTCCCGTCGTCTCCGCCGCACGAGCGCGCGCGTCCACTTCTGCGGTGGGGACCTCGAGCCCGAGCAAGCGGCGCTACCGAGGCCACACGGCCGCGGCCCGGCCCGACGTCGGGCTCAGGAACGCGAGCGATGACGGCGCAATCCGCCGCTACGCCGGGGGTGCGCGATCACGGCACCAGGCCCTGCCATGGTGGCCGGTGAGCCGAGGATGGCATCGAGGAGCCCGGAGTAGGCGTGCCGGTACGCGCTGATGTCGTATGCCATCGCGCGCTCGAGCATCAGCGCCCTCGCGACCGGTGCGCCCAGGACCTCCTCGATACGGCGGCCCCACTCCTCTGCACCAGCGCTGGGTGGGAGAAGGGTTCCGACTCCGTCCCCGAGGAGCTCGCGGCTGCCGCGGTTCTCACGTGCGATGACAGGGACTCCCGCGGCGAGAGACTCGACGATGACTCGCGGGGCGCTCTCGCGCCGGCTGGGGGCGAGGACGACGGCCGCCGAGGCGATCCATGCCTCCATCGCAAGGCTGTGCGGAACCAGTACGAGCCACGGACGTTCCGTCGCCGCCTGGACGAGGGCCTCACGCAACGGGCCCTCGCCTATGACGACGAGGCCGAGATCGAGGTGGCGACGGCACCACGCCACGGCCTCGACCGCCCGCATCGGGTCCTTGCTCGGGGTGAGATCTCCGCAGAAGAGGGCGTACGGCCGGCGCACGCCTTGGATGCGCACCGTGCCGGCGGCGTCCCGGAAACCCGTGACGTCCACACCTGTCCCGGGCAGCCGCCACAGGAGCTGTGGGCGCAGGCGTCCTGGCAGCCGGGCGAACCATGCACGATCTTCCACGCTCACGGTCGCGACGGCTCGGGTACGCCTGGCGAGGACGGTCTCCGCTGTGCGGGAGAACGTCGCGGCGATGCTGCGTTCACTCCGCTGGAACGGCAGCCCGTGGGAGACGTACACGGTGCGCTCGAGGACCCGCGCGGGCGCGACGATCCGCCACAGCGCGGCCACAGCGGCGCTCTGCACGTGGACCAGATCCCAGTCTTCCGCGGTCGCGAGAACGGACAGGTCGCGCGCGAGGCGGACGAGATCCACGGTATGCAGGGGCACCGAACCATGCAGTGGCACGAAGGTGCCGTACGTGCGCAGCTCGTCGCTCCAGCTGTCCTCAGGGGCGGCAAAGACCAGCCGCAGACCCTGGCCAGCTGCGACGCTCCACGAGGTCGCTCCTTTGAGTGCCAGACCACGGGCGGCGCTCGAGAGGACGAGCATGGTCGGCACTGCCGGTCACCGCCCTCGCCGGCTGACGCGGGGCCTGGGAACGCGGACGACCGCGCCCGCGCCGACGTACGGGACGGTCGCGGCCCTGGCGGTGGTGGTGCGCCACGGTGCCGGTACAGGCAGGGCGAGGTTCTTCAAGCATCGCGTCGACATACGCCACCTCCGCTCTGGGGGACGGTGGAGCGGCCAGGGCCGCGGGGCGGGCAGGAAGGGGCCCCGGACCGGCCGGCACCCGGGGGGGAGAGCCGGCCGGACCGGGGAGCTTGTGCGGGCTACCGACCTCAGGGGGCCGGCAGCACCTCGATCGCGCTGACCTTGGGCTGGTTGACCGTGGCCGAGAAGTCGATGTCGAGGTTCCCGTCCGTGACCGTGACCGTCCGCTCGACCACGTGCGCGGTCATGGGGGCGACGACGGCGTTGAGGTCGAGGTTCGTGACCTCCGCCGGACCGCCCTCGAGGTTGACGCTGAAGACGCGCTTGCCCGTCCCGCCGGACCCGCCACCGGTCGCCCCGTGGTAGATCTCGGCGAAGTGGAGGCGGACGAGGTACTCGCCGCCCGCGACGTCGACGTCGTAGCCGAACGTGCCGAGGTTCGTCGTCGAGCTCCGCTCGGTGAGGTAGAGCGCGTCGTCGGTCGTGCCGGCGATCGCCGTCACCGCGGCGTTCGTGTACGTCTTGCCGCCGGCGAACGCCGTGTCCGCGGCCCACTGGATGCCGCCGGTCGTCGTGACCGCGCCGCCTCCAGCGTTGATGCGGATGGCTGCCTCGTCGATCTCGGGAAGCTCGACCTCGGCGAGAGCAGAAGCCGCCGAGACCGTGCCGGAGTAGTCGACCGCGAGCACCCGGTAGAAGCCCGTCTCCGCCGCCGGGAGGTTGCCGTCGGTGAAGCTGGTGCCTGTCACGGGCGTCGCCCCGGTGAGCCGGGTCCAGGGACCCGACGCCGAGATCGCACGCTCCACGTGGTAGCCGATGACGTCGTCCTCGGCGGTCGCCGTCCAGTCGAGCTCAACCGTCTCCTCGACCACCTCGGCAGCGAGGCCCGCGGGTGCCGCGGGCGCCGTCGTCGAGTGCGGGGTCACCGGGTAGACGTTCGTCACGAGGTAGACGTTGTCCTGGAAGTCACAGTTCGTCGGACCCGTGCCGCACTGGTTGGGCGAGTTGATGTAGTCGTGCCCGACGAACCACGCCCCGGCGACGGGGTTGCCATCCCGGTCGATGACCGGCCAGGTCTTGACCGCCATGTAGTTGGCGTGGCCGGTGTTCTGGCCGTTGACGGTGATGTTGAAGTTACCCGGCGGCGTCGAGCTCGCCTGCGTCGGCCCGGTGAGGGCGTTGTTCAGGGGCAGGATCGACTGGCCGTACGCGCCGTTGTGCGTCGCGCTCGCGCCACCGACGTTGACCGTCTCCGTCTGGTCGCAGCAGCCGTGGAAGGCGGCGAGCTGGCGCACGACGACGGGCTCGGACGGGTTGGCGCGCTTCCAGCTGGTGGACCGGACCTCGTCCCCGTCGAGCTCCGAGTCACGCATCTCGTCGCCGTTGCGCAGCGTGCCGATGTCCGTGGCGTAGCCGTACAGCGCGGAGATCTGGTTGAGGGTCAGCTCGTTGCCGCCCTCGGGCGAGGTCATGTAGCCGCCGCGCACCTGGACCGTCGTCACCGGCGACCGGGAGTCGCTGGAGGTGAGGACGAGCTGGGCCGCGCGGATCCCCTTGCCGCCCGAGGTGGCGGTGAAGGTGATCTCCACCGGGAGGGAGTCGCCCGGCTCGATGACGAACGGGGTGGCCGGCAGGTCACCGAGCTCGAACTGGGCCGCGTTGGCCCCGGCCAGGGCCACGTCCGTCACCCGCAGGTCCTTCTCGCCCGTGTTGGTCACCGTGACGGTGGCCTCCTCAGGGAACTCGTGCGTCGTGACGCCGGAGTTGATGCGGTGGAGGACGACCCAGTCCTCGTACATGCCGGGGATGGGCTCCCCGCCGGCGCGGGTGACCTGCTCGTTGCGCACGTCGAGGGTGCCGCCGATGTCGAGGATCTCGAAGGCGACCTCACGAACGGTCGTGCGGTCCTCGGAGTCGGTCGCCGTGACCTCGAGGGTGTGCACGCCGGTCGGGAGGGTGAACGGCGCGGTGTATGCCACCGGCGCGCCGTCGTCGACGCTGTAGGTCAGCGAGGCGATGGTGGAGTCGCTCGGCGCAGCGGCCGTGAGCGCGATCTCCCCCGGCCCACCGGTGTAGGAGTCGGTGACGGCCTCGCCGGCCAACGTCACCCGGATCGTCGGGGAGAGGAGCTCCTCGCCGCTGATCCGGACGTAGTTGACCTTGGTGTTCTCGCCCGTGTTCGTCATCGTGATCGCGCCGTCGGTCACCGTGACGCTCACCGAGTCGACGCCGAATGGCTGGCCGCCGGTCGGGACGAACCCCTCGATGACGTCCTCACCCTCGATGGCCACGCCGTGGACCGAGTCGAGGTAGCCGGCGTCACCGACGGACACCTCGACGTCGTACGTCCCGTTGGGCACGTCGTACTGCCATGTGCCGTTCGTGTAGTCCTGCGTGGCGTTGTCGAGGAACGCGAGCGACTTCTGCGCCGTGAGCGCCGGGTAGGCGATCCCGCCGGTGGCCGAGAGCCGGTTCCGGGTGGCGAGGGTGCGCTCGACCGGCTGCCCGGTGTCCGCGTCGAGCCACCCGAAGCCGCGGGCCGGGGCGTAGGCGCCCCCGGCCTCGCGGGTCCAGCCGGCGTCGAGCGGCGCGGCAGCCGTGCCGAAGTCGACCTGGACGGTCTCCTGCGGCTCCGTGGGCTCCTCCCCGTCGAGCCCCTCACCCTCGATCGAGACCCAGTTGATCTTCGTGTTCGTCCCGGAGTTCGCGATCGTCAGCTTGCCGTCCGTGACGGTCACGCTGCGAACCGCCGTCTGGAAGGGGGTGGTCGCCGTCGGCACGAAGAGCGTGACGACCGGCTGCCCCTCGGCGGTGACCCCGTGCGTGGAGTCGAGGTAGTTCGCGTCCCCGACGGAGACGGCGACCTCGTACGTGCCGTTGGGCAGCGCGTACTCCCACCGGCCGTTCGTGTAGGTCGACTGGCTGGCGTTGTCGAGGAACGCGAGAGACTTGTCGATCTCCTCAGCCGGGAAGGCGATCCCGGACATCGGGCCGGTGCGGTACCGGGTGGCGGCGGTGCGGTCGACCGGCGCACCGGTCGCCGCGTTAAGCCACCCGAAGCCGCGGTCGTCGGAGTAGGCCAGGCCGGTCTCGGCCGTCCACCCGGCCACCGCCGGCGCGGAGGCCGGCGTGAAGTTGACCTTCACCTGGGCGTCCTCGCTCGGCTCCCCGGGCTCGTCCGGGGTGGCGTCGAGCGCGACGACGTCGATGTAGTTGATCTTCGTGTTCGTCCCGCCGTCGGCGTCCACGGTGAGAGCGCCGTCGGTGACGGTGACCTCGGCCGTGGCCGTCTTGTGGCGGGTGTCGGACCCGGCGGCACCGGTGGGCGCGAACGGCGGGGCGATGACGCTCTCGCCCTCGACGTTGATCGCGTGCGACTCCGGGTCGGAGTTCACCGTGGAGTCACCGGCAGCGACGGTCACCGAGTAGGTGCCGTCCGGTACGGCGAGCTCCCAGAAGGCGTGCGCCTTGACCCCGTTGTTATACGTGGGGACGTCGGCCGCCTGCATGTGCATGAGGGTGTCAAGCCGCTGATCCGCCTGGGCGGTGTTCCGGTCACGGCCGTTACCGGGGCCGGTGGTCCCGCCCACGGACATGTCGAGCGGTGAGCCGTTGTCCTCGTTCTTCCAGCCGAACGTCAGACCCGTGCCCTGGTCGCTGCGCGTACGGGGGCCGAAGGCCTGGCCGTAGTCACGCAGGTACCCGTCGGGCAGTGCCGCCGCCTGGTTGGAGAAGTTCACCCGGATGGCGTCACCGATCGGCTCCAGCGGCTCGTCCCCGGCGGGGCGGACCCCGCTGAGGAGGAACACGTAGTCCTGGTAGTCGCCGTTGCTGGCGTCCTCGAAGGCGACGATGTAGCTGTTCGCCATGAGGTTGCCGGAGCGGTCCCGCGCCGGGTAGATCCGGGCGCGGTGGGCGTCGGCGGCCGGCGAGTTGAGCCGGTCCTCCGTGAACCCGAACCGGTTGAAGACGCCGGAGTGGTAGAACACGCCGAACGCGTCGGCCCCCGGGTCGAACGTCGTCGAGCCGCCGGCACTCATCGGGGGCAGCAGCGACTGGTAGCCGCTGGTGTCGATCTGGCCGAGGACGCGGCGCTCGGACGCGGTGCCGTCACCCGTGTACCACCCGAAAGGCAGGTTCTCCTTGGGGGCGTAGTGGGCGAGGGGAGCCATCGTCACCGGCTTGGAGCCGGCCTTGACGAAGAGCGGCTCGATGACCTCCTGGCCCTTGGGCGCGGGGTTCATCCCGCCGGCCAGGTTCGTCCAGCCGACGTCGATCCCGTACCCGAGGGTCCCGACGACGTCCTTGAACGTCGGCTCGTTGCTGCCCTCGATGCCGTTCATGCTCAGCCCGTACAGACCGACGCTGACGGAGCGACCGGCCGCGGAGAGCTGGAGCGTGCCGGAGCGCTGGCCGATCGTGCTCCCGGGCTTGAACGCAACGGAGACCGTCGTGCTCGCACCGGGCGCGAGGGGCACCGACGCCGGGGACCCGAGGACGAACTCGCCGGGGTTCGCGCCGCCGACCGTGGCCTGGAGCGTGACGCCCTCCGTGGAGGAGTTAGTCACGGTGACCGTCTTCGTGCCCGACGTCGTCGACTTGACCGTCGAGAAGACGATCTCCTCGGTCGAGGCCTTGAGCGTCGCCGCCCGGTGCTCCTCCGGTACACGCAGGAGGAAGAGCTTCTGCTCCGAACCGCCACGGTTGTACTGGTTGACGTACAGGTTGCCCGTGCTCGGGTCCTCGACCACCTCGAGCGGGTCGTTGAACCCGCTCACACCCGTCATCGTCGAGTCCGGCACGCCGGTCAGTCCCGCGGACGTCTGCTGGCCGAGGATCTCACCGGTGGCCGGGTCGACCTGGAGGAAGAGCAGGTCGTCGTTCTGCGAGAACCGGGTGACGAGCAGCCGGCCCTTGAGCTGGCCACCGAACGTCTCGTTCTGGTACTCGAGCGCACCGTTGGGCGACTTGTTGAACTCGAGGTCCCACGCGATGCCGCGGTAGTTCGGGTCCGCGAGCTGCCCGACGGCGTATCGCGAGCCGCCCTGACCGGCCGCCTTGGGCGGGTTCGCGGGGTCGTTGCCCTCGTGCAGCACCCACTCGCAGCGCTCGGGGTTGGGGTGGCCGTAGTAGCCGCCCTTCTCCACACGGTAGAGGTGGTCACGCTGCGTGGGGTGGTTCAAGATCGGCGGCACGTTCCCGCCGGTGTACGGCTCGCCGTCGATCCGGTAGTTCGTGCAGGCGTTCGTCGCGTCCAGGTTGTTCACCGAGCTGAACCCGGGGATGTTCGCGGCTGCCTTGCGGGTGAACGTGCCGTCCGCGTTGACCGTGACGCCGGGGCTGTTGGCGTTGCCCGCCGTCCCGTTCGTCGGGACGAACAGGTGCCCGCTCGAGTGCCACACGAGGTCGTAGGCGTTGCGGATGCCCGTGGCGTAGATCGTCAGGGGCGCGTTGGGCGCGAAGGGGTTGTACGTACCGCCCTCGGCCGTCTTGACGTCGATCGGACCGCCGGCGCCGGCGGCGCTGACGACGGCGGGGTGTGCCGGGTCGAACGTGAGGGTAGCTGCGGTCAGCAGCGTCTCCCCGCGCTGGCCCCAGCTGTTGTCGAGGTCACCGGCCGCCTGGTTGGAGCCCTGGAGGAAGTAGAGGTGACCGTCCGGGCCGTAGGCCAGGGAGTTCGTCAGGTGGTCGGACTGCGAACGAGGAAGGTTGTCGAAGATCTCCTGCTCGTTCTGAAGGTTGGGCCCGCTGAGGAGGCTGATCCCGCTGACCCACTTGTTCGTCTCGTTGCTGACGTTCGCGCTCGTCTTGGTCACCCACAGCCGCAGGTCGTCCGCGGTCGCGGCCTTGTCGAAGACGAGGCCGATCATGGCGAAGCCCTGGTAGCCGAGGTTCTCCATGTTCGAGAGCGTGCCGTCCGCGTTCACGGTGAACCGGAACAGCCCCTGACCGATGGTGGTGGCGTACATCTTGCCGTCAGGTCCGAACGCGAAGGAGGACCAGTACTTGTTGGCGCCGATGGGCAGCTCGATCTTCTCGAACTCGATGCCCGTGAGCGGGGTGAACTCGTCGCTGCCCCCGACGATCTCGTCCGTGCCCGTCGTGAGCAGGGACGTGAACGGGACGAACGCGGCCCCGCGGTTGTCCTTGACGCCGTCGGTGACGACGAACCGGTAGGACGTGTTCGCCTTGAGCGGGTCGGACGGTGACAGGGAGATGACGTCGTTGCCGCCGGAGGTCCCGACAGTCACGGGCACCTCGGTGCCCGCGGGGAGCTCGTAGAGGTGAACGTTGCCCTGAAGGGTCTCCGGGTCGACGCCCACGCCCGCGTACGGGATCCGGATGGTCGAGGAGACCCCGGCCGTGACGTTGTGCTCGGTGCCGCGGTGGTTCGGCAGGACCGTGTCGACGTGCGGGGCGAGCGGCTTGCCGAGGACCGTGACGTAGGCGAGCTTGGTGTTCGTCCCGCCCTGGGGGTTGATCGTCAGTGCGCCGTCCCACACCCCGACCGTGACCGTGCCGACGTGGTACTCGTTGGCCGCCGTCGCCTGGAAGAGCTCGATGCCGACGCCCGCCTCGACGTTGACGACGTGCTCGGAGTCGTAGCCGTTGGTGTTGTTCGGCTCGTCGCCCACGGCGACGGTCACCTCGTAGAGACCGTTGGGGAGCGCAAGCTCCCACGTGCCCTCGTCGTCGATACCGTTCGTGCCGACGATATCGCCGTACTGCATGTGGATGATGGAGTCCAGCTTGGGGTCGATCCCAGCTCGGGCGCGGACACGTCCGTTGCCGACGAGCGAGACCGGATTGCCGTCCGGGTTCGTCCACCCGTAGGTCAGGCCCGCGCCCTGGTTCGCCCCGGTGCGCGCACCGAACGGCTGGCCGTAGTCGAGGACGTAACCGGACGCCGGAACGGCCGTCGCGGCGGCGAAGTCGACCTTGACGTCAACGTCGTTGACGGGGTTCGGGACGGCGATGACCTCGTTGGAGGCCACCGACTCGTTCCCGGCCGCGTCGACGGCGGTGATGACGTAGAAGTACGTCGTCCCGTTCGTCACGCCCGTGTCGGCGAAGGCCGGCGTGGCGATCGGGGCGGCACCGCTGACGGGCTCGTCCGTCAGCGGGACGCCGTCCTCGAGCGCCCGGTAGACGCGGTAACCGACGGCGTCGCTCGAGACGCTCGCCGTCCACGCGAGGTCGACGACACCGTCGCCGGCCTCGGCCTCGAGCTCGGCCGGAGCGACCGGGGCCTCGGTGTCGACGGTCGCGGTGATGAGGCCGACGGCCTCGTTCGAGACGACCGACTCGCGGCCGATCTCGTCGACGGCGGTGACGACGTAGTAGTACGTCACGCCGACCTCGGCGGTGGTGTCGGTGTAGCTGAGCGCTTCGACCGGGCTCGGCCCAGAGAGCCGCGGGCCCTCCGCCGTGACGCCGGGCTCGGTGCCGCGGTAGACGCGGTATCCGACGGCGTTCGAGCTGTCGCTCGCCGTCCATGTCAGGCCGATGTTGTCCTCACCAGCGGTCGCGAGGACCTCGGTCGGCGGAAGGATCCGCTCGATGGCGACCTCGATCTCGTTCGAGACCGGGGACTGGTTGCCCGCGGCGTCGACAGCGGTGACGACGTAGTAGTAAGTCTGGCCCGGCGTGACGTTCGGGTCGGAGAAGGCCGTGCCTGCGTGCAGGTTGGTGCCCGAATAGGGCGTCCCCTCGGCGACGACGCCCGGCTCGAGCGAGCGGTAGACGCGGTAGCCGATGACGTCGCTCGAGACGCTCGCCTGCCAGCCGAGGTCGACGGAGGTGTCCGTTGCTGTGGTCATCAGGGCGGTCGGTGCGGCAGGTACGACGACGTCGGGGCCGCCGACGCGCGCGTAGTCAACTTCGACACCGGCAGCCCAGCGGTCCTCGAAGTACTCCACGACAACCTCGTGCGGGCCGTCCTCGAGTTCCAACTGCCCGGTGTGGATTACCGACCGGCTACCAAGCGCCCACTTGTCAAT
>NZ_JAZGON010000014.1:0-58217 GCF_036421975.1 Georgenia wangjunii | reverse complement strand
CGTCGTCGTTCAGCTGGCCCATGTCCGCGTCGATAATGACCTTCTCCGAGGCGTCCGTCGCCTCAGGATCGGAAGTTGTACCAAACGCGGCACCGGCGCCGACTGTCGCAACCAACGCACCCGTCGTCAGGACCGTCATCAGCCGTGATCTGGTCCTCATGGTGTTAGCACCTCCCACATCAGTTCAATGTCGTGCATCGTGACTCCGTTCTCGTGGCAGGACAGGAATGTCCCAGCACGGCCTCATCCGTTGTCGGCAAAAAACCCACTCGACGAGCTGTGAAACCTCCGTTCCACGCAGCGTGAGGCGCCCGTGCCTCAGCGTTCGTGACGTCATCGTCGTGAACCGTGACCACCTGGCTGGCGGCCAGTCGTCGCCGCCGCAGTCAACTCCGTTGTCAGTGACAGGTGCGGGGCGGTCGGACATCGTCCAGTCCAGGCTGGTAACCCTCGCCGGCGACTCAACACGTGTTGCGTGCTGTGGGTAGGAACGTACGCGTGACACGTGTCACGTCGCAAGCACTTCCGAGACTGTTATAGAACCGTTACCTAAGGCTCGTCTGCTCGCGCGGTTTGAGTTGCCGCAGCGACGGCTCGGTCGCTCTGGAGCGGCGACCCGTCTAGGCCGCGAAAGTCCGCGGTCTCCCGGGATGGTTGTCCTGGGGGTGGGGCACAGCGGGGCGCCGGAGGCTCCCTGTGCGACCCGGCGCGACCGCCAGGACGGACCGGTCTCGCATTGTGGGCAGTGCTTGACGTCACAGTTCAACACGAGTTGATACTAGCGACGCCCCCCGGCCGCACACCCGGAGTGGGCCGACCGGGCGACGTGGCGCGGTGCACTGTCAATGAGGAGGTGTGTCTCTGTGGCTACTCGGATGGACGTGGCCAAGCTCGCGGGAGTGTCACCGGCGGTGGTCAGCTATGTGATCAATGAAGGCACACGGCCGGTGGCGCCGGCGACTCGTGCCCGCGTCCTCGCAGCGATCAAGGAGCTGGGATACCGCCCGAACCGCTTGGCCGCGTCACTGCGGAGCAGCAAGAGCCACACGATCGGTGTGCTCGTGCCGGACAACTCGAACCCGTTCTTCGCCGAGCTGGCACGGGCGATCGAGGATGCAGCCTTCGTCCTCGGGTACACGATCCTGCTGGGAAACGCGAAAGAGATCCCGAGCCGGGAGGTGGCCTACGTCTGTGAGTTCCTCGACCGGCAGGTCACTGGGATCGCGATCATTCCCGCCTACGGTCCCGCGGAATGGACTTCGCACCTCGTCGGCCGCGACGTGCGGTGCGTACTGCTTGACCGCGACCTCGACGGCACCGACGGGCTGGAGTTGCCGCTCGTGCGGAGCGCGGGCGAGGACGGTGGCTACGAGGCGACCGCTCACCTGCTCGGGCACCGGCGTCGTCGTCTCGCGATGATCGCGGGGCCCGAGGGTCTGGCGCCGGCGGAGGAACGTGTGCGCGGTATGCGTCGAGCTGTCACGGAGCACGGCGCCGATCCGGATCTCGTCCCGGTCCAGCACGTGCCGTTCAACATCGCGGCGGGGTACCGGGCGACCCTCGAACTCCTTGCCCATCACCCCCAGACCGACGCGATCTTTGTCAGTAGCGACATCCAAGCCCTCGGAGTGCTCCGTGCGCTCACCGAGCGAGGTCTGACGGTACCGGGCGACGTCGCGATCGTCTCCTTCGACGGCATTCCGCTCTCCGCCTACACCTCGCCGCCGCTGACGACTGTCCAACAAGGCTTCGACGAGCTGGGGCGAGAGGTGCTGAACACTCTCGTTGCCGAGGCGGATGCGCGACCGCGGGTGAGGTCGACCACCATCCCCACGAGCCTTCGCATCCGCTCCTCGTGCGGGTGTGTTCCCGCTCCGTCATATACCGAGCTCGGCGCTGAGGGGGGTGGCGCCATGTGAGCACACCCGCCGGCGCGAGCATGTTTTTCAAGTATGTCTCGAACAGGCAGACCCCCGTTCTCCACACACGCGAAAGGCCAGAAGACATGAACGTACGAAAGACCCTCGCCATCGGAATGGTCGCCGTCGCCGGCCTCTTCCTCTCGGCGTGCGGCCAGGACAGCCCAGCTCCGGCCCAGTCGAACGGGTCGCCCGCGGCGACCGGTGACACGGACGGCGACCTGCCGCGCATCGGGCTCGTCATGAAGTCGCTCGGGAACGAGTTCTTCCAGGAGATGCAGCAGGGCGCGCTCGACTACGAGGCTGAGGAGGGGACGTTCGAGCTCACCGCCGTCGGGACGCAGTCGGAGACGGACATCGACGGCCAGGTCCAGGCGATGAACCAGCTGATCGCTCAGCAGGTCGATGCCATCGTCATCGCGCCGGCCGACTCCCGCGGCCTGGTTTCCCCGGTCCAGCAGGCCGTTGAGGCCGGGATCCCGGTGATCAACATCGACGTCCGACTCGACCCGGACGCGCTGGAGGCGGCCGGCATCGAGGTCCCGTTCGTCGGACCGGACAACCGCGAGGGCGCCAAGCTTGCCGGTGACGCACTGGCGGACGCGATCGGTGAGGGCGGCCGCGTCGTCATCATCGAGGGCATCCCCGGCGTCGACAACGCCGAGCAGCGGAAGGCCGGCTTCATGGACGCGATCGAGGACGGTGGCCTCGAGCTCGTCGCCTCGAACACCGCGAATTGGGAGACCGACCAGGCGCACAGCGTCCTCACCAGCATCCTCACCGGCGACGCGGAGATCGATGGCGTCATGACCGCCAACGACTCGATGGCCCTCGGTGCGATCTCTGCGGTCGAGTCCGCCGGACTCACCGGCGAGATCGAGATCGTCGGCTTCGACAACATCCCCGCGATCCACCCCTACCTCGAGGACGGCACGGTGCTCGCCACGGTAGACCAGTACGGGTCGCAGCAGGCGGCGCTCGGAATCGACGCTGCACTCCTCGCGATCGACGGTGAGACCCTCGAGCCCTGGGTCAAGACCGAGGTGACGCTCATCACCGGAGACGCGCAGTAAGAACGCTCTGGGTGGCCGGCCGGGCCGGCCACCCCGTCGTCCCGACACGTCGCGAGGAAGATCCAATGAACGACAAACCCCCACCGCGCGCCGAGCCGGATGCGCTGCTGGTCGCACGAGGTGTCACCCGCCGCTTCCCGGGCGTGCTCGCGCTCGACCACGTCGACCTCGACCTGTACCCCGGCGAGGTGCACGCCCTCGTGGGTGAGAACGGAGCCGGGAAGTCGACGCTCGTCCGGATCATCGCCGGTGTCGAGACGAGGGACTCCGGCGCGCTGCAGCTCGATGGGAAACCCTACGAGCCGGCCTCGTCCGCCGACTCGATCGGCCACGGCATCAGGGTGGTTCACCAGGAGCTCAACCTCCTGCCCTACCTCACGGTCGCCGAGAACATCTTCTTCGAGCGTCTGCCGCGTCGGCGCGGGCTGGTCGACTACCGCACGATGTATCGCGAGAGCGCGACGCTGCTGGACGCGGTCGGGCTAAACATCTCGCCGCGGACGAAGGTCGAGACGCTCGGCATCGCGCAGATGCAGCTCGTCGAGATCGCCCGCGCGGTCTCGGCCAGGAGCCGGCTGCTCATCCTCGACGAGCCCACCGCCACCCTGACCCCGCCGGAGAAGGAACGGCTGTTCGCGATCATCGACCGCCTGCGTTCCTCCGGTGTCGGGATCGTCTTCATCTCCCACCACCTCGACGAGGTCGTGCGCCTCGCTGACCGCTGCACGATCCTGCGCAACGGCGCACGGATCGCCGAGCACTGCGCTCCTGGGATCACCGTCCCCGCGCTCGTCCGGCAGATGGTCGGGCGCGACCTCGCCGAGGAGTACCCGCCGCGGCCCGAGCACGCCCGGACCAACGCGGTGCTCGAGGTCAGCCAGCTCCGGCGGAGCAAGGGGTCCTCGCCCGTCGATCTCATGGTCCGGCAGGGCGAGGTACTCGGTGTCGTCGGTCTCGTCGGCGCCGGTCGGACGGAGATCATGCGTGGCATCTTTGGTGCGGACGTCCCGGCGTCCGGGACGGTGCACGTAGGTGGGCGCCCCGTCACGATCAGGACGCCCCGCCAGGCGGTCAGAGCCGGCATCGGGTTCCTCACGGAGGACAGGAAGGCTCAGGGGCTCGTCCTCGACCTCCCGTGCGACGTCAACACGACGCTCGCCGCTCCGCACAAGGTGTCGCGGTTCGGCGTGATCGACCGGCGTGCGGAGCGGGAGGCCTTCGAGGAGCTCTCGCGGTCGCTGCGGATCAAGGTGGACTCCCCGAGACGCACCGCGAGGACGCTGTCCGGGGGGAACCAGCAGAAGGTGGTCCTCGCCAAGTGGCTGTTCGCCGAGAGCGACGTCCTCATCGTCGATGAACCGACGCGCGGGGTCGACGTCGGTGCGAAGTACGAGATCCACCGCCTCCTCGGGGCCCTGGCCGAGCGCGGCAAGAGCGTCATCATCATCTCGTCGGACCTCAACGAGGTGACCGCCACGGCGAACAGGATCATGGTCGTGTCGAACGGCGCCATCGCCGGCGTCGTCGACGGACCGGAGTTCGACAAGGAAGAAATATTGGCTCTCGCATACTCCGGCTACCTCGACCAAGAGGGCAGCGCCGGGCACGGTGCTACCGAATCTCTCAATGAGGAGCTCTAGCGTGAACGAAGCGTCGACGAAAAGCGTCTCGCGCGCCTTCAGTGGTCGTGCGCTCACCAATCGCATCATGGGTGAGGCTGGTATCGGGATAGTGCTGGTCCTCCTCATCCTGTTCTTTGCGGTCCTTGCTCCGAACTTCGCGAGCCGCGCGAACCTCAGCAACATCGCCACGGAGATTACGATCAACACGATCCTCGCTGTCGGGATGACCTTCGTCATCCTCATCGGGGGAATCGACCTGTCAGTTGGCTCGGTTCTGGCGCTGTGCGCCGTCGTCGCTGGACCCATCCTCGTGAACGACTCGATGTCGGCAACGGTGGCGATCATGCTTGCCGTCCTCGCCGCCGTCCTCACCGGGCTCGCGGTCGGGCTGATCAATGGTCTGATCACCGAGACCTGGAAGATTCCAGCGTTCATCGTGACGCTCGGCATGCTGTATATTGCCCGCGGCGCGGCGCTTGAGAAGACGCAGGCTCAGACGATCTACCAGTTCCCCGCCTCGTTCACGGATTTCGGTCGCGCGACGGTGCTTGGCGTACCGGCGGTGTTCCTTGTCGCGCTGGCCCTCGTGATCTTGGGTCAGTTCGTGCTGAGCAAGACCGTCTTCGGCAGGCTCCTGCTGGCGATCGGCAACAACGAGGAGACCGTACGGCTCGCCGGTCACCGCACCAAAGCCATCAAGGTCGCCGCCTTCGCGATCGCCGGCGCCTGCGTCGGCATTGGCGCCATCATCTACATGGCACGGCTAAACATCGCCAGCCCCATTGTCGGAACCGGCTATGAGCTGACGGCCATCGCTGCGGTCATCCTCGGTGGGACGAGCCTTTTCGGCGGAAAGGGCTCGCTCATCGGCACCTTACTCGGCGCATCCCTCCTCGGCGTCCTGACCAATGGGCTTCTCCTCATTGGTGTGAGTGACTTCCAGCGCCAGATGATGACGGGTGCAGTGATCATCGTCGCCGTCGTGGTGGACGCTTACAGGCAGCGCTTCTCCCGCAGGATGGCCATGGAGTAGTTCGTGGAGGGGCGTTGTGGCAGCCGATGACACGGTTTGTGTTGATCACAGGTGACGTCGCGAGGTCTACACCTGACGGTTGAAGAGCATGCGGGTCTGCGGCGCCACGGTGCCGAGGCGGTAAGGGGGACTGCAGTGGCGAGAACAGTCGCGGTCATCGGATCGGCGAACGCCGATCTGTTCACGCGGATTGACCGTCGTCCGGAGCCGGGTGAGACAGTCATGGGCTCGGACCTCGTCGTCATGGCGGGCGGGAAGGGGGCGAACCAGGCCGTCGCCGCTGGGCGCCTGGGGGCTGACGTCAGCTTCATCGGCTGTGTTGGTGACGACGGGCAGGGACGGATGCTCAGGGCAGCGCTCACCGAGGCTGGCGTAGCGACGCGCGGCCTGCGCGTCGCCGCGAGCGCGAGCGGGAGCGCGATCATTATGGTCACTCCCGATGGTGAGAACTCCATCGTCGTATCGCCAGGGGCCAATCTGAATGTGACGCCGGAACTGGTCCAGGATTGCAGCGACATCTGGCTCGGTGCGGATCTCGTGGTGATGCAGATGGAGATTCCGATGGAGACGGTCGAGTACGTCGCTGACGCCTCCCGGCGGTCCGGAGCGCGATTCGTGCTGAACGCCGCTCCCGCGCAGCCGCTACCGGCATCGGTGCTAGCGGTGTGCGATCCGCTCGTCGTTAACGAGGGGGAGGCGGTACTCCTGCTCGGCTCCAGCGACGAGAGCGGCGACCCGCTCCGGCTTTCCGCTGCGCTCCTGGGGCTGGGGCCTCGGTCGGTCATCATCACGCTCGGGAGCCGCGGCGCCGTCTATCGCGAGCGAGCTGCCGCGCAGTGTGGGCACGTGCCGGCGCGCCAGATCGATGCCGTCGACACGACCGGGGCCGGGGATGCATTTGTCGGAGCGTTGTGCGCCGCGCTCGCCGAAGGGGCGCCGCTTGGCGCGTGCGTCGAGATAGCAACCGACGTCGCGGCGTTCGCAGTCGAGGGCCGTGGAGCACAGGCCTCGTACCCGACGCCCGATGCACTGCGTGCTCGCGGCTTTCGCCGAAAGAAGGCCGTCTGAGGAGCCAGTGTCTGGAGGAGGGACATGCACGCTCGCCGACGCACGTCGTCATTGAGTCAGAGCAGCGAGACGACCTGCCGGGCGATCTCGAGCTCCTCGTTCGTCGGGACGACCATGACGGTGACCCGCGAACGGTCCCGCGAGACGACGGTCGGGCTCTTCTTCGGACCGGCGTTGCGCACCGGGTCGAGCTCGATGCCGAGGAACTCGAGCCCGGCGAGGGCGCCGGCCCGCACCGTCTCGTCGTTCTCGCCGACCCCGGCGGTGAACGTGACGACGTCGAGCCCGCCCATGACCGCGGCGTAGGAGCCGACGTACTTGCGCAGCCGGTGGGTGTAGACCTCGAGCGCGAGCCGGGCACCGGCGTCGCCTCCCGCGATGAGCTGGTGGACCTCGCGCAGGTCGTTGTGGCCCGCGAGCCCCTTGAGGCCCGAGCGCCGGTTGAGCAGGTCGTCGATCTCGTCGATGGACATCCCGGCGTTGCGATGGAGGTGGAAGATGATCGCCGGGTCGATGTCGCCCGTGCGGGTCCCCATGACGAGGCCCTCGAGCGGGGTCATGCCCATGGACGTGTCGACCGCCCGCCCGCGGTCGACGGCGGACGCGGACGCGCCGTTGCCGAGGTGGAGGACGATCTGCTTGAGCTCGCCGAGCGGGCGCCCGAGCACCTCGGCCACCGTGCGGGAGACGTACTGGTGGGACGTGCCGTGCGCGCCGTAGCGGCGCACGCGGTGCTTGCGCGCCACCTCGACGTCGAGCGCGTACGTCGCCGCGGCGTCCGGCAGGCCCCGGAAGAACGCCGTGTCGAAGACGGCCACGTGCGGGACGTCGGGCAGGAGCTCGCGGGCCACCTCGATGCCGCGCAGGTTCGGCGGGTTGTGCAGCGGCGCGAGCGGCGCGAGCTCGGCGATCGTCGCCTCGACCCCGTCGTCGATGCGGACGGGACCGTCGTACCGGGCCCCGCCCTGGACGACGCGGTGCCCGACGGCGACGACGCCCGCCTCACCGAGGTGCGGCCCGACGCTCGCGAAGAGGTCGAGGACGACGCGCAGGCCGGCGCCGTGGTCGGGGACCGGGTCCTCCCGGACGGTGACCGTGCCGGCGTGGGTGTGCCGCAGGCGGCCGGTGCGCTCCCCGATCCGCTCGACGAGGCCCGACGCGAGGGCCGTCCCGCTCTCCGGGTCGACGAGCTGGTACTTGATCGAGGATGAGCCGGAGTTGATGACGAGGACGGTCGCGCTCATGCGCCGGTCTCCTTCGTGGCGGCGAGCGCCTGGGCCTGGACCGCCGTGATGGCGACCGTGTTGACGATGTCCTGGACGAGCGCGCCGCGGGAGAGGTCGTTGACGGGCTTGTTGAGGCCCTGGAGTACCGGGCCGATGGCGACGGCACCCGCCGAGCGCTGGACGGCCTTGTACGTGTTGTTGCCGGTGTTGAGGTCGGGGAAGACGAAGACCGTGGCCCGCCCGGCGACGTCGGAGCCCGGCATCTTCGTCTGGGCGACGGAGGCGTCGACGGCGGCGTCGTACTGGATGGGGCCCTCGACGGAGAGGTCGGGTCGGCGCTCGCGGACGAGGGCGGTCGCCGCGCGGACCTTGTCGACGTCGGCGCCCGTGCCGGACGCCCCCGTCGAGTAGGACAGCATCGCCACGCGCGGGGCGATGCCGAACTGGGCGGCCGTCTCGGCGGAGGAGATCGCGATGTCGCTCAGCTGCTCGGCCGTCGGGTCGGGGTTGACGGCGCAGTCGCCGTAGACGAGGACCCGGTCCGCGAGGCACATGAGGAAGACCGAGGAGACGATCGACGTCCCCGGGCGGGTCTTGATGATCTCGAACGACGGCTTGATCGTGTGCGCCGTCGTGTGCTGCGCCCCCGAGACCATGCCGTCGGCGAGGCCGAGGTGGACCATCATCGTGCCGAAGTACGACACGCTCGGCAGCACCTCGCGCGCCCGTTCGACGGTCATGCCCCGGTGGCCGCGCAGGCGTGTGTACTCCTCGGCGAAGCGCTCGAGGAGCTCGGAGGAGCGCGGGTCGATGACGGGGGCGGCGTCGAGGTCGAGGCCGAGCTCGCGCGCCCGTCCGCGGACGGCCTGCTCGTTGCCGAGGAGGGTGAGGTCGGCGACACCGCGGGAGAGCAGGGTGCTCGCGGCCCGCAGGATCCGGTCGTCCGTGCCCTCGGGCAGGACGATGTGCTGACGGTCGCCGCGGGCGCGCTCGAGGAGCTCCGACTCGAACATGAGCGGGGTGACGACCTCGCTGCGCGGCACGTCGAGGGCGCGCAGGACGGCGTCGCCGTCGATGTTCGTCTCGAACGCGCTCAGCGCGAGGTCCCGCTTGCGCTGGGTGCGGTGGGAGATGAGGCCCCGGGTGGTCGAGGCGATCCGCGCCGTCTCGTACGTGTCGTGGGTCGTCGTGACGATCGGCAGGGCCTGGCCCAGGCCCTCGACGAGCGTGCGGATCTGCTCCGACGGCGCGTAGCCGCCGTTGAGCACGATGCCCGCGAGGGAGGGGAAGTTCTCCGACGCGTGGGCGCTGACGAGCGCGAGGAGCACCTCGGACCGGTCGCCGGCGGCGATGGCGACCTGGCCGTCGCGGACCCGCTCGAGGATGTGCTCGGTGTTCATGCCGCAGACGAGGAGGTGCTCCGCCTCGCGGGCGAGGAGGGCGCTGTCGCCGGCGAGGAGCTCGCCGCCGAGGGCCTGCATGAGGTCCCCGACCGTCGGGGCCGACAGGAGCGGGATCTCGGGGAAGATCCACACCGGCAGGTCGAGGTCGGCGAGCTCGCCGCGGACGTCGTCCGCGTTCTCGGGCTCGCACCGGTTGACGGCGACGGCGACGACGGAGGCGTGGCCGGAGCGCAGCTCGCCGGCCGCGACGTCGACGACCTGGCGGACCTCCTCGCCGCTGCGTCCGAGCGCACGCACGACGAGGAGGACGGGGGCGCCGAGGTTGGCGGCGACGCGCGCGTTGAAGGCGAGCTCTGCCGGGCCCGTCACGTCGGTGTAGTCCGAGCCGACGACGACGACCACCTCGTTGCGGGACCCGACGGCGCGGTAGCGCTCGAGGATCGTCGTCAGCGCGGCGTCCTCGTCGGCGTGGACGTCCTCGTAGGTGACGCCGACGGCGTCCTCGTAGGCCGTCTCGACGCCGTCGTGGGCGAGGAGCAGCTCGAGGACGTTGTCCGGCTCGCGGGAGCCGCGCACGACCGGCCGGAAGATCCCGACGCGCTGGACGCGCCGGGAGAAGAGGTCGACGAGGCCGAGCGCGATGGTCGACTTGCCGGTGTGCCCCTCGGGGGAGGCGATGTAGATGCTCCGCGCCACTTCGTGTGCCTGCTTCCTGTCGTGGTCGTGCGCCGTCCCCGCCCGGCCCGGGCCAGGCGTCCTACTCGTTGTCCCCGCCGGTGGCGGAGGTCGGGATCGGGCCTGCGTCCTCCGTCGCCGTCTCGCCGGCGTCGGGCCACACCCAGTCGGCGACGGCGGGGATGTCCTGCCCGTGCTCGCGCGTGTACCGGCGGGCCTCGTGCCGGGCGTCGCTCATGCGCTGGCGGAGGCCGGCGTAGCGGGACCCGAGCGACGGTACGCGGTCGATGACGTCCATGACGAGGTGGTACCGGTCGAGGTCGTTGAGCATGACCATGTCGAACGGCGTCGTCGTCGTGCCCTCCTCCTTGTACCCGCGGACGTGGAGGTTGGCGTGGCCCGCGCGGCGGTACGTGAGGCGGTGGATGAGCCACGGGTACCCGTGGTAGGCGAAGATGACCGGCCGGCCCGTCGTGAAGAGGGTGTCGAAGTCCCGGTCGCTCAGGCCGTGCGGGTGCTCACGCTCGTCCTGGAGCCGCATGAGGTCGACGACGTTGACCACCCGCACCTTGAGGTCAGGGATGTGCTCGCGCAGGAGGTCCGCGGCGGCGAGGGTCTCGAGCGTGGGGACGTCGCCCGCGCAGGCGAGGACGACGTCGGGCTCGGTGCCCTCGACCTCCGTGCCCGCCCACTCCCAGATGCCGAGGCCGCGCTCGCAGTGCGTGACCGCGGCGTCGATGCCGAGGAAGCTCGGCGCGGGCTGCTTCCCGGCGACGACGACGTTGACGTACTGCCGCGAGCGCAGGACGTGGTCGTAGGTGGCGAGGAGGGTGTTGGCGTCCGGGGGCAGGTAGACGCGGATGACGTCCGCCTTCTTGTTGACGACGTGGTCGATGAAGCCCGGGTCCTGGTGGGAGAAGCCGTTGTGGTCCTGCCGCCAGACGTGGGAGCTGAGGAGGTAGTTGAGCGATGCGATCGGCCGGCGCCACGGGATGTGGTTCGTGACCTTGAGCCACTTGGCGTGCTGGTTGACCATCGAGTCGACGATGTGGATGAACGCCTCGTAGGACGTGAAGAGCCCGTGGCGCCCGGTGAGGAGGTAGCCCTCGAGCCACCCCTGGCACTGGTGCTCCGAGAGCATCTCCATGACGCGTCCCGCCCGCGCCAGGTGCTCCCCGGTGTCGCTCGTGCGGTAGTCGGCGTTCCACTGCTTGTCGGTGACGTCGTAGACGCCCTGGAGGCGGTTCGACGCGACCTCGTCCGGCCCGAAGATCCGGAAGTTGTCCGGGTTGCGGCGGATGACCTCCGTGAGCCACGCACCGAGCACCCGCGTCGCCTCGGCCAGGGGGGCGCCGGGGGAGGCGACGTCGACGGCGAAGTCGCGGAAGTCCGGCAGGCGCAGGTCCTTGAGCAGGAGCCCGCCGTTGGCGTGGGGGACGGCGCTCATCCGCAGGTCACCGTCGGGGGCGAGGGCGGCGACGTCACCGGAGAGCCGGCCGTCGTCGTCGAAGAGCTCCTCGGGCCGGTAGCTGCGCAGCCAGCTCTCGAGGGTTCGCAGGTGCTCCTCGGTGTCGCGGGCGCTCGTCAGGGGGACCTGGTGGGAGCGCCACGAGCCCTCGGCGGGCTTGCCGTCGATCTCCTTCGGGCACGTCCAGCCCTTCGGGGTGCGGAAGACGATCATCGGCCACAGCGGGCGCTCGAGCTCGTCCGGCGGCGTCGCGGCGGCGCGCGCCTTGATCTCGGCGATCTCGTCGAGGACGTCGTCGAGGAGGGCGGCGAAGCGCGCGTGCACGGCCGCGGGGTCCTCGTCGTCGAACCCGCCGGTGAAGACGTGCGGCGTGTGCCCGTAGCCCCGCATGAGGGCCGTCAGCTCGTCGTCGCTGATCCGGGCGAGGACCGTGGGGTTGGCGATCTTGTACCCGTTGAGGTGGAGGACGGGCAGGACGACGCCGTCGGTGGCGGGGTTGACGAACTTGTTCGAGTGCCAGCTCGTCGCGAGCGGCCCCGTCTCCGCCTCGCCGTCCCCGACGACGGCGAGGACGAGGAGGTCCGGGTTGTCGAACGCCGCGCCGTAGGCGTGGGAGAGGGCGTAGCCGAGCTCACCGCCCTCGTGGATGGAGCCGGGGGTCTCGGGGGCGACGTGCGAGGGGATGCCGCCCGGGAAGGAGAACTGCCGGAAGAGGCGGCGCAGGCCCTCGGCGTCCTCCGTGATGTCCGAGTACGTCTGCGTGTACGTCCCCTCGAGGTAGCTGTTGGCGACGAGCCCGGGGCCGCCGTGGCCGGGGCCCGTGACGTAGAGGGTGGACTGGCCGCGCTCGCGGATGGCCCGGTTCATGTGCGCGTAGAGGAAGTTGAGGCCCGGCGTCGTGCCCCAGTGGCCCAGCAGCCTCGGCTTGACGTGCTCGCGGGCGAGCTCGGTGCGCAGGAGCGGGTTGTCGAGGAGGTAGATCTGCCCGACGGAGAGGTAGTTCGCGGCGCGCCACCACGCGTCGATCGTCCGCAGGGTCTCGGGGCTGAGGTCGTGCCCGGGGCGGGGTCGCCACGCCGCGGTACTCGTCTGCTTCGTCACCAGGAGCCTCCTTGTCGCCGACGGTCCGTGCGCCCCAGCCTGGTGCCGGGGGCGGGCTGCGTCTACACGTGGCGCCGCCCGGGGTGTGCGGGGGGCGACGGCCACGTGCCTCGAGTCTGTCCTGGGCCGCGTGCGGCGAGATGGGCCGTTGGTCCGGTTCGTCCCCGCGTGCGCGGTGATCTGCCACACACGGCAACGCCGTCGCGGGGGTGCGCCGCGGCGGTGGGCGCACGCCGAGCCGAGCGCCCACGGGGGCCACGTACCCTGGGAGCGTGGAGGACCCCGACTCCCGGGAGACCCCCGGTTCCCTCGATCTCGACCGCAGCGCCGGGCCCGGCGTGCGTCCCGGCACCAGCTTGCGCGCGGACGCCCGCGGCGCTGACGGGCGCGGCGCTGACGGGCGCGGGCACGGCCGCCGGGCCGCCGCGCGCGAGTGGCTCCGGGCCGCCGCCAGCCCGGGCATGGCGGTCCTGCTCGTGCTCGTCCTCGTCGTCGGCGGCCTCTTCGTCCGCCTCGGGTTCTGGCAGCTCGACCGCGCGGGGATCCGGGCCCAGGAGGCCGTCCAGGTCGAGCGGGCCGAACGCCTCGCCGCCGACCCGGTGCCGGTCGAGGACGTCCTCGCACCCCAGCGGGCGCTGACGGCCGACGAGCTCGGGCGCCGGGTGGGCATGACCGGGCAGTACGCGGCGGGCGAGGAGGTGCTCGTCCCGGGGAGGCAGGTCGACGGCGTCGACGCCGTCCTCGTCGTCACCGCGCTCCACCTCACCGAGGGCGCGCACGCCGGCGCGATCATGCCGGTCGTACGCGGGTGGGTGCCCTCCGCCGAGCTCGCCGCCTCCGGCCTCGAGGCCGGGGGCAGCGAGGGCGGGATCGGCGAGCTCGACGTGCCCGACGCCCCCACGGGCGCGGTCGACGTCGTCGGGGTGCTGAGCGCCGGCGAGGCGGTCGAGGCCGACGCACTGCCGCCCGGGCAGGTCGGCGCCATCAGCCCCGCCCAGCTGACGAACCTCTGGGGCGGGCCGATGTTCAGCGCCTACCTCGTCGCGCAGACGCCCGAGCAGGGGGCAGGCGACCTCGGGGCCGCCCCGGCGCCCGTTCCCGAGGGGGGACTCAACCTCCAGAGCCTCGCCTACGCGATCGAGTGGTGGGTGTTCGCGGCGTTCGCCCTCGTCATGTGGCTGCGCATCCTGCGTGACCGGGTCCGCGACGCCCGCGACGACGCGCGCCCGTAGGAGCCCCTGCTCCCGCGTCCGGGGTGATCCCCCTCTCCCTTCGTGATCGTGCAGAAGCTCCGCGGAACTTCTGCACGATCACGAGCAAAGGGGGCGGGGGCAGGGTGGGCCTACTCCTGCTGCCAGGAGCGCCAGAGCGCCGCGTACTCCCCGTCCGCGGCGACGAGCTCGTCGTGCGGGCCGATCTCGATGATCCGCCCGTCCTCGACGACGGCCACGCGGTCGGCGTCGTGCGCGGTGTGGAGCCGGTGCGCGATCGCGACGACGGTCCGCCCCGTCAGCACCGCGGAGAGCGAGCGCTCGAGGTGCCGGGCCGCCCGCGGGTCGAGGAGCGAGGTCGCCTCGTCGAGGACGAGCGTGTGCGGGTCGAGGAGGACGAGGCGCGCGAGCGCGAGCTGCTGGGCCTGCGCGGGGGTGAGGTGCGCGCCGCCGGAGCCGACCTCCGTGTCGAGGCCGTCCGGGAGCGCCCGCGCCCAGCCGAGCGCGTCGACGGCGTCGAGCGCCCGCTCGAGCTCGTCGTCGGTGGCCTCGGCCCGGGCGAGGCGGAGGTTGTCCGCGAGCGTCCCGACGAAGACGTGGTGCTCCTGCGTGACGAGCGCGACGTGCCCGCGCAGCTCCTCCTCGGGCAGGTCGACGAGCGGCACGCCGCCGACCGTCACCGAGCCGCCGGTGGGCGGGTGGATGCCCGCGAGCATGCGCCCGAGCGTCGACTTGCCGGCCCCCGAGGGCCCGACGACGGCGAGCCGCTCACCCGGCACGAGGTCGAGGTCGATGCCGTGGAGGACGTCCTCGCCGTCCCGGTAGGCGTAGCGCACGCCGCTGGCGACGATCTCCTCCCCGGCCGGGCGCGCTCCGCTCGTGCTGCGGTCCGGCTCGACGAGGCTGACGCCGACGATCCGTGCGAGGCTCGCCGTCGCGACCTGGATCTCGTCGACCCACATGAGGAGCTCGCTCACCGGGTGGCGCACCTGCATGGCGTACAGCGCGACGGTCGTCACCGCCCCGAGCGTGACGAGGTCCCGGGAGACGAGCCACGTGCCCCACACGAGGACGGCCGCGATGGGCAGGGCGAAGGAGATCCCGAGCCAGAAGAACAGCGGCACGCGCAGGCGCAGCGTGGCCTTCTCCGTCTCCCAGGCGTGGCCGACGACGGCGTCCGTGCGCGCCCGCCGGTGCCGCCCGAGGCCGAGCGCGTCCACCGTCGCCGCGTGCTCGACGGACTCCGTCAGGGTCCCGTTGAGCGTCGCGTAGGCGGCGGCGTTGGCGTGGTACGCCGGCGGTGCGAGCCGCAGGTACCACCGGGTGGCGGCGAGCAGGACCGGGATGCCGACGAGGACGGCGAGCGCGGCGAGCGGCGAGGCCGCCACCGCGGCGGCCAGGGTGAGCAGGACCGTCGTCGCCGTCACCAGGACGCGCGGGACGCCGAAGCGCACCGCCCACTGGACGCGGTCGACGTCGTTCGTCGTCCGCCCGAGGAGGTCGCCCGTCCCGGCGCGCTCGACCGTGGACAGGGGCAGGTGCGTGACGGCGGAGAGGAAGTTCTCCCGCAGCCGGGCGAAGACCTCCTCGCCGAGGATCATCGCGCTGCGCTGGGCGTACCGGGTGACGACGGTCTGGACGAGCACGACCCCGACGAGGACCGCCGCCGTCGTGTGGATGTGACGCTCGGTCGTGCCGGCCGCGACGGAGTCGACGAGGCCGCCGAGCACCCACGGCACGGCGAGCGCGGCGACGGCGGCGAGCGCCTGGAGCCCGACGACACCGGCGAGCCGGCCGCGGTAGTGGCCGATGAGCCCGCCGGCGAAGCGGCGAACCGTGCGGGCGTCCGCGATGGGTAGCTGCATCAGCGCTCCTCGGCGGCGTCGGTGGTGGTCTCGCTCGGCTCGGCCGTCTCGCGGGTGACGACGGCGCGGTAGGCGGCGGCGTCGGGGTCCCCGGCGCCGGCCCGGGCGAGGAGGTCGCGGTGGGCGCCGCGCACGCGCTCGCGGCCGTGGGAGAGGAGGACGACCTCGTCGGCGTGCTCGAGGACAAGAGGGGAGGCGGTGACGACGACGGTGGTCCGGCCCCGCCGGTGCGCGGCGAGCCGGGCGGCGATGCGGGCCTCCGTGTGCGCGTCGACGGCGCTCGTCGGCTCGACGAGGACGAGGGCCTGCGGGTCGGTGAGGAGCGCGCGCGCGAGCGCCACGCGCTGGCGCTGCCCGCCGGAGAGCGAACGGCCCTTCTCGGTGATCTCGCCGTCGAGGCCCTCGGGCAGGGACGCGAGGACGTCGTGCGCGTCAGCGACGTCGAGGGCGGTGAGGAGCGCGGCATCGTCGGTGGCGTCGCCGTCCCCGCGCACGGCGAGGCCCTCGCGGAGCGTGCCCGTGAAGAGCTGGGGCGTGGCGTCGGCGACGACGACGCGCTCGCGCACCTCGGCGAGCGGAAGGTCGCGCAGGGCGATCCCGTCGAGGCGGACCGGGGTCTCGGTTGCGTCGTCGAACCGGCCCAGGCGTACGGCGAGGGCCGCGGACTCGTCGGGGGAGTCCGAGACGATGACCGTGAGCGCGCCGGGCCGGACGATGACGCCCGCGGCCTCGTCGACGAGCTCGGCGGGCACGCCGTCGCCCGTGGGGGCGGCGGGTCGGGCGTCGGCCGCCTCGGACTCGGCGATGCTCCCGGCGGCGGGCTCGACGGAGAGCACCCCGATGATCTTGCGCCCCGCGACGCGGGCCCGGGTGAAGAAGTTGAGGAACTGCGTGGCCCAGCGAAGAGGTTGGGAGAGGAAGGCCGTGTAGCCGTAGATGGTGACGAGCTGTCCGGGCGTGATCTCCCCCCGCAGCGCGAGCAGCGCGCCGAACCAGACGACGCCGGCGACGAAGAGCCCGGGCAGGAGGACCTGGAGTGCCTCGAGGACCGAGGACATCCCGGCGACGCCGACGCCCGCGCCGCGCACCCGCTGGGACTGGTCCCGGTAGCGGGCGGCGAAGGCGTCCTCGCCGCCGATCCCGCGCAGGATCCGCAGGCCGGAGACCGTGTCCGAGCCGAGGGTCGCGAGGCGGCCCGAGGCCTCGCGGTGCGCCTTCTGCCGGGCGTGCAGCGGCTTGATGATGAGGCCGAGCGTCGCGGCGACGAGGGGGAGGCCGAGGAGGACGGCGAGCCCGAGGGGCACCGAAGCCTCGAGCATGACGACGGCGACGACGGCGTACGCGACGATCCCGGCGATGAAGCGCGGGAGCAGCTCGAGCATGTTGCCGACGTGGAAGGAGTCCGAGGCGACCGTCGAGACGACCTCGCCGGTGGGCAGCTCCGCGCCGATCGCGGGACCCGTGCGCGTGACGTGGTGGCCGACGAGCCGCTGGGCGGTGAACGCCCCGTGCATCCACGCGCCGACCTCGGCGACGTGCCCCGACGCGGAGGCGGTCGCCTCGACGAGCCCGACGACGAGCAGGAGGAGGACCGCGACGAGCAGCGGGCGGGACAGGCCGTCCTCGAGGCCGGCGTCGAGGGCCCGGCCGAGGAGATAGGGGATGGCCGCCCCGCACAGCGCCTCGATCGTGGCCAGGGCGACCCCGGCGAGGAGAAGGAGGGTGCCGCGACGCGTCACCCAGCCCAGGAGCGCCAGGGGAGAGGTGAGCGGGGGGTGACCGGGATGACCGGTCGGGACGTCGAGCACGAGGGCTGAGCGTACGCGGCGGGTGCGACATCGCCCTACCTGTTTTTCGCCGGTGGGCGCGCCACAGGGGGAGGCAGGAGTGGCGGCGGAGCGCACCCGGCGGGCGCGCCGCTCACGGTGGACCGGCGCCGCGCAGCGCCAGGAGCCCCCGTGGCGGCTGAGATACTGGGGGCTCAGGCGGTGCGACGCGAAAGGTGCAGACGTGAGCTCGAGGAACATCCCGCCCGCCGACGAGGCGGAGCGCAAGGCCCGGCGGACGTGGGGGTTCTACCGCGTCATGGCGTTCGTCACAGGCGTCATGCTCCTCCTCCTCACCGCCGAGATGATCCTCGTCTACCTCGTCGGCGTCGGGCCCGACGTCGAGTCGGCCATCGCGTGGATCCCGTTCGTCCACGGCTGGATCTACGTCGTCTACGTCGTCGCCGTCTTCAACCTGTGGTCGGCGATGCGGTGGAGCCTCGGGCGCGTCGCCGCGCTCGTCGCGGCCGGCGTCGTCCCCGTCCTCTCCTTCGTCATGGAGCGCCGGGCGCGGGCATGGTTCGAGGCGGACCTGCCGGCCCTGGTCGAGCGGACCCGAGCGCGCACTACCCTGAACCGGTGAGCACCGACCCCACCGCGCCCACGACCGCCGAGCTCGCCGCCACACCCCGGCCTGTCCTCGTCGTCGACTTCGGCGCCCAGTACGCCCAGCTCATCGCCCGCCGCGTGCGCGAGGCCAACGTCTACTCCGAGGTCGTGCCCCACACGCTCGGCGTCGACGAGATCATCGCGAAGGACCCCGCCGCGATCATCCTCTCCGGAGGCCCGGCGTCGGTGTACGCCGAGGATGCCCCCGGCGTCGACCCCGCGCTCTTCGAGGCCGGCGTCCCCGTCCTGGGCATCTGCTACGGCTTCCAGGCCATGGCCGGTGCGCTCGGCGGCACCGTCGCCCGCACCGGCGTGCGCGAGTACGGCTCGACCGTCGTCGAGCTGAGCGCGTCCGGCTCGCTCCTCGCGGACTCGCCGACGCAGCAGACGGTGTGGATGAGCCACGGCGACTCGGTCCAGGCCGCACCGGAGGGCTTCGACGTCCTCGCGACGTCGCCGGGCTCGCCGGTGGCGGCCTTCGAGGACCGCTCGCGCCGCCTCTACGGCCTCCAGTGGCACCCCGAGGTCAAGCACTCGGTCCTCGGCCAGGCCGCGCTCGAGCACTTCCTCTTCGACGGCGCGGGCCTCGAGCCCACGTGGACGCCGGGCAGCGTCATCGCCGAGCAGGTCGCGGCGATCCGCGCCCAGGTCGGCAGCGCGCGGGTCGTCTGCGGGCTATCCGGCGGCGTCGACTCCTCGGTGGCGGCGGCGCTCGTCCAGAAGGCGGTCGGTGACCAGCTCACGTGCGTCTTCGTCGACCACGGCCTCCTGCGCGCGGGCGAGGCCGAGCAGGTCGAGGAGGACTTCGTCGCCGCGACCGGCGTCAACCTCAAGGTCGTCGACGCGGCCGAGCAGTTCCTCACCGCCCTCGCCGGGGTGAGCGACCCCGAGACGAAGCGGAAGATCATCGGCCGTGAGTTCATCCGGGTCTTCGAGCAGGCCGCCCGCGAGGTCGTCGCGGAGGCCGGTGCCGACGAGGAGGTCAAGTTCCTCGTCCAGGGCACGCTCTACCCCGACGTCGTCGAGTCCGGCGGCGGCGAGGGAGCGGCGAACATCAAGTCTCACCACAACGTCGGTGGCCTGCCCGACGACCTCCAGTTCGAGCTCGTCGAGCCGCTGCGCGCCCTCTTCAAGGACGAGGTCCGCGCCGTCGGCCTCGAGCTCGGCGTCCCCGAGGGCATCGTCTGGCGCCAGCCGTTCCCCGGCCCCGGCCTCGGCATCCGCATCATCGGCGAGGTGACGGCCGAGCGCCTCGAGATCCTCCGCGCCGCCGACGCCATCGCGCGCGAGGAGCTGACCGCCGCCGGGCTCGACCGCGACATCTGGCAGTGCCCCGTCGTGCTCCTCGCCGACGTCCGCTCGGTCGGCGTCCAGGGTGACGGGCGCACGTACGGCCACCCCGTCGTGCTGCGGCCCGTGTCCTCCGAGGACGCGATGACGGCCGACTGGTCCCGCGTGCCGTACGACGTCCTCGCGAGGATCTCGAACCGCATCACGAACGGGGTGCCCGAGGTCAACCGCGTGGTGCTCGACGTGACGAGCAAGCCGCCGGGCACGATCGAGTGGGAGTGAGCCGCTAGCGAGCGGGTGCTCACGCCCCGGCGCGGCGGTACATGTCCTCCGTCGCGCCGAGCACCGTGGCCCACGTCGTCGTCGGCGGGACGGTGCGGTTGTGCGCGGTGATCCGCCCGAGGAGCGCGCGGTCGGTGACGAGCCGGGCGAGCTGGTGGGCTAGGGCCGCGTCGTCGTCGGCGAGGAGCCCGTCCACCCCCTCGGTGAGGAGCTCGGCCGCTCCGGACTGGGCGCGCGAGACGATCGCGAGGCCGGCGGCCTGAGCCTCCTGGACGGCGACGCTGAAGGCGTCCTGGACGCCCGGCGCGAGGTAGACGTCGGCGCGGCGGTAGAGCTCGATGAGGTCGGCTCGGCTCAGGCGCCCCGGGAGGTGGACCCACCCGGTCATGCCGTGCTCGGCGAGGAACGCCTCGGCGTCGCCGAGCTGAGGGCCGGCGCCGGCGATCGTCACCTCGAGCGCGTCGTCGGGCAGGAGCTCACCGGCCCGGCGCAGCGCCTCGAGCAGCGGCATCATCCGCTTGCGCGGGGCGAAGCGCCCGGCGGTGACGGCGTGGACCGCGCTCGAGGCGCGGGGGAGCGGGGGGCGGCGCCACTCCGTGACGTCGACCCCGTTGCGCAGGACGTGGACCTCGGTGCCCGGCCGCGCCGCCCGGCGGACCGGGCGGGCGGCGAGCTCGGAGACGGCGGTGAGGGTGAGCGGCCAGCCCGACCAGCCGAGGAGGCGGTCGAGCGCCGCGTAGAACGGCACGGCCGTGCGCGGGCTCCACACGCTGTGCACCGTGACGACGGCGGGGATCCCCAGCCGGCCCACGAGCGGCATGACGGCCTGGGTCGACGGCGTGACGCCGCCCATGTGGAGGTGGACGACGTCGGGGCGGAGCCGGGTCAGCAGCCGGCGCGCGTGGGGGACGGGCCAGGGGTGCACGGGGACGCCCGCGGGCATACGGGCCGCCATGCGGTAGACGCGCACGCCGTCGTCGTCCTCCTGGCTGAGGCCGTGCCCGCCCCGCTCGCGCGGGGTCGCGGTGAGGATCCGCACGTCGTGGCCAGCGGCGCGCTGGTGCAGGGCGAGCTGGCGGACCTGGACCTCGATCCCGCCGAGGAGCGGCAGGTAGCAGTCCGTGACGTGGAGGATCCTCATGGCGAGGATCGTCCCACCCGGTGACGTCCGGAGCGCCCACGGTGTGACCCCGGGCACGCCCGCCGGCACCGGGACCATCGGCCCATAACGGGAGCAATCGCCCCTGACATGATCTTCACATCACGAGCTCACCGGCTCACCCGACGGCAGCGTGGCTGCCCGACCGTCCCCCGAAAGGACCGTTCTCATGAGCACCACCCGCCCCGGCACCGGAATCGCCAAGACCGCCGGCCTGCTCTCCCTCATCGCCGGGATCATCTTCGTCCTCGCCGGCGGCGTCACGTGGTTCGTCGTCAGCGACCAGCTCGCCGCCGAGGAGATCACGGTTCCCGAGGACGCGAACTTCCTCGCCGGGCGCGAGGTCGGCGGGCCCTTCACGGCGTACGCGCAGGCCGACATCATCAACCAGCACGCGCTCGCCGGCACCGACGGCCGAACCTACGCCGAGCTCGGCGCCGCGATGCGCGAGGTCGAGGAGGGCTCCCCCGAGCACGAGGAGCTCCAGGCCCAGCGTGACTCGGTCATGAACGCGTCCTTCCTGCGGGCGTCGCTCTTCACCTCCGTCGTCGCCTACGGCGTCGCCGCGCTCGTCATCGGCCTCGGGGTGCTGCTCGGCCTCGTCGGCCTCGCCCTCATGAACCTCGCCAAGGCGGCGCAGACGCCTGTCTACGCCGACGCGCCGCGGGACTACGACGCCGGTCGTGACACACGCCAGAGCTGATCCCCTGCGGCCCGGCGCGTCCCCGCGGGCCTCGTGGAGCCGCCCCGCGAGCGGCTCCACGAGCGGCCCCCGCACGGACGAGTGCGCCTCGACACGCGCAATGCGCCTGGTAGACCAGGCGCATCGCGCGTGTCGAGGCGCACTCACGTCGGGGGCGCGAGTCAGTCCTCGTCCCGGGCGGCCCAGGTGCCCCCGGTGCCGACCTCGGCCGGCTCGGATCCTCGGCCGGGCCGGACGAGCGCCTTGACGAGGAGCCCGACGCCGGCGACGGCGAGGAGCACGATGAGGACCGCCTGGAGGTCGAGGTCGACGCCGAGCCCGAGGGCCAGCACCGCCAGACCGGTCAGCGCGAGGAGGATGCCCCACACGATGGTGCCCGCGCGGGGCGTGGACGGCTCGTGGCTGCTCATGCTCATGACCTCTCCTCGATGATGACCTGACCGAAGCCGACCTCGACCTCGACGATGATGTCCGGCCCGGTCGCGGTCCCGGTGCCCTCCTGGACGACGACGACCTCGACGCCCATGCCGTTGCCGAGCGAGTCGCCACCGCGCGTGGCGTCCCCGGGCAGTGCGCCGCTGGGGACCGACCAGTCCGCGCCGAGGCGGCCGATGATCTCGCCGCCGGCGACGCTCGCGCGGACCTCGACGTCCGCGTCCTCGGGCACGAGGACGCGTGCGACCCCGAAGGCCACCTCGACGGGCACCTCGACCGTGCCGCGCGCGGTGCCCAGCTCGGTGAGGTCGACGGTCAGCTCGCCTGCGCCGAGCTCGTAGCCCTCACTGGCCTGGGGGCCCGTCGTCGGCCGGAACGTCGGGTCACCGGCGAGGGCGGACCCGGGGGAGCTGAGACCGCCCACCGTGCCGAGACCCGGCAGGACCGCGACGGCCGACGCCGTCGGGACGAGGACGATCGCGAGGACGAGGGCGAGCCCGCCGAGCGCTCCCTGCCGGCGCCCGCGCATCCCGCTGAGGACGACGCCGAGGCCGAGGAGCGCGAGGACGGTCCCCCCGACGACGAGCACGGGGTTGCCGTCGAGCGCGCCGGCGCGGTGCGCGAGGAGCAGGGCCGCCGTGGTGAGGAGGCAGAGCGCGAGGACGATGCTGACCGTCGTCGAGCTGGGGCCCGGGACGGGTGGGCGCGGCGGCACGGGCGGGACCGGTGGCACCACGGGAGGCGGGGCGCCCCCGTCATGGAAGAAGGGAGTGGTCGGCGGCTCGTAGCCGGGCCCGCCGTACGCGGACGCCCCGTCGCCCGGGGTCGGGACGTCGGACGGCGGCGCGTCGTGCAGCGGGTTGTCGAACGCGCGCGTCGGTGCGTCGGCGTCGGGCGCGGGGCCGGCCGGCGCGGGCGGGTACGTCGTCATCGGGTAGCTCTCTCCAGCGGTCGGGGCGGGCGGCGGCGTGGTCCACGCGGCGGGTGCGGGCGGCGCCGTCCACGCGGCGGCGCCGTACGGGGTGGTCGGGTCGTGCGGGTGCGTGGGCGGCGTGGTCCGCGCACCGCGGGCGGAGACGACGGCGGCGACGGTGAGGCCGATGAGCACGAGCACCCACACCGCCCCCCAGCCGTTGCCGGGGAAGTCCCACCAGAAGACGGGCCGCGAGATACCGATGATGAAGACGGCGATGGCCCCGGCGAGGGCGGCGTCGACGTGGCCGCGCATCGCCTGCTGGAGGTGGATGCGCCCGTCGCGCGCCTCGGGCAGGAGCGCCCAGCCCGCGCCGTAGAGGATGAGTCCGAGTCCGCCGAAGAACGTGAGGACGACGAGGAGACCACGCACGAGCGCCGGGTCGATGCCGAGGCGCTGGGCGGTCCCGGCGGCGACGCCGCCGACCCAGCGGTCGTCGGTGCGCCAGATGCCGGTGCGGCGCAGGGAGTCGAAGAAGGAGTCGCCGCCGGAGGGCCGGGGCGGTGGGGGCGCCGGGGCCGCCGGCGGGTCGTGGTGCGGTGTCGTGTCCATGCCATCGAGCCAACCGCGCCGAGGTGCCCCGCCGCTATGGGGGACCCCCCTGATCCGACCCTGGATCGTGCCACCGCCGCGGCGGGGCTCACCCTGAGATCCGGGCCGAGGGCTCCCGCTGGTGCCCGGCCCGTGTGACGATTCCGGGGTGAGTGCCACCCCGATGCCCGCCCCGCCGCGGCTGCCGCTGCGCCGTCCCGACCGGGGGCGGCGCGTGGCGGGCGTGTGCCGCGGCGTCGCCGCCCATCTCGACCTCCCGGTCGAGCGGGTCCGCCTCGCCTTCGCCCTCGCTACGCTGGCGTTCGGCGCCGGCGCGATGATGTACGTGTGGCTGTGGCTCTTCGTGCCGCCCGGGGACCCGGCGGCCGCGGCGGCCGAGGCCCGGCCGGCGGCCGGTGCGCGCCTGGCGCCGCGGCTGCGGACGATGAGCCGTGCCGTCTCGCTCGGCGACGTCGTCCTCGCCCTCCTGCTCATCCTCGCCGCCGTGCTCCTCGTCCTGTGGCGGGCCGGGATCACGCTGCCCAGCCCGTGGCTCGTCCCGGCGCTCGTCGCGGTGGGCGGGGCGGGGCTCGTGTGGAGCCAGCTCGACAGCTCCCTCCCCGGCGCTGCGGCGTCCCGCCCGCGCCGGGCCGCGAGCGTCCTGCGCGTCGTCGGGGGCCTGCTCCTCGCGCTGGTCGGCACGCTCCTGCTGCTCGGGCGGGGCGAGGGACTCGCCGAGCTCCTGGGCGGCACCGTGGCGGGGGCGGCGATCCTCGGCGGTGCGGCGCTCGTCCTCGCGCCGCTGTGGCTGCGCCTCGTGCGGGACCTCGGCGCGGAGCGCGCGGCCCGCGCCCGGGAGGCCGAGCGGGCGGACATCGCGGCGCACCTGCACGACTCCGTGCTCCAGACGCTCTCGCTCATCCGCTCCCGCGCCGGCGATGCCGACCAGGTGGCGCGGCTCGCCCGGGCCCAGGAGCGACAGCTCCGGGAGTGGCTCTACGCGGACCGCCCGGCTGCCGGCACCTCGGTCGCCGCCGCGGTGCGCCAGGTGGCCGCCGAGGTCGAGGACCTGCACGGGGTCGCCGTCGACGTCGTCACCGCGGGCGACCGCGAGCCCGACGACGCGACGGCACCCCTCCTCGCCGCGACCCGGGAGGCGCTGACGAACGCCGCCGTCCACGGCGCGCCCCCGGTCTCGCTCTACGTCGAGGTGGGTGAGGGTGCGACGGAGGTCTTCGTCCGGGACCGCGGTGCGGGGTTCGACCTCGCGGCCGTCCCGGCGGACCGGCACGGCGTGCGCGAGTCGATCATCGAGCGGCTCGAGCGGCACGGCGGCACCGCGCGGATCCGCTCCGGCGGTGGGACCGGGCTCGTCGGGACCGAGGTGCGGCTGAGCATGCCCGCAGCGGGCGCCCGGGCCTGAGCCCGCCCACGGGGCGGGGGCGGGCTGCGAGGATGGCGGCATGAGCGAGCCCGCGACCCCGCAGTACCGCGTCGTCATCGTCGACGACCACTCGATGGTCCGCACCGGCGTGCGGACCGAGCTGGCGGCCCAGGCGAGCGACATCGTCGTCGTCGGGGAGGCGGCCGACGTCGCCGGGGGGATCACCGTCGTCCGGGAGCACGTGCCGGACGTCGTCCTCCTCGACGTCCACCTGCCCGGCGGGCGCGGGGGCGGCGGGAGCGAGGTCATCGCCGGGTGCGCGGACGTCGCGACGCGCTTCCTCGCCCTGTCCGTCTCGGACTCGAGCGAGGACGTCGTCGGCGTCATCCGCGCCGGCGCACGTGGCTACGTGACGAAGGCCATCGCCCCGGTCGATCTCGCCGACGCCGTGCGCCGCGTGGCCGGCGGTGACGCCGTCTTCTCCCCGCGGCTCGCGGGCTTCGTCCTCGACTCCTTCGGCACAGGTGCGGCGGACGTCGCCACGACCGACGACGAGCTCGACCGCCTCTCCGCGCGCGAGCAGGAGGTCATGCGCCTCATCGCCCGCGGCTACTCCTACCGGGAGGTCGCGAGCGAGCTCTTCATCTCGATCAAGACCGTCGAGACCCATGTCTCGGCCGTCCTGCGCAAGCTCCAGCTCTCCTCCCGCTACGAGCTCACCCGCTGGGCGGCGGCCCGCCGGCTCATCTAGCTCCTGAGGCGCGCCGAGCGCTCGGCGACCGACCTTTGGTGACGACCTGTCAGGAAAGCCGCCTAGGCTGGGCGGCATGGATTTCCTCTACCACCTCGTCCTCGTCCTCCACATCCTCGGCTGGGCGATCGTCCTCGGCGGGACGCTCGTCAACCTCCGCCCGCCGCGCATCGCCAAGGGGGTCCTCCACGGCGCGCTCACCGCGCTCGTCACCGGCCTCATCATGGTGGGGCTCGCCGAGGCTGTGCTCGACGGCGACGTCAACCACATGAAGATCGGCATCAAGCTCGTCGTCACGCTCGTCGTCACCGCGCTCGTCGTCGTCGCGAGCCGCAAGGACGCGGACAAGGTGAGCACCGGCATGGTCGGGGGCATCGCTGGCCTCACCGTGCTCAACATCGCCATCGCCGTCCTCTGGCGCTAACGTCGCCGGCATGACGCACGAGCCCCCGACCGCGCCCCTGCCCACCTGATGGGCGCCCTCGGTGAGGGGCTCGTCGTCCTGGCCGTCCTCGTCGGGCTCGTCGGGGCGGTCGTCCAGGTCATCCCCGGCAGCCTCATCGTGCTGGCCGCCGTGCTCGTGTGGGCGTTCGTCACCGGCGGGACCGTCGGGTGGACCGTCGGCGTCGTCGCGACCGTCGCGGTGGCCGTCGCCGCCGTCGCGAAGTACGTCCTCGCCGGGCGCTACCTCGGGCGGGGCGGCGTGCCGGGCCGCACGCTCGTCGTCGGTGGAGTGCTCGGCGTCGTCGGGTTCTTCGTCATCCCCGTCGTCGGGCTGCCCATCGGCTTCGTCCTCGGGGTCTACCTCATGGAGAGCGCGCGACTGCGGGAGCAGGGAGCCGCGTGGCGCTCGACGTGGCTCGCGATGAAGGCGACCGGCCTGACGATCCTCGTCGAGCTCGCCGGTGCCCTCGTCGCGACCGGGGCGCTCCTCATCGGCATGTGGCGCACCTGACCCGTCCACCTCCCCCGTCGCGGTCCCCAGGGGCGCCGGAGTGTCAGTGCGAGCGCTTACGCTTGAAGGCGCCATGACATCTCTGTTCGACAACCTCCCGCTCCCCGGTCTCGAGGGCCTCGCGACCCTCCCGGCCGCCGTCCTGCCGCGCACGGACGACGACGTCCCAGCCGAGCGTCCCGGTGGCTCCCGCGGCCGTGGCGCGAGTGGCGGCGGCAGCGCGGGCGGCAGTGCCGGTGCCGCCGCCGACGGGAGCAGCGAGGCCGCGGCCCTCCTCGAGGGGCTCAACCCGCAGCAGCGCGCCGCCGTCGTCCACGCCGGCGGCCCGCTCCTCATCATCGCGGGCGCCGGCTCGGGCAAGACCCGCGTCCTCACGCACCGCGTCGCCCACCTCCTCGCGACCCGGCGCGCGCGCCCGGGGGAGATCCTCGCCATCACCTTCACGAACAAGGCGGCGGGGGAGATGCGCGAGCGCGTCGAGGAGCTCGTCGGGCCCGCAGCCCGGAGCATGTGGGTCTCGACCTTCCACTCGGCGTGCGTGCGGATCCTGCGCCGCGAGCACGCGACCCTGGGGCTGCGCTCGAGCTTCTCCATCTACGACGCCGCGGACTCCCAGCGCCTCATGACGCTCGTGTGCCGCCAGCTCGACCTCGACCCCAAGCGCTACCCGCCGAAGATGTTCTCGCGCCGTGTCTCCGACCTCAAGAACGAGCTCGTCGACCCGGACGACTTCGCCGCCGGCGTCGCGGAGACCAACCCGTTCGACACGGCGCTCGCGCAGGCCTACCGCCTGTACAACGACCGCCTGCGCCAGGCGCACGCGCTCGACTTCGACGACCTCATCATGACGACGGTCAGCCTCCTCCAGGCGTTCCCGGCCGTCGCCGAGCACTACCGGCGCCGGTTCCGGCACGTCCTCGTCGACGAGTACCAGGACACCAACCACGCCCAGTACGTCCTCGTCCGCGAGCTCGCCGGCGTGGGGGACACCTCCAGCAACGACCTGCCCGACGTGCCGCCCGCCGAGCTCACGGTCGTCGGTGACGCGGACCAGTCGATCTACGCCTTCCGCGGCGCGACGATCCGCAACATCCTCGAGTTCGAGGTCGACTACCCGCACGCGACGACGATCCTCCTCGAGCAGAACTACCGCTCGACCCAGACGATCCTCTCCGCCGCCAACGCCGTCATCTCGCGCAACCCCGGCCGGCGGGCGAAGAACCTGTGGACGGACTCGGGCTCGGGTCCCCAGGTGGTCGGCTACGTCGCGGACTCCGAGCACGAGGAGGCGCGCTTCATCGCCGAGGAGATCGACCGCCTCGGGGACTCCGACGGCGTGCGCCCGGCCGACGTCGCCGTCTTCTACCGCACGAACGCCCAGTCGCGGGCGCTCGAGGAGGTGCTCATCCGCGTCGGCATCCCCTACAAGGTGGTCGGCGGGACGCGCTTCTACGAGCGGCGTGAGATCAAGGACGCGCTCGCCTACCTCCGGGCCGTCGCCAACCCCGACGACGCCGTCAACCTGCGCCGGATCCTCAACGTCCCCAAGCGCGGGCTCGGGGACCGCGCCGAGGCCATGCTCGCCGCCCATGCCGAGCGGGAGCGCATCTCCTTCGGCGCGGCCATCGAGCACGCGGCGGCGGCCGACGGCGCGGCGCCCGAGGTCCTCGGCCTCGCCACCCGCGGGCGCACGCAGGTCCGCGTGTTCGCCGACCTCATGCGCGGGCTGCGCGACCTCGCCGCCTCCGGCGCGGGGCCGGCGGAGATCCTCGACGCGGCCCTCGACCGCTCGGGCTACCTCGCCGAGCTGCGGGCGAGCGAGGACCCCCAGGACGCCTCCCGGGTGGAGAACCTCGCCGAGCTGCACGCGGTCGCCGCCGAGTTCTCCGAGCTCGACCCCGAGGGGGAGCTCGGTGACTTCCTCGAGCGCGTCGCCCTCGTCGCGGACTCGGACCAGATCCCCGACGCGGGCGCGGCCGACCAGGGGCAGGTCACCCTCATGACGGTCCACACGGCCAAGGGTCTCGAGTTCCCGGTCGTCTTCATCACCGGCCTCGAGGACGGCACGTTCCCGCACCAGCGCTCGCTCGCCGACACCGAAGAGCTCGCGGAGGAGCGGCGGCTCGCCTACGTCGCCCTCACGCGCGCCCAGCAGCGCCTCTACCTCTCGCGCGCGGCGGTGCGCACCGCGTTCGGGATGCCGCAGGAGCTGCCCGCGAGCCGTTTCCTCTCCGACATCCCCACCGACCTCCTCGACTGGCGCCGCGAGGCGTCCTCGATGGACGCGCTGCGTTCCGGCACGGGCGGAGGCTGGCGCTCCGGCTGGGGCGGGCGGTCCGACCGCGCCGGCGCGCCGTCGGGGCCTGGCGGCTCCGGCGCCCGCAGCGGCGCCGTCCGCACCACCCGGCAGGGCGCCGGGGAGAAGACGCCGAGCTTCGGGTCGGCCACCCCGCGCGCCGACGTGCCGGACCTCGACGTGGGGGACAAGGTCACCCACGACGCGTACGGCATGGGGACGGTCATCGCCATGGAGGGCGCGGGCGCGAGCTCGGTCGCCAAGATCGACTTCGGCGGCGGCAACACGAAGCGCCTCCTCCTGCGCTACTCGCCCGTCACGAAGCTCTAGCGGGGCACGTCCGCCCCGCGGGACCGGCGCGCCGCGCCGGGATCTGCGCCTCCGCGTCCCTACGCTCGGGACAAGGCGGAGGGAGTGGTCCATGAGCGCGACGTCGACGCTCGCGCGGCCGCGCGGGCAGGCACCGCGCGCCGCCACCTCGCGGCCTCCCGCTGCGGCGGACCCGCGGGCACCCCGGTCGCGCGCCTCGAGCCGCATCGAGGGGCTCGACGGGATCCGGGCGCTGGCGATCGTCGCCGTCCTCGTCTACCACCTGCGTCCGACGTCCCTACCGGGCGGCTTCCTCGGCGTCGACGTCTTCTTCGTCCTCAGCGGGTTCCTCATCACGACGCTCCTCCTGCGCGAGATGCGCACGAGGGGCCGCCTGGACCTGCCGCGGTTCTGGGTGCGCCGCGCCCGCCGGCTCCTGCCGGCCCTCGTGACCGTCGTCGCCGTCAGCGTGAGCGCGGCGGCGCTCGTGGGCGGGGACCTCCTCGTCAACATCGGCCGCCAGGCGCTCGGCGCCCTCACCTTCTCGAACAACTGGCTCGAGATCGGGGCCGGGTCGAGCTACTTCGCCCGCACCTCGCCCCTGCTCTTCGTCAACTTCTGGTCCCTCGCGGTCGAGGAGCAGTTCTACCTCCTGTGGCCCGTGCTCCTCGTCCTCGTCCTCGCGTTCACGGCCACGGTGCGCCAGCGCGTCGCGGCCGCCCTCACCGCCGCCGCGCTCTCCGCGGGCGCCATGGCGCTCCTCTTCACCCCGGGCGAGGACGCGACCCGCGTCTACTACGGCACCGACACCCACCTCTTCGGGCTCATGATCGGCGTCGCGCTCGCGTTCGCCTGGGGCGCGCCCGGCGGGTGGCTGCGCTCGGCGTGGTGGCGCCGGCTGCGGGGCCTCGCCGCCCTCGCGGCCCTCGCCGGGCTCATCGCGCTCATGCTCGGCCTGCGCGAGGACCTCACCGGGACGTTCCGCGGCGGCATCCTCGCTGCGTGCCTGCTCACGGCCGTGCTCATCGCCGCCCTGCTCGGGCCGTCCTCGACCTTCCAGCGCCTCATGCGGATCCCGGCGCTCGAGTGGGTGGGACAGCGCTCCTACGGCATCTACCTGTGGCACTGGCCGGTCATCCTCATCGTCACGGAGGCGCTGCCGGCGACGACGTACGACTCCGGCTGGAGCTGGACGGTGCGTGGGCTCGCCCTCGTCCTCACCCTCGTGATCTCGGCGGCCTCGTACCGCTGGGTCGAGATGCCCGTGCGGGAGGCCGGCTTCCGGGCGAGCGCGGCCGCCGCCGGGCGCGCCCTCGCCGGGCCACGCTCGCGGGGCCCGCGCATCGCGGCCGCCGTGGTGGTGATCCTCCTCGCCGGCAGCGCTGTGGCCATCGCCACGGCGCCCACGTCCTCCCGGACCCAGGCGCAGATCGAGGCGGGGGAGAGCATCGTCGCCGCGTCGGAGGCCGCGGAGGCCGCCAGCGCAGCCGCTCCTGCCGCGGACCTCGACACCTCGATGCCGACCGGGGAAGAGATCACCGCCTTCGGGGACTCGATCGTCGTGACGAGCGCGCACGGCCTCACCGACCGGTTCCCGGGCATCGCGCTCGACGCCGAGTCGAACCGGCAGTGGCCTGCGGGCCGGGCGGCCGTCGAGGCACAGGTAGCGGCCGGGACCGTGCGCCGCGCCGTCGTCCTCGACTTCGGCACGAACGCCGGCGTGCGCGAGCCCGACGTCGTGCGCGCCACCCTCGACGCGCTCGGACCGGAGCGGATGGTCGTCGTCGTCAACCTCTACGGCGGCAGCTACTGGGTGCCGGAGGCGAACGCGACGCTCGCGGACGTCGTCGCGGAGTACCCGAACGTGATCATCGCCGACTGGTACTCCGCGATCGACGCCGTGCCCCACATGCTCCAGTCCGACGGCATCCACCCCGACATCGACGGCGGCCTCCTCTACGCGGACGTCGTGGCGGACGCGTTCGCCGAGCTGTCCGCACGGCTGGGCGGGTAGCGCCGCCGCGGGCAGGATGGCTCCCATGAGCGAACCGAGCACGTGGGCCGAGATCACCCGGGCGAACCCCGAGCACTCCACCTGGTACGTCGAGCGCTTCCGGGCGATGGCCGCTGCCGGCGCCGACCTCGTCGGTGAGGCGCGGCTCGTCGACGCCCTCGTCCCGCCCGGGGCCCGCATCCTCGACGCCGGCTGCGGGCCCGGCCGCCACGGCGGCTACCTCGCGGGTCTCGGCCACGACGTCGTCGGGGTGGACGTCGATCCCGTCCTCGTCGCCGCGGCGAAGGAGGACCACCCCGGCGCGACGTGGCTCGTCGGAGACCTCGCCGAGCTCGACCTGCCCGCCCGCGGCATCACCGAGGGGTTCGACGCGATCCTCTGCGCCGGCAACGTCATGGCCTTCCTCGCCCCGGGCACCCGCCGGGAGGTGCTGCGGCGGATGGCCGTCCACCTCCGTCCCGACGGCCGCGCGGCGATCGGCTTCGGCGCCGGGCGCGGGTACGACTTCGACGAGTTCCTCGACGACGCGCGGGTCAGCGGGCTCGTCCCGGACCTGCTGCTGTCCACGTGGGACCTGCGCCCCTACGTCGAGGGCGCCGGCTTCCTCGTCGCCCTGCTGCGCCGGGCCTGACCGGGGCGGTACTCGTACCACCACGCGAAGAGCGCCGTCGCGAGGAGCAGCTCCGCGACGTCCCCGCCGTAGTACATCCACTGTGCGGCCGCCTCGCCGGCCGGGTCGCCCGCCCGCGCGTAGAGCAGCTTCGCGAGGAACGCGTGCGCGCCCGCGGAGAGGAGCAGCACGCCCACCCGGACGCCCATGCCGGGCCGGCGCGGGGCGGGGTCGGGCCCGGCGATCGCCCACGTGTAGAGGGCGCCCGCGAGGACGAGGTGGACGTTGAGGGCGGTGTGGACGACGGGCTCGGTGAGGGTGAGCGCGTAGAGCGGGGTGAGGTAGAGGACGAAGAGGCTGCCCGTGGCCAGCACCGCCGCGACGCCCGGGTGGGAGAGCACGTGGACGCCTCGCTGGCGCAGGACCGCGGTCACCCGTCGGGCGGTCGGGGGCTCTGAAGCACCGAGGAGGAGCGAGACCGGCGCGGCGAGGACGAGCGCGAGCGGCGCGTACATGCCGAGCACGAGGTGCTGGGCCATGTGCCCGCGCGGGTCGGCGTGGGCCCACGCCGAGGCCGGCGGGGACACCGCTGCCGCCACGAGGAGCGCGCCGAGCACCCAGCTCGCGGTGCGCCGAGGGTCCCACGGGCGCCCGCGCCGGCGCCGGTAGGCGCGGGCGCCGGCGCCGTACGCGGCGAGGAGCGCGAGCGCGAGGAGCGCGGGCACGAGCCAGGCGGCGAGGCCACTTCCAGCGCCGGCGGCGTGGGCCGCGTGGTCGGCGGAGGTGCGGACGGCGGCGCCGATACCGATCGTCACGCCGCCGCCCGGGCGACGACCACCGTCGCCGTCACCGTCCCTCCTGCCCGGCCTCCCGGCGGGAGCCGAGGAGGAGGACGAGCCCGACGACGAGCAGGGCTCCGCCCGCGAGGTTCCACGCGAGGTCGTACGGGAGGAGGTCGACGCCGTACCGGACCTGGTGCAGACCGAGGACCTTGTGGTTGACGAGCCCGTCGAAGAGCTGGAAGCCGCCGAGGCCGAGGAAGAGCCCGGCGAGGGCGGAGCGCGGTGCGAGCGCCCGGCGGCGGCGCAGGTCGGCGTAGAAGAAGAAGCCGGCGACGACGAGCACGAGCTCGGCCGCGTGGAGCAGCCCGTCGGACAGGAGGGCGACGTCGCTCGTCGAGCGGTCGTAGAAGTGGTGCCACGCGAGGACCTGGTGGAAGACGATCTCGTCGACGGCGGCCATGACCCCCACGCCGATCATCGCGCCGGACGCGAGCGACCGGCCGCGCTCGGACTGCCGACCGGCCATGGCGCCCTCCCCGTCGTCGTCTCGTGGCCACCGTAGGACGGGCCGGTGGCGCGCGCATCACACCGTCGCCGCCCGCCTCCGTTCGGTGCGTGCGGAAGCCGCGCGATAGGCTCACCCGAGCTGTCTCGCGTGTCGAGGCACCCAAATCTGTCGATGGAAGGACTCACCGGGGTGGACCTTTTCGAGTACCAGGCACGCGACGTGTTCGCCAAGCACGGTGTCCCCGTGCTGGGCGGCATCGTCGCCACGACTGCCGAGGAGGCGCGGGCCGCGGCCGAGCAGCTGGGCGGCGGCACCGTCGTCGTCAAGGCGCAGGTCAAGACCGGCGGCCGCGGCAAGGCGGGCGGCGTCAAGCTCGCCCACTCGCCCGCGGAGGCGGCCGAGAAGGCCGGCGAGATCCTCGGCATGGACATCAAGGGCCACACCGTCCACCGCGTCATGATCGCCGAGGGGGCGAAGATCGCCGAGGAGTTCTACTTCTCCGTGCTCCTCGACCGCTCCGAGCGGCGTTACCTCGCCATGGCGAGCGTCGAGGGCGGCGTCGAGATCGAGCAGCTGGCCGTCGAGCGCCCCGAGGCGCTCGCCCGCGTCGCCGTCGAGCCGGGCGTCGGCATCGACGAGGCCAAGGCCCGCGAGATCGTCGAGACGGCGGGCTTCGCGCCCGACGTCGCGGACGAGGTCGCCCGGGTCATCCAGACGCTGTGGACCGTCTACGTCGAGGAGGACGCCACCCTCGTCGAGGTCAACCCTCTCGTGCGGACCGAGGACGGGGCGATCATCGCCCTCGACGGCAAGGTGACGATCGACGAGAACGCCGCCTTCCGTCACGCCGACCACGCCGAGCTCGAGGACAAGGCCGCGGCCGACCCCCTCGAGGCCAAGGCGAAGGCCGCGGGCCTCAACTACGTCAAGCTCGACGGGCAGGTCGGCATCATCGGCAACGGCGCTGGGCTCGTCATGAGCACCCTCGACGTCGTCGCCTACGCGGGCGAGGCGCACGGGGTCCGCCCGGCGAACTTCCTCGACATCGGCGGCGGCGCCAACGCCGAGGTCATGGCGAACGGCCTCGACGTCATCCTCGGTGACGAGCAGGTCCGAAGCGTCTTCGTCAACGTCTTCGGCGGGATCACCGCCTGCGACGAGGTCGCCAAGGGCATCGTCCAGGCCCTTGAGATCCTCGGGGACAAGGCCACCAAGCCGCTCGTCGTCCGCCTGGACGGCAACTCCGTCGTCGAGGGGCGACGCATCCTCGACGAGGCCAGCCACCCCCTCGTGACGATGGTGGACACCATGGACGACGCCGCGGCCAAGGCCGCCGAGCTCGCCGCCGCGAAGTAAGGACGGGAACCCCAGCTATGTCGATCTTCCTCAACGCGGACTCGCGCGTCATCGTCCAGGGCATGACGGGTGCGGAGGGCCAGAAGCACACCCGCCGGATGCTCGGCGCCGGCACGCAGGTCGTCGGCGGCGTCAACCCCCGCAAGGCGGGCACGAGCGTCGACTTCGACGTCGAGCCCATCGGTCCGGGTGCGCAGGGGCGCACCGCCGGCACCGTCTCGATCCCGGTCTTCGGCTCCGTCGCGGAGGCGAAGGAGGCCACCGGCGCGGACGTCTCGGTCATCTTTGTCCCGCCGGCGCACACGAAGGGCGCCGTCATGGAGGCCGTCGACGCAGGGCTCCCCCTCGTCGTCATCATCACGGAGGGCGTGCCGGTCGCGGACTCCGCGGAGTTCTTCACCTACGCCCAGTCCAAGGGCGTGCGCCTCATCGGCCCGAACTGCCCAGGCATCATCAGCCCTGGGAAGTCGAACGTCGGCATCACCCCGGCGGACATCACGGACGCGGGCCCGATCGGCCTCGTCTCCAAGTCGGGCACGCTCACGTACCAGATGATGTACGAGCTCCGCGACATCGGCTTCACCACCGCCATCGGCATCGGCGGGGACCCGGTCATCGGCACGACGCACATCGACGCCCTCGCGGCGTTCGAGGCGGACCCGGACACCGAGGTCATCGTCATGATCGGTGAGATCGGCGGCGACGCCGAGGAGCGGGCCGCGGAGTTCATCAAGGCCAACGTGACGAAGCCGGTCGTCGGCTACGTCGCGGGCTTCACCGCCCCCGAGGGCAAGACGATGGGCCACGCCGGCGCCATCGTCTCCGGCTCCTCGGGCACGGCGGAGGCGAAGAAGGTCGCGCTCGAGGCCGCCGGGGTCAAGGTCGGCAAGACGCCGAGCGAGACCGCGCGCCTCGCCCGCGAGATCCTCGCCGGCTGAGCGCCCGGCACGGCGCCGATGGCGCCGTGCTTCCCGCCACGCCGACACGCCGCCCCGCTAGCACTCCTGCGGGGCGGCGTTCGTCGACGATGGGGGAGATGTCCACGACCGCCGCGCCCCCGCTCCTGAGCCCGTCCCCGACGCGCCGGGTCCTGCGCCTTCCCTCCGGGTGGCTGCGCTCGACCATCACGGGCGTCGAGGCCGCCGTGCTCAGCTGGCTCGCGATCGCCATCCCCGCCGTCGCTGCCTACGTCGCGACGGCGGCCGCCCCGGTCCTCGGCGAGGCGGGCTGGGTCGACGCAGCCCGCGCCGGGACGTCCCTGTGGCTCCTCGGGCAGGGCGGGACGATGCACCTCGGCGGCGGCGGGACGGTCTCCCTCACGCCTCTCGGCCTGTCCCTCCTCAGCGCCGCGCTCGTCTACGGCGGGGCCCGCCGGGCCCGGTTGCGCTCGTGGGGCCAGGCGGGCTTCACGACCGGCGGGTACGTCCTCGCCGCGCTCGTCATCTCCGCGGTCGTCCCGGGCCCGGCCGGCCGGCTCGGCGCGGTCGTCGGTGCCGCCGCCATCGCCGCGCTGGGCGCGGCCGCGGCGTTGCGGCGGGCGCGCGCCCGCACTCCCGAGCGCGTCGCGCGCGCCGTCGGAGCGCTCCCGGCGTCCGTGCGTGCCGGTGTGCGCGGCGCCGGGTGGGCCGCCCTCGGGCTCCTGGCGCTCGCCGTCGTCGCCGGCGGGACGGCGCTCGCCACCGGTGCCGCGGAGGTGAGCGCCCTCCACGAGGCGCTCGGCCCGGAGCCCCTCGGCGGCGTCATCCTCGTCCTCGCCCAGCTCCTCTGGCTGCCGAGCGCACTCGTGTGGGCCCTGGCGTGGGTCGCCGGGCCGGGTTTCGTCGTCGGCACGGGCACCCTCTTCTCGACGACGGAGGTCGTCACCGCGCCGCTGCCCGCCGTGCCGCTCCTCGGTGCCCTCCCCGGACCCGGCGCGCCCGGCCTGGCGTGGGTCCTCCTCGGCCCCGTCCTCGTCGGTGCGGCCGTCGGCTGGTGGCTGCACCGCCGGCGGTTCTGCCCCGCCCCCGGTCACGCCGCTCTCTCCGCCCTCACGGCGGGCGCGGTCGCCGGCGTCGTCACCGGGCTCTTGTGCGGCGCCGCGAGCGGCGCGATCGGGCCCGGCCGGATGGCCGAGCTCGGGGCTCCCGCGCTCGCGGTCGCCGGGTACACCGCGGCGACCGTCACGGGCGGGGCGCTCGTCGTCGTCCTCGCGCTGCACCCGGCCACCCACGCCCTGCTCGGGCGGGCGTACGCCGGGGCGCGGACGCGCCTGCGCCGGGACGGTGCCGTCGACGGCGCCGACGCCGCCGCGCGCGACTGACCGTCGCCGGCCGGCGCGGCGCAGGAGCCGGCCGGACGGCGCCCGGGGAGGCTCTCGGGATGCGCGTGGGAGCAGGGCGGTGTTCTCTGGTCGCACCACGGTCATTGCGGACCGTGCCGGCGAGAAGGAGGCCGAACGTGCGACGACGTCCGACGGCGGTCGCCGGTCTGGCGCTGACCATGACCGCCTGCCTCGCCGCGTGCGCGAGCGAGTCCGGTCCTCCGGTGCTCACCTGGTACACCACGCCGGACGCCGGAGGGCAGGCCGAGATCGCCCGCACCTGCTCGGAGGCCGCCGAGGGGGAGTACCGCATACAGATATCCCTGCTGCCCAACGACGCCCCCGGGCAGCGGGAGCAGCTCGCGCGGCGCCTGGCGGCGTCCGACGCCTCCATCGACATCATGAGCCTGGACCCGCCGTTCATCCCCGAGATCGCGGAGCCGGGCTTCCTCGCCCCGATGCCGGAGGAGCTCGCGGACGTCTTCGTCGAGGACGTGGTGCAGGGCGCCGTCGACTCGGCCACGTGGGACGGCGAGCTCGTCACGGCCCCGTTCCTCAGCAACACGATGCTGCTGTGGTACCGCAAGTCCGTCGTCGAGGAGGCGGGCCTGGACATGAGCCAGCCGGTCACCTGGGACCAGATCATCGAGGTGGCCCGGGACCAGGGCAAGTACCTCGGGGTGCAGGGCGTCAAGGCCGAGTCGATGACCGTGTGGGTCAACGCGCTCATGGCGTCTCAGGGCGCGGAGATCCTCCCCGACCCCGCCGCGCCCGCCGACGAGCTCGAGGTCGCCCTCGACAGCCCCGAGGGGCAGCGGGCCGCCGAGATCATGAGCACCATCGCCTCCGAGGGGCTCGGCGGGCCTGGGATGCCGACGGAGGACGAGGACGCCTCCCTCAACGAGTTCCTCGGGGACAACGGCTCCTTCATGGTCAACTGGCCGTTCGTGTGGCCCGGCGCGCAGAGCACGGCCCCCGACGTCGTCGAGGACATCGGCTGGGCGATGTACCCGCAGGTGGAGGAGGGGACGGAGAGCGCCCCGCCGGTCGGTGGTCTCAACCTCGGCGTCGGGGCGTTCTCCGAGCACGTCGGCCTCGCCTACGACGCCGTCCAGTGCCTCGTCCAGCCGGACAACCAGGCGATGTACGTCGAGACGAACGGCAACGCGCCGGTCGGCGCAGACGTCTACGACCGGCCCGAGATCCAGGAGGCCTATCCCATGGCGGACCTGCTGCGCGACTCGCTCGAGCGGGCGGTGCCCCGCCCGCAGACCCCCTACTACAACGAGGTCTCCATCGGGCTCCAGGAGACGTGGTACCCGATCTCGGACCTCGACCCCGAGCGCACCCCGGTCGAGGCGACCGAGCTCATCACCGGGGTGCTCCGAGGGGAGCGGCTGCTGTGAGCGTCCAGGGACAACCGCCACCGCCCGCCCCGACCGCGGTCGACGCCGACGTCGACGCCGAGGAGGGCCGCGCGGCGCCGGCGAAGAAGAAGCGCCGCAGCGGTCGTGGCCGTGACGAGGCGAGGCTCGGCTGGATGCTGGCCGGTCCGGCCTTCGTCATCATGCTCGCCGTCACGGTCTACCCGATCCTCCAGGCCTTCTGGGACTCGCTGTTCTCCTACCGGCTCACCGCCCCGGACGACCGCCGGTTCGTCGGGCTCGGGAACTACGGCGTCGTCTTCACCGATCCCGAGTTCTGGCGGAGCATGCTCATCACGGCGTTCATCACGGTCGTCACGGTGCTCATCGAGCTGGTCCTCGGCTTCGCGCTGGCCATGGTCATGCACCGGGCGATCAGGCACCTGCGCGGTCTGCTGCGCACGGCCATCCTCGTGCCCTACGGCATCATCACCGTGGTCTCGGCCTTCGCCTGGTTCTACGCCTTCGACATCAGCTCCGGGTACGTCAACAACTGGATCTCGGCGTTTCCGGGCGTGGACATCACCGACCTCAACTGGTTCGCCGGGTCGGCCAGCTCTCTCTTCGTCATCATCGCCTCGGAGGTGTGGAAGACCACGCCCTTCATCTCCCTGCTGCTGCTCTCCGGGCTCGCGCAGGTGTCCGGGGACCTCGAGGAGGCCGCGAAGGTCGACGGCGCCACGCCCTGGCAGGTGCTGCGGCGCGTGATCCTGCCGAACATGAGGGCCGCCATCATGGTCGCGGTCCTCTTCCGGGCGCTGGACGCGTTCCGCATCTTCGACAACATCTACATCATGACCGGCGGCGCGAACAACACCCGCGCGCTCTCGCTCCTCGCCTACAACACCTCCATCGGCCGCCTCGAGATCGGCATGGGCTCAGCGATCTCGGTGGTGCTGTTCCTGTGCGTGATCGGCATCGCCATCGGCACGGTCAAGGGCTTCAAGGTGGACCTGGCCGGCTCTGTGGGAGGGAAGTGACATGGCGCTGACGACGAAGCAGAAGGTCGCCTGGGCACTCATCACCCTCGTCGTCCTCGTGTGGGCGCTCTTCCCCGTCATCTCGATCCTCATGACGTCCTTCAAGGCCCCGGCGGACATCGACTCGGGCACCTTCCTGCCGCCGGCGTGGTCCGTCGAGAACTACACCGCGATCCTCGCGCCCGACGGATCGGCGCAGGAGCTGTTCCTCTCCGCGCTGCGCAACTCCATCGGCATCTCGCTCATCTCCACCGCCGTGGCCGTCGTCCTCGCCACGTTCGCCGCCTACGCCATCGTCCGGCTCGACTTCCCCGGCCGGCGGATGGTGCTCCTCACCTCGCTGGCCGTCTCGATCTTCCCGGCGATCTCCATCGTCACCCCACTGTTCAACCTGTGGCGCTCGATCGGGCTGTACGACACCTGGCTCGGGCTGATCATCCCCTACCTGTCGCTGACCCTGCCGATCTCGATCTGGACGCTGGCGGCGTTCTTCCAGCAGATCCCCTGGGAGCTCGAGCAGGCCGCCCAGGTCGATGGCGCGACGCCGATGCAGGCGTTCCGCAAGGCGGTCGTGCCCCTCGCCGCGCCCGGGGTGTTCACCACGGGCATCATCGCGTTCTTCATCGCCTGGAACGACTTCGTCTACGGCATCTCACTCACCTCGACCGAGGCGGCCAGGCCCGTGCCGGCGGCACTCGCGTTCTTCACGGGCGCCTCGCAGTTCGAGCAACCCACCGGGTCCATCTCGGCCGCCGCCATCGTGGTGACCATCCCGGTGGTCATCGTCGTCGTGCTCTTCCAGCGTCGCATCGTGTCCGGCCTGACCCAGGGCGCCGTCAAGGGCTGAGGCCCTCGACCAGAAGAAGGAGAGGCCCCAGATGGCATCCATCACCCTCGACAAGGTCGTCAAGACCTACCCGGACGGTTTCACCGCCGTCAAGGGGATCGACCTCGACATCGCCGACGGCGAGTTCGTCATCCTCGTGGGCCCGTCCGGCTGCGGGAAGTCCACGCTGCTGCGGATGATCGTCGGCCTCGAGGACATCACCGACGGCGAGCTCCGCATCGGGGAGGAGGTCGTCAACGACAAGGCGCCGCGCGACCGGGACCTCGCGATGGTGTTCCAGAACTACGCGCTGTACCCGCACCTGACGGTGTACGAGAACATCGCCTTCCCGCTGCGGCTGACCAAGGGCCAGTACTCCGACGACGACATCGACGCCCGGGTGCGCCGCGCGTCGTCCCTGCTCGAGCTCGACGAGCACCTCGAGCGCAAGCCCGCCAACCTCTCCGGCGGGCAGCGCCAGCGGGTGGCCATGGGACGGGCGATCGTGCGGGAGGCGCAGGCGTTCCTCTTCGACGAGCCGCTGTCGAACCTGGACGCCAAGCTGCGCGGCCAGATGCGCACCGAGATCGCCCGCCTCCAGCGCACCCTCGCCACGACGACCGTGTACGTCACGCACGACCAGACCGAGGCCATGACGCTCGGCGACCGCGTCGCCGTCCTGCGCCGCGGCGAGCTGCAGCAGGTCGCGAGCCCGCGGGGCCTGTACGACCAGCCGCTCAACCTCTTCGTGGCGGGCTTCATCGGATCGCCCCCGATGAACTTCCTGCCCGGCGAGGTCAAGGGCGGCACGTTGCACCTGCCCATGGTCGACCTCCCCATGGACGACCGGCTGCGCGCCGCCGTGGGGGACCGGGACCTCGTCATCGTCGGGATCCGCCCCGACGCGTTCGAGGACGCCGACACGATGGAGACCGGCGCCAAGGACGGCGGGGTCACCTTCGAGGCCGACGTGGACGTCACGGAGTGGATGGGTGAGGTCCTCTACGCCTACATCCCGTTCGAGACCCACGACGCGGTGCGGGACAAGCTCGAGGAGCTCGACCGGGACCTCGACGGCGAGGGCATGCGCACCCAGCTCGTCGTCGCGCTGGACTCGATGAGCGGCGTGCGCGAGGGAGACGTCGCCGAGCTGTGGTTCGACCCGGCCCTCCTGCACGTCTTCGACCCCGAGTCGGGTGACAACCTCACCCGCGACCAGGAGAAGGCGGACAGGCTCGAGGACGAGGCCAAGGAGCAGCGCCGCCGGGCGCTCGAGCGTGCCAGGAAGCGGGCGGACAGGACCGACGCCCCGACCGGGGCCGGGGCGTCGGTCAGCGGCGAGGCCTGAGCAGCCTCAGGCGTGCTGGCCGGCGTGCTCGCCCTCGGAGATCTCCTCGACGAGCTTGTCGTTGAACGCCGGGAGGTCGTCCGGGGTGCGGCTGCTCACGAGGCCCTGGTCGACGACGACCTCCTCGTCCACCCACGTCGCGCCGGCGTTGCTGAGGTCGGTCTTGAGGCTCGGGTAGGACGTGAGCGTGCGGCCGCGCAGGACGTCCGCGTCCGTGAGGATCCAGCCGCCGTGGCAGATGACACCGACTGGCTTGTGCTGGGCGAAGAAGTCGCGGGTGAAGGCGACGGCCCGCTCGTCGGTGCGGATGGTGTCGCCGTTGACGACGCCGCCCGGCAGGACGAGACCGTCGAAGTCCTCCGCCCGGGCCTCGCCCACCTCGAGGTCGACCTTCGCCTCGTGCCCGTTCTTGCCGGTGATCGTGCCGGTCTTCGCGGAGACGAGGACCGCCTCGGCGCCGTGCCCGGTCACCGCCTCCCACGGGCTCGTCAGCTCGGAGTCCTCGAAGCCGTCGGTGAGCAGGAACGCGACTCGCTTGCCGGTCAGGTGCGACATGATCTCTCCTCGTCGTCTCTGGAAGATGTCCTTCCACCGTACGAGCGAGGTCCGCCGGTCGCCTCCCGGGCGGGCGGCGAGCGCCCGGGTCAGCCGAGGAGCCGGCCCCGGACCGCATCCTCGAGGCCGTCCGTGCACGCGCGCTCGGCCTGCACCGTGAGGGCCCGGTCGGCGCACTCCTGGAAGGCGGCGTACTCCTCCCACAGGATCGCCTGCACCACCGCGGAGACCACGAGGTAGACCGCGAAGAGGAGCGAGACGATGAGGACGGGAAGGATGATGCCGCCGACCCGCACCCGGATGACCTTGACGAGCGCGTAGACCCCGACGCCCAGCGCCGCGAGCGCGAGCACGCCCGAGCCGAGCGAGAGCGGCCACGGCAGGGTGAGCAGCGGGAAGAGGAGCGCCCCGAGGAGGAGCAGCGAGAACCACATGACTGGGCGCGTGGCGGACCGCGCCTCCTCGGGCGTAGGGGGCCGGCGCTTGCCGGGCGCACCGGTGTCCGGGGGCGCAGCCCCTCGCGCGGGGGTGGGCCGCTCGTCGTCTCGCATGCGCGCCATCCTCCCACCAGCGCCGGGATCCACCGGGGCGTCCGCGTGCCGATACGCTCGTCCTCGTGCCGAGCTGCCGCGTCGTCGTCCTCGTGTCCGGGGGCGGGTCCAACCTCGCCGCCCTCCTCCAGGCGGCCACCGATCCCGCGTACGGGGTCGAGGTCGTCGCCGTCGGCGCCGACCGCGCCGGGACCGGCGGGGTCGAGATGGCCGCCGCGGCGGGCATCCCGACGTTCATCGAGCGTGTGGGCGACCACCCCGACCGCGCCGCCTGGGACGCCGCCCTCACCGCTGCCGTCGCCGCGCACCGGCCCGACCTCGTCGTCTCGGCGGGCTTCCTCAAGATCTGCGGTCCCGCGTTCCTCGAGCGTTTCGCCGGGCGCTACGTCAACACCCACAACTCGCTCCTGCCGGCGTTCCCCGGCATCCACGGACCCCGGGACGCGCTCGCCTACGGCGTCCGGCTCGCCGGTGCGACGCTGTTCGTCGTCGACGCCGGGACGGACACCGGGCCGATCATCGCCCAGGTGGCCGTGCCCGTCGAGGACGACGACACCGAGGAGACGCTCACCGAGCGGATCAAGGTGGCCGAGCGGGCGCAGCTCGTCGAGCACGTCGGCCGCCTCGCGCGCGAGGGCTGGCGCATCGAGGGCCGCCGGGTGCGTCTCGGGTCGCGCTAGACTCGGGCCAGGTCGTGACTGGCGAGACGAGGTGGACCTGACCACCGGGGAGCGACCGGAACGTCCCTTGCAGTGCACCGTGCGCCTGGGTGCCTGGGTCCGTCCAGCGACGTCCGACCCAGGAGTTGTGCCATGACCGACGCCCACCCCATCCGCCGCGCCCTCGTCTCCGTCTACGACAAGACGGGCCTCGTCGAGCTCGCCCAGGCCCTCGCCGCCGCCGGCGTCGAGATCGTCTCGACCGGCTCGACCGCCGCCCGCATCGCCGGCGCGGGCGTGCCCGTCACCGGCGTCGAGGAGCTGACCGGCTTCCCCGAGTGCCTCGAGGGAAGGGTCAAGACCCTCCACCCGCGGGTCCACGCCGGCATCCTCGCCGACCGCCGCAAGCCCGAGCACGTCGCCCAGCTCGCCGAGCTCGGCGTGGAGGCGTTCGACCTCGTCGTCGTCAACCTCTACCCGTTCACCGAGACCGTCGCCTCCGGCGCGGACGCGGACGCGTGCGTCGAGCAGATCGACATCGGCGGGCCCTCGATGGTGCGGGCGGCGGCGAAGAACCACCCCTCCGTCGCCGTCGTCGTCGACCCCGCCGCGTACGGCGACGTCGCGCGCGCGCTCGCCGACGGCGGGTTCACGCTCGCCCAGCGCCGCGCCCTCGCGGCCCAGGCCTTCCGCCACACGGCGAGCTACGACGCCGCCGTCGCCTCGTGGATGGGCGACGTCCTCGCCCCGGACGACACGGTGGACGGCGCCCCGACGGGGTTCCCCGGCTGGGCCGGCGCCACGTGGGAGCGCGAGGCCGTGCTCCGGTACGGGGAGAACCCGCACCAGCGCGCCGCGCTCTACACCTCGGCCAGCGGCCCCGCCGGCCTCGCGCAGGCCGAGCAGCTCCACGGCAAGGCGATGAGCTACAACAACTACGTCGACGCCGACGCCGCCTGGCGGGCGGCGAACGACCACGCCGCGCCGACCGTCGCGATCATCAAGCACAACAACCCGTGCGGGATCGCCGTGGGGGCGGACGTCGCCGACGCCCACGCCAAGGCCCACGCGTGCGACCCGGTCTCCGCGTTCGGCGGGGTCATCGCGGCCAACCGGCCCGTCACGCGCGCCATGGCCGAGCAGGTCGCGGACGTCTTCACCGAGGTCGTCGTCGCCCCGGACTTCGACGCCGACGCCGTCGAGGTCCTCACCCGCAAGAAGAACGTCCGGCTGCTCCGGATGCCCCAGGGGGCGCCGGCCGCCGTCGAGACCCGCGCCATCAGCGGCGGCCTCCTCATGCAGGCGGCGGACCTCGTCGACGCCCCCGGGGACGACCCGGCCGGGTGGACCCTCGCGGCCGGCGAGCCGGCCGACGACGCGACGCTCGCCGACCTCACCTTCGCGTGGCGGGCCGTGCGTGCGGTGCGCTCCAACGCCATCCTCCTCGCCGACGACGGCGCGTCCGTCGGGGTGGGGATGGGGCAGGTCAACCGCGTCGACTCCTGCCGCCTCGCCGTCGAGCGGGCCAACGCCCTCGCCGAGGGCGCCGAGCGGGCCCGCGGCGCCGTCGCCGCCTCGGACGCGTTCTTCCCCTTCGCGGACGGGCTCCAGGTGCTCCTCGACGCTGGCGTGCGCGCCGTCGTCCAGCCCGGCGGGTCCGTCCGCGACGAGGAGGTCATCGCCGCCGCGGCGGCCGCCGGCGTGACGCTCTACCTCACGGGCACCCGCCACTTCGCCCACTGAGCGTCCGCCCGGGTCGCCCCGGGCCCCTCCCGACTCGCCTCCACCGGGGAGGGGGATCGGTGTGTTCAGCGCAGGGACCGGCGCAGCGGCACCGCGGGATCCGCGGCGTTGGTCCGGTCGATGCGAGGGTACGCAGCGCCGCCGAGCGCCTTGCGGAGCGCGCCGACGTCGCGGGGCGCGTCGACCGTGAAGCCCGCCCGGAGCACGGCGCCCGCCCCGTCCGGACCGGGCTCGACGTAGAGCGCCGTCCACCCGCCGGCGCCGGGCGTCCCGCGGAGGATGACCTCGCTGGCGGGGGTCGGGCGGCCGACGAGCGTGACGTCGTGGCCGAGCTGGCGGGAGAAGACGTACGGGGCGGGATCGGCGACGCGGCCCTCGGCCGCGCCGCCCTCGGCGCCGCCGGCGCGCGCGAGCAGGTCCGAGACGAGCGCGGCGGGGTGCGTGAGGGCCGCGTCCCAGTGGCCTCCCTCGACGGCGCCGTCGCGCGGGGAGGTGCGGTCCGCGCAGTCGCCGACGGCGCGGACCGAGGCCGGCCCGCCCGTGACGCGACCGGTGGGGCCGACGGGGAGGGCGCCCCGCGCGGTGAGCGGCAGCGCGCCGGCGAGCCACCCGGTGCTCGGCCGCACCCCCGTGGCGGCGAGGAAGGTGTCCGCGGCCAGGACGGTGCCGTCGGCGAGGACGACGCCGGCGGGGGACAGCCCGGTGGCCGCGGCCGAGGTCCGCAGCGTGACGCCGGCCTCGTCGTACCAGGCCCGCGTCAGCGCGCCCACCTCCTCGCCGAGCTGCCGGGCGAGCGGCGTGGCAGCGGCCTCGAGGACGGTGACGTCGACGCCCGCGGCCGCCGCCGCGCCCGCCACCTCCGCGCCGATCCACCCGGCCCCGACGCACACGAGCCGCGACCCGGGCCGCAGCCGCGCACGGAGCCGCGCGGCGTCGTCGGCCGTGTGGAGCGTGAGCGCGCCGGCGAGGGCGGCCGGGGTCGCCGCCTGGGAGCCGCAGGCGAGGACGACGGCGTCGGCGGCGAGCTCGCTGCGGCCCGTGGGACCGGCGACGGCGAGCCGGACGCCCGCGTCGTCGGCGCGGAGCCCGACCGCCCGGTGGCCGAGGAGCGTGCGGTCCGCGAGGGACGTGAGGTCGGCGCCGAGGTCGTCCGCGAGCCACACGGGCTCGGTGCGGGTGAGGAGCTCCTTCGACAACGGTGGGCGGTCGTAGGGGAGGGCGTCCTCCGCGCCGACGACGGTGACCTCGCCGTCGAACCCCTGCGCGCGCAGCTCGGCGGCGGTGCGCAGCCCCGCGAGCCCCGCTCCGACGACGAGCACGCGACGGGGCGCGGGGTCCGGGATCACCCCGCCACGGTAGTCTTCCGGCCGTGATGAGGCCCGAGACGTCCCGGCACCCGGTGCTGTGGGCGCTCGCCGCCGGGACCGCGGCGGTCGCCGCGGCCGCGCTGTGGGTAGACGCCCCGACCGCCGTCCGCGTCCTCGCCGTCGGGCTCCTCGTCCTCGCGGGTGTGCGCGCCGCGGACCGGTCCGTGCCGAGCGTCCTCGCCGCGCGCTCGCGGCCCTTCGACGTCGCGCTCCTCGTCCTGCTCGCCGCGGCGCTGCTCGTCCTCGCCCCTGCGGGATACCTCACGTAGGGCGAGCGGGCGGGTGTACGGGAAGATAGGGCGATGAGCGACATCGTCACCGACATCCTGCTCGTGTTCGCGTTCATCGTCCTCGGTGGGGTGTTCGCGGCGTCGGAGATCGCGCTCGTCTCCCTGCGCGACGGCCAGGTGCGGGCCATGACCGAGCGCGGCGGGGCCGGCGCCCGGGTGGCCAAGCTGACGGCCAACTCCAACCGCTTCCTCTCCTCGGTGCAGATCGGCGTCACCCTCGCGGGCTTCTTCTCCGCGTCCTTCGGCGCCGCCCAGATCGCGCCGCAGGTCTCCCCGACGCTCGAGGGCTGGGGCCTCGCGCCGGGCGCGGCGGGGTCGATCGCGTTCATCGGCACGACGGTGCTCATCTCCTACCTCTCGCTCGTCTTCGGCGAGCTCGTCCCCAAGCGTCTGGCCATGCAGAGCGCCGAGAAGTTCTCCGTCGTCGTCGCGACGCCGCTCGACTGGATCGCGACGATCATGCGCCCCGTCATCTGGTTGCTCGGGGCCTCGACGAACGTCGTCATGCGCCTGCTCGGCCGGGACCCGCACGCGCAGCGGGAGGAGATGGGCGCTGAGGAGCTGCGCTCGCTCGTCGCCGAGCACGAGTCGCTCGGGGACGAGGAGCGCGCCATGGTCGTCGACCTCCTCGCCGTCGGCGAGCGGACCGTGCAGGAGATCATGACGCCGCGCACGGAGGTGGAGTTCCTCGACGCGGACATGCCCATCGAGGGGGCCCAACGCATCGTGCGCACCCTCGAGCACTCCCGCTACCCCGTGCGCGGGGAGAACGACGACGACGTGCTCGGCTTCATCCACGTCCGCGACCTCATCTACCCCGAGGACGCCGTCGGGACGGTAGGCGACCTCGTCCGCCAGGTCATGTTCTTCCCCACGGGCAAGCGCGTCCTCGCCGCGCTGACGGAGATGCGCGCCGGGAACTCCCACCTCGCCGTCGTCGTCGACGAGTACGGCGGCACCGACGGCATCGTCACGCTCGAGGACGTCGTCGAGGAGTTCGTCGGGGAGATCCAGGACGAGTACGACCGCGAGGAGCCGGACTCGGTGCTGCGCGGCACGACGGAGGACGTCGCCGGCCTGCTCGGCCGCTCGGACGTCGTCAAGGTCCTCGGCCGGGAGCTGCCCGAGGGGCCGTACGACACGCTGGGCGGGTTCATCATGGCCGGCCTCGGCCGCCTCCCGCAGGTGGGCGACACGCTCGTGTGGGACGACCTCGTCCTCACGGTCACCGCCATGGACGGGCGGCGGGTCGACCGCGTCGACGTGCGCGAGGCGACGATGCCCGCGCACCCGCTCGACGACGGCGCGGCGGACGGCGAGAGCGCCACCCCCGACGTCGTCCACACGCAGACGATCTCGGGGGATCCGGCCCCGCGCGGGTGAGCCTCGGGCTGCCAAAGTATCTCGACGTCGAGTAATCTGGGGGGCGGTGCCGACGCCTCGGCGCCCACGGACGCCCGAGGACACCCCGCGTGGGTGGTCAGGAGAGTTGCGCGTATGTCGAAGATCAAGGTGGCCGGACCCGTCGTCGAGCTCGACGGCGACGAGATGACGCGGATCATCTGGCAGTTCATCAAGGACCGTCTCATCCACCCCTACCTCGACGTGGACCTGCGGTACTACGACCTCGGTATCGAGAACCGCGACGCCACCGACGACCAGGTGACGATCGACGCGGCCAACGCCATCAAGGAGCACGGCGTCGGCGTCAAGTGCGCCACGATCACGCCGGACGAGGCGCGCGTGGAGGAGTTCGGCCTCAAGAAGATGTGGGTCTCGCCGAACGGCACGATCCGCAACATCCTCGGCGGCGTCGTCTTCCGCGAGCCGATCATCATCTCGAACATCCCCCGCCTCGTGCCGGGCTGGAACAAGCCGATCATCATCGGCCGTCACGCCCACGGCGACCAGTACAAGGCGACGAACTTCAAGGTCCCCGGTGCGGGCACGCTCACGCTGACCTACACGCCGGCGGACGGCTCCGAGCCGATCCACCAGGAGGTCGTCACCTATCCCGAGGCCGGCGGCGTCGCGATGGGCATGTACAACTTCAACGAGTCGATCCGCGACTTCGCGCGCGCCTCGTTCGCCTACGGCCTGCAGCGGAACTACCCGGTGTACCTCTCGACGAAGAACACGATCCTCAAGGCCTACGACGGCGCGTTCAAGGACATCTTCGCCGAGGTCTTCGAGGCCGAGTTCAAGGACCAGTTCGACGCCGCGGGCCTCACCTACGAGCACCGCCTCATCGACGACATGGTCGCCGCCGCCATGAAGTGGGAGGGCGGCTACGTCTGGGCCTGCAAGAACTACGACGGTGACGTCCAGTCCGACACGGTCGCGCAGGGCTTCGGCTCGCTCGGCCTCATGACCTCCGTGCTCATGACGCCGGACGGCAAGACGGTCGAGGCCGAGGCTGCGCACGGCACGGTCACCCGGCACTTCCGCCAGCACCAGGCCGGCAAGCCGACGTCGACCAACCCGATCGCCTCGATCTTCGCCTGGACCCGGGGCCTCGCCCACCGCGGCAAGCTCGACGGCACCCCGGAGGTCACGCAGTTCGCCGAGACGCTCGAGGACGTCGTCATCAAGACGGTCGAGAGCGGCAAGATGACCAAGGACCTTGCGCTGCTCATCGGCAAGGACGCCGAGTGGCTCACCACCGAGGACTTCCTCGCCGCCCTCGACGAGAACCTCGCCGCCCGCCTCGCCTGAGAAGGAGCTCGTCACATGACCACGCCTGTCAACGTCACGGTCACCGGCGCCGCCGGTCAGATCGGCTACGCACTCCTCTTCCGCATCGCCTCGGGCCAGCTCCTCGGCCCGGACGTCCCCGTCAGGCTGCGCCTGCTCGAGATCCCGCAGGGCGTCAAGGCTGCGGAGGGCACCGCGATGGAGCTCGACGACTGCGCCTTCCCGCTGCTCGCCGGGATCGACATCTTCGACGACCCGCGCCAGGGGTTCGACGGCGCGAACATCGCCCTCCTCGTCGGGGCGCGCCCGCGCGGCCCCGGCATGGAGCGCGGTGACCTCCTCGAGGCCAACGGCGGGATCTTCAAGCCCCAGGGTGAGGCGATCAACGCCGGCGCCGCCGAGGACGTGCGCGTCCTCGTCGTCGGCAACCCCGCCAACACGAACGCGCTCATCGCGCAGGCGCACGCCCCGGACGTCCCGGCGGAGCGGTTCACCGCCATGACGCGTCTCGACCACAACCGCGCGCTGAGCCAGCTCTCCGCGAAGACGGGCGCGCCGGTGACGGACATCGCCGGGCTGACGATCTGGGGCAACCACTCGGCCACCCAGTACCCGGACGTCTTCCACGCCACCGTCGCCGGTCGCCCGGCGTCGGAGCTCGTCGACCAGGCGTGGCTCGAGAGCGAGTTCATCCCGACGGTCGCCAAGCGCGGTGCGGCGATCATCGACGCCCGCGGGGCCTCGTCGGCGGCGTCGGCGGCCAACGCGGCCATCGACCACGTCCGCGACTGGGTCTCCGGCACGCCCGAGGACGCATGGACGTCCGCCGCGATCGTCTCCGACGGCTCGTACGGCGTGCCCGAGGGTCTCATCTCCTCGTTCCCGGCGCGCTCCGTCGGGGGCCGCTGGGAGATCGTCCAGGGGCTCGAGATCAACGAGTTCTCGCGCGCAAAGATCGACGCCTCGGTCGCCGAGCTCGTCGAGGAGCGCGAGGCGGTCACGGGGCTCGGGCTCATCTGAGCGCTGCCTGACGACGCCTGACGGGTCCGCCCGGACCCGACGAGGACGCCCCCGCACCGGCACAACGGTGCGGGGGCGTCGTCGCGTCTGGGGCGTGGGCGGCTCCGCCATCGTGATGACGTGGGGCTCCGCGGTAACGGGCGCGGCACATGTCTTGAAACGCTCTGCAAGGCTTGCAGGGCCGTTACATCCGCGCGTACGCTTCCCCCACATCCCTCCGCACGGTGTCGTGCAGGTGACGAAGGAGTCCCCATGGTTGTCCGTCCTGCCCGAGCCGCTACCGCCGCGCTCGCCGCCGCCGCCGTCGCCCTCGCCGGCCTCGCCGGGATCGGGACGGCGCTCGCGCCGTCCGCCCAGGCGAACGACCGGCTCGTCGTCCTCGCCGGGAGCCTGCAGTCCGAGCTCGGCTGCCCGGCGGACTGGGACCCGGCGTGCGAGGCGACGGTCCTCGCGGGCACCGAGGCCGAGGGCGTCTACGCCACCGAGTTCGACGTGCCCGGTGGCAGCTACGAGTACAAGGCCGCCGTCGGCGGGACGTGGGACGAGGCGTACGGCGTGGACGGCGGCGCCGACAACATGGCCCTCGAGCTGGCCGGGCCCGCGCGGCTGCGCTTCGTCTTCGACGACAACGTCGACCGGGTGGGCGTCGAGGTCCTCGACCTGGCAGGTGAGTACACGGCGGCCGACGACGCGCTCGTCGCCGAGCCGGTGCGCCAGGCGGGCGGGGACGAGCAGTTCTACTTCGTCCTCACGGACCGCTTCGAGAACGGGGACCCGGGCAACGACACGGCCGGCCTCGGCGAGAACCGTCTCGTCTCCGGCTTCGACCGAGAAGACAAGGGCTTCTACAACGGCGGTGACATCGCCGGTCTGCGCTCTCAGCTCGACTACATCGAGGGGCTGGGGACGACGGCGATCTGGCTGACGCCGTCGTTCATGAACCGCCCCGTCCAGGGCGAGGGGCCGGACGCCTCCGCGGGCTACCACGGGTACTGGATCACCGACTTCACGCGCATCGACCCCCACCTGGGCACGAACGCCGAGCTCGAGGCGTTCATCGACGACGCCCACGCGCGCGACATCAAGGTCTACTTCGACATCATCACGAACCACACGGCGGACGTCATCGACTACGCCGAGGGCGAGTACGGCTACATCGACACGGCGACGTCGCCCTACCGTGACGCCGACGGGAACGCCTTCGACCCCGCGGACTACGCCGGCACCGAGACGTTCCCCGAGCTCGACCCGGAGACGTCGTTCCCGTACACGCCGGTCCCCGACCCCGAGATCACGATGGTCCCGGAGTGGCTGAACGACGTCACGCTCTACCACAACCGGGGGAACTCGACGTGGTCCGGCGAGTCCGTCACGTACGGCGACTTCGACGGGCTCGACGACCTCATGACCGAGCACCCCGACGTCGTCGACGGGTTCGTCGAGATCTACGAGGCGTGGGTGGACCTCGGCATCGACGGGTTCCGGATCGACACCGCCAAGCACGTCAACGTCGAGTTCTGGGAGGAGTGGACCACCGAGGTCCTCGACCACGCCCGCGCGGGAGGGAACGAGGAGTTCTTCATGTTCGGCGAGGTCTACGACGCCGACGCGCGCCTGCTCTCGCCGTACGTGCGGGACACGGACATGAGCTCGGTGCTCGACTTCGCCTACCAGGCCTCGGCCCTCAACTACGCGAAGGGGTTCTCCGCCGAGGGGCTCTCGAGCCTCTTCGCCTCCGACGCGTACTACACGACGCCGACGACGAGCGCCGCCTCGCTGCCGACGTTCCTCGGCAACCACGACATGGGCCGGATCGGCTACCTCCTCCAGGGCTCGGGCGACGAGCGCGAACGCTCGATGCTCGCCCACTCCCTCATGTACCTCACGCGCGGCCAGCCGGTCGTCTACTACGGCGACGAGCAGGGCTTCGTCGGCCTCGGCAACGACAAGGACGCGCGCCAGTCGCTCTTCGCGAGCGACGTCGAGCAGTACCGCCAGGACTGGACCCTCCACGGCTACCAGATCGGCGCCGTCGACCGGTTCGACACCGACGTCCCGCTCTACACCCACATCGCCGAGCTCGCGGGGCTGCGCAGCGCCCACCCCGCGCTGAGCACCGGCGCGCAGATCGAGCTCCACGCGGACGACGGCACCGGCGTCTACGCCTTCGCGCGGGTCGACGACGACGAGCTCGTCGAGCACGTCGTCGCGCTCAACAACGCGGGTGCGGACCGGACCGTCACGTTCAGGACCCTCACCCCGGGCGCGACCTACACCCCGCTCTACGGCGACGCGGGCAGTGTCACGGCCGACGCCGAGGGATCGCTCACGCTCACCGTCCCGGCGCTCGACGCCGTCGTGCTCGTCGCGGACGGCACCGTCGGTGCGCCGGACGAGGCCGGACCGGTCGCCGTCGTCGCCCCCGGTCCCGGGGCCGAGATGAGCCGCGTCGCGCCGGTGAGCGTCGACGTCGCCGACGACGTCTGGGCGCAGACGAGCATCGCCTACCGCGTCGTGGGCGCGGAGGACTGGACCGCGCTCGGCGTCGCCGAGGGCGACGCGCCGCGGGTCTTCCACGACACGGACGACCTCGCGGTCGGCACGCTCGTGGAGTACCGGGCCGTCACGGTGGACGCCGCGGGCAACCGCGCGGCGGCCTCGACGTACGGCTCCGTCGGCCAGGCCGTCGACCTCAGCGTCGACGAGGGCCCGGGCGACGGCGAGGAGCTCTTCGTCACCGTGCCCGGGAGCCACAACGCGGCGATGGGCTGCCCCGGCGACTGGCAGCCTGGCTGCGAGGCGGCCGCGCTCGCGCTCCGCCCCGACGGCGTTTACTCCGGGACGTTCGAGGTCCCCGCCGGCTCCTACGCGTACAAGGCCGCCGTCGGTGGCTCGTGGGACGAGAACTACGGTGCGGGCGGCGTCGCGGGCGGGGCCGACATCACCTACACCCACGCCGGTGGGTCCATCACGTTCTTCTACGACCCGGTCACCCACTACGTGACCTCGACGGCGGAGGGCGACGTCATCACGGCGGCTGGCAGCTTCCAGAGCGAGGTGGGCTGCCCGGGTGACTGGCAGCCCGACTGCCTCGGCTCGTGGTTGCAGGACCTCGACGGCGACGGCGTGTACACGTGGTCGACCGACGAGCTGCCCACCGGCACGTACGAGACGAAGGTGGCCCACAACCTCACGTGGGCCGAGAACTACGGCGCCGGCGGGGTCCTCGACGGACCGAACATCACCTTCAGCGCCACGGAGGGCAGGCTCGTGGTCTTCAGCTACGACATCGAGAGCCACGTGCTCACCATCGAGGTGGCCGACCCGCCGCTCGCGGGCACCGGCCAGCTCCGAGCGCACTGGCTCGACGCCACGACGGTCGCGTGGCCGCGCGACCTCCTCGGCGACGCCGAGACGGGGGACCTGGCATGGTCCCTCCACACCGCGGCCGCGGGCGGGCTCGTGCTCGCCGACGGCGAGGTCACGGGCGGCGACGAGGTCACGCTCACGTACGACCCGGCCGGCATCGGCGAGGAGCTCGCGGACAGGTACCCGCACCTCGCCGACCATGTCGCGCTGCGGGTCGAGGGCCTCGACCGTGCCGCGACCGAGGCCGCCCTCACGGGGCAGCTCATGGTCCTCCAGCGCGGCGCCGGCGACGTGCCGACGGCGTTCACCGGGGTGCAGGTCCCCGGGGTCCTCGACGACCTCTACGCCGACGACGCCGCGGACCGGGCGCTGGGCGTGACGTGGTCCGGCGGGGTTCCCTCGCTCGCCCTGTGGGCGCCGACGGCGAAGGCCGTCGACCTCCTCCTCTGGGCCGACGGGACCGGCGCGGGCGAGCCCGAGCGGATCCCCGCGACGCGGCACGACGACGGCGCGTGGACGGTCGAGGGGGAGGCGGACTGGCGCGACCGCGCCTACCTCTTCGACGTCGAGGTCTACGTCCCGGCGGAGGGCGAGGTCGTCACGAACCGTGTGAGCGACCCGTACTCCGTCGCGCTGACGGAGAACTCGACGCACTCGGTGCTCGTCGACCTCGCCGACGAGGCGTGGGCGCCGGCGCTGTGGACCGAGACGGCGGTGCCCGTCGTCGAGCGTCCCGTCGACCGGACGATCTACGAGCTCCACGTGCGTGACTTCTCCATCTCGGACCCCTCCGTCCCGGAGGACCTGCGCGGGACGTACCTCGCGTTCGCCGAGGCGGAGAGCAACGGCATGCGCCACCTGCGCGAGCTGGCCGAGGCGGGCATGAACACCGTCCACCTCCTCCCGACGTTCGACATCGCCACGATCGAGGAGGACCGCGACGCCCAGGCCGAGCCGGACATCCCGGCCGACGCGGGTCCGGCGTCGGAGGAGCAGCAGGCCGCGGTGGGTGCCGTCGCCGACGCGGACGGCTTCAACTGGGGCTACGACCCGTGGCACTTCAACGCACCCGAGGGGTCCTACGCCACCGACCCGCACGGCGGGGCGCGCGTCGCCGAGTTCCGCACGATGGTCGGCGGGCTCCACGACGCCGGGCTCCAGGTCGTCCTCGACGAGGTCTACAACCACACGAGCGCGTCCGGGCAGGCCGAGCGGTCGGTCCTCGACCGGGTCGTCCCCGGGTACTACCACCGGCTTTCCGCCACCGGGTCCGTCGAGACGTCGACGTGCTGCGAGAACGTCGCCACGGAGCACGCGATGGCCGAGAAGCTCATGGTCGACTCCGTCGTCATGTGGGCGCGGGACTACCGCGTGGACGGGTTCCGGTTCGACCTCATGGGCCACCACTCGCGCGCGAACATGCTCGCCGTGCGGGAGGCGCTCGACGCGCTCACGCTCGAGGAGGACGGGGTCGACGGCTCGGCGATCTACCTCTACGGGGAGGGGTGGAACTTCGGCGAGGTCGCGGACAACGCACGGTTCGTCCAGGCGACGCAGGGCCAGCTCGGGGGGACGGGGATCGGCACGTTCTCCGACCGGCTCCGTGACGCCGTCCGCGGCGGCGGTCCCTTCGACGAGGACCAGCGCGAGGTCCAGGGCTTCGGTTCCGGCCTGTTCACCGATCCCAACGGGGTCTCGGAGGCCACGGCCGAGGAGCAGGCGGCGAGCCTGGCTCACCAGACGGACCTGGTCCGGCTGGGCCTGGCCGGCAACCTCGCCGGCTACACGTTCCTCGCCCACACGGGCGAGGTGCTGCGGGGAGACGAGCTCGACTACAACGGTCAGCCGGCCGGGTACGCGACCCAGCCCGACGAGGTCATCACCTACGTCGACGCGCACGACAACGAGACGCTGTTCGACAACCTCGTCCTCAAGCTGCCCGTCGACACCCCGATGGCCGACCGGGTGCGGATGAACGCGCTGTCCCTGGCGACGACGGCGCTGGCACAGACGCCCTCGTTCTGGCACGCGGGCACCGACCTCCTGCGCTCGAAGTCGCTCGACCGCAACAGCTACAACTCCGGCGACCACTTCAACCGCGTCGACTGGACCGGGCAGGACAACAACTTCGGTGTCGGGCTGCCTCCGGCCGCCGACAACGAGGAGGCGTGGGACATCATGGCTCCGCTGCTCGCGGACCCGACGCTGAAGCCGACGCCCGCGGACATCGCCACCTCGAGCGCGATGGCGCAGGACCTGCTCCGCCTGCGGTTCTCGACCGAGCTGTTCCGACTGGGATCGGCCGACCTCATCGAGGAGAAGGTCACCTTCCCGGGGTCCGGCGCGGAGGCGACGCCCGGCGTCCTCGTCATGGCGGTCGACGACCTCGTGGGTGAGGATGTCGACCCGGCGCTCGACGGCGTCCTCGTCGTCTTCAACGCGACGCCCGAGCCGGTCACCGAGGTGGTCGAGGCCTTCGCGGGCCGTGACCTCGCGCTCTCGCCGGTCCAGGCGGACGGGGCCGACGCCGTCGTCCGCGAGACCGCGTGGGACGCCGCGAGCGGGACGGTGAGCGTGCCGGCGCGGACGGTCGCCGTGCTCGTCCAGGCGAGCGCGGAGGAGCCGACCGAGACCCCGACCGAGACGCCGACGACGGACCCGACCGACGGGCCGACGGATGAGCCGACGGATGGGCCGACCGATGGGCCGACCGGCCCGGGGGCGCCGACTGACGGTACTGGCGGTCCGGGTGGTCCCGGCGGTTCGGGCGGTCTGCCGAGCACCGGCGTCGGCGGGGCACTCGGCCTGCTTGCCCTGCTCGCCCTCGTCGGGGGAGTGGCCCTCGCCCTGGGGAATCGGAGGCGCGCTACCCAGGGGTGATCTGGACACCCGGCAACGGCCGGCCCGGTGAACCACTCTCGACCGCGAGCTCGCGGCTTGAGAGTGGTCACCGGGCCGGCCGTCGCCATGTCGTGGGTCGACGCTCGAGCGTCGGCACGGCTGGCGGCTCGCCGGGTGCGGGGGCGGGTGCTGTGCGAGGGCGGCTGGGAGCTCGTCGCCGTGAGCGGTCACTGTGCCGGCTGCCCCCATGTGGCGGCTCGGCTCTCGAGCTCTGCTTGGACTCCGCCCACCAGTGGGCGGGGCGTCTTAGAAGGGCGGAGGGTCGTCGTCGATGGCGTGGGGGTCGATGGTCCAGGGGGCGTAGGAGCTGGCCAGGGCGGGCGGGGGTTTCGTCGTGCCGTCGGTGGTGAGGGGGGTGATGGTGCCGTCGCTCTCGCGGCGGTAGGTGTGGCCGGTGGGGGTGGTCCACTGGTAGGTGCCGGGGCCGAGGTGGCGGGTGTGGAGCGCGCCGAGGGACTTGAGGGTGTGGTCGCGCTGGCACAGGGCGCCGAGGTTGTGTGCGGCGGTCGGCCCGTTCTGGGACCAGGGGGTGGTGTGGTCGAGGTCGCAGGAGCGGGCGGGGACGGTGCAGCCGGGGCGGGTGCAGGTGAGGTCGCGTTCGCGGACGTGGTCGGCGAGGGCGGCGGGTGGTTGGTAGCGGGTGCGTCCGACGTCGAGGACGGTGCCGGTGAGGGGGTCGGTGACGAGGCGTTGCCAGGTGCTGCCGGCGGCCAGGGCGCGGGCGACGTCGGGGGTGATGGGTCCGTAGCCCTCGAGCTCGGCGACCTCGCACGGCGGTAGCTCGAGGCAGGGGATGAGGTCCTCGTCCGGGACGTCCGGGACGGCTGGGACGCCCGGGATGCCGTTGTCCGTGCCGGGTGCAGAGGCGTAGGCCGAGGTCGTGCCAGGTGCCGCGTCGGGCGAGGTCGTGCCAGGCGTTGCGGTGTCGGGTGAGGTGGTAACAGGTGCGGCGTTCTCGGGCATGGCCGTGCCGGGAGGGCCGTCGGGCGGTCCGCCGGGACCCATGCTGGGCATGGCTGTGCCGGGAGGGCTGTCCGCTGCTGCACCGACCGGGTCGAACGGACCGCCGGGGCCCGCGTCGGGCAGGGCTGCGCCGTCAGGCTCGCGGAGAGGTCCGGGCTCCTGCGGGATGTCCGGTCGAGCCGGCGGCAGGAGGACGGAGAGTGGGACGGTGATGCGGACCTGGGTGCGGTGACCGCCGATGTGGGCCAGGCGCATCCGCTCCCTGGGACGCGGCCGCCGGGCCGGGGGATCCTCAGCATCGACGACGGGGTCAGCGCCGGTGACGACAGCGTCGTCATCGCGACTGCCGCTCGGGCTGCTCTCTCCGTCGACCGCGGAATTGCCGGTGGTCGTCCCGGTCCCGGTCCCGGTGGCCGTCCGTGTGCCGGTCCCTGTGGCGCGGTGGGTGTCGTCCTCGGGGGTGGGGGTGCCGATCCAGCCGGTGTCGAGGGCGGTGTGGGCGAGGAGGGCGAGGGCGTCGGCGCGGAGCTGGTCGATGGTGCGGTTGTCGCCGTTGTTGCGGGCGGTGCGGGCGGCGGCTTCGAGGGCGAGGTCGAGGCTGGTGGCGTCGGTGGCGGGGAGGACGGAGTAGATCGAGGCCATGCCGTCGGGCAGGGCGCGGGGGTGGTGCACGCGGCGGGTGGCGCGTGCCTTGCGGTGGCGGTCCTCGGCGTCGTCGGGGTCGACGGCGATGAGCGCGCGGGCGATGTCGGCCTTGAGCTGGGTGTTGGTGCGGGTGGCGGCGCCGGGGA
>NZ_JAZGON010000013.1:0-87455 GCF_036421975.1 Georgenia wangjunii | reverse complement strand
AGGCCACGACCATCCCCACGCGACCCGCGTCCTCGCTCGCGCGTGGCTAAACGTCATCTGGCGATGCTGGCAAGACGGCGTCCCCTACAACCCCGACCGCCACCGCGCCCTGAACACCCTTCTCGCCAGCGCCGCTTGACACAGGGCATCTCATGCCGCTGGCCCGGCGCAGCCACATGCCGCCCTGCGCCGTCGCGGCAGTTGCTCCGGCTGTGTAGCGACCGCTGAGTCAGAGCTCAGCGACGGTGATGCGGGCGCCGGCGTCTTCCCCTTGCTCCAGCGCGCTTGGATGCGGTGATGCGGTCGACCCGTACGTCATCGGCCTCCACCCTTGGACCTGTGCCTGTCCGCACTCCAAGCACGCCATCAAGGGCATCGATCGCCGCTTTGATCAGATTGTCGAGATCCGGCTCGTTGCGCCCCCGCTGATCATGGTCGAGCGAGAACTCGAGATCCACCTGTACGCGACATCCGGCGGGAAGCGGGCACTCAGCAAACGCCGTACGGACAGCTGCCTTCCAGCGCTGCTCGTTGGCGCCGCTCGAGTAGCCGGTCGGCCGGCCGCGAACGACTCGCTCGTAGCGGCCGAGTGCTCGCACGTTGACGCCATCACCGCGGGGTTCGGGGCGCTGAGGTCGGTGCAGCGGCGGAGGCGGCGCGACGATGTAGCCGTCATCCACATTCCCGTAGACCTGAAGCGTGTGTGGCCGGTGATGCCACAGCCACGCCAGGTGCGCGCAGACGATCGCGTCAAGTTCGTCCTCTAAGCGGTTGAGGTCGCCAGGCCGCGGCGCCACGAGCGCATCTCTCAGCTCTGCCCAGCGGGGACTACCGGAAAGTTCCAACTCCGGGATGGACTCGAGGTGCTGCACCAATAGCCGGAATCCCGGCGCCCTTCCTTGGTCGTTCCCCTTCTTGTAGGCGAGTCGGTACGGGAGCCGGAAGAGACCCACGATTGCCGGGTGGGGGTATACCTCGACGCACACGCTGACGTCGCCGCCTGTCGGCGCTTGGGGGTCCACCGCCCATCCGAAGCGCCGGGCCAACATCATGGCGCGCGTATCTTCGCCGCCGAACCGCTTTCGGTTGGTGGTGTGAGCCGACGCTCCGAACGCGCCGAATGCCTGACCGATCAGCCGTTCCGGAGCTCGTTGGCCGGATTCGTTGGGCACGATCAGAGGGGCGTCCACGGCAGCAACGATGACGCACCCGGGTAGCGCCGCAATCCAATCGGCGATCTCGTCGTCACCCTTGACACGGCCAGATGCGATCAAGCGGCCGGTGTGGTCGAGCGCAGCCACTCCTGTGGCACCCGTCGACCAGCCCAAGTCATGAACCGCCCTGGCTTGGTTGGATGGTCCTGACCTTGGAAACGAGGATGGAGCGATGCCGAGAGATGTGTCGAAGGGGAAGCCGACCACGCGCCGGTACTCCGAGGAAGAGAAGGCCGCAGCGGTGCGGATGGTCCGGGCGTTGCGGGTCGAACTCGGGACTGAGCACGGGACCATCGGGAGGGTCGCGAGCCAGCTGGGGTACGGGACGGAGTCGGTGCGCCTGTGGGTCAAGCAGGCCGACATCGACGACGGCCACACCCCCGGGGTGAGCACGACGGAGGCGAGCCGGCTCAAGGAGCTCGAGCAGGAGAACCGCGAGCTGCGCCGGGCGAACGAGATCCTCAAGCGGGCCGCGAGTTTCTTCGGGGCGGAGCTCGACCGCCAACACAAGAAGTAGTGGAGTTCATCGACACCAACCGTGACGAGCTCGGCGTCGAGCCCATCTGCGCTGTGCTGCAGGTGGCGCCGAGCACGTACTACGCGGCCAAGACCCGCCGGCCCTCGGCCCGAGCGACCAGGGACGCGGCCGTAGTGCCGCGCCTGCGCGAGCTGTGGGAGGCGAACTACCGCGTCTACGGAGCGCGCAAGCTGTGGAAGTGCGCCCGCCGCGCCGGCATCGACATCGGCCGCGACCAAGTCGCCCGGCTCATGCGCACCGCCGGGATCAGCGGGGCACTACGCACCAAGCGGGTCCGCACCACCCGAGCAGACCCGATCGCCGCACGCCATCCGGACCTGGTGAACAGGGAGTTCACGGCCAGCGCGCCGAACCAGCTGTGGGTCACCGACCTCACCTACGTGCCGACCTGGGCCGGGGTCGCTTACGTGTGCTTCATCGTCGATGCCTACTCCAGGATGATCGTCGGCTGGCGGGTGGCCGGCCACATGCGCACCGAGATGGTGCTGGACGCGATCGAGATGGCCCGCTGGTCGCGGGGGAACCGCTTGACCGGGCTGCGGTGTCCATTCCGACGCCGGGTCGCAATTTACGTCGCTGCGCTACGGCGAACGACTCGCCGAGATCGGCGCCGTCCCCTCCATCGGCACCGTCGCAGACTCCTACGACAACGCCCTGGCCGAGACCGTCAACGGCTACTACAAGGCCGAGCTGATCCGCGGACCGACCCGCACCGGCCCCTGGACGAGCGTCCAGGACGTTGAGCTGGCGACCCTGTCCTGGGTCCACTGGCACAACACCCGGCGCCTGCACGGCTACCTCGGCGACATACCCCCCACCGAATACGAGCAGGCCTACTACGCTTCCGACCGGGACGCCCAGCCCCTGGTCGGAACCCCATAAACCGAGCCTCCATCAGAGCCAGGGCGGTTCACTATCCTTCGCAGCATGACCGTTGACGGCTCGACCGCAGTGTCGCCCGCCACTCGGGCGCGAAACGTCGTGACTCTCGCGACTGTCGTCGTAGTCGCGACGTGGGCAGCCATCTGGTGGCTGGCTGTTCCACTCGACCCTGTTTGCCCGGCGATCTATCCAGCTACGTCGCCATGCACTGCCGCGGACCGGGAGTCTGCTGGGGTGAAGTGGACGATCGTCGTCGCGGTGGTCTACGTACTGTCCGTCGCCATCGCGTTGACTTTAGGACGCCGTCGACGGTGGCTGACGTACGCGGCGATGTTGACACTCATCGCCGTTGCGATCATCGGCCTCGGCGCCGTCCAGGGCTCGAGCGGATTTGTCATTTACTAACGCGACGGCGAACCGGTCCGAGATCGTCGGGCGCCGCGCGAGCGCGGCACAACGCGGGGCGCTACCCGTAGCGCGTGACCATCATGCGCCTTGACCGTTGCATTGGGGTACACCCTGCGCATCAGATCTATTGCAGCCTGCGCGTCAGATCTGTTGCAGAAGGTCTAAGGCCTCAAGTGGCAGTACGCCACTCGCTCGTGTGTATCCGCCGCGCGAACTGCTGCACGCCCGGTCGTGGCGACGGCTGGACTCGGTCGCCATCGCAGCGAGAGGCTAGTTGGTGGACGTCGGGGGAGTGTCCCCCGAGTGTGTCGGATAGCGCCCCGTCACCGGACACATCACTCGACGGGTCCCGTCGAACAGTGCGAATCGAGCACGGGTTGGGGCAGCTCAGAGGCGGGTGCGTCCGGTGAGGGTTCCTCAAACGGAACGGTTCAGCGCGATGACCGCAGAGCCCGTGTTGCTCCGCCACAGAACGACGCAGCCGGAGTCCCGATGGCGCGTTGCAAGACAGAGGAGTGGCAGCTGGTGTCCTTCGTCCGTCCGGCGTCGTCGCGTCGCGCCCAGGCATGTGAGACGCGGTCGTCAACGCCCCGATCGCTGCTCTGGAGGTTCTCGAAGAACATTGTCTCGCGCAGCCTCGGCGGGTAGGGGCCAGACGGCGATGAGGATCCCGATCGCCAGGATGGCCGGCCCCAATATTCCAGTTGCGGGCCAGAGCAGCGGAAGTGAACCCCTGAGGAGTTGTGCGCCAACGACTGTTCCCGTGCCGAGCACGAGAAGCAATGTTGCGAGAGCGCTGACTATCCAAGGGTAACCTCGCGGCCCCGACCGCTTCTTAGGGGGCGCAGAACTTGCTGCTCGTGGCCAACCAGCGACGAGCGAACCGAGGAAGACGAGTCCCTGGGCGATCAAAGGTCCAGACCGAGACAACGAAACCGCATCGGCGCCCTGGTACTCGATGTATTGCGCAACGTGGGCGAGAAATACCGCCACGCCAAGGCCTAGGACGACAGCCCCCAGTACCCTTCTCGGCCAGCCGTGTTTCCATCCGGAACGGGCTGAGCCCTCGGCGTCTGCTTCCGCCACAATCCGCCTTCCCGTTGTTCCTTCGAACGTACAACACCAGCCGACCCAGATGTTCGACACCCGCCCGCAAGCGCATCCCTCGTGGGACTCGCAGATCCTTCGCGCGGCCCGACCGACCTGCTCAGTGCTGCGGCGGGATGTGGAAGGCGATGGCGTTGTCCCGCACCATGCCGTTCTCGTCGCCGACCGTGGCGATCGTGTAGGGGTCGAGGTTGATCGTGTCGCCCGCGTAGAGCGGCATCGAGCCGGCGGGATCGAGCATCGACGTGCCCTCGCCGCGGCGGATGGCGTTGATCCATTCCAGGTAGGGGTTGTGGTCGATGCAGAAACGGGCGGCGATCGCGTGCATGGTGTCACCGGTTGCCGCGACGTAGGCGACGGGCTGGCCGTCGTCGTTGTAGATGGCCTCGCCGGTCGCGCGGTTGATGGGACCGACGTCGCGCAGGCTGGAGTACCAGTACCCGAAGACGCGGTCCTCGTCGTCATTGGTCCGCGGCTCCAGGCTGGGCAGGCCGTCGCAACCAACCCCGCCTCGTTCAGGCACCGTCGCCCTGCCGTCGTCGACGACGTAGTACCCCTCAGGACCGTCCTCGGACTCCGAGGACGGCTGCTCTGCAGCTGTGTCGGTGCCGGCGGATGGCTGGTCTGCGGCTGTGTCGGTATCCGAGGTCGGCCGGGGCGAGGCGGTCTCGACAGCGTCCTCAGTGACCGGCTTCGCCGGGGTGGTCGCAGACGGCCGATCCGTGGGGGTGCACGCGGTCACGGCCGCGACCGACAGCGCCACGGCTGCCAGGCCGCAGGTACCGTTCAGTTGAGGCATGCGGCCATGCTCGCATCACCACAGGGCGGAAGGGACGCGATGAGGAGCAGGCGTTCTGACTCGCGGCAGGTTTTGGGTGCTCTGTCCCAGTAGGGGATCCCCAGTCGGTGAAGAGCCTTGGCATCCCAGCCTCCCGACAACCCTTCACTGGATGTCGCACCTCACTGCCATGATGTGACGACGCGATCGTCAAGCGGGCGGCCATGAACCGGCGACGCTGTCCGTGACTCGACCTCTTGAGGCGAGCGCGGACCCGGAGCTACGTGGATAGGACGTGGTCATGGACGCCATGGCGATGGCAGCTGCCGAGCGGGCCGAGATGGCCGACTTCCTCGATTCGCTGTCGGCCGAGCAGTGGGAGGTGCCTAGTCTCTGTGCGGGCTGGCGGGTGCGAGACGTGGCCACGCACGTCATCAGCTACGAGGAGCGCAGCCGAACCGAGGTCCTCAGGTTGTTTACCCGGGCGGGCTTTCGGCCCGCGAGGCTCAACACTGAGGCCATGGTCGACTACCAGCATCGCGGTCCGGCCGAGTTGGTCGCGTTCCTGCGGACGCACCTGGAACCGCGCGGCACGACCGCAGCCCGGGGTGGTGGCGTCGGCTTGGTCGACAGCCTCATCCACCACCAGGACATGCGCCGTCCCCTGGGGATGCAGCGCGAGATCCCCGCCGAACGGCTGCGTTACGCGCTGCCCTTCGCAGTCACTGCACCTCCCCTGGGTGGCTGGTGGCACGGGCGTGGGGTCCGGCTGGTCGCCACCGACGTCGACTGGGCCCGCGGCAAGGGGCCCGAAGCGCGCGGCACCGGCGAGGCGGTGCTCATGGCTCTGGCCGGGCGGCGCGGTGTCGCGGACGAGCTTGTCGGCCCCGGCGCGTCAGTGCTCCAGGATCGTCTCGGCTGACCGACCGTAACGGACGGCAACGCCGTTAGGTAGAGCATGTGCCGCAGGGCGGATCCCCATCCGAATACCGAGACGGCGTCCACCGACGCTGCAGGCCGGCCCTGCAGCGGGAAAACACCCGTCTGTGGGAGCCCACGCTCTGGCGACGAGTCCGCTGGGGTGGGACTGTGAAGCACAACAACAAGGAACTCTCCAAGAGAACAGGATCAGCATGAGCCACCTTGAAGTATCTAACGTGCTGTCTGGTCTGGCCGTCAGCGACATGGAGACCGCCACGGACTGGATGAGCCGAGTCATCGGGCGACCGGCAGACGCGCGACCCATGGACGGCCTCGCGGACTGGCAACTTCAGCCACACGGCACGCTGCAGCTGGTCCTCGACCCGGACCGGGCCGGCGGCAGCATGGTCACTCTGCACGTGCCCGACATCGCGGCCACGCAGGCCCAACTCGCCGAACGCGGGCTCGACCTCCAGTACGACGACACGACCTCGATCAAGGTCAAGTTCGGAGAACTGATCGACCCCGACGGCAACTCGATCACCATCGTGGAAGCTCTGCCCGGCTTCGATCCGTCCGCCAGCGATTGAGGAGCAACGATGCGAACGCTCGCGATCACCCAAAACATCACCCTCGACGGCTCCATCGAGATGCTCGGAGAGTGGTTCGACCCCCAGGCCCAAGGAGGTGTCGACAACACGGACCTGCTTGAGACGCTGCAACGAGAGGACCGCGAGTCCGACGGGTTTCTCGTCGGCCGCCAGACCTTCGAGGACCTGCGCGGTTACTGGCCTCAGCAAGCCGAGGACACCACCGGTATCACCGACCACCTCAACAAGGTCCAGAAGTACGTAGTCTCCTCCACACTGACCGAGCCCGACTGGCGGAACACCACGATTTTGTCCGGCGACCCCATCGAGAAGGTCCGTGCGCTGAAGGAGGAGCCTGGTAGAGACATCGTGGTCACTGGCAGCATCACGTTGTGCCACGCACTGATCGACGCTGGGCTGGTCGACCAGTACCGACTCTTCGTCTACCCCGTCGTGCAGGGCCGTGGCCGCCGGCTGTTCCCAGATGGCTTCGCGGTGCCGAAACTGAAGCTGCTCGACGCGAAAGCGTTCCGCTGCGGCATCACGTACTCACGCTACGCCCCAGCCTGACCTCGCGTCTCACGGCGGATCCTTCATCAGGACGGAGGCAGGCAGCAGGCAGGAAGAGCAAGCGTCGGGTTGCGGTAACCCTGTGCGACACACCTATCGCCCAAAAGGTCTGGTCCCCGTCAGTCGGCTCGTGGCACGGCCCTGAGGGGGGCCGCGAGGACTACGCCGCCTCCACGAGTAACGACCTGGCGGTAGACACCCGTCGTCTGTTGCCCGCTCTCTTCCAGGTGGGCGTCGAGCGCGATCCAAGCATCACCGATGTTGGACGGGGGCGTATCGAAGTGCACAGCAGCACCGCGGTCCGCCGCCGCCACGTCGATGACCTTGAGGCCAGGCACGTGGCCGTCGGCCGCTGGCGTACCCGCGGTCACCACGATGGTGTCGTCAGAGGTCCCGTCATAGGTGAGCACGATGTCGATGTCGCCGGTTCCATGGCTGGCCAGGCGGCTGCGTAGTCGAGGGAGGAGATCGGCGATCGCATCACCGATCTCTGACTCGTCCCCAACCGAGGCCTGCAGGGATGCCAGCCGCAGGGCGGGCAGGGCGCCCAGCTCTAGGTTCTTCATGATCGTTCGGTGTCCTCTCTGGAAAGCGGTGAGGCGCCTACGCACCTCGCTGAGACGCACTGATGCTTCGGCGACCTCAGCCGCAAGCTCTCGTTCTCGAGCCAGTAGAAGCTCGACCAGCCGCTCATTCGAGAGTTGCCCACTGAGAAGGTCACGGATCTCGTCGAGTCCGAAGCCCACTGCTCGCAGCGCGGCAATCGCGCGAACGCGACCGACCTGGCTTTGTGCGTACCTCCGGTAGCCGGTGAACTCGTCGACCGATGTCGGCACGAGCAGTCCGACGCCTTCCCAATGCCGCAGCATCCGCCGCGATACGGCGGTGAGATGCGCGACTTCTCCGATGCTCAGCATGTCAACTCCATCTGAGCCCCTTCCACAGTGTGAAGGTCAACATGGCGACACGATCACCAGCGGACACTACGTGAAGGTCGACCGCAGCACGGTCCGTCGGTGGAGCGATTGACGCTCGCGAGGAACTGCGGATTCAGCCCGCCCCGCTCGGCAACGTCAGTGCGCCGCCGTCCGATGCGACGATGACCGACGCGGCCAATACCAAGCGCTGGCAGCCGGGATCCGGCCGGCGTAGCAAGACGCCCTGGGACACAGGACCGGGGAGCAAGGCCGCCCACGTGCCTCTGTGGCGGGAGCAGGGAGAGGCCTGCGGCCATGAGCCGCGAAGGTCCCGCAAGCCGAACCCACACCGGACACGTTGGCCCTTGACCTTGCGGAAGGCCGCCGCAACGCTCGTATCGGTAGCGGGTGCTGGGGGCGAGCCGCTTGGCGTCATCCAGCGACTGAAGCCAGGCGTCGGCGAGCTCGACGAACAAGGAGTCCGCGGTGAGGTCCTCCTCACCGACGCCGGCCACCTCGTGGTCGGCGATCTTCTTCTTGAGCCGGCGCAGTGCCTCCGTCCTGGATCGGCCGACGGCCTTGATTTTCCGGGTGCGTCCGTTGGAGTCACGGAACCTGACGACGGCGATCTGCCGCCCGCCGTTCGTCTCCTCGTAGTACGGGTCGCCATGGGTGCCGATCGGGGTGCGCGGCCGGGCCATCGTCAGTCACCCCTGCCCGCGTGGCGGCGCGACACCGGCCGACTCTTCGCGGCAATGCTCCAACCACGCCCGCACATCCTCGGCGGCGTAGCGCAGGTGATTGCCGATCTTGTAGGCCACCGGCCCCTGGCCCCTGGTGCGCCAGTCCTTGATCGTGTTGACCGGCACCCCGAGCAGCTCGGAGAGCGCGTCGATGGTCATCAGCGGCTCGAGCCCGCCGCCGGGCGTGGTGTGGATCGTCATGCACCTCAGGTGCGCGGTCCCGCCCATCTCACTCGGCCCTGCTCGGACCAACTGTGCGCGCGGCGCGTGGACCTGGGGCCACTGCGGGCCTCGGGCGAGGGGTTTATGCCCCATAAATGCCCCATGACTCAAGACTGGCAACCTCTCGGTCACCAGTCCTGCTCGGGACTCGCGTATGGCCCCGGACCTGCACGTTCGCAGGTCCGAGGCCATCTCACTCCGTCGGGCTGACAGGATTTGAACCTGCGACCCCTTGACCCCCAGTCAAGTGCGCTACCAAGCTGCGCCACAGCCCGTTCGACCCGCTGAGCGGGCCGGGATGAGACTACCGCAGCCGAGGCCGTGGACCGAAACCGGCCCTCCACGGCGCGCGCGTCGACGCACCGGCCACTCAATCAGCACCGCCCACGGGACCAACCCGGCCGCCGTCGTGGTCCACCGCGATTCGGGGAGAATCAAGCGCCCAGGACCAGAGCCAGGCGGGTCCTCGGCCCTGATCATCGCCACCCCTCCACACTCCTCCGGTGTGATGAGCGCCACCAACCACGCGGCGCGAACCGACGAGGGAAGGGCTACCCCGCGCTCTCCGAGGACGTCGCGTCCAAGTGGGGCGTGCGCGGCCACACGAGTCCATCGCCATCGACCTCGTCCCCGGGAAACACCCGGGTCAGCTCCGCACCCGGACGACGACGACGCGTCGGTCACCCCGAGGATCCCGCGTCCCGCCGTCGGCCGCTCAGTCCTGCGAGACGGGCGGCGGCAGCGGCTGGACGAGCTGGAGGAGGTTTCCGACCGTGTCGTCGATGACCGCCATGATGATCGGCCCGTACTCGACGGGCTCCTGGACGAACCGCACGCCGAGCGCGGAGAGCCGCTCGAACTCGGCAGCGAGGTCGTCCACGGAGAAGACGATCGCGGGAAGCCCGGCCTTCCGCAGCGACGACGTGTACGTCTTCGCGATCTCGCTGTCCCCCGGCTCGAGGAGGAGCTCGACGTCGGGCTGCGCACCCGCGGCGCCGACCGTGAGCCAGACCGCGTCACCGATGGGGACGTCCACGCGCGTCTCGAAGCCGAGGACGTCGGTGTAGAAGGCCTGGGCCTTGCGCTGGTCGTCGACGAAGACGCTCGTCGTGGCGATCTTGATCATGGGCCCTCCCGGGGCGACTCGGCAGCTCGGCCCGACCGTACCGACAGTCACGCCGCCCGGCCACAGCGCCTACGTCGTGACGTCGCCGCCGATGATGCCGCGCCACGCGCCAAAGCCACTGCTAGTGAGCCGCCCCCTCGTGCAGCTGCTCCAGGCGCACCCTCTCCGCAGCGACGATCCCGAGCGCCACCAGCGCCACGGCCATCCCGGCGCTTGCCGGCCACGGATCGATCCGGAACAGGGCCACCAGCGTGATGAGCAGGTTGACGAGCAGCGCCCGGCGCAGCCACTGGAACGCGTGGTACCGGTTCCGGTTGAGCAGCACCACGCCCCGGAGCGCGACGATCACCATGACGACCAACGACGCCAGAGCCACGACCGCCGCCCAGCGGGGTGCGTCGCCTGCCTCCTCCCCCACCTCGGCCAGGCCGACGACGCCTGCCCCACCCACGACGAGGACACCGATGAGCACGGTGGTCAGCGCCGTCGTCCATCCGCCGCGGACGACGCCCCGAAGCACCTCGCGGCCCCTGCGGGTCAGCACCTCCAGCGGGTCCCGCAGCTCCGAGTGGTCCTCGGGCACGACGCCGAGCAGCGCCTTCACCTCAGCCGCTCCGGGCGCGTCCTGTCCTTGCGCAAGCAGCTCCTCCGCGATCGCGCGGCGCTGCGGGCTGAGCCCACCGGCCACCCCGGCGACGGCATGGTCGGCCGCCGCGGCGAGCGCCTCGCTGGGGTTGCGCTCGCGCCGGCCGTGGAGGGCGTCGGCACCGATCATGACGAGCACGACGGTGACGTACATGATCATCGGTGCCGGCCGGAAGAAGTAGTCGTTGTCCTGGGTGAGGAACTTGCCCACCTCGTCGATGAACAGCCCGAAACCCACCCCTCCGACGAACGCGGCCGGCGGGCGGATGACCGGGCCCGCGAAGGACAGCAGGAGCACCATGGCGACGGCCATGAGCAGCCCGCCCCAGAGCACGTGCGCGACGTGCAGCGTCTCCCCGCCCACCTGCGGGAAGCCGGTCAGCTGGAGGTAGCCACGGGTGACGACGATGGTCACCACGGTCGTCAGTGCGAACCCGAGCACGTGCTCGCTGCCACGCGGGTCGCGGGGCAGCCCCCAGCGCAGGAGCACGTGCGGGCGGTCGGCGCGCGGCGTGGCGGCGTCGGCGTCGGGCGTGGCGCTCGTGGTCATCTGTCCCTCCCCGGGCGACGGTGGCATCGGTCAGACCGTACCGACGGCCCCCCGCGCGCGCCCATGGCTGAGCGTGCGGCCGGCACGCACGCCGGGGCGAGCACGATGTCGTCGTGCGTACGACACGCCGTCAACACCCCTTGTGTTCGAACTCCCGTTCGATAGAATGGACGGCAGGAGACCTCGACAGGCTGGGAGGTGATCGGGATGGCCGACACCACCTCGCGCGTGCGCCATCCCGGGGCCCGCCGGATGCCGCGCACGGTCTCCGGCCGTCTGGACCTGGAGCTTCGTCGTCACACAGCGGCGGCCCCGTCCCCGGGTGCCGGCCACCGCGAGTCCCGTGCAACGAGGCCTCCGACCGCCACCGAGCTCGCCGCGCAGGTGACCGACGGGCTGCAGAAGCTCGCTGAGCTCGACTTCCACGACCTGTCCGGCTCCGAGGCGATCCAGGTCCTCGACGCACTCGAAACGGTCGCGCGGCGGGCGGCGGGAATCCGTGCCGCGGTCCTCCCGGTCATCGAGCAGGACGGTCTCTGGGCCACCAGCGGCGCGGCCACCCTCGCCGCGTGGCTCCGGAACCGGACCCTCGTGTCCAACGGTGTCGCGCACCAGCAGGTGCGCGACGCGCGAGCCCTGCGTGACCACCTGCCGGCGACCCGGGCCGCACTCCACGACGCGCACATCACCGCCGAGCACGTCGCCGCCATGACGCGCTGGACCACCCGGACCGAGAAGACCCTCGGCGCACTGGTGGACGAGCGGGTCGGCGAGGACTTCCTCCTCACGCAGGCCAAGATCTACGACGCGAGCGCGTTCAACCGGATCGTGCGCCACTGGGCGGAGGCGGCAGACCCCGAGGCCGCTGACCGCGCGTGGCGTGACGAGGGAGCCAAGGAGGAGCTCTCCATCGCCTCCACGACCGGCGGGCACCACGTCCACGGGTGGCTCGACGACGCGAACGGGGACGTCGTCAGCGTCGCCCTGCGCGCCTTCGCCCCGCCGCGCACGAAGGACGACGAGCGCACCGCCGCTCAGCGCCGCGCGGCGGCCCTCGTCGCCATCGCACGGATGGCGCTCGACTCGGGCACGGCCCAGCGGGGCGCCCGGATCCGGCCCCACCTCAACGTGACCGTCCCGTTCGAGACGCTCAACGCCCTCGTCGCGGCGAGCGCGCCGGCGGTCCCCGCAGCCTTCGGCGGTCAGGCAGCCGACGACGGCGCATGCCTGGGCGTCGTACCTCTGCTTCCGGTGGACGGCACCGACGCCGACGCGTGGGCGCGGCAGTGGCGTCCCGGCGACGACCACACGATCTCCACCGCCATCGACTACGACGCCCTGACGGGGCTCCCGCCAGCCACGCTCGAGGACAACACGCCCGTCGCTCCGGGCCTCCTCGCCCGGCTCGCGTGCGAGAGCCAGCTTGCCCGCGTCGTCTTCGGCGCAGAGTCGACGATCCTCGACGCCGGCCGCGAGAAGCGCATCTTCCCGGTGCACCAGGCGCGCGCCATCATCGCCCGCGACCGCCACTGCCAGTACCCCGGCTGCACGTCACTGCCGGCGCACGGCGAGATCCACCACTCGCTGTGGTGGTACAAGCACGGCGGCGAGACCAAGGTCGACCAGGGCATCCTGCTGTGCTGGCAGCACCACGACATCGTGCACGCACGTGAGATCACCATCCACCGCCGCAGCGGTGCCTGGCTGTTCACCGACCGCAACGGGCAGCTCATCACCGCACCGACGATGGACTTCCCCGCACTGCAGGACCGAGATCCCGCCGGAGCGATGGCTGGCGCCACCGGTCCACCGGATCCCGTGCCCCGGATGTGAGCGGGGCGAGCCTGCCCTCCCCTGCCACGTCCCGTACCCCGGATGTGAGCGGGGCGAGCCTGCCCTCGTCTGCCACGGGTGTGGTCGAGCGGCCGCCCGCCCAGGCCCCGCCGTCGTCAGCGGCGGCGCTTCTCCCGCACGCGCACGCTGATCTCGATCGGGGTGCCGACGAAGCCGAACTCCTCGCGCAGGCGGCGCTCGATGAAGCGGCGGTAGCCCGCCTCGATGAAGCCGGTCGCGAAGAGGACGAACCGCGGCGGGCGGCTGTCCGCCTGCGTGCCGAAGAGGATGCGGGGCTGCTTGCCGCCGCGCACCGGGTGCGGGTTCGCCGCGGTGAGCTCGCCGAGGAAGGAGTTGAGCCGCCCGGTCGAGATGCGGGTGTCCCAGCCCTCGAGGGCCGTGTCGATGCCGCGGACGAGGCGGTCGACGTGCCACTTGGTCTTGGCCGACATGTTGACACGCGGCGCCCACCGGATCTGGACGAGGTCCTGCTCGATCTCGCGCTCGAGGAAGTGGCGGCGGTCCTCGTCCATGAGGTCCCACTTGTTGTAGGCGATGACGAGGGCGCGGCCGGAGTCGATGACCTGCTGGATGACGCGGGTGTCCTGCTCCGTCATCGTGACGGACGCGTCGACGAGGACGACGGCGACCTCCGCCTTCTCCAGCGCGGCCTGCGTGCGCAGGGAGGCGTAGAAGTCCGCGCCGCTCGTCTGGTGCACGCGACGGCGGATGCCGGCTGTGTCGACGAACCACCAGGGTCGCCCGCCGAGCATGATGAGCTCGTCGACCGGGTCACGCGTCGTCCCGGCGACGGAGTCGACGACGACGCGCTCGGTGCCGGCGAGGGCGTTGAGCAGGCTCGACTTGCCGACGTTCGGGCGGCCGAGGAGCGCGACGCGGCGCGGCCCGCCCTCGGGCATCGGGTTGGCGACGGCCGAGACCTCGGGCAGCACCGCGAGCGCGGCGTCGAGGACGTCGCCGGACCCGCGCCCGTGGAGGGCGGAGACGGGGTACGGCTCCCCCAGCCCGAGGGACCACAGCGACGAGGCGTCTGCCTCCTGGTTGCGGCCGTCGACCTTGTTCGCGACGAGGATGACGGGCTTGCCGGAGCGGCGCAGGAGCTTGACGACCTGCTCGTCGGTCGCCGTCGGGCCCACCGTGGCGTCGACGATGAACATGACGGCGTCGGCCATCTCGATGGCCATCTCGGCCTGCTCGGCGACGCGCGCGTTGATGCCGGCGGCGTCGTGCTCCCACCCGCCCGTGTCGACGACCATGAAGCGGCGACCGGCCCAGTCCGCGGGGTAGCTCACGCGGTCGCGGGTGACGCCCGGGACGTCCTGGACGACGGCCTCGCGGCGGCCGAGCACGCGGTTGACGAACGTCGACTTGCCCACGTTCGGACGCCCGACGATCGCGAGGACGGGCAGCGGCCCCTCCTCGCGGGCGCGTGGGGCGCCGTCGTCGAGACCGTCGAGGAGCGCGGCGTCCTCCTCGTCGAGGACGTAGTCGGACAGGCCGGCACGCAGGGCGGCGGCGCGCTGCTCGGCGTCGGCCTCGCTCTCCTCGACCGGGCCGTCGGGACGGTCCGTCGGGTCGGCGCCGACCGGGAGGTCGGCGGTGGGCTCGGCGTCGCGCGCGGGGAACTCAGAATCACTCACGAACCCATTGTCCCGTGCGAACGAGGTCCCTGGCGACCGAACACCCCAAACGGGTGTAGAGAAGGGCCGCGGGAACACATCGCAGCGGCGCGGGTTGAACCGAGCATGACGGACTACGGCCACGACCTTCTCTTCGGGTCGTTCATCACTCCGACCAACGCCAACCCCCAGCAGGTCGTCGCGCTCGCCCAGCACAGCGAGCGCGTTGGCCTCGACCTCGTGACGTTCCAGGACCACCCCTACCAGCCCGGGTTCCTCGACACGTGGACGCTGCTCAGCTACGTCGCGGCCCGCACGGAACGGGTCCATCTCGCGGGAAACGTCCTCAACGTGCCGCTGCGCCCGCCGGCTGTCCTCGCCCGCGCCGCCGCGAGCCTCGACCTCCTCTCGGGCGGGCGCGTCGAGCTTGGGCTCGGCGCCGGCGGCTTCTGGGACGCCATCGTGTCCATGGGTGCACAGCGGCTCACGCCGGGTGAGAGCGTCGACGCCCTGAGCGAGGCCATCGACGTCATCCGCGGGATCTGGGACGTCTCCGACCGCTCCCGCCTCGTCGCGGGTGGTGAGTATCACCACGTCGACGGCGCGAAGCGCGGCCCCGCACCGGCCCACGACATCGGCATCTGGCTCGGCGCCTACAAGCCGCGCATGCTGCGCCTCACCGGGCGCAAGGCCGACGGCTGGCTGCCCTCGCTCGCCTACATGACGAGCCTGCAGCAGCTTGCCGACGCCAACGCGATCATCGACGAGGCCGCCGCGGGCGCAGGCCGGGACCCACGGGCCGTGCGGCGCCTGCTCAACATCGGCGGGCAGCTCACCGCCGCGACGAGCGACCGGCTGCTCGTCGGCCCGCCCGGGCAGTGGGTCGAGCAGCTCGCCGTGCTCACCCTCGAGCACGGGTTCAGCGGCTACATCCTCTCCGGCGACGACCCGACGGCCCTCGCCACCTTCGGCCAGGAGATCGCCCCGGCGCTGCGCGCGGTCGTCGCGGCCGAGCGGGGGACGTCCTCGGCCGACGGCGCCGACGGCTCGGTCCCTGCCTCCCAGCTCGACGGCGCCGCGACCACCGCCCCCGCCGACAGCGACGTGCCCACCTCCACCGCCACGCCGGCCGCCCCGGCCAACCGCTGATCGGCGCGCGCCCCATGGATTACGGTCACCCGCTGCACCTCGGTACCTTCCTCACGCCCTCCAACGACCCTCCCGCCGCGCCGGTGGGCCTCGCGCGGCTGAGCGAGGAGCTCGGCTTCGACCTCGTGACGTTCCAGGACCACCCGTACCAGCCGCGCTTCCTCGACACGTGGACGCTGCTCAGCTGGGTCGCCGCGGAGACGGACCGCATCCACCTCACCGCGAACGTCGTCAACGTCCCGATGCGCCCGCCGTCGGTCCTCGCACGCGCCGCCGCGAGCCTCGACCTCCTCTCCGGCGGGCGGGTCGACCTCGCGCTCGGCGCCGGCTTCTTCTGGGACGCGATGGAGTCCATGGGTGTCCCCCGGCTCACGCCCGGGGAGTCGGTCGACGCGCTCGAGGAGGCGATCGACGTCGTCCGCGGGATCCACTCCCCCGAACGCTCGACGCTCACCGTGCGCGGTGAGCACCACCGGGTCGACGGGGCCGCGCGCGGGCCGGCACCGGCGCACACGATCCCCCTGTGGGTGGGCGGCGGGAAGCCGCGCATGCTCGACCTCGTCGCGCGCAGGGCCGACGGCTGGGTCCTCCCCGGTGGTGCGGCCGGCGTGCCAGCGCTGCGCGCCGGGAACGTCACGATCGACAGGGCCGCCACCGCCGCTGGCCGCGACCCGCGCGAGATCCGTCGCATCGTCAACGTCGGCGGCACCTTCTCCCCCACGTCCGACGGCTTCCTGCGCGGTCCCGCCACGCAGTGGGTCGACGAGCTGCTCCCGCTCGTCCTCGAGGACGGCGTCGGGACGATCGTCCTCGCGACGGATGACCCGTCCACGATGCGCCGCTTCGCCGACGACGTCGCACCCGCCCTGCGCGACGCCGTCGCCGAGGCGCGAGCCGCCCGCGGGACGCGGGTCGGCACCGTCACGAGCATCACCGTCCGCGCCGCGCGCCGCCCGGGCATCGCCTACGACGCGCTGCCCGCGTCGCTCGCCGCCATCGCCGTCGAGCCCGGCGACGCCCGCTACGCGGGGGTGCGCTCGACCTATATGCGCGCCGGCGCCCCCGGCCTCGTCCTGCAGCCCCGCGACGCGGCCGAGGTCGCCGAGGCGCTCGCCTTCGCCCGCACGCAGGACGTTCCCCTCGCGATCCGCAGCGGCGGGCACGGCATCAGCGGCCGCTCGACGAACGACGGCGGGATCGTCGTCGACGTCTCCCGGCTCGACGCGATCGAGGTCCTCGACGAGGCGACCCGGCGCGTGCGCACCGGTCCCGGCGCGCGCTGGGCCGACGTCGCCGCCGCGCTCCACCCGTACGGCTGGGCGCTCACCTCCGGCGACTACGGCGGCGTCGGCGTCGGCGGGCTCGCCACCGCCGGCGGCATCGGGTTCCTCGGCCGCCAGCACGGCCTGACGATCGACCACCTCCGCGCCGTCGAGGTCGTCCTCGCCGACGGCTCGCTCGTCCGCGCGAGCGAGACCGACCATCCCGACCTCTTCTGGGCGGTCCGTGGCGCCGGGTCCGCCCTCGGCATCGTCACCGCGTTCGAGTTCGAGGTGGATGAGGTGGGCGACGTCGGCTTCGCGCAGCTCGCTTTCGACGCGTCCGACACGGCGGGCTTCCTCGAGCGGTGGGGCGCGACGGTCGAGGCATCACCCCGCGACCTCACGAGCTTCCTCATCATGGGCAAGCCGCGGGCCGGCCAGGTGACGGCGCAGCTCATGAGCGTCGTGGACTCCGACGACGCCGCGACGGTCATCAGCCGGCTCCAGCCCCTCGCCGAGATCGCCCCGCTGATCGGCCAGTCGGTCCAGATCCTCCCCTACCCGGCAATCATGGCGTCCGGTGGCGGGCCGCACGACGGGCAGGGTGAGCCGGTCACCCGCTCCGGGTTCCTCGAGCACGTGACGCCCGAGTTCGCCGCTGACGCGGCTCAGTTTCTCCGGTCCGGGGGCACGTACTTCTTCCAGATCCGCGCCATGGGCGGGGCCACCGGAGACGTCGAGGCGGACGCGACCGCGTTCGCCCACCGCTCGGCGAACTTCAGCGTCGTCGCCATGGGCTCGAGCCGGGCCCGGCTCGACCGGATGTGGGACGAGCTCGCCCACCACTTCACCGGGCTCTACGTCAGCTTCGAGACCGACCGGCGACCCGAACGCCTCTCCGACGCCTTCCCGCCGCGCACCCTCGAGCGGCTGCTGGCCGTCAAGGACCGGTATGACCCGGAGAACGTCTTCCGCGACAACATCGACCTGTCGTTGGCGACCCGCCGCACGGCGGCGATCGACGCCTGACTGGCGCGGCCTGCGCCCGTGCCGTCAGGCCCGCAGGTCCGGCCCGTCGGCACGGCCTGCGGGTGCCGTCAGGCCCGCAGGTCCGGCCCGTCGGCGGGGAGCTTGACGCCGGTGACGCGGACGGCGTCGCGCACGTGGTCGGCGAGGCCGTCCCGGATCGCGGCGACGGCAGCCGCCATCGCCGCGCGGCCGTTCGGCGCCGCGCCCCGGCCGGCGCCCGTCGTGCCGGGCGCGCCGCCGCCGTCATCCGCCCCCGTGCCAGCGCCGATTCCGCCGTCGTCCGCGGCGACGCTCACGTCGATCGGGGCGCCGAACGCGACGTGGAGCCTCGCCCGCGGCGGCGGGACGTAGCCGACCTTCCTGCCCGTCGGCCGCGTGCCGAGGATGGCGGCCGGCACGACCGGCGCACCCGTCCGCACGGCCAGCCACGCGACGCCGGCGCGAGCGGACGCGACGTCGCCCCGCCCGCGGTTCCCCTCGGGGAAGATCCCGACGACGCGCCCCTCCTCGAGCATCTTCTGGGCGACGACGAGCGCTGCCCGGCCGCTCGCGCGGTCTACGGGGATCTGCCCGGCCCAGCGCATGAGGAACCCGATCCGGGACGTGAAGAACTCCTGCTTGACGAGGAAGTGCGACCCGCGCGGGATCGCCCCGTGCATGACGGGCCCGTCGACGACCCCGGTGTGGTTCGACGCGATGATGACCGGGCCCTCCGTCGGGACGTGCTCCGCGCCGGTCACGGTGGTGCTCCAGTACACGTGGTCGAGGACCCAGCCGACCGGCCGCGACCACCCCGGGCCCCAGCGCAGGATGTCCTCCGGCCGGACCCGCTGCCCCAGGCTGGCCGTCGAGCCGGCCCCCGGCGCGCGCGTCATGACCGCGCGGAGGCGATGACCCCGAGGACGGCCGCAACCGTCTCCTCGAGGGTGAGCGCCGAGGAGTCGACGGTTGTCACCCCGTCGGCGGCGGTCATGAACGTCGAGACGGTCGAGTCGTCCGCGTCCCGGCGGACCACCTCGTCGCGGGTCGCCTCGAGGGAGGCGTCGTCGTCGGTGCCGTGGAGCTCTCGGGCGCGGCGCGCGAGGCGCGCGCGCTCGTCGGCGATGAGGAGGAGGCGCACGGTCGCGTCCGGCGCGACGACGGTGGTGACGTCCCGCCCCTCGGCGACGATCCCCCGGCCCTCGCTGCGACCGCCGGCCGCGCTCTCGGCGACGATCTCGGCGCGCTGACGGCGGACGAGCTCCGCGCGCACGTCGAGGTTCGTCGCGACGGTGGAGACCGCGGTGGAGATGTCCGAACCGCGGATCGCGACGGTGATGTCGACGCCGTCGCAGGTGACGCGCGGCTCGCGCGGGTCGGTGACCATGTCGAGCGGCATCGCGCGCACGGCGTCGGCGACGGCGACGGCGTCCGTGAGGTCGATGTCGCGGCGGCGGCACCACCACGTCGCGGCGCGGTACATCGCGCCGGTGTCGAGGTAGGCCAGGCCCAGCTCGGCGGCCACGCGCTTGCTGATGGTCGACTTCCCCGACCCGGACGGGCCGTCGATCGCCACCACCAGGGGCTGCTGCGTGCTCACTCCGCCACCACTCTCCATCCTCGTTCGTCCAGTGCCTCCTCCAGCGGGGCCACGGCGGACGGCACGACGGCGAGCCGTGCGAGGCCCGCCTTCGCGCCGGCCGAGTGCTCCAGCTGGAGGTCCTCGATGTTGACGCCGATCTCGCCCACCTCGGTGAAGAGGCGACCGAGCTCGCCCGGCGCGTCGGGCACGAGCACGCTGACGTGCCCGTACCGGCGCGGGGCGCCGCCGTGCTTGCCGGGGATCCGTGCGACGCCGGTGTTCCCGGCGGCGACGACGTCGGTGAGCGCGCCCATGCTGCCCGGCGCGAGCGGCCCGTCGGTCGCGGCGACCTCGAGGGCCTCGAGGAGACGGTCGAGGTCCGCGCGGACCTCGCGGAGCGCGCGCGCGACGGGCGCGGCGTTGCCGACGAGGATCGAGGCCCACAGGACGGGGTCGGACGCCGCGATGCGGGTGACGTCCCGGACGCCCTGCCCGGCGAGGGACAACGCACCCTCGGGTGCGTCGACGAGCCGGCCCGCGACGAGCGACGCCGCGAGCTGGGGCAGGTGGGAGACGAGCGCGACGGCGTCGTCGTGCTCCTCTCCCCCGAGGCGCAGCGGCGTCGCGCCGAGGTCGACGGCGAGGGCCGTGACCATCCGCGCGGCGTCGGGGTTCGTCGTCGGTCCGGTGACGATGACCCACGGACGGCCGGCGAAGAGGTCGGCGTCGGCCGCGGCGGCGCCGGAGCGCTCCCGCCCGGCCATGGGGTGCGAGCCGACGTAGCGCTCGGCGGCGCCCTTCCCGGCGCGCTCGACGACCTCGTCGACGACGATCCGCTTGACGCTAGCGACGTCGGTGACGACGGCGCCGGGGTGCCGGGCGAGCTCACGCAGGACGACGTCGGCGGTGACGTCGGGCGGGGTCGCCACGACGACGAGCGCCGGCTCGGCGTCCCCGGGCGTCACGGGCGTGCCGGCGCCGACGTCGCGGGCGAGGGCGAGCGCGGCGGGCGAGGCGTCGGAGAGCTGGACCGGCACGCCGCGCGCGGTGAGCGCGAGGCCGATGCTGGCGCCGAGGAGACCGGTGCCGACGACCTTGACCGGGCCGGTCGTCGCCGGCGCAGGGGTGTCGGCAGGCGTCACGACGCTCGACCTCTCGCTCGGGGTGTGCCGCGTCCAGCGGCCCGCCCGAGACTACCGTCGCCCGGCCCGGGGCCAGGACCGGGGTCGGGACGCCCCGCGCGTCCGGGCGACGACCGACGGCGGAGCGGGCGCCCTCAGGACGCGCCGCGCTCCCGGGCGAGGGCGACGGCGGAGCGGGCACCGTCGGTCCACTCCGGGCCGTGGCCCGTGAGGACGACGCGGGCGTCCGTCTCGGCGATCCGGTCGAGCGACGCGAGGGCGACGTCGCTGTCGGCCGTTGCCGCGCCGGCGACGATCTGCGGGCCGCGGTGACCGGTGTAGGGGTCACGCGTGACGATGGCGTCGCCGGTGATGACGGCGTCGCGGTCGGCGAGGTGGAGCGCGCAGTGCCCGAAGGTGTGGCCCGGCGTGAAGAGGACCCGCGGACGTCCGGGGACGTCGACGACGGCGCCGTCGGTGTAGGTCTGGAGCCCCGCGACGCCCTTGACCCACAGCGCACCGGCCGCGGTCATCGACGCGAGCACGGGGATCGACTGCGGGTAGCGCAGCGGGTAGACGCCGCGCATGCGCTCGTGCGCGTACCGGTAGGGGTGAGCGGCGAGGTAGGTCTCGACGTCGTGCGCCCAGATCGGGATACCGAGCTCGCGCTGGAGGCGCGCGGCCACGCCGACGTGGTCGAAGTGGGCGTGCGTGAGAAGGAGGGCCTTGACGTCCCGTGGCCGGTAGCCGAGCTCCCGGATCGAGCGCCCGAGCTGGTTCCACACCGCCGGCAGGCCGGCGTCGACGAGGGTGAGACCGTCGTCGTCCTCGACGAGGTACGTGTTGACGTGGGCTTGCTCGAGGCGGTGGACCCCCTCGGCGACGGGCGTGAGCATGGCGCCTCCTGCAGGTCGTGGGAGCCATTCACGCTAACGCCGGACCGCCCGCCGCGCGCCCCGGGGCAGGCGGCGGGCGGCGGGAGCGGGCGACCGCGTCCCTACAGGTCGACGGCGGACATGAGGCTGCCGAGCTCGGGGCCCCCGATGACGCGCGTCTTGCCCGGCTTGAGCGCGCCGAGGCGGATCGGGCCGAACCGGGTGCGCACGAGGCGGATGACCGGGTGGCCCACCTCCTCGAAGAGCCGGCGCACGATGTGCGTGCGGCCCTCGTGGAGCTCGACCTCGACGACGGACGCGTTCGGCGCCGTCTCGAGCACGGTGAACTTGTCGACCGACGCGGGGCCGTCCTCGAGCTCGACGCCGGTGCGCAGGATCTTGCTCAGGCCCGGCGCGACGCGCCCCTCGATCGTGGCGACGTACGTCTTGACGACCTCGTACGACGGGTGCGCCAGCCGGTGGGCGAGCTCGCCGTCGTTCGTCAGGAGGAGCAGGCCCTCGGTCTGCTCGTCGAGCCGGCCGACGTGGAAGAGGCGCTCGGTGCGGTCGGCGACGTACTGCTCGAGCGTCGGGCGGCCCTGGGGGTCGCTCATCGTCGACACGACGCCGGCCGGTTTGTGGAGCGCGAGCGTGAGGACGCTCGAGTCGAGCTGGACCCGCAGGCCGTCGACGTGGATGACGGCGGTCGAGGGCTCGACGCGGACGCCGAGCTCGCGGACGACGACGCCGTCCACGCTCACCCGGCCCTCCTCGATGAGCACCTCGCACGCCCGGCGCGAGCCGAGACCGGCGCTCGCGAGGACCTTCTGCAGGCGGATGCCGCCGGGCTCGTGGACGTCGCGCGTCGGGCCGCCCTTGTCCCCGCGGCCGCGGCCGGCGTCGGGGCTCGCCTCGTTGGCGCCGCGGGTGTTCCACGCCGCGCCCGGGCGCACGCTGCGCCCGGCGCTCGCGCCGCTCCTGCCGGTCCCGGGTCCGCTGCGGCTCGCGCCCCCACCGCCGCCGCCCCCGGGGCGTCCCGACCCACCGGCGCCCGGGCGGCCCGCTCCCGCGCCGCCGGGTCGACCGGCCCCGCCGGTCGGGCGTCCACCGCTGCGGGCGCCGCCCGCTCCACCGCGGCCGGAGCTCGCGCCCCAGCCACCGCTGCGCTCCCCGCCGCCCTCGCGCCCGGAGCCGCCGCTGCGGGCGCCGCCGTCGCGGTTCCCGCCGGCGTACCCGCCGGCGCCAGCACCACCGCGCCCGGCACCCGCGTCGCGGCCGTAGCCGCCGGTGCGCTCGCCGGAGCCACCGCTGCGGCCGCTGGAGCGCTCGCCCGGTCCGCTGCCGTAGCCGCCACCGCGCTCGTCGCGGCCGCCCGCGCCGGAACCACCGCGCGCATCGCGACCGTAGCCGCCGGTGCGGCCGCCGGTGCGCTCACCGGCACCGCCGCCGCGTCCGGCGCCGGCGCCGCCGCGGCCTGTGCCGGCCCCGCCACGGCCGGCACCGGCACCGCTGCGGCCGGCGCCCGCGCCACCGCGCCCGGCACCGGCGCCGCCGCGTGCGCCAGCGGGACCGCCGCGTCCGGTACTACGGCCGCCCGCGGCGCCGCCGCTGCGGGGCTCGCGGCCCCGGTCCTCGTCATCGCGCTTGTTCATCGCACATCTCCATCCAGCTCGCCCAGCATCTCAAGGTCAGGCAGGTACGGTGCCAGCGGCGGAAGATCCGCGAGAGTGGTCATCCCCATGCGTTCGAGGAAGTAGTTCGTCGTGCCGTAGAGGACGGCGCCGCCGTCGTCGTCGTGGCCCATCTCCTCGATGAGCCCGCGGGTGAGCAGCGTGCGGACGACGCCGTCGACGTTGACGCCGCGGATCGCGGCGACCCGGCCGCGGGAGACGGGCTGGCGGTACGCAATGACGGCGAGCGTCTCGAGGGAGGCCTGGGTGAGGCGCGCGGTCTGGCCGTCGACGACGAAGCGCCCGACGATCTCCGCGTACTCCGCCGCCGAGTAGACCCGCCAGCCGCCGCCGACCTCGCGCAGGCGGTAGCCGCGCGGCCGGGTGCCGCGCTCGCCCGCGAAGTCGGCGGCGAGCTCGGTGAGCAGCTCGACGACCTGACCGGTCGGGAGCCCGAGGACGGCCGCGAGGCGCGCGGCGGGGACCGGCTCGTCGACGACCATGAGGACGGCCTCGAGGGCCGCGAGGTGCTCCTGCGGGAGCGCGTCGTCGGGGACGGGCTCGTACCGCGGTGCGCTCGTCGTGCTCATGCCTGCCCGCCTCCTCCTGCCTCGTCGTCGTCCATCCGTGGTCCCGCCGTGCCCGCGTCCGGCGCGGCGCCACCGTCCGGCGCGGCGCCGTCGCCCGGCACGGGACCGTCCTCGTAGTCGTCGAGGACGTCGATCTCGCCCGCCTCGCTGCCCGACCACCGCACGGTCAGCTCCCCGAGCGGCTCGGCCTGCTCGAACGTGACGGCGGCCTCCCGGAAGAGCTCGAGCAGCGCGAGGAACCGCGAGATGACGACGGCGGTCGACGCGGCGTCCTCTGTCAGGGTACGGAACGTCGCGCTCCGCAGGCGACGGAGGCGGCCGACGAGGAGCGTCGCCTGCTCCCGCACGGGCACGACGGGGGCGTGGAGGTGACCGAGGTCGACCTGCGGCGGGCCCGGCTTCGGCGCGAGCGCCCCGGCCGCCAGCTCGGCGAGCCGCTCGGGCCCCACGCGCATGACGAGCTCGGGCAGCAGCACCGCGAACTGGGGCTCGAGGGTGACGGCGCGGGGGAAGGACCCGACGTGCTGGGTCCACGCCGCCCCGATGTAGGCGGCGACCTCCTTGAACGCGCGGTACTGCAGGAGCCGGGCGAAGAGGAGGTCCCGCGCCTCGAGGAGCTCGAGGTCCTCGTCGTCCTCGACGGCCCCGCGCGGCAGGAGCCGGGCGGCCTTGAGGTCGAGGAGCGTCGCGGCGACGACGAGGAACTCGCTCGCCTGCCCGAGGTCCCACTCGGCCTGGCCGCTGAGGTGGGCGATGAACTCGTCGGTCACCTGCGCGAGCGCGACCTCGGTGATGTCCAGACGGTGCTTGGCGATGAGCGAGAGCAGCAGGTCGAACGGCCCGGAGAAGTTCTCCAGGGTGACCTCGAAGCCGCGGGGCCGTGCCTCGACGGTCCCCTCAGGCGACGTCGCCACGGGCGATGAGCTCTCTGGCCAGCCGCCGGTAGGCCTCGGCCCCCGGGTGGCTCGGCGCGTAGCTCGTGATCGGCTCGGTGGCCACCGACGCGTCCGGGAACTTCACCGTGCGCGAGATCACCGTGTCGAAGACCTTGTCCCCGAAGCCCTCGCGCACCCGGGCGAGGACCTCGCGGGAGTGGAGGGTGCGGCCGTCGTACATCGTGGCGAGGATGCCGTCGAGGACGAGGCGCGGGTTGAGGCGGTCGCAGACCTTCTCGATCGTCTCCATGAGCAGGGCGACACCGCGCAGGGCGAAGAACTCGGCCTCGAGCGGGATGATGACGCCGTGCGCGGCGCTGAGCGCGTTGACGGTGAGGAGCCCGAGCGAGGGCTGGCAGTCGACGAGGATGACGTCGTAGTCGTCCGCCACGGGGCGCAGGACGCGCGCGAGAGCCTGCTCACGGGCGACCTCGTTGACGAGCTGGACCTCGGCGGCCGAGAGGTCGATGTTCGCGGGGACGACGTCGAGGCCCGGCGTGGCGGTGTGCTGGATGATCTCCCGCACGTCCGTGCGCGGCTGCATGATGAGCGTGTAGATCGTCCGGTCGAGCTCGTTGGCGTTGATCCCGAGACCGGCGGAGGCCGCGCCCTGCGGGTCGAAGTCGACGAGGAGCACCCGGCGCCCGTACTCGGCGAGAGCAGCACCGAGGTTGATCGTCGTCGTCGTCTTGCCGACGCCGCCCTTCTGGTTCGCCATCGCGATGATGCGGGCGGGACCGTGGCCGCTCAGCGGGGTCGGTTCGGGGAACACGACCGGCTGTGCGGCAGGGTCGCCCAGGTTCAACGTCGGCTGCGCCACATCATTCACGCCCCCACGGTAGTTGGGCGGGGAGGTATCTCCAACGCCACGCGCCGTGCGGAGCCCGGAGGAGACGACCGACACACGCCCTCACCCCCGCGCGCGGGGGTGCGCCGCGGCGTAGACCTCACGCATCGTCTGCGCGGTGACCTGCGTGTAGATCTGCGTCGTCGTCACCGACGCGTGCCCGAGCAGCTCCTGGACGACGCGCACGTCGGCGCCGCCGGCGAGGAGGTGGGTGGCGAAGGAGTGGCGCAGCGTGTGGGGGGACAGGTGGCCCTCGAGGCCGGCCCGCCCGGCCGCCGTCTGGAGGACCGCCCACGCGCTCTGGCGGCTCAGCGGGTTTCCGCGGGTGTTGAGGAAGAGGGCCGAGTTCCCGCGGCCGGCCTGCGCGAGCGCCGGGCGCCCCCGCACGAGGTAGGCCTCGAGCGCCTCGACGGCGTACCGGCCCGCGGGCACGACCCGCTCCTTGCGGCCCTTGCCGAACAGCCGCACGGACGCCGTCCCGCGGGTGAGGTCGACGTCGTCGACGGCCAGGCCCACCGCCTCGCTGATGCGCGCCCCGGTCCCGTAGAGCAGCTCGAGCAGGGCGCGGTCACGCAGCGGGACCGGCCCCTCCCCCACGGACGCCGCCTCGAGCAGGCGCTCGACGTCGTCCGTGCTCACGGCCTTCGGCAGCCGCTTGGCCATGGCGGGAGGCCGGACGGCGGAGCTCGGGTCGGTCCCCGTCTGTCCCTCGAGCGCCGCGAAGCGGTGCCAGCCTCGCAGCGCGACGACGGCGCGACCGGCGGACGACGGCGCCAGCGGGCGACCGCCGTCGTCCCCCGTGCGCACCGCCTCGACGTACGCCTCGATGTCCCGCTCGGCCACCTCGCCGACGTGCGCGCGCCCACGCGTCGTGAGGAAGCCGACGTAGCGCGTGAGGTCGCGCCGGTACGCGGCGAGCGTGTGCTCGCTCAGGCCGCGCTCGATGCCGAGGTGGGCGAGGTACTCCTCGACCGCGCGGACGAGCCCGGGGGCGGGCGGCTCACCGGTCGCGCCGGACGACGACGGTGGGGGCGGCCCGGCAGCGACGGGCCTCGCGGCGGCGCTCGCCGCAGCCCCAGCGGGCTCGGCCGCGGCGCTCGCAGCCGGCGCGGCGGGCTCAGCCGGCCCGGCTGCGCCGGCCGGTTGCCGCGCCTGCGCCGCCACGGCTTACAGGGGCAGGAACGGGTCGACGGCGACGGCGACGAAGAGCACCGTGAGGTACGTGATCGAGCCGTGGAAGACCTTCATCGCGGCGAGCTTGCCGCGCTCGGGGTGGACCGCCCGCCGGTACAGCTGGGCGCAGCCCCAGAGGAACCAGGCACCGGCCGCGACGGCGACGGCCGTGTAGACCCACGTCATCTGCGCGACAGGAACGAGGACGAGAGAGCACCCGACCATCGCGGCGCCGTAGGCGAGGATCTGCCACGCGACCTTCACGTCGGTCGAGACGACCGGGAGCATGGGGACGTCGGCGCGGGCGTAGTCCTGCTTGAACCGCATCGACAGCGGCCAGTAGTGCGGCGGCGTCCAGAAGAAGATGACGCCGAAGAGCACGACGGGCGCCCACGCGAGGGAACCCGTCACCGCGGACCAGCCGATGAGGACCGGCATGCACCCCGCCGCCCCGCCCCACACGATGTTCTGCGACGTGCGGCGCTTGAGGATCATCGTGTAGCCGACGACGTAGAGGGCGATGGCGACGAGCGCGAGCCACGCCGAGGGCCAGTTGACCACCGCAGCGAACCACACGAAGGCGACCGCGCCGAGGACGTACGCGAAGACGAGGGCCTGGCGCGGGGCGAGGACGCCGGTGACGAGGGGTCGCTGCTTCGTCCGGTTCATGAGCCGGTCGATGTCGCGGTCGAGGTACATGTTGAACGTGTTCGCCGAGCCCGCCGCGGCCGCGCCGCCGACGAGGGTGGCGAGGACGAGGCCGAGGCCGGGCCAGCCGTCGGCCGCGAGGATCATCGTCGGGATCGTCGTGATGAGGAGGAGCTCGATGATGCGCGGCTTCGTCAGCGCGACGTAGGCCCGCACGATCGTCCACCGGCTCGGCCGGCTCGTCGCGGTGCCCGGTGCGGCGGCGGGGCCGGGGCTCGACCGCAGCGAGGAGCGCGCCGCCGCGTCGAGGTCCGCGCCGTCGGGGCCGGCACCGGCGAGGTCGGCGCCGTCGGGAGCCGCGACGTCGAGGTGGGCGAGGCCGAGGTCCATGCCGTCGACCGGTCGTCCCGTCGAGCCGAAGGGCTCCGCGACGTCCGCCGCGGGGTCGCGGGGGCGGTCGGCGGCCGGCTGGGCACTACGCACGCGTCGGGGACTCCACATCTGCCGAGGAACGGCGGCGGGATCCGGGATCCCTGCCAAGGGCTGGGTCCCGCGGTCCCGACCATCCTACGTCGCACGAGCGCCGGGGCCAGGTCCGCGCGCCGAGGTGACGCTCACACCGGGCGGCGCGCCCGGGAGGGGATGGCGGCCGCCGCCGCGGCTCGGCCGGCGGCGGCCGCCGCGGCTCGGCCGGCGGGCCGGACCCCCGGACCGGCCGGGGGCCGCACCCGCGGACCGCCGGAAGCCCCGGTCGCTCACCGCCGGGGCGGGCGTACGGCCCAGCGTCCGAGACGGCGGCGGTCTGCCTGCCCATCGGCGCGCCGTGACAAGTAGGGTCGGACGCAGGAAGAGAGCGTCGGCGTCGACCGTCTGCGCCTACCAGTCAAGCAGGAGCCGACCAGCGGGTCTGGCACCAGGAATGAGGACCTGTGAACGAGAGCACCGCCACCACCGAGCTGGAGTGGACCGACCTTGACCGACGCGCCGTCGACACGGTGCGCGTGCTCGCGGCCGATGCCGTCCAGAAGGTCGGCAGCGGGCACCCCGGCACCGCCATGAGCCTGGCGCCGGCGGCCTACCTCCTCTACCAGCGCACGATGCGCCACGACCCGAGCGACCAGCACTGGCTGGGCCGGGACCGCTTCATCCTCTCCGCCGGGCACTCCGCCCTCACGCAGTACATCCAGCTCTTCTTCGCCGGCTACGGCCTCGAGCTGGACGACCTCAAGGCGCTGCGCACGTGGAACTCCCTCACGCCGGGCCACCCCGAGTACCGCCACACCGACGGTGTCGAGGCGACGACCGGCCCGCTCGGCCAGGGCCTCGCCAACGCCGTCGGCATGGCCATGGCGAGCCGCCGCGAGCGCGCGCTGCTCGACCCGGACGCCCCCGCCGGCACGAGCCCGTTCGACCACACCGTCTACGTCATCGCCTCCGACGGCGACCTCCAGGAGGGCGTCACCTCCGAGGCGAGCTCGCTCGCCGGGCACCAGCAGCTCGGCAACCTCGTCGTCATCTGGGACGACAACGAGATCTCCATCGAGGACGACACGTCCGTCGCCTTCAGCGAGGACGTCCTCGCCCGCTACGCCGCCTACGGCTGGCACACGCAGCGCGTCGACTTCACGCAGGGCGGCACGGGCTACTCCGAGGACGTCCACGCCCTCGACGCCGCGCTCGCCGCCGCCAAGGCCGAGACGAACCGCCCCTCGATCATCGCCCTGAGCACGATCATCGGCTGGCCCTCCCCGACGAAGCAGAACACCGGCGCCATCCACGGCTCCGCCCTCGGCGCCGACGAGATCCGCGGCCTCAAGGAGATCCTCGGGTTCGACCCGGAGCAGACCTTCGAGGTGGGCGACGACGTCCTCGCGCACGTCCGCGCCGTCCAGGACCGCGGCGCGCAGGCCCGGGCCGAGTGGGAGAAGGGCTACGAGGCGTGGCGCACGGCGACGCCCGAGCGCGCCGCCCTCCTCGACCGCCTCCGCGAGCGGAAGCTCCCCGAGGGCTGGACCGACGCGCTGCCGACGTTCCCCGCCGACAAGGCCGTCTCCACCCGCAAGGCCTCGGGCGAGGTCCTCGGCGCCCTCGCCGACCCGCTGCCCGAGCTGTGGGGCGGCTCGGCCGACCTCGCCGGCTCGAACAACACGACGATGAAGGGCGAGCCGTCCTTCCTGCCCGCCGAGCACGCGACGAAGATGTTCCCGGGCGGCCCGACCGGGCGCACGCTCCACTTCGGCATCCGTGAGCACGCGATGGGCTCGATCCTCAACGGGATCACGCTGCACGGCCTCACCCGCCCCTACGGCGGCACGTTCCTCACGTTCAGCGACTACATGCGCCCGCCGGTGCGTCTCGCCGCGCTCATGGGCATCCCGACGACGTTCGTGTGGACGCACGACTCGATCGGCCTCGGCGAGGACGGCCCGACGCACCAGCCGGTCGAGCACCTCGCCGCGCTGCGCGCCATCCCCGGCCTCGACGTCGTCCGCCCGGCGGACGCGAACGAGACCGCCGCCTGCTGGCGCACGATCCTCGAGAACACGGACCGCCCGGCGGGCCTCATCCTCACCCGCCAGGACGTCCCGAACCCCGCCCGTGGCGAGGGTGCGGCCCAGGGCGAGACCCTCGCCTCCGCCGACGGCGCCGCGCGCGGCGCGTACGTCCTCGCCGAGGCCGACGGCGGCGCGCCCGACGTCATCCTCGTCGCGACGGGCTCCGAGGTGCAGATCGCCCTGGCCGCCCGCGAGCAGCTCCAGGGGGACGGCGTGCCGACCCGCGTGGTCTCCATGCCGTGCCGCGAGTGGTTCGACGACCAGGACGAGGCGTACCGCGAGGAGGTGTTCCCCGCCGCCGTCAAGGCGCGCGTCTCGATCGAGGCCGGCATCTCGCTGGGCTGGCACACGATCGTCGGCGACGCCGGCCGCACCGTCAGCCTCGAGCACTACGGCGCCTCGGCCGCGTACGAGCGGCTCTACTCCGAGTTCGGGATCACCGCCGAGGCGGCCGCCGCCAAGGCGCGCGAGTCCCTCGCGGCCGCCCGCGGCGACGCCGACCCCGGCTCGGCCGCCATCCCCTCGCAGGGTGGCACGGGCGACCTGCCCAAGTGAGCCCTGCCGCACCGGCACACCCCCGCCCGGCACACCTGCGCCGGGCGCACCTCCGCACGGCACGAAAGGCAGGCACGCGATGACCGACCGACTCGGTGACCTCAGCAACCACGGCGTGGCCGTCTGGCTCGACGACCTCTCCCGCGAACGCCTCGCGGGCGGGGCCGCCGGCAGCCTGGACACGCTCATCGAGCGCGACCACGTCGTCGGCGTGACGACGAACCCGTCGATCTTCGCCTCGGCGCTCGCGAAGGGCTCGGCCTACGACGCCGAGCTCGGCGAGCTCGCGAGCTCGGGCGCGGACGTCGACGCCGCCGTCATCGCGGTGACGACGGCGGACGTGCGCGCGGCGTGCGACGCGTTCGCGGACGTCTTCGCCGCGACCGGCGGCCAGGACGGGCGCGTGTCGATCGAGGTGGACCCGCGCCTCGCGCGGGACACGGACGCGACGATCGAGCAGGCGCGCCTGCTGTGGGAGACGGTCGACCGCCCCAACCTCCTCGTCAAGATCCCGGCGACGGCCGAGGGCCTGCCCGCGATCACGCGGGCGATCGGTGAGGGGATCAGCGTCAACGTCACGCTCATCTTCTCGCTCGACCGGTACCGGGCGGTCGCCGGGGCGTACCTCGACGGGCTCGAGCTCGCGCTGCGCGCGGGCCTGGACCTGTCGACGATCTCCTCGGTCGCCTCGTTCTTCGTCTCGCGCGTGGACGCGGCGATCGACCCCAGGCTCGACGAGCTCGGGACCGAGGAGGCCGCCGCGCTGCGCGGGACGGTCGCCGTCGCCAACGCGCGGCTCGCGTTCCAGGCTTACGAGGAGATCTTCTCCACCCCGCGGTGGGAGGACCTCGCGGCCGCCGGTGCGCGCCCGCAGCGGCCGCTGTGGGCCTCCGTCGGCGTCAAGGACCCGGCCTACGCCGACACGAAGTACGTCGACGAGCTCGTCACGGCGGGCACCGTCTCGACGATGCCCGAGCCGACGCTGCGTGCCGTGGCCGAGCACGGCGAGATCACCGGGGACACGGTCCGCGGCTCCTACGCCGACGCGCGCGGGGTGCTCGAGCGCCTCGAGCGCCTCGGCATCCGTTACAGCGACGTCATGGAGGCTCTCGAGGCCGAGGGCGTCGAGAAGTTCGAGAGCGCGTGGTCCGACCTCAACGCGCGCGTCGCCGAGATCATGGGCGCGCAGGCGCCCGGCACCAGCAGCGAGGAAGCAGACAAGTGAGCCACGAGAACGTCAACGCCGTCGTCACCTGGGCGGGCGAGGAGGACGACACCGTCGTCGAGGTCACGGCCACGGGCGCCGCCGCCGAGGCGGTCACCCGGCACGTGCCGGGCCTCGTCTCCGCCGGGGTCGCGTCCCGCCTCTCCGCCCAGGACTCCACCCTGTGGGGCCCGGACGCGGAGGAGGAGGCGGCGGTGCGGCTCGGCTGGACCGCGCTCCACGAGACCTCCCGCCCGCTCCTCGAGCCGCTGGCCGCGCTGCGCGCCGACCTCGTGGCCGAGGGCGTCGACCGGGTCGTCCTCGCCGGCATGGGCGGCTCCTCGCTCGCGCCCGAGGTCATCGCCGGCACGGCGGGCGTCCCGCTCGTCGTCCTCGACTCGACCGACCCGGACCAGGTCACCCGCGCGCTCGAGGGCGACCTCACGCGCACCGTCCTCGTCGTCTCCTCCAAGTCGGGCGGGACCGTCGAGACGGACTCCCAGCGCCGCATCTTCGAGGCGGCCTTCACGGCCGCCGGCGTCGACGCGCCGAGCCGGATCGTCGTCGTGACGGACCCGGGCTCCCCGCTGCAGAAGACCGCCACGGAGGCCGGCTACCGCGCCGTCTTCGAGGCCGACCCCACCGTCGGGGGCCGCTTCTCCGCGCTCACCGCGTTCGGCCTCGTGCCGTGCGCCCTCGCGGGCGTCGACGTCGCCGCGCTCCTCGACGAGGCGGCCGCCGTCGCGCCGTTCTTCGCCGAGGACACCGAGGCCAACCCGGCGCTCGTCCTCGGCGCCGCGCTCGCCGGCACCGAGCCGCTCCGGGACAAGATCGTCCTCACCGACGCCGGCTCGGGCCTCTACCACTTCGGGGACTGGGCCGAGCAGCTCGTCGCCGAGTCGACGGGCAAGAGCGGGACGGGCCTGCTGCCCGTCGTCGTCGGTGACGACGCGCCCGAGCTCGACGACGTCGCGGACGACGTCCTGCCCGTCGCGCTGTGCCCGCTCGCGGACGCCACGGACGAGACCGGCGCCGACGACGCGGCCGACGCCGGCACCGACGCGGACGACGACGAGGACTGGGACACCGCCGTCCTCGACGCCACCGAGGTGACGGTCGCCGGCAGCCTCGGCGGGCTGTTCCTCCTGTGGGAGCACGCCGTCGCCGTCGCCGGGCACATCCTCGGCATCGACCCCTTCAACCAGCCCGACGTCGAGTCCGCGAAGAACGCGACCCGCGGTCTCCTCGAGGAGACGCCCGCCCCGGAGCCGGCCGTCTTCACCGACTCCGGCGTCGAGGTGCGCGGCAGCGCGGACCTCCTCTCCGGGGTGGAGACGGTGGCCGACGCCGTCGCCGCCCTCCTCGGCACGCTCGACGCCGAGCGCGGGTACCTCGCCGTCATGGCCTACCTCGACCGCGAGGGACGCCCGGCGGATCTCCTCGCCGGCACCCGCGCCGCGCTCGCCGAGCGCACGGGACGCCCCGTGACGTTCGGATGGGGACCGCGGTTCCTCCACTCGACGGGCCAGCTCCACAAGGGCGGCGCGCCCGTCGGCGCGTTCCTCCAGATCACCGGCGCGACCGACGCGCAGGTGGGCATCCCGGGGCGCGACTTCGACCTCACGGCGCTCATCTCCGCGCAGGCCGCCGGTGACGCCGGCGTGCTCGCCGGCCTCGGGCGCCCGGTGCTGCGGCTGCACGTGACGAGCGCCGACTCGCTCGCCTGGCTCGCCGGCGTCCTGCGCGGGCCGGCCGCATGAGCGGCACGCTGCGGGACCCGCTCGACCGACGCCTCCCCCGGATCGCGGGCCCGTGCGGGCTCGTCATCTTCGGCGTCACCGGGGACCTCGCCAAGCGCAAGCTCATGCCCGCGGTCTACGACCTCGCCAACCGCGGCCTCCTGCCGCCGGCGTTCGCGCTCACCGGGTTCGCCCGGCGCGACTGGTCGACCGAGGACTTCGCCAAGGTCGTCCACGACGCCGTGCGGGAGCACGCGCGCACGCCGTTCGACGAGCGCACGTGGGAGCACCTCGCCTCCGGGTTCCGCTTCGTCCAGGGCGAGTTCGACGACGACGCCGCGTTCGACACCCTCGCGGAGACCGTCCGGGCCCTCGACGAGGAGCGCGGGACCGGCGGGAACCACGCGTTCTACCTCTCGGTCCCGCCGGGCTCCTTCCCGCTCGTGTGCTCCCAGCTCGCCCGCTCGGGGCTGTCGTCACCGGCGCCGGACACGTGGCGCCGCGTCGTCATCGAGAAGCCGTTCGGCCACGACCTCACGTCGGCCCGCGAGCTGAACGACGTGGTCTCCGACGTCTTCTCGGCCGACTCCGTGTTCCGGATCGACCACTACCTCGGCAAGGAGACGGTCCAGAACATCCTCGCCCTGCGGTTCGCCAACCAGCTCTTCGAGCCGATCTGGAACGCGCACTACGTCGACCACGTCCAGATCACGATGGCCGAGGACATCGGCATCGGCAGCCGCGCCGGCTACTACGACGGCATCGGCGCCGCCCGGGACGTCATCCAGAACCACCTCCTCCAGCTCCTCGCGCTCACGGCGATGGAGGAGCCCGTCTCCTTCGACCCCGCCGCGCTGCGGGCCGAGAAGGAGAAGGTGCTCTCCGCCGTCCGCCTCGGCGACGACCTCGACGCGACGACGGCCCGCGGGCAGTACGACGCGGGGTGGCAGGCCGGCAAGCACGTGCGCGGCTACCTCGAGGAGGACGGGATCTCCCCCGACTCCCTCACCGAGACCTACGCCGCGCTGCGCCTCGAGGTGGACACCCGCCGCTGGGCGGGCGTGCCGTTCTACCTCCGCGCCGGCAAGCGCCTCGGGCGCCGGGTGACGGAGATCGCCGTCGTCTTCAAGCGGGCGCCGCACCTGCCGTTCGACCTCGGCGCGACCGAGGAGCTCGGGCAGAACGCGCTCGTCATCCGCGTCCAGCCGGACGAGGGCGTGACGATCCGCTTCGGGTCCAAGGTCCCCGGCACCGCGATGGAGGTGCGGGACGTGACGATGGACTTCGGGTACGGCCACGCCTTCACGGAGAACTCCCCCGAGGCGTACGAGCGTCTCATCCTCGATGTGCTCCTCGGCGACCCGCCGCTCTTCCCGCGCCAGCGGGAGGTCGAGCTGTCCTGGGAGATCCTCGACCCGGTCACCGCGCACTGGGCCGCCTCGAGGGGGATCGAGACCTACCGCCCCGGCTCGTGGGGCCCACGCGGCGCGGAGCAGATGCTCGCGCGCGACGGCCGCACCTGGCGGATGCCATGACGCAGGAGAGCAACCGATGATCGTCACCATGCCCGCAACGACCTCGGCCGCCGTCAGTGCGCGGCTCGTCGACGTGCGCGAGTCGACCGGCGTCGCGGCGCTCGGGCGCGTCCTCACGCTCATCATCGTCGCCACCGACGACGAGGTCGCCGAGCGCGCCATCCAGTCCGCCAACGGGGCCTCGCGCGAGCACCCCTGCCGGATCATCGTCATCGTCCCCGACGGCGGGCCCGGCGAGGCCGAGCTCGACGCCGAGATCCGGGTCGGCGGGGACGCCGGTGCGAGCGAGGTCGTCGTCCTGCGGCCCCGCGGCGAGGCCCAGCAGGCGCCCGACGCGCTCGTCATCCCGCTCCTCCTCCCGGACGCGCCGCTCGTGGCGTGGTGGCCGGGCGCCCCGCCCGCGGACCCGGCGAACGACCCGATCGGGGCGATGGCGCAGCGGCGCATCACCGACGTCACGTCGTCGCCGGAGCCGCTCACCGCGCTCCACCGCCTCGCGGAGGCCTACTCCCCCGGCGACACCGACCTCGCGTGGTCCCGGGTGACGCTGTGGCGCGGCCTGCTCGCCGCGGCGGTCGACGAGCCGCCGCACGAGGCGATCACGGGCGCCACCGTCACCGGGGCCGCCGGGCGGCCGTCGGTGCACATGCTCGCGGCGTGGATCGCCGAGCGCCTCGAGGTGCCCGTCCGGGTCGCCGTCCAGTCGTGCGAGGCGATCACGACGGTCGAGCTCGAGCGCGCGAGCGGGTCGATCACCCTGCACCGCAACGCGGGCTCGTCCGTCGCGCGGCTCACGCGCCCCGGGCGCCCGGACCAGCGCATCAACCTGCCGCTGCGCTCCGTCGAGGACTGCCTCATCGAGGAGCTGCGCCGGCTCGACCCCGACCAGACCTACGGGCGGGCGCTCACCCGCGGCCTGCCCACCGTGGAGGAGACATGAGCGAGGCCGCGCCCGACGCCCAACGGGTCGTCGTCGTCCACCCGGACGCCGACCTGCTCGCCCGCGCGGCGGGCGCCCGGTTCCTCCTCACGCTGCTCGACGAGCAGTCGGTGCGCACGCCGGTGCACGTCGCGCTGACCGGCGGGACGATCGGGACGGCCATGCTCCGTGCCGCCGCCGAGGACCCGCTGCGCGACGTCGTCGACTGGAGCGGCGTCCACGTGTGGTGGGGCGACGAGCGGTACGGGCCGGCCGGTCACGCGGACCGGAACGAGACCCAGGCGCGCGAGGCCCTCCTCGACGCGCTGCCGATCCCGGCGGAGAACGTCCACCCCGTGCCCGGGCCCGACGTCGTCGGGAGCCTCGAGGAGGCGGCGCAGGCCTACACGGCCGAGCTGCGCGCCCACGCCCCTGAGGGCGCCGAGCTGCCGGACCTCGCCGTCGTGCTCCTCGGCGTCGGCCCGGACGCGCACGTCGCCTCGCTCTTCCCGGGGAAGCCTTCGCTCGGCGTGGCGGGGTTCGGCGCGCTCGCCGAGGCGGACTCCCCCAAGCCGCCGCCGGAGCGCATCAGCCTCACGCTGGCGAGCCTGTGCGCCGGGCGCCAGGTGTGGCTGCTCGCCGCGGGGTCCGGCAAGGCCCCCGCCGTCGCCGCCGCGCTCGGCGGGGCCGCCTCCGACGAGGCGCCGGCCGGGTCGGTCCACGGCCGGGTGGCGACGCTCTGGCTCCTCGACGCCGCCGCAGCCGCCGGCTGACGCCTGCCCCGGCTTGACGACCCCGCCTCGCCTCGGCCCAGGGAGGCGGTGGCCGTCTCGGCGGTGCTCAGCGGGGCGTCCCGGTAGGAGGCTCCGGCCGCGGCCGGTGCCGTCCTCGCCCCGTGCGGCCATGGTGCCGGCGCCATGGGCACGGCAGCGGGGCCCTGCACCTGGGTGGTGCAAGGCCCCGTGCGACCCGGTCGGGCTCAGAGACCCGCGGGTCCCGCGGCCTCGGCGAGCTCCTCGGCCTGTCCGAGCCGCTCGCTGCGCAGCTGCTCGAGCACGTCGCGCTCGGCGTCCGCCTCGGCCTGCGCCGGTGCCTCGAGCTGCATCCGCATCGCGCGCTGCTGAACCTGCTCGGCGAACTGGCCCTCGAGCTCGCCACGGACCCGGTTGCCGCTGGCGGCCACCGACTCGTTGCCCGTGCCGGCGAGGTTGCCCCGGACGATGTTGTCCGACACCTCGGCGAGGCCGGTCGTCCCGGAGACCAGGACGTTCCCGGCCCAGACGCTCGGGCCGTGCTCGCACTCCGCGAGCGCGCCGCCGGCGCCGAGCTGGACGCCCACACCGTTGCTGGCGAGGGTCGCGTGACCGTCGACCTCGCTGCCGCAGACCATCGCCCCGTACTCGGCACCGGTGACCGTGAGGGTGCCGCCGACGACGGAGTCGACGACATCGGTGTACTGGGTGTCGGTGGTCTGCACGAAGCGCTCGGCGACCGAGCTCTCCAGCAGGAAGGACCCGCCGGTGGCGGCGATACGCCCGGAGAAGCTGGCCCCGTAGGTCCACAGGAAGGACTCGGGGTTGACGTTGGCGGTGGCGGTGTAGGCGTTGACGTCCGTGTCGTCGAGGTAGACGCCGAAGGCGCCGCTGTTGACGACGTTGCCGTCCACCGTGGACTGCCCCAGATCGAGGTAGCCGTCGCCCTGGACGACGACGTTGCCGTTGACGGTCAGGCCGTGGCCGACGAGGTCGGCACCGGCGGCGACGCGGACGTTGCCGGTGATGGTCGTGTCCTCCAGCGAGCAGGCCTTCCCGGCCGGGACGAGGAGGTCACCGGGCACGGTCACCCCGCCGGCATGCCCCACGCAGTGGGTCGTCAGTGCGGCCTGTGCGGGACCGACGGCCCCGAGCCCGGCGAGCACCAGCCCCCCGATCAGGACGCTGGTCAGTCTCTTCCTCATGGTTACTCCTTGTACCGAGGTGTGTGATGCCCGGCCACGCCGCGTCGACGACCGGCGTGCTCGGACTGGACGGTGAGGGTGGAACCATGAACTCGTCAGGAACGGGCTCGCGTACGTCATCAGCGGGCTGACGAGACTGCCGCAGGCACGCCGCAGCGCGTGCGAAGGCGGCACCTCGGAGCTCGCTCCCACCCTTGGGCATGTGCCGCCGGTGCCTCCACCACAACGCGCCTTGAGCGCGCCTTGCGCGCGCCTTTCCTGACCTAATCTGTCACGCCTGCCCAATGGACGAATCGCTGTCCGTGGCAACCCCCGGACGAGAGTTAATCCGATTTTCCGAAAAACGGCAACCCCCTCGGGACGACCGGCGCGCAGAGGTCTTGTCGGACGTGCTCGGCATGTGCCGGCGCGGCTCAGCGTCGTCGGACCCGATCCATGTTCCCCGCTGTGCGCCGCCGTCGGCTGGCAGGGTCCCGAGAGCGTCCGAGCGCCTCAGATCGGCGCCGATAGTGCGATCTGGCCGGTGCGCCGGCTGCGTGAGCACGTCGGAAGCACGCTGGTCCTGGTTGCGCAGAGACGTAGGTGGAGGACCGGTAGCGGATCCGACCCGCATTCCTAGACGTCTGTCTAGGAATGCGGGCACGAGAACTCGGGAGTGGTCCCGGAACTGCGCGATCGCACCGTTCTAATTTGTCCAGCGTCCGCAGTTGTGGAAACAACTTACGTCAGTTGGTTGACGCATACCAAGGGCAATTCTACTGTCGTGGAGTTTGGCGGATCGCCTCACACTTCAGTAGTCGCAACGGCGCGCTCGCTCACCGCACGCTCATCGTCGTCCGGGAAGACCCGACGGCGGGGCGCCGGAGATCGAGGTGTCTGTCCGAGATGCACGGGAGCCTCCTTGACCGACACGACAAGCCCACAGACCGAGGGCAACTTCTCGCGGCGCACCATGCTCATGGGTGCCGCCACCGCCATATTCGTCCCGGCTACGGCCGCCGCCCTCGGGACGTCGGCCATCGCTGCGCCGGCCTCCACCAGCGCGCGCGGGAGCGCGAGCAGCGGGGGAACGGTTCACCGCCTCACCATGTACGTGGAGGACATGGGCGGCGGCCAGGTCGGCTACGGCTTGGAGCGCGGCAGGCCCTCCATCCCGGGGCCCCTCCTGGAGATGTACGAGGGCGACACGATGGAGATCACGCTCGTCAACACGACCGACCGCGACGTCTCCATCCACCCCCACGGCGTCCTGTACGACGTCGTGTCCGACGGCTCACCGTTCAACAGCTCCTTCAACGGGCCCGGCGAGACCCGCACCTACATCTGGCGCACAACCGGTGAGAAGTCCCTGGGCCGGTGGAGCCGCCCGGGCACCGCGGGGTACTGGCACTACCACGACCACGCCATGGGTACGCCGCACGGCACCGGCGGCCTGCAGGCGGGCCTCTACGGGGGGCTCATCGTGCGCCGCCGGGGCGACATCCTCCCCGACCGCCAGTTCACCGTGGTCTTCAACGGGATGCTCACGAACAACAGGATCGCGCCGGACACCCCGATGTTCGAGGCCAACCACGGCGAGACCGTCGAGTTCGTCTGCATCGGTCACGGCGACATGTTCCACACGTTCCACCTCCATGCGCACCGCTGGGCGGACAACCGCACGGGCTACCTCGAGGGTCCGCGCGACTCGAGCCAGATCATCGACAACAAGGACCTCAACCCGGGCTCCTCCTTCGGCTTCCAGGTGATCGCCGGCGAGGACGTCGGCCCGGGAGCGTGGATGTACCACTGCCACGTCCAGTTCCACTCCGACGGCGGGATGGCCGGCATCTTCCTCGTCCGCAACGCGGACGGAAGCATGCCCCCCGGCGCCCAGCAGTCCATCGACTGGTTCCACCAGCACGAAGGAGGCCACCACTAACCGCTCTCGCGGCCACCGGCACACCGCCGAGCCGACGTCGTACGTCACACAGGGGGAAAATTGACCACGAAACGAAGAGGCCCGTCCACCGTCGGGCGGCCTCGCCGACTCAAGCAGGCCGGAGTCCTGGGCGCGAGTGCCGCGCTCATGCTGAGCATGTCCGCGATACCCGCGCTCGCCGCACCCGGGAGCACCGACGCCCCGGCCGCCGTCGCGAAGAACCGGAGCGCTGCCGTAGCCGCCGACCCGAGCAGTGCCGACGTCAACGTCCTCGTCTTCCACGGTGAGCCAGACGCACAGGAGGACCCCGTCCTCGATGCGGCCGGGACCATCACCGAGCTCGGTGCCGCGAACGGCTTCGACGTCACCGTGACCAGCGACCCCGCCGACTTCACCGAGGACCACCTCGACGGCTACCGCGGGGTCGTCTTCCTCTCCGCCGAGGGCAGCGCCCTCGACGCCGGCCAGGAGGGCGCCCTGCAGGACTTCGTCAGCGACGGCGGAGGCTTCCTCGGGGTTCGTGACGCCGTCACCGCCCAGGCCGAGTCCCAGTGGTTCACCGGGCTCCTCGGCGCCCGGCCCGCCGGGAGCCGTCCCACGCCGGAGGAGGTCGCCCAGATCTCCGCGACGGGCCAGAGCCCGGACAACGAGGGCGTCGAGAACCTCATCGACGGCAGTGAGAACACCAAGTGGCTCGCGTTCGCGAGGACCGCCACGATCACCCTCGAGCTCGCCGAGCCCGCCGTCATCACGAACTACGCGCTGACCTCGGCGAACGACTTCGCCGCCCGTGACCCCCAGACGTGGACGCTGCGCGGCTCCACCGACGGGGAGACCTGGGTGGACCTCGACACCCGCAGCGACGACTTCGCCCAGCGCTTCCAGCGCAAGACCTACGAGTTCGACAACGACGAGGCTTACCAGCACTTCCAGCTGGACATCACCGCCAACAAGGGTGAGTCGGCGACCCAGCTCGCCGACTGGCTCCTGTTCACCGACGAGTCGATCGACCCGCCGGACGTCGAGATCCCCGTCCAGGAGGCGACCGTCAACGTCGTCGACCGTCAGCACGTGGCCAACGAGGGCCTGCCGCTGAACTGGACGCGGTCGGACAAGTGGATCAACTGGGAGACCAACCCGGTCGGCGAGGTGCACACCGTCGCCCAGGTCCAGGAGTCGGACTACGACGCCGGCGACACCGCCAACGGCGCCTTCCACCCGATCTCCTGGTGCCGTGACTACGACGGCGGCCGGTCGTTCTACACCGGCATGGGCGGCACCGCGGAGAGCTACGCCGAAGACGCCTTCCGCAGCCACCTGCTCGGCGCCATCCAGTGGTCCACCGGCATCGTCCGTGGCGACTGCCAGGCCACCATCGGCTCGAACTACGAGATCGAGCGGCTCACGGACGAGAACGCCGACGGCGAGCTCGACCAGATGGGTGAGCCCCACGGGCTCGTCGCCGCCGACGACGGCACGATCTTCTACGTCGGCCGCGGCGCCTGCGCCACGGGCCCGATCCCGTCCTGGGACGACCCGAACGTGGGGCTGGGCTGCGGCACCATCCACCAGTGGGACCCGGAGACCGGTGAGGCCACGCTGCTCACCGTCCTCGACGTGTTCGGCAACCGCGGCAGCGGTGGCGAGCTCGTCAAGACCGAGGAGGGTCTGTTCGGCATCGAGCCCGACCCGAACTTCGCGGAGAACAGCTGGCTGTACGTCTACTGGATGCCCTACGACTCCATCGACACCGAGGACCGCGTAGGCATGCGGACCGTCTCGCGCTTCACCTACGACCCGGAGGGCCCGAGCATCGACCAGGACACCCGGGTCGACCTCCTCGAGTGGGAGACGCAGATCCACAGCTGCTGCCACGCCGGTGGTGGCATGGGCTTCGACGACGCCGGCAACCTGTACGTCGCCACCGGTGACAACAACTCCTCCCAGGGCTCGGACGGCTACTCCGGGAACAACTGGACCCAGGAGTACGCCGGGATCTCCTTCCAGGACGCCCGCCGCACGTCGGGCAACACCAACGACCTCAACGGCAAGATCCTGCGGATCCACCCCGAGGAGGACGGCACATACTCGGTCCCGGAGGGCAACCTGTTCACCGGCGACGAGGGCAACGGGGACCAGGCCCGGTCGGAGATCTACGTCATGGGCGTGCGCAACCCGTCGCGCATCCAGATCGACCCGGACACCGACTGGCTCACCGCAGCCTGGGTTGGTCCCGACGCGTTCGGACCGGACCCCGAGCTGGGCCCGGCGAAGTACGAGACCGCGACGATCATCACCTCGGCGGGAAACCAGGGCTGGCCGTACTGCATGGGCAACCGCCAGCCGTACCGCGACCGCAGCAACGAGGACGCCAGCGTCCTCACCGACTGGTACGACTGCAACGACCTGGAGAACACCTCGCCGCGCAACACCGGCCTGGTGGACATCCCCGACGCCCGGGACAACATGATCTGGTACGCCCCCGAGGGTGGCGGCCCGGTCTTCCCGCGCGACGAGAACGGCATCCCGAGCTACGAGGCCGACGAGGCCGTCTACACCCAGCCCTACCTGCGTGGTGGCGGCCAGGCCGTCATGTCCGGCCCGACCTACCGCACGTCGCAGGTGTCCGAGGACAGCGACATCGCCTGGCCGGAGTACTGGGAGGGCAAGTGGCTCATCGGTGACCAGTCGAACTCGAACAACCGGATCGCCATCACCGCCGACCCCGACGGGATCGAGGAGCAGTCGCCCCCGGCCTTCGCCGAGGACCTGCGCCACATCATCCGCGCCGGTGGCGGCGACAACCAGCTGCAGAGCTGGATGGACGCGGAGTTCGGCCCCGACGGCGCGCTCTACCTGCTCGACTACGGCAGCGCGTTCTTCTCCCTGCACTCCAACCAGAAGCTCATCCGCATCGGCTACACCGGTGGTCCGGCGACCCCGGCGCCGACCGCGACGGCGGCGAGCATCCAGAGCAGCCCGCTGACGGTGCAGTTCACCGGGTCACGGTCCGGTGGCGTGGCCTGGGAGTGGGACTTCGGTGACGGCAGCACCTCCGCCGAGGCCGACCCGCGGCACACGTACGACCGCGTGGACGACTACACCGCGACGCTGACCGTGACCTACGCGGACGGCAGCGTGGAGACCATCGAGGCCGACGCGTCCATCGAGTGCACCGTGCCGGACTCCCGGGACACGGTCTGGATCGGTGAGGTCGACACCGGGGTGGCGAACCAGGACCTCGGTGGGTGCACCATCGCCGACCTCATCAACGACGAGGGCGAGTGGGACAACCACGGCGCGTTCGTCCGCCACGTCAACGCCGTGGTCCGGCAGCTGCGGAACGACGACGTGCTCGCCGCCCGTGACGGTGGCCGGCTGACCAACGGCGCCGCACGCTCCGACGTCGGCAAGCCCGGTGACACCGGGTACCGGTGGCTGTTCGACGGGACCGCCGAGTCCCTCGAGGGCTGGCGGCAGGCGCCCGGTGGGCACTTCGAGCTGCTCCCGGGTGGGTCGCTGCTGTCGCAGGGTGGCCTGGGGATGCTGTGGTACGAGGCGGAGGAGTTCGCGAACTTCTCGCTCAAGCTGCAGTTCCGGGACGTGTCCGAGGGCGACACCTATGCCAACGGTGGTGTGTTCGTGCGGTTCCCGGACCCGACTGCCGACGAGCAGCCCGAGTGCGGGCAGGGCCAGTCCGAGGCCTGGGTGGCCATCAGCTGTGGTCACGAGATCCAGATCTACGACGGCCCGTCCGGCGAACCGCAGAAGACCGGGTCGGTGTACAACTTCGACCCGGTCGGGCTCGAGGACGCCGGTGTGACCGACAAGGGCGTGTGGAACGACTACGAGATCCGCGTCGTCGACCAGCACTACACGATCCTGCGCAACGGCGAGGTCATCAACGAGTTCGAGAACTCGCCCGGCCAGGAGTCGTCCCGCGCCGGTGACCCGCCGACGGATCTGCGGCAGTTCGCCAGCGGCTACATCGGGCTGCAGAACCACGGCAACAACGACCTCATGGAGATCCGCAACGTCCGCGTGCAGGAACTGCCCTAGGTCATGACCACGGACCGGTGCGGCGGGCGCGACCCGCGCCCGCCGCACCGGTCCTCGACTCACGCCTGAGCCTTTAGCAACCCGGAAGGTGCACAGCTCACATGTCACAGCACGTCCTCTCACCGCGTACCGACCATCCCCGGCCCGAGCGTCGGGGCCCCCTCCGCCGGATCGTCGTCGCCCTCCTGGCCGCGCTGACCGGCCTCACCCTCGTCCCCCAGGCAGCGAGCGCTGCGGACCAGGTGCTCACGTGGACGGCTGGCAACAGCGTCACCCAGTACCTCATCGAGCCGGGCACGGCGGTCGCCGGGACGGCCACGGTCATCTTCGACAACAGCATGGCTGCGGGTAACACCACGGGGATGCCCCACACCCTGACCTTCGACACCTCGACCCCCGGTTACAACCATGACGTGGACCTCAACATCGTCGCCAACCCCTTCGACGCGAACGGGGGGTACTACGAGGCGGAGATCACGCTCACGCCCGGCACGTACCGCTACTTCTGCGCGATCCCGGGTCACGGGATGATGTGGGGCGAGCTCGTCGTCACGGGTGACGGTGAGGAGCCGGACCCGGAGGACACGACCGCGCCGGAGATCGCGGCGACCGTGAGCGGTGAGCAGGACGAGGACGGCGCGTACGTCGGCTCCGCCACCGTCACCATCGACGCCACCGACGAGGGCTCGGGCGTCGACACCGTCGAGTACAGCCTCGACGGCGGCGAGTACGCCGCCTACACCACCCAGCTCACCGTCTCCGAGCCCGGCGAGCACATCGACGTCCGGGCCACGGACGTCGCCGGCAACACCGCCGAGGACACGGTGAGCTTCACCGTCGTCGAGGCCGACGTCGAGCCCGACCCCGACACCACGGCCCCGGAGGTATCCGCGGAGGTCACGGGTGAGCAGGACGAGGACGGCGCCTACATCGGCTCCGCCACCGTCACCATCGACGCCACCGACGCCGACTCCGGCGTTGGGATGGTCGAGTACTCCCTCGACGGCGGCGAGTACACGCACTACCACGCGGCGGTCACGGTCTCCGAGCCGGGTGAGCACACGATCGATGTCCGGGCCACGGACGTCGCCGGCAACACCGCCGAGGACTCGGTGAGCTTCACCGTCGTCGAGGCCGACGTCGAGCCGGACCCCGACACCACGGCCCCGGGGGTATCCGCGGAGGTCACGGGTGAGCAGGACGAGGACGGCGCCTACATCGGCTCCGCTACCGTGACCATCGACGCCACCGACGCCGACTCCGGCATCGACACCGTCGAGTACAGCCTCGACGGTGGCGAGTACGCCGCCTACACCACGCCGCTCACCGTCTCCGAGCCCGGCGAGCACACGATCGACTACCGCGCCACCGACGTCGCCGGCAACACCGCCGAGGACACGGTGAGCTTCGCCATCGTCGAGGAGGACACCGAGCCCGACCCCGAGCCCGGCGAGTGCTCCGACACGCGGGGAACGGTGATCATCGGCGGGATCGACAGCGGCGTGACCAACGTCGACATCGGGGACGGCTGCACGATCAACGACTTGATCGGCGAGGACGGAGACTACGCGAACCACGGCCAGTTCGTCAGGCACGTCGGCGATGTCGTCCGACCTCTTGCCCTGGACGGGCTCATCACCCTCCGGGACACCGGCTCGATCGTCCGGGCGGCCGCCCGCTCCGACATCGGCATGTGATCACCTGACCATCACGGCCCCGTGAAGGGGTGGCAGCCGGAGCTGTTCCCGGCTGCCACCCCTTCGTCGTCCCGGCTCCCGGTTCTGCGCAGCCAGGCAAGCGTGCGTCAGCGGCGGGCGATCACGCGGTCGCCGCCGCTGGGGGACCTCTTCGGGAGGGGCGCCGGATCACGCGGTCGCCGCCGCTGACGGACCTCATCGCGGGGGGTGCCGCCGCCCGCGGACACATCACGCGGCTAGCAGGTCACACGGCCACCGGCCGGCCTCACAGTGGCCGCGGACGGCCGCCGGTCGGCCTCAGTGGCCGCGGCGGGCGCGGAGCGCTGCGAGGGCCTCGTCGAGGAGGGCAGCGCCGTCGGCGTCGGTGCGCCGTTCCTTCACGTACGCGAGGTGCGTCTTGTACGGCTCGTTCTTGGGGGCGGCCGGCGGGGCGTCCTTGTCCTGCCCGGCGGGCTGGCCGCAGCGCGGGCAGTCCCACGTCTCGGGGATGACGATGTCCGGCTCCTGCGCGAAGCTCGGGCGCGTCTCGTGCGCGTTGGCGCACCAGTAGGAGATCCGCACGCGCGGGGCGGCCTCGCCCCGCTCGGCCTCACCCATCGGCCCTGCGCCTACGCGCGAGCCCCGGATAGCACTGCCACCTGCCACTGTGTCCCCCGACTCAGACGTTCGACTGCAGAAGACCGAGCAGGACGACCGAGGTCGCCCAGAAGACCGCGACACCAACCGTGATGCGGTTGAGGTTGCGCTCCGCGACACCGGACGAGCCGATGCTGCTGGAGATACCGCCGCCGAACATGTCGGAGAGTCCGCCGCCCTTCCCCTTGTGCATGAGGATCGAGAGGATGAGGAAGACGCTCGTCAGGACCAGTAGGACCTGGAGGCCGATCCGCAGTGCATCCACGAGCGGGGGCTCCTTCGTAAGTCGGTGTCGGCGCGGGCACGCCGGGCGCCGTCGCGCCCAGACAAGGATAGGTGATGAGTGGGGCGTCACAGACCAGATCGCGCTGCCCGGCACGTCGAGACGTGCCGAGCAGCGCGACCGGGTGCTGCGGGAGTGCCTACTGGCCGGTCTCGTGGTCGGAGAAGCGCGCGATCGCCGCGAACTCCTCGGCCTTGAGGCTGGCACCGCCGACGAGCGCGCCGTCGACGTCGGGCTTGACCATGAGCGCCGCGACGTTCGAGGACTTGACCGAGCCGCCGTAGAGGACGCGCACGGCCTGCGCGACGCTGTCGTCGTAGAGCTCGGCGAGGCGGGCGCGGATCGCACCGCACACCTCCTGCGCGTCCTCGGGCGTGGCGACCTCGCCGGTGCCGATCGCCCACACGGGCTCGTACGCGACGACGGTCTTGACGGCCTGCTCGGCGTCGATCCCGGCGTACGCGCCGTCGACCTGCGCGAGCGTGTAGGCGACCTGGTCGCCCGCCTTGCGCACGTCGAGGCCCTCGCCCACGCAGATGATGGGGGCGATGCCCGCACCGAGCGCAGCCTTGGCCTTGGCGCCGACGAGCGCGTCGTCCTCGGCGTGGAGCTGGCGGCGCTCGGAGTGCCCAACGACGGCGTAGCTGACTCCGAGCTTGGCGAGCATCCCTGCGGAGATCTCACCGGTGTACGCGCCGGAGGAGTGCGCGGAGACGTCCTGCGCGCCGTAACGGATCCCGAGCTTGTCCGCGTCGACGAGCGTCTGCACCGACCGGAGGTCGGTGAACGGCGGGACGACGACGACCTCGACCTGTGCGTAGTCGTGCTTGGCGTCCTTGAGCGTCCAGGCGAGCTTTTGGACGAGGTGGGTCGCCTCGTGGTGGTCGAGGTTCATCTTCCAGTTGCCCGCCATGAGCGGCGTGCGTGCGTTCTGTGCCTTGTTCGTCATGGGCTCAGTCTCCCAGAACCGCGACGCCGGGCAGGACCTTGCCCTCGAGGAACTCGAGGCTGGCGCCGCCACCGGTGGAGATGTGGCCGAACTTCGACTCGTCGAAGCCGAGCTTGCGCACGGCCGCCGCGGAGTCGCCGCCGCCGACGATGCTGAAGCCCGTGCCGTCCTGCATGGCCTGGGCGACAGCCTTCGTGCCCTCGGCGAACGCCGGGAACTCGAAGACGCCCATGGGGCCGTTCCACACGATCGTCTTCGCGTCGGCGATCTTGCTCGCGAAGAGCTTCGCGGACTCGGGCCCGATGTCGAGGCCCATCTTGCCCGCGGGCATCGCGTCGGCCGCGACGACCTCGGCCGGCGAGTCCGCCTTGAACTCGGCGGCGACGACGATGTCGGTCGGCAGGACGATCTCGACGCCGTTCTCCTCGGCCTGGGCGAGGTAGCCCTTGACCGCGTCGACCTGGTCCTCCTCGAGGAGGGAGGTGCCCACGCCGTAGCCCTTGGCGGCGAGGAACGTGAAGACCATGCCGCCGCCGATGAGGAGGCGGTCGGCCTTGGTGAGGAGGTTGCCGATGACGCCGAGCTTGTCGGAGACCTTCGAGCCGCCGAGGACGACGGCGTAGGGCCGCTCCGGGTCGCCCGTCGCCTTCCCGAGCGCGTCGAGCTCGGCGAAGACGAGCTGGCCGGCGGCGCTGGGCAGGCGCTCGGCGACGTCGTAGACGCTGGCCTGCTTGCGGTGGACGACGCCGAAGCCGTCGGAGACGAAGACGTCGGCGAGCGCGGCGAGCTCGTCGGCGAGCGCCCCGCGCTCCGCGTCGTCCTTGGACGTCTCACGGGCGTCGAAGCGGATGTTCTCGAGCAGCGCGACCTCGCCGTCGGCGAGCGCGGCGACCGTGGCCTTCGCGTCCTCGCCGACGGTGTCCTTGGCGAGGGTGACCGGGGCACCGAGGAGCTCACCGAGGCGCTGCGCGACGGGTGCGAGGGAGTACTTCGCGTCGGGCTCGCCCTTGGGGCGACCGAGGTGCGCGGTGACGACGACCTTCGCGCCGGCCTCGACGAGGGCCGAGAGCGTGGGCAGGGCCGCGCGGATGCGGCCGTCGTCGGTGATGGTCGTGCCGTCGAGCGGCACGTTGAAGTCGGAGCGGACGAGCACGCGCTTTCCGCGCAGGTCGCCCAGGGTGTCGATGGTCTTCACAGCTGGTTCCTCCTCGGTTCAGGGATCAGACGCGACGACGTCCGCGTGCGCGAGCGGGAAGCTGCGCACGCGGACGTCGGCGTTGAAGGGCGGGTCAGGTCAGAGACGCTCGCCCACGTACGAGGTGAGGCTGACGAGGCTGCTGGAGTAGCCCCACTCGTTGTCGTACCAGGAGACGACCTTGACCTGGTCGCCGATGACCTTGGTGAGGCCGGCGTCGAAGATCGAGGTGTGGGGGTCGGTGACGATGTCGCTCGAGACGATGGGGTCCTCGGTGTACTTGAGGATGCCCTGCCACTCGGGGCTCTCGGCGGCCTTCTTCATCGCGGCGTTGACGGACTCGACCGTGACGTCCTTCTCGGCCGTGAACGTGAGGTCCGTGGCGGAGCCGGTCGGCACCGGCACGCGCATGGCGTAGCCGTCGAGCTTGCCCTTGAGCTCGGGGAGCACGAGTGAGACGGCCTTGGCCGCACCGGTCGTCGTCGGCACCATGTTGAGGGCCGCGGCGCGCGAGCGGCGCAGGTCGGAGTGGGGGCCGTCCTGGAGGTTCTGGTCCGCCGTGTAGGCGTGGATCGTCGTCATGAGGCCACGGACGATGCCGAACTCCTCGTGGAGGACCTTGGCGAGCGGCGCGAGGCAGTTCGTCGTGCACGAGGCGTTGGAGATGACGTGGTGGTTCGCCGCGTCGTAGTCCGTGTGGTTGACGCCCATGACGAACGTGGCGTCCTCGTTCTTCGCGGGCGCGGAGATGATGACCTTCTTGGCGCCGGCCTCGATGTGGGCCTTCGCCTTCGTCGCGTCCGTGAAGCGTCCGGTCGACTCGATGACGATGTCGACCTCGAGCTCGCCCCAGGGGAGCTTGCTCGGGTCGGTCTCGGCGACGGCCTTGAAGGTGTTGTCGCCGACCGTGATGGTGTCCTCGCCGAAGCTGACGTCCTGCTTGAGGACCCCGAGGATGGAGTCGTACTTGAGGAGGTGCGCGAGGGTCTTGTTGTCGGTGAGGTCGTTGACCCCGACAACCTGGATGTCCGCTCCGGAGTCCAGAACGGCGCGGTAGAAGTTTCGGCCGATTCGACCGAAGCCGTTGATGCCGACGCGGATGGTCACAGTTTTCCTCCTGGTGTGCGCCGCTCGGCGCACGCAAGTCGTCGAAATTGGGTCTGCGCGCGGGGCGCGCCCTGGTCGGACCCGAGAAGGCGTCCTCCAGCAGCTCCCAACGCTACACCGGTGCCGGAACGGTCGCAGGGACGAAGGTCCGAGCGCCGAGACGCCCGGAATGCCCGGGTCCCCGCCACGGTAGAAAGGTCGGCTACAGGTCGAGCATGTCCGGGGTGAGCACGGCCTCGGTGTCGGGGATCCCGAGCTCGTGGGCGCGCTTGTCCGCCATGGCGAGCAGGCGCCGGATCCGCCCGGCGACGGCGTCCTTCGTCAGCGGCGGGTCGGACATCGCGCCGAGCTCCTCGAGGCTCGCCTGCTTGTTCTCCAGGCGCAGACGCCCCGCCTGGAGGAGGTGCTCGGGCACGCCGTCGCCGAGGACCTCGAACGCACGCTCCACCCGCGCGCCGGCGGCGACGGCGGCGCGCGCCGAGCGGCGCAGGTTCGCGTCGTCGAAGTTGGCCAGGCGGTTGGCGGTGCCGCGGATCTCGCGGCGCATCCGGCGCTCCTCCCACACGAGGAGCGCGTCGTGCGCCCCCATGCGGGTGAGCATGGCGCCGATGTCGTCACCGTCGCGGATGACGACGCGGTCGATGCCGCGCACCTCCCGCGCCTTGGCGCCGATGTCCATCCGGCGGGCCGCGCCGACGAGCGCGAGCGCGGCCTCGGGCCCGGGGCACGTGATCTCGAGCGCGCTCGAGCGGCCCGGCTCGGTGAGCGAGCCGTGGGCGATGAACGCGCCGCGCCACGCCGCGACGGCCTCCGTCAGCCCGGCCGAGACGACCTGGGGCGGCAGGCCGCGCACGGGCCGCCCGCGGGCGTCGAGGAGCCCGGTCTGGCGGGCGAGGGACTCCCCGTCCTTGACGACGCGGACGACGTACCGGTTGCCCCGGCGCAGCCCCCCGCCGGAGACGACGACGACGTCGCTCGTGTGCCCGTAGACCTCGGACATCGCCTGACGCAGGCGCCGTGCGGCGATGCCCGTGTCGAGCTCCGCCTCGATGACGATGCGGCCCGAGATGATGTGCAGGCCCCCGGCGAAACGGAGGGTCGCGGCGATCTCGGCCTTGCGGGCGGACACCTTGTCGACCCGCAACCGGGCGAGCTCGTCCTTGACGGCGACGGTCAGTGACATGGGGGTCATCCTCTCACCCGGCCCGCTCGCCGACGTCGCCGAGGAAGCCCTCGAAGGCGTCGCGGTAGGCCGCGGCGAGGCGCAGGGGGTCGTGGCGGGGGGTGCCGTCACCGGCCCCCACCTGGCGCAGGAGCAGGGACGCGCCGCTCTCGCGGGCGGCCTCGGCGAGGGCGTCGATGTCGTCGACGGCGCCCGGGTCCGCGATGACGATGTCGAGGCGGAAGTCGGGTGCGTGGGCGCGCAGGGTCCGCAGGTGGTCGGCGGCGCTCATGCCGTCCGTCTCCCCCACCTGGGCGGAGAGGTTGAGGGTGAGGGCGCGCCGTGCGCCGGTCTCGTGGAGGGCGAGCGCGAGGTCCGGCACGAGGAGGTGCGGGATGACGGACGTGAACCAGGACCCCGGGCCGAGGACCACCCAGTCGGCGGCGCGGACCGCCTCGACGGCCTCCGCGCACGCCGGCGGGTCCTCCGGCAGCACGCGGACGTGCTCGATGCGGCCGCTCGTCACGGCCACGCGCGACTGCCCGCGCACGACCCGCGGCGCCTCGCTGTCGTCGCGCCGCACGGTCGCCTCGATGTCGAGCGGCACCGAGGCCATGGGGAGCACCCGGCCGCGCGCACCGAGGAGCCGGCCCACCCAGTCGAGGCCGGCGACCTCGCTGCCGAGGATGTCCCACAGCGCGACGATGAGGAGGTTGCCCACCGCGTGCGAATCGAGCGGCCCGCTCGAGCTGTACCGGTGCTGGAGCACGTCGCGCCACGTCAGGCCCCACTCGGAGTCGTCGCACAGCGCCGCGAGGGCCATGCGCAGGTCCCCCGGGGGGAGCATGCCGAGCTCCTTGCGCAGGCGCCCCGACGAGCCGCCGTCGTCGGCGACCGTGACGACGGCGGTGAGGTCGCCCGAGACGTGCCGGAGCGCGCCGAGGGTCGCGGAGAGGCCGTGGCCGCCCCCGAGCGCGACGACCTTGGTCCGCTCGGGCCGGGCGGGCCACGCGTCGGGGGTGCTCACTCTCGGCCCACGTCCCGGTGGAGGGTGCGCACCCGCTGGCCGCGCTCGCGCAGCCGCTCGGCGATGGCCTCGGTCATCGCGACGGACCGGTGCCGTCCACCCGTGCAGCCGACGGCGATCGTCACGTAGGGCTTGAGCTCGGAGACGTAGCCGTCGAGGACCGGCGCGATCGCCTCGACGTAGCGGTCGGCGAACTCCCGCGCGCCCGGCTGGTCGAGGACGTACTCGCTCACAGGCGCGTCCTGGCCGGTGAGGTGGCGCAGCTCGCTCACCCAGTACGGGTTCTGGAGGAACCGGACGTCGACGACGTGGTCCGCGTCGAGCGGCAGCCCGTACTTGAACCCGAACGAGACGATGGAGAGCTGGATCGGCCGCTCGCCCTCGTCCGCCACCCGTTCGCGCACCATGCGGGCGAGGTCGTGGACATTGAGCTCCGTGGTGTCGATGAGGACGTCGGCGCGCGTGCGCAGGTCCGCGAGGAGGGCGCGCTCGGCGGCGATGCCGTCCATGATGCGCCCGCCGCCCTGGAGCGGGTGCGCGCGGCGGACCTGCTCGAACCGGCGCACGAGCTCGGCGTCGGACGCGTCGAGGAAGACGATCCGGTAGTCGGTGCCCTGCGCGCGCAGCTCGTCGAGGACGGAGACGAGGTCGCTGAAGAAGTCCCCGCTGCGGACGTCGACGACGGCGGCGAGCCGGTGCACGGCGCCGGCCGCCGCGGTCATCATGCGGGCGAGGGCGCCGAGCATGCGCGGCGGGAGGTTGTCGACGACGAACCAGTCGAGGTCCTCCAGCGCCGTGGCCGTGCGGGTGCGCCCGGCGCCGGACATGCCCGTGATGATGAGCAGCTCGCGGCGCTCGTTGTGCGGCAGGCGCGCGTCCGCGTCTAGGGCGGGGATCCCGTCGGGGACGGTCGCGGGGGACGCCGGGTCGCGCGGGTCACGGTCCGCGGCTGGGGTGGTGGGGGGCTCGGCCGCGTCGGTGTTCACTCCCTCAGGATGCCAGGTGGGCGACATCCGTGGCAGCGGAAGGGTCGGCGGCCTCGTCCGCCGAGGGGGCCGTCTCCCCCGTCGCCGGCGTGGCCGCGCTGGGCGTGGCCGCGCCGGGCGTGGCCGCGCTGCCGGCGGCGGCCTCGCCGCCCGCCGCCGTGCCGAGCGCGTCGACGACGGCCTGCGCCGTGCGGGGCCCGACGCCCTTGACGGCGGCGATCTCCTCGACGCTCGCCCGGCGCATCGCCTTGACCGAGCCGAACGCCTTGAGCAGCGCGGCGGCGCGGGTGGGGCCGAGGCCCGGGACGTCGTCGAGCACGGAGCGCGTCATCGCCTTGGAGCGGCGGCCCCGGTGGTGGCTGATGGCGAACCGGTGGGCCTCGTCGCGCAGGCGCTGGAGGAGGTAGAGGCCAGGGCTCGTCCGGGGCAGGACGACCGGGAAGTCGTCGCCGGGGAGCCACACCTCCTCGAGGCGCTTGGCGAGCCCGACGACGGCGACGTCCTCGACCCCGAGCTCGTCGAGCGCGCGCTGGGCGGCCGCCACCTGCGGCTCGCCGCCGTCGACGACGACGAGGTGGGGCGGGTAGGCGAAGCGCGTGGGCCGGCCCGTCGCCGGGTCGACCGCGCCGGAGCGCACGGGTACGCCGTCCTCGTCGACCTCGACCTCGCTCGCGGGGACGCCGTCGGGCCCGAGCGAGAGGACGTCGGTGGCGCCGCCCGTGGGCGGGGCCTCACCGGGGCCGCCGAGGGCCTCGCGGTCGGCGCGGTAGTACCGGAAGCGCCGGGTGAGCACCTCGCGCATCGCCTCGGTGTCGTCCCGTGCGCCGGTGCCGTCGGCGCCCCGGACGACGAACCGGCGGTACTCGCTCTTGCGCGGCAGCCCGTCCTCGAAGACGACCATCGAGCCGACCTGGTGGCTGCCCTGGATGTGGGAGATGTCGTAGCACTCGATCCGCAGGGGCGACTCGGGCAGGTCGAGCGCCTCCTGGAGGTCCGTCAGGGCCTGGCTGCGCGTCGTGAGGTCCCCGGCGCGGCGGGTCTTGTGCAGGACGAGCGCCTGCTCGGCGTTGCGGTGGACGGTCTCGGCGAGTGCGCGCTTGTCGCCCCGCTGGGGGACGCGGACGGCGACCTGGCCCCCGCGCAGGCCGCGGAGCCACTCGGTCATCTGCTCGGCGTCGGCGGGCAGGACGGGGACGAGCACCTCGCGCGGTACGGCCCCGGGGCTCGTCGAGTCCTCCGCGCGCACCGGGCCGCCGGCGGCGTCACCGGCGTCGCCGTAGACCTGGAGGAGGAGCCGCTCGACGAGCTCGGCGTCGGTCAGCTCCTCGACCTTCTCGACGATCCACCCGCGCTGGCCGCGGACGCGCCCCCCGCGGACGTGGAAGACCTGGACGGACGCCTCGAGCTCGTCGGCGGCCATGGCGAAGATGTCCGCGTCCGTCCCGTCGGCGAGGACGACGGCGTTCTTCTCGACGACGCGGCGCAGCGCACCGAGGTCGTCGCGCAGGCGGGCGGCCCGCTCGAAGTCGAGCTCGCTCGCCGCCTCCTTCATCTCGCGCTCGAGGCGGCGCACGAAGATCCCGGTGTCCCCGGCCATGAACGCGCAGAAGTCCTCGGCGAGCTCGCGGTGGTCCTCGATGCTCACCCGGCCCACGCACGGCGCGGCGCACTTGTCGATGTAGCCGAGGAGGCAGGGGCGCCCGGACCGCTCGGCGCGGCGGTAGACGCCGGCGGAGCACGTGCGCACGGGGAAGACCCGCAGGAGGAGGTCGACCGTCTCCCGGATCGCCCACGCGTGGGAGTAGGGGCCGAAGTACCGCGTGCCCTTGCGCTTGGCGCCGCGCATGACCTGGACGCGCGGGACGTCCTCCCCCATCGTCACGGCGAGGAAGGGGTAGGACTTGTCGTCGCGGTACTTGACGTTGAACCGCGGGTCGAACTCCTTGATCCACGAGTACTCGAGGGCGAGGGACTCGACCTCCGTGCCGACGACCGTCCACTCGACCGACGCCGCCGTCGTCACCATCTGCTGGGTGCGCGGGTGGAGGTTGGCGATGTCCTGGAAGTAGCTCGACAGGCGCGACCGCAGGCTCTTGGCCTTGCCGACGTAGATGACCCTGCCGTGGGAGTCGCGGAACCGGTAGACACCCGGGGAGTCCGGGATCTCGCCGGGCCGCGGGCGGTACGTGGACGGGTCGGCCATGGCCTCGAGCCTATGTCAACGCACGCGCACCTCAGCGCGCTGGGGGCGCGGTCGCCGGCTGGGCCGGGCACCGCCCGGGGACGGCGTCGCGCGGACGTCAGGACGGCATGGCCGCCGGGCGAGCGACGCGTGAGGCCCGCCGTCAGGCAGGTGTGGCCGCCGGGCGAGCGACGCGGTGAGGCCCGCCGTCAGGAAGGTGTGGCCGCCGGGACCGGCTGCGGGGCGGTCGGCACCGGCTCGACCCGCACGGGGAAGTTGACCGAGCGGGCGATGTGGTTGTGCTCACGCGCGGCGCGGTGGAGCCGGGCGGCCGCCTCGACGCTCAGCGGCTCGGCGTACGTCACGCGCGGGCGCAGGACGATCTCGACGAAGGGGCCGGACCCCCCGGACTCGACGCGGACGGTGCCGACGACGTGGTCGACGTAGGACGTGACGACGACGCCCTCCTTCGCGGCCGTACGCAGGAACCACAGCATCTGGGACTGGGAGATGGAGCCGACGAACAGCTCCTCGACGCGGTACCGGCTGACGTCGGAGCGCACGCGCAGGTCCGACGTCGCGAGGATGGTCGGCTTTCCCTCCGCCCGGACCTCGTGGTCGCGCGAGTACGCGGTGTAGCTGGCCGTGCCGCGCTCGTCGGCGCCCGTCCAGTCGACCGTGACGTTGTACGTGTGGAGTCCGCCCATGACGACAACCTAGCCACGACCGACCCGGTGAGCGAGGGCTTTGACCGATCCGCGACGAGCGGGTCCGGAGGCGACGAGGGCGAGCGACGTCCGCGCGCGGGGTCTCAGGCCCGCGCGCTCACCAGGTCGGCCGGCGCCGCGCCGAGCGCGCGGTCGGCGCGCTCGACGCCGAGGACCTCGGCGAGGAACTGGCCGGTGTGGCTGCCCGGGACCGCGGCGACCTCCTCCGGCCGCCCCTCGGCGACGACCCGGCCGCCGCCGGACCCGCCCTCGGGACCCATGTCGACCACCCAGTCGGCGTTCTTGATGACGTCGAGGTTGTGCTCGATGACGATGACCGTGTTGCCCTTGTCGACGAGGTTCTGCAGCACCGCGAGGAGCTTGCTGATGTCCTCGAAGTGGAGGCCCGTCGTCGGCTCGTCGAGGACGTAGACCGTCCGCCCGGTGGAGCGCCGCTGGAGCTCGGTGGCGAGCTTGACGCGCTGCGCCTCGCCGCCGGAGAGCGTCGGGGCCGGCTGACCGAGCCGGACGTACCCGAGCCCCACCTCGACGAGCGTCTGCATGTAGCGCGAGATGCGCGGGACGGCGGCGAAGAAGTCGACGGCCTCGGAGATCGGCATGTCGAGGACGTCCGCGACCGTCTTGCCCTTGAAGTGCACCTCGAGCGTCTCGCGGTTGTAGCGCGCGCCCTGGCACACCTCGCACGGGACGTAGACGTCGGGGAGGAAGTTCATCTCGATCTTGAGCGTGCCGTCGCCCGAGCACGCCTCGCAGCGCCCGCCCTTGACGTTGAACGAGAACCGGCCCGGCGTGTAGCCGCGGACCTTGGCCTCCGTGGTCTCGGCGAAGAGCTTGCGGATCTGGTCCCACACCCCGGTGTACGTCGCGGGGTTCGAGCGCGGGGTGCGCCCGATGGGGCTCTGGTCGACGTGGACGACCTTGTCGAGCTCCTCGAGACCCGTGACCCTGCGGTGCCGGCCCGGCACCCGGCGGGCGTGGTTGAGCTCGTTGGCGAGGACGTTGTAGAGAATCCCGTTGACGAGGGTCGACTTGCCCGAGCCGGACACGCCGGTGACGGCGACGAAGCAGCCGAGCGGGAAGCTGACGTTGACGCCGGCGAGGTTGTTCTCGCGGGCGCCGACGACGGTGATCTGCCGCTTGCGGTCGACGGGCCGGCGCTGCGCCGGCATGGGGATGACGCGGCGGCCGGAGAGGTACGCGCCGGTGACGGAGTCCGTCGACTCGAGGAGGCCGGCGAGGTCGCCCGAGTGGACGATGTGCCCGCCCTCCTCGCCGGCGCCCGGGCCGATGTCGACGATCCAGTCGGCCACGCGGATCGTGTCCTCGTCGTGCTCGACGACGATGAGGGTGTTGCCGAGGTCCCGCAGCCGGGTCAACGTGTCGATGAGACGGCGGTTGTCCCGCTGGTGCAGGCCGATGCTCGGCTCGTCGAGGACGTAGAGGACGCCGACGAGGCCGGAGCCGATCTGCGTGGCGAGGCGGATGCGCTGGGCCTCGCCGCCGGAGAGCGTCCCCGCGGGGCGCGCGAGGCTGAGGTACGTGAGCCCGACGTCGAGGAGGAATCCGAGGCGGGCGTGGATCTCCTTGAGGACCTGCCCGGCGATGGCCTCCTCGCGGGTGCCGAGCTCGAGCGCGTCGAGGAACGCCTTGGCCTCGTTGATGGGCAGCTCGCACAGCTCGGCGATGGACAGGCCACCGACCTTGACGGCGAGGACCTCGGGCTTGAGCCGGGCGCCGTTGCACACGCGGCACGGAACCTCACGCATGTACCCCTCGTAGCGCTCGCGCGAGAGCTCGGACTCGGTCTCGAGGTGCTTGCGCTCGATGTAGGTGATGGCGCCCTCGAAGCCGGTCGAGTACGCACGCTCGCGCCCCCACCGGTTGCGGTAGCGGACGTGGACCTCGTGGTCCTTGCCGTGGAGGATCGCCTGCCTGGCGCGCTCGGGCAGGCCGCGCCACGGGACGTCGACGGAGAAGCCGAGCTCCTCGCCGAGCGCGCGCAGCAGCCGGAGGAAGTACTCCGAGGAGGCCTTGGCCCACGGGGCGACGGCGCCCTCGGCGAGCGTGAGCTCGTCGTCGGGGATGACGAGGTCCGGGTCGACCTCGAGGCGCACGCCGATGCCGGTGCACTCGGGGCAGGCGCCGTAGGGGGCGTTGAAGGAGAACGTCCGGGGCTCGATGTCGTCGAGCTGGAGCGGGTGGTCGTTCGGGCACGCGCGCTTCTCGGAGAACCGGCGCTCCCGCTCGGGGTCGTCGGCGGGCAGGTCGACCATCTCGGCGATGAGGAGCCCGTCCGCGAGCCGCAGCGCGGTCTCGACGGAGTCGGTGAGGCGCTGGCGCACCGACTCGCGCACGACGAGGCGGTCGACGACGACCTCGATCGTGTGCTTGAGCTTCTTCTCGAGCTCGGGCGGGGTGGCGAGGGAGACGACCTCCCCGTCGACCCGCGCCCGGGAGAAGCCCGTGGCCTGGAGCTCGCGGAAGAGGTCCGCGTACTCGCCCTTGCGCCCGCGGATGACGGGCGCGAGGACCTGGAACCGGGTGCCGTCGGGCATCTCGCGGAGCCGGTCGACGATCTGCTGCGTCGTCTGCGCCGTCACGCGCTCGCCGCACACCGGGCAGAACTGGGTGCCCGCGCGGGAGAAGAGGAGGCGGAGGTAGTCGTAGACCTCGGTGATCGTGCCCACGGTCGAGCGCGGGTTCCGGTTCGTCGACTTCTGGTCGATCGAGACCGCCGGGCTCAGGCCCTCGATGAAGTCGACGTCGGGCTTGTCCATCTGTCCGAGGAACTGCCGGGCGTAGGACGACAGCGACTCGACGTAGCGCCGCTGGCCCTCGGCGAAGATCGTGTCGAAGGCGAGGGAGGACTTGCCCGATCCCGACAGGCCCGTGAAGACGATGAGGCTGTCCCGGGGCAGGTCGATGTCGACGTTTCTCAGGTTGTGCTCGCGCGCACCGCGGACGAGAAGGCGATCACTCACCCAGCGATGATAGGCGTCCGCGCCCGTGGTCGCACGGGTGTTCGACGCCACACGGGGGGCGTGGCGGGCGCATGCGGCGGAGATACTGGGGCATGACCACTCCCCCTGTCGCGCATGTCACACCCGGCGGCCCGGCGTTGCGCCTCGACGTGGGCGGGCTCGTCCTGCACAAGCAGAGCGTCTCGGCCATGGACAACAGCTGCTACGTCCTCACGGCGCCCGACGGCGCGCAGCTGCTCGTCGACGCCGCCGACGACGCGCCGCGCCTCCTCGCGCTCCTCGCGCAGGCGCGTGGCGAGGCGGACGGAGCTCGCCTCACCGTCGTCACGACGCACAGCCACTGGGACCACCACCGGGCGCTGCCCGACGTCGTCGCCGCGACCGGCGCCCTCGTCCTCGCCGGCGCCGACGACGCCGACGCCCTGCCGGTCCCCGTCGACGTGCGGCTCGCGCACGGGGACCGGGTGCCGCTCGGCGAGCACGTGCTTGACGTCGTCGCCCTGCGCGGGCACACGCCCGGCTCGGTCGCCCTCGCGTGGGCCGAGTCCGGGACGCACGCCGGGCGGGTCCACCTCTTCACCGGCGACTCGCTGTTCCCGGGTGGCCCGGGCAAGACGCCCGACGCGGCAGCGTTCGCCTCGCTCATGGACGACCTCGAGGAGCGGGTCTTCGCCCGCTACCCCGACGGCACGGTGGTCCACCCCGGCCACGGCGACGCGACGACGCTGGGCGCCGAGCGGCCGCACCTGGCCGAGTGGCGCGCCCGCGGCTGGTAGGCGGCGCACCGCGCCGGACGACGCAGGCGGCCGGTCTCGCCGGACATCGCAGGCGGCCGCCCACTCCGGACGACGCAGGGGCCGGCCGAGATCGGCCGGCCCCTGCGGGTGCGGGTCTCAGGAGCGGCGATCAGACGCCGTCGACGTCGCGCGGCTTCGTCACGGCGTGGGGCTCCGCGGCAGCCAGGCGGGCGGTCTTGCGGTTGCGGGCCACGCTGGCGACGACGGTGACGGCGAGCACGCCGACGATCCACAGCAGCGAGACGACGATCCCCGGCTCGGGCAGGCCGTGCCACTCCTCGCCGCCGTTGATGAAGGGCAGCTCGTTCGTGTGGAGGGCGTGGATGAGGAGCTTGACGCCGATGAAGCCGAGGATGGCGGCGAGGCCGTAGTGGAGGTAGACGAGCTTGTCGAGCAGGCCGTCGACGAGGAAGTAGAGCTGGCGCAGACCGAGCAGCGAGAACGCGTTCGCCGCGAAGACGAGGTAGGGCTCGCGGGTGAGGCCGAAGATGGCGGGGATCGAGTCGACGGCGAAGAGGATGTCGGCGCTGCCGATGGCGACGATGGCGAGCAGCATCGGGGTGATCATGCGCTTGCCGTTGACCTTCGTCAGCAGCTTGCCGCCCACGAACCCGTCGGTCACGGGCACGATGCGGCGCACGAACCGGACGAAGCCGTTCTCCTTGTACTCCTCGTGCTCCTCCGGCTTCTCGACGCCCTGCCGCGCCTGGCTGATCGCCGTGTAGAGGAGGAACGCGCCGAAGAGGTAGAACACCCACGAGAAGTTGTCGATCGCCGCGGAGCCGAGGGCGATGAAGACGCCGCGGAGCACGATCGCGATGATGATGCCGGCGAGCAGGACCTCCTGCTGGTACTTCCGCGGGATGCGGAACGCCGCGATGATGATGACGAAGACGAAGAGGTTGTCGACCGAGAGCGACTTCTCGGTGACGTACCCGGCGAAGTACTCACCGCCGTAGACCGGGCCCCAGATCGCCCACACGATGACGCCGAACACGAGTGCCATGGCGACGTACGCGACGGACCACCACGTCGCTTCCTTGAGCGTGGGGGCGTGCGGGGTCTTGACGTGGCCGATGATGTCGACCGCGATCATCGTGACGATGACGGCCGCCAGGATGGCCCAGGCGATGAGATGGACGTCCACGGATTCCTCCGGTATCTAGGGGCAGGTACCGGAGGTCTCTTCCGCCCTGGCGCACCGGCGCGCCGCCCGGCAGGGCGGGGCGAGCTGGTGGCCCGGACCGGTGGCACCGAGCTGGCTCGCGCCGGCCGTGATGACGACACCACCGTGTGGGGAATACTCCCCTCCGGCGCGACACATTACGGCACCCCAGCCGTGCGCGCGCTGACGCGTGGCGGTGGTGCGGCTCACACGGTGCACGCCGGGGCCGGCCGGCACGACGGCGGGCGACGTGGACGGCCGCTGCTGGCGGCGGGGCCGGTCGCCGCGACCCGCCCGCGGCGGCTGCCGGTCGCCGCCACCCGCCCGCAGCCCGCCCGCGGCGGTTGCGGGTCACCGCGGCCCGCCCGCGACCCGCCCGCGGCGGCTGCGAGTTACCGCGGCGCACGGCGCGGGGGGCGTCAGGCGGTGGCGGCGCTCATCTGCCGGAGCTCCTTCTTGAGGTCCGAGATCTCGTCGCGCAGCCGGGCGGCCAGCTCGAACTGGAGCTCCTCGGCAGCCGTGTGCATCTGGTCGCTGAGGTCCTGGATGAGCTGGGCGAGGTCCGAGGCCGCGGCCCCGCCGAGGCGCTCGCGCGCCGTCGTCCCGGTCGAGGCGTTCTTGCCCCGCCCCTTCTTGCTCTGGCGGTAGCCCCCCTCGAGGAGCTCCTTCGTGTCGACGTCCTCGCGGGCGAGCATGTCGGTGATGTCACCGATCCGCTTGCGCAGCGGCGTCGGGTCGATGCCGTGCTCGGTGTTGTAGGCGACCTGCTTCTCGCGGCGCCGCGTCGTCTCCTCGATCGCGTGGGCCATCGACGGGGTGATGCGGTCCGCGTACATGTGGACCTGGCCGGAGACGTTGCGCGCGGCGCGCCCGATCGTCTGGATGAGCGACGTCCCGGACCGCAGGAAGCCCTCCTTGTCCGCGTCGAGGATCGCGACGAGGGAGACCTCGGGCAGGTCGAGACCCTCGCGCAGGAGGTTGATGCCGACGAGGACGTCGAACTGGCCCATCCGCAGCTCGCGGAGGAGCTCGACCCGCCGCAGCGTGTCCACCTCGGAGTGGAGGTACTGGACCCGGACCCCGCGCTCGAGGAGGTAGTCCGTGAGGTCCTCGGACATCTTCTTCGTCAGCGTCGTGACGAGCACGCGCTCGTCACGGTCGGCCCGCTCGCGGATCTCCCCGAGGAGGTCGTCGATCTGGCCCTGCGTCGGCTTGACGACGACCTCGGGGTCGATGAGCCCGGTGGGCCGGATGATCTGCTCGACGACGCCGTCGGACTGCGCGAGCTCGTACGGGCCGGGGGTCGCGGAGAGGTAGACGGTCTGGCCGATGCGCTCCTGGAACTCCTCCCAGCGCAGCGGGCGGTTGTCCATCGCGCTCGGCAGGCGGAAGCCGTGGTCGACGAGGGTGCGCTTGCGCGACATGTCCCCCTCGAACATCGCGCCGATCTGCGGCACGGTCACGTGCGACTCGTCGATGACGAGGAGGAAGTCCTCGGGGAAGTAGTCGAGGAGCGTGTGCGGGGCGGTGCCGGGGGCGCGGCCGTCGATGTGCCGCGAGTAGTTCTCGATGCCCGAGCACGAGCCGATCTGGCGCATCATCTCGATGTCGTACGTCGTGCGCATGCGTAGCCGCTGCGCCTCGAGGAGCTTGCCGGCCTGCTCGAGCTCGGCCAGGCGGGCGGCGAGCTCGGACTCGATCGTCCCGATCGCCCGCTCCATCCGCTCCGGCCCCGCGACGTAGTGGGTGGCCGGGAAGAGGTGGATCGCGTCCTCCGTCCGCACGATGTCGCCCGTGAGCGGGTGGAGCGTGTGGAGCGCCTCGATCTCGTCGCCGAACATCTCGATCCGGATGGCGAGCTCCTCGTACACCGGGATGATCTCGATCGTGTCCCCCCGCACCCGGAACGTGCCGCGGGTGAAGGCGAGGTCGTTGCGGGTGTACTGCATCATGACGAACTGGCGCAGGAGCGAGTCGCGGTCCACCTGGTCCCCGACCCGGAGCTGGACCATCCGGTCGACGTACTCCTGCGGCGTGCCGAGGCCGTAGATGCACGAGACGGACGCGACGACGACGACGTCGCGCCGCGTGAGCAGGCTGTTCGTCGCGGAGTGGCGCAGGCGCTCGACCTCGTCGTTGATGGAGGAGTCCTTCTCGATGTACGTGTCCGACTGCGGGACGTACGCCTCCGGCTGGTAGTAGTCGTAGTAGGAGACGAAGTACTCGACGGCGTTGTTCGGCAGCAGCTCGCGGAACTCCGTGGCAAGCTGCGCCGCGAGCGTCTTGTTCGGAGCCATGACGAGGGTGGGCCGCTGGAGCTTCTCGATGAGCCACGCCGTCGTCGCGGACTTTCCCGTGCCGGTGGCACCCAGGAGGACGACGTCCTTCTCGCCGGCCTGGATCCGCTCGGAGAGCTGGGCGATGGCTGCAGGCTGGTCGCCCGAGGGTGTGAACTCGGAGATCACCTCGACGGGGGCGACCGTGCGCTGCAGGTCGGTGACGGGACGCATGGGGCAACGGTACGTCGGGGGTCCGACACCGCGCCCCGCGCTCCGCCCAGGGCGAATCCTCGCCCCCCGCTCGACCCTGTGCCCCGCTCAGCGGCACCGTCCGTTGGCGCCCAGGGCCCGGGGGCGGGACGCTGGGGCGCGAGCATGATGATCACGTTTGTTCGCGGCGTAGGAGGAGACGGATGAGTCAGGACGCGAAGGCCGACCGCTTGGAGACGATGAGCGCGACGCACATCGATCCACCGGCGAGCGGCGTCGCCAAGAAGGTCTTCTACCCCTCCGTCGTCGTCGTCGGTGCGTTCGTCCTCGTCGCCCTCGTCTTCCCCGACTGGCTCGACGACGTCATCACCTCTGCGAACACCGCCGTCGTCAACTCGCTCGGCTGGTACTACGTCCTCATCGTCACCGGGTTCGTCATCGTCGCGGTATGGCTCGCCTTCTCCCGCCTCGGTGACATCCGCCTCGGCCGCGACGACGAGGAGCCGCAGTACGGCACGTTCAGCTGGTTCGCCATGCTCTTCGCGGCGGGCATGGGCATCGGCCTCGTCTTCTGGGGCGTCGCGGAGCCGCTCAACCACTTCGCGGCTCCCCCGCCCGGCGTCCAGGGCACGCCCGCGTCGCTCGCCCAGGCCGCCATGACGCAGACGTACCTGCACTGGGGGCTCCACGCGTGGGCCATCTACATCGTCGTCGGCCTCGCCGTGGCCTACACCGTCCACCGGCGGCGCCGCCCCGTCGCCATCCGGTGGGCGCTCGAGCCCATCCTCGGCACGAAGCGCGTCCAGGGCGGCTGGGGCAACGTCGTCGACGTCGTCGCCGTCGTCGGCACCGTCTTCGGCGTAGCCACCTCGCTCGGCTTCGGCGTCGCGCAGGTGTCCGCGGGCCTCGAGTACCTCGGCCTCATCGAGGCCACCCGCACCGCCCTCGTCATCCTCATCATCATCATCGCCGGGCTCGCCATGATCTCGGTGGCGACGGGGCTCGACGCCGGCATCAAGTGGCTGTCGAACATCAACCTCGTCCTCGCGGCGGTGTTCCTCCTTGCCGTCCTCGTCCTCGGGCCGAGCCTCTTCGTCCTGCGCGAGTTCGTCCAGTCCATCGGCGCCTACCTGCAGAACTTCGTCCGCCTGTCCTTCGCGACCCTGCCGTACCAGGGCCCTGAGGGAGAGAGCTGGCTGGCCGGCTGGACGACGTACTACTGGGGCTGGTGGATGAGCTGGTCCCCCTTCGTCGGTGTGTTCATCGCCCGGATCTCGCGCGGGCGCACGGTCCGTGAGTTCATCATCGGCGTCCTCCTCGTCCCGACGATGCTGACGTTCCTCTGGTTCGCCGTCCTCGGCGGGACCGCCCTGCACCGCGAGCTCTTCGGCGACGGCGGGATCGTCGCCGCCAACGGCACGGTCGACGACAACGCGGCGCTCTTCCAGATGGTCGAGGGGCTGCCCGGCGGACCCCTGCTCGCCGGGATCGCGATCCTCCTCGTGACGATCTTCTTCGTCACGAGCTCGGACTCCGGTTCCTACGTCGTCTCGATGATCTCCGCGGGCGGCAACCCCAACCCGCCGCTGTGGACCCGGCTCACGTGGGCGGCGCTCACCGGCGCGATCGCCGCCGTCCTCCTCGGGTTCGGGGGCACGGAGGGAGGCCTGCGGTCCCTCCAGGTCATGGCCATCCTCGTCGCCGCGCCCTTCAGCGTCGTCATGATCGCGATGATCGTCGCGCTCGTGAAGTCGATGCGCGCCGACGACCTCAGCCTCGAGCGCGGCCGCCGCACGGCCCGGCGGGAGAGGCTCGTCGCGGCCGTCGTCGACGAGCTCGGCGGCCGCGACACCCCCGAGAACTGGCCGATCGAGAGCAGCCCCGGATCGCTGCGCCGCAAGCTGAGCAAGCGCCGCCGGCCCGCCGGGGAGACGGGGCCGGGCGCCGCGCCGCCGGGCGACGGCTGAGCCGAGCGGCTGGCCGGCCCTCGGCCTGGCCCGCCCTCGGGCCGGCCGGCCGGGCGGTCGGCCGGCCCGCCGGCGCCGCGGCGCAGCCAGCCTGCCCGGGGCGCTCCGGCTCAGCCGGCCGAGGCGCTGCGGCTCAGCGACCGAGGCGCTCGGCTGAGCCGGCCGGGCGCTGCACGTCAGCCGGCCGCGGTGCTGCGGCTCAGCCTGCCGCTGCGGCGAGGAGGCGCTCGTTCTCCGGGACGAGGCGTTCGACCCAGAGCCGCTCGACCGCCTCGACGATCTCCGCCCGGGACCCGGAGTTGTCGAGCCAGACGTCGGCGACGGCCCGCCGGGCGGCGTCGTCGGCCTGCGCGCGGATCCTGGCTGCGGCCTCCTCGCGCGTCATGCCCCGCTCACGCATGAGCCGGTCGATGCGGACGCCCTCGTCCGCGCCGACGACGACGACGAGGTCGTACTCGGCGGCGAGGGAGTTCTCGACGATGAGGGGGACGTCGTGGACGACGACGGCCTCGGGGGGCGCGGCGGCCGCGGCCGCCGCGCTGGCGGCGCGCACGCGCGGGTGGATGATGGCGTTGATGCGGTCCAGCGCGGCCTTGTCGGCGAAGACGAGCCCCGCGAGCATCGCGCGGTCGAGCGATCCGTCGCGCTGGAGCACGTCGGGGCCGAAGGCGGCGACGACCTCCGCGAGCCCGTCCGTGCCCGGCTCGACCACCTGCCGCGCGAGCACGTCGGCGTCGATGACGACGGCGCCGCGGCGCGCGAGCTCGGCCGAGACCGTCGACTTGCCCGCCGCGATCCCGCCGGTCAGTCCGACCGTGAGCATCGTGCCTCCTCGCTCAGGCCGGGTCGTCGGGGTCGACCGGGGCGTGGTGGTCGTGGTTCGCCGTCCCGCACTTCCAGTACCCGCTCACGTCGACCTGCTCCGTAGCGAGCCCGAGGCCGTGGCGCAGGTGCCGGCGGACGGCGCGCAGGGAGCCCGACTCACCGCCGAACCACGTGAAGCCGACGCCCGCGGGGACCTCGAGGGCGCGGACGGCGTCGGCGAGGAGCGTCGTCGTCCCGGGCGCCGCGCCCCGGCGGTGGAGCCAGGTGATGTGCCGCCCGTCGAGGCCGGCGCCCGCGACGTCGGCGAGGTAGGCCTCGTCGTCGGGCCCGGAGACCTCGACGAGCACGTGGACGGGCACGCCCGCCGGGAGATCCTCGAGCCAGCGCGCGATGGCGGGCAGGGCCGTCTCGTCCCCGCCGAGGAGCCACCAGTCGACGCCCGCGGGCGCGAGGCGGGACCCGCGGGGCCCGGCGACGACGAGCGGGTCGCCCGGCCGGGCGGAGGCCGCCCACGCTACGGCGGGGCCGCCGTCGTCGTGGAGGACGAAGTCGAGGTCGAGCTCGTCGTCGCGCCAGGCGCGCGGGGTGTAGTCGCGGCTGATCATCGTCACGCCCTCGGGGCGCTCGAGGCCCTGGGCGGTCATGCGCGGGGCGTGGAGCTCGCCGGTGGCGGGGTCGGGGAAGAAGGCCTTGACGTGGTCCCCGGCACCTCCGCTGAGGAAGCCGCTGAGGTCGCCGGTGAGGGTGACCCGGCGCAGGCTCGGGGTGATGTCCGCGGCGCGGACGACCGTGAGGTGACGCGCGGCGAGCTCGTGGCGGACCCGCTCGCGGACGAGCGTGGGCGTCGTAGGGCTGAGGGCATCAGGCTGGACCATCGAGCCAGCGTAGCCCGCGCCCACGGCGGCGAGCCCCGGCGTCCGCCGGGCACCGGGGAGCGGCCGAGGGCGAGCGGTCGGCCTCAGTCCTCCGCGCCGCCCGGGAGCGGCAGGTCCTCCCCCGTCCGCAGCGCCGCGCGGACGATGACGTCGAGCCCGCGCGCGAGGTCCTCGGCCGTGAGGGCGGCACCGGACGCGGGACCGTCCGCGGCGTCACCGGCAAGGCGCGGCACGTGGACGAACCCGGCCCGGACGCCGGTGCCCTCCACGAGGTGCATGAGCGCGTAGAACGTCGCGTTGCACACGTAGGTCCCCGCCGTGTTCGAGACCTCGGCGGGCAGGCCGGCACGGGCCAGCGCCTGGACGCACGCCTTGACCGGCAGGGCGGAGAGGTAGGCCGTGGGCGCGCCCGCGACGACGGGGACGTCGACCGGCTGCGCGCCGTCGTTGTCGGGGATCCGGGCATCGACGACGTTGACCGCCACCCGCTCGAGGCCGATCCGGTCCCGGCCGCCGGCTTCCCCCACGCAGACGACGAGGTCCGGGCGGGTCGCCTCCACGGCTCCACGCAGGGCCGGCCCGGCACCGGCGAACGTCACGGGGAGGCGGAGCGTCTCGAGCCGCGGGCCGTCCGCCGGCCAGCGCTCGGCCAGGGCCTCGACGGCGGCCCACGAGGCGTTGACCGCCTGGCCGTCGAAGGGGTCGAAGCCGGTGACGAGGACGGTGGAGGAGCTCACCGCGGCAGCCTACGTCGCCGGCGGACCTCCGACGGGCGGGCGCATCGCCGGGACTGACGGCCCCGACGACGGGCCTCGCCGTCACCGCGCGGACGCGGCGAGCACCACTCAGTTTCCGGTGAGCTTCTCGCGCAGAGCGGCGAGGGCCTCGTCGGAGGCGAGGGTTCCAGCAGCCTCGACCGGGGCCGAGGAGTAGGAGGTCGGAGCCGCCTGGCTCCCACCACCGCCGCCGCCACCGGCGCCACCGCCGCTGGTCTGGCCGCCCGAGCTGCTGCCGGCCGGGGCGTTGGCCGCCTCGATGTCGGCGTCCATCGCCGCGGCGACCTGCTTCTTGTGCGCCTCCCAGCGGGCCTGCGCCTGGGCGTACTGGCCCTCCCAGGCCTCGCGCTGGGTCTCGTAGCCCTCGAGCCACTCGTTGGTCTCCGGGTCGAAGCCCTCGGGGTACTTGTAGTTCCCCGCCTCGTCGTACTCGGCGGCCATGCCGTACAGCGACGGGTCGAAGTCGTCGCTGGCCGGGTCCACGCCCTCGTTGGCCTGCTTGAGGGAGAGGGAGATCCGGCGACGCTCGAGGTCGATGTCGATGACCTTGACGAAGACGTCGTCCCCGACCTTCGCGACCTGCTCCGGCACCTCGACGTGGCGCACGGCCAGCTCGGAGATGTGGACGAGGCCCTCGATGCCGTCCTCGACGCGCACGAACGCGCCGAACGGGACGAGCTTGGTGACCTTGCCCGGCACAACCTGCCCGATGGCGTGCGTGCGGGCGAAGGCCTGCCACGGGTCTTCCTGCGTCGCCTTGAGCGAGAGGGAGACGCGCTCGCGGTCCATGTCGACGTCGAGGACCTCGACGGTGACCTCCTGGCCGACCTCGACGATCTCGTTCGGGTGGTCGATGTGCTTCCAGGAGAGCTCGGAGACGTGGACGAGGCCGTCGACGCCGCCGAGGTCGACGAACGCACCGAAGTTGACGATCGAGGAGACGACGCCGGGACGGACCTGGCCCTTCTGCAGCGTCTGCAGGAAGGTCGAGCGCACCTCGGACTGCGTCTGCTCGAGCCAGGCGCGGCGCGAGAGGACGACGTTGTTGCGGTTCTTGTCGAGCTCGATGATCTTGGCCTCGAGCTCCTTGCCCACGTAGGGCTGGAGGTCGCGGACGCGACGCATCTCGACGAGCGAAGCCGGGAGGAACCCGCGGAGTCCGATGTCGATGATGAGGCCGCCCTTGACGACCTCGATGACGGTGCCGGTGACGACGCCGTCCTCTTCCTTGATCTTCTCGATCGTGCCCCAGGCACGCTCGTACTGGGCGCGCTTCTTGGACAGGAGCAGGCGCCCCTCCTTGTCCTCCTTCTGGAGGACGAGGGCCTCGACGCGCTCACCGACCTTGACGACCTCGTCGGGGTTGACATCGTGCTTGATCGACAGCTCGCGAGAGAGGATGACGCCCTCGGTCTTGTAGCCGATGTCGAGGAGCACCTCGTCCCGGTCGACCTTGACGATGGTGCCCTCGACGATGTCCCCGTCGTTGAAGTACTTGATCGTGGCATCGATGGCGGCGAGGAAGTCCTCGGCCGAGCCGATGTCGTTGACCGCGACCTGCGGGGTGCTCGACTGCCTGGGCGTAGTAGTTGTCATGAAGTAACGGACTCCGATGTGGACAGGAATAGTGCGGACATGGGTGGGCGCTCGTGTGACACAGGGGTGCCCGTGCAAGGCACACGTCGCCGCCGGCGATCATACTCGCCCCGTACTACTCGCCACAACCGCCGTCCGTCCACCGTGGAAACCTTGCCCGCCGGGGCACCGGGCGCCGCCCCGACCACCGCCAGGTCACGCCCCACCGACCGCCGCGAGCCGTGCGCCTCCTCACTCAGCAGGAATGAGGACCGACAGCGAGCGCTGGCCCACGGCGACGACCGTGCCGTCGAGGCGGACGAGCTCCCACACCTGCCCCTCGGGCTCGGGCACACGCGCCCGCCACGCCTCCTCCCCGGTGGCGAGCTCGACGGCGATGACTCCCTCGGGTGTGCGGGCGATCATCCGCTCACCGTCGGTGAGCGCTCCCCACCCGCGGACGTGCCAGCCGCGGTTGCCGCCCGTGTTGCGCCACAGCTCGGTCCCCCGCTCGGCGTCGAGCGCGACGAGGGTGCCCGCGGTGTCCTGGACGACGGCGACACCGTCCGCGAGGACCATGGGCACGCGCAGGTGCTGGGGGTCACCAGCGTGCTCCCACGCGCGGGCGCCGTCGGTGCCGAGACCGACGGTGCCGGCCCCGCCGTCGGCGACGAGCGTCCCCCTCACGCCGGTGCTCGCGGCGGGCGGGCGCCACGTGAGGCCCGGCGCCTGGAGGACGACGGCGCCACCGGCGTCGAGGAGCTGGACCTCGGACGGTGTGCCCGGCGCCTGCTGGGGGCGGACGCTCGCGACGACGGTGCCCTCCGGCCCCGGGCCCACGGCGTCGCCGATGCCGTGCCAGAGGAGCGTCCCGTCGGTGGCGTCGACCATGAGGTGGAGCTCGCCGACCGTGAAGAGCGCCGCGCCGAGGACGTGCTGGACGCTCGGGACGTAGCTGCCCGTCATGGCCATCTGCTGCTCGAAGTCGAGGTCGGTGCGCAGCGTCCAGCGCGCGGTGCCGTCCGGCGCGGTCCGGGCAAGCGTGAGGGCGGTCGCGTCCGGCGCGATGGAGACGACGGCGATGTCGCCGTCGAGCTCGTGGACGCTGAACGCGGGCTCGGGCAGGTCGACGCGGGCGGTGGCCTCACCCGCGGCCACGTCGAGGAGCTCGAGCGCGGTGCCGTACAGGCACGCGATGCGGCCGTCGGCGAGGCCGGAGGTGCATGACGTCGGCGGGCCGTCGCCCCGCGTGAGGCCGACGACGCTGCGCTGCTCCCCCGTCACCGGGTCGAGCGCGACGAGCCACTGGTTCGTCCCGCCCACCTCGGCGACGCCGACCACCCACGCTCCCCCGGCGGTGGTCGCGCCCACGAGGGGCCAGCCCTCCATGACGGGCACGCTCGTCGGGTCGTAGAGCTCGATGGTGCCGGCGCCCGGCACGTCGAGGTCCTCGGGGGTGATCTGCCACGCGTTCTGCGGCGCGCTCCCGTAGGTGGGGACGACGCCGGCGGCGTCGGGCAGCGGCGGGGCGGTCGTCACCTCCTCGACGTCGGGGGTGACGACCGGGTTCGGCGCTGCGTCCGGTCCGTCGGTGGTGCCCGGGGCGGCTGGCGGCGTCGGCGAGCACGCGGCGAGGAGCGCCGCGAGGACGGCGGCGGGCCCGAGGGCACGCGTGCGCCCCCCGTGCCGCCTCGACGTCGTCGTCACGCGTGCCCCCCGGACCTCATGCCGCACTCATGCGAGGGCGTTCGCGACCTTGATGAGGTCCTGCGGCACGTGCTTGACCTTGCCGGCCACCTCCGACAGCGGCACGAGCTCGATCCGGTCGCCGCGCAGGGCGGTCATGACCTCGGAGCGCCCGGCGTGGAGCGCCTCGATCGCCGCGACCCCGAAGCGGGAGCCGAGGATCCGGTCGGTCGGCAGCGGCACGCCGCCGCGCTGGACGTGCCCGAGCACGGTGACCCGGGTGTCGAAGCCGGTGCGCTGGGCGATCTCGTGGGCGACGCGGTCACCGATCGCGCCGGCCTGGATCTCCCCGAACCGGCCGAGCGGCTGCTCGTAGGACATGGACGAGCCCTCCTTGGGCAGGGCCCCCTCGGCGACGACGACGATCGAGAAGCTCGCGTGCGCGCGGTGGCGGTGCTGGAGGTAGCGGGTGATCTTGTCGATGTCGAACGGGTCCTCGGGCGCGAGGACGATCTCCGCGCCGCCTGCGATGCCCGCGTTGACGGCGATCCAGCCGGCGGAGCGGCCCATGACCTCGACGACCATGACGCGGTTGTGGCTCTCCGCCGTCGTGTGGATGCGGTCGATCGCCTCGGTCGCGATGTGGACGGCGGTGTCGTACCCGATGGACCGGTCGGTTCCCTCGACGTCGTTGTCGATCGTCTTCGGGATCGCGATGATCTTGACCCCGCGCTCGGCGACCTTGCTCGCGGCGTGGAGCGTGCCGTCGCCACCGATGCAGATGAGCGCCTCGATGCGCTCCGCCTCGAGGGTGGCCATGACGGCGTCGAGGCCGCCGTCGTGGGAGTGCGGGTGGAAGCGCGCGGTGCCGAGGAGCGTGCCGCCCGTGTCGAGGACCCCGCGGATGTGCTGGCGGGTCATCGGCATGACATCGCCCTCGACGACGCCCTTCCACCCGTTGCGGAACCCGATGATCGAGTGGCCGTACTCGCCCACCCCGTGCTTGACGACGGCTCGGATGGCGGCGTTGAGGCCGGGGCAGTCCCCGCCTCCGGTCAGCAGGCCGATTCGCACAGACGTCTCCCCGGGGTTCCTCGCGGTGGGACCGCGCGGTGGGCGCGGACCTCGCTCAGCGTAGCGGCAGAGATCCCGGGTCTCTCGTGGGGTCGAGGTCCCGCGCGCCGGGGGTGATGGGCAAGACTTGGGACCATGGAGAGCGCGGGCTACCGGGACGTCGACGACCGCGCTGCGACGCGCGCCAACCGCGCGTGGTGGGACGCGAATGCGACCGACTACCTCGCCGAGCACGGTGACTTCCTCGGCCCGGCCGACTTCTGCTGGTGCCCGGAGGGCCTGCGCGAGTCGACGGCGGGGCTGCTCGGCGACGTCCGCGGGCGCCGCGTCCTCGAGATCGGCGCGGGGGCGGCGCAGTGCTCGAGGTGGCTGCGCGGCCACGGCGTCGACGTCCTTGCCACCGACGTCTCGGCCGGGATGCTGGCCCGCGCCGCCGAGCTCGACGCCGCTACGGGGATCGCCGTGCCCGCCCTCGTCGCGGACGCCCGCGCCCTGCCGCTGGCGGACGCCTCCGTCGACGTCGCGTTCACGGCGTTCGGGGCGATCCCCTTCCTCCCCGACGCCCACCGGGTCCACGCCGAGGTGGCCCGGGTGCTGCGGCCGGGCGGGCGGTGGGTCTTCGCCGTCGTCCACCCGGTGCGGTGGGTGTTCCCGGACGACCCGACCGAGCACGGGATGGAGGTGACCCGCTCCTACTTCGACCGCACGCCGTACGCCGAGGTGGACGCGAGCGGCGTGCCGCTCTACGCGGAGTACCACCGCACGATCGGTGACCACGTGCGCGACGTCGTCGGTGCAGGCCTCGTCATCGACGACGTCGTCGAGCCGGAGTGGCCCGAGGGGCACGACCAGGTCTGGGGCGGCTGGGGGCCGGTGCGCGGCGCCTATATCCCGGGGACGGCGATCTTCCGGACGCACCTGGCCTGACGGCGGCGGCCCCCCGCGGCGGCGGCACGGTCAGTGCGCGGCCTCGTGCCACGAGCGCCCGGTGCCGACGGAGACGTCGAGCGGGACGGCGAGCTCCGCCGCCGCCGCCATCCGGTCCCGCACGAGCGCCTCGACGGCATCCCGCTCCCCCGCCTTGACCTCGAGGACGAGCTCGTCGTGCACCTGGAGGAGGAGGCGCGAGCCGAGGTTCTCCGCGGTGAGCCCCTCCTGCACCTTGATCATCGCGACCTTGATGATGTCCGCGGCGCTGCCCTGGATGGGCGCGTTGAGGGCCATGCGCTCGGCCATGTCGCGGCGCTGCCGGTTGTCGCTCGTGAGGTCCGGCAGGTACCGGCGCCGGCCCATGATCGTCTCGGTGTACCCCGTGCGGCGAGCCTCGTCGACGACGCCGGCGAGGTAGTCGCGCACGCCGCCGAACCGGGAGAAGTAGTCCTCCATGAGCGTGCGGGCCTCGGAGTTCTCGATGCGCAGCTGGCGGGAGAGGCCGAAGGCGGACAGGCCGTAGGCGAGGCCGTAGCTCATCGCCTTGATCTTCGAGCGCATGGCGGGTGTGACGGCGTCGGTCGGGACGTCGAACACACGCGAGCCCACGTAGGAGTGGAGGTCCTCCCCGGAGCGGAAGGCGTCGATGAGACCGGCGTCCCCGGACAGGTGCGCCATGATGCGCATCTCGATCTGGGAGTAGTCGGCCGTCAGGAGCGTCTCGTACCCCTCGCCGACGACGAAGCCGCGGCGGATCCGCTGCCCCTCCTCGGTGCGCACGGGGATGTTCTGCAGGTTGGGGTCGGTCGAGCTGAGGCGGCCCGTCGCCGCGATCGTCTGGTGGAACGTCGTGTGGATGCGCCCGTCACCGCCGATGGAGCGCAGGAGGCCCTCGACCGTCTGGCGCAGCCGGATCGCGTCCCGGTGGGCGAGGAGGTGGGCGAGGAAGGGGTGCTCCGTCTTGACGAAGAGGTCCGCGAGGGCCTCCGCGTCGGTGGTGTAGCCCGTCTTCGTCCGCTTCGTCTTCGGCATGTCGAGCTCGGTGAAGAGGACCTCCTGGAGCTGCTTCGGGGAGGAGAGGTTGACCTCGTGCCCGATGACGGCGTAGGCGGCCGCGGCCGCGGCGTCGACGGCGGTGCCGAAACGCTTCTCGAGGTCGCTGAAGTACTCCTCGTCCGCGGCGATGCCGGACGCCTCCATGACCTCGAGGACGCGCTGGACCGGGAGCTCGATGTTCGCGAGGAGCTCGCCCGCGCCGCGGTCGGACAGCTCGCCGGCGAGGACGCCCGCGAGCTCGACGACGGCGGCCGCGCGGACTCCGGCGAGCCGGTTCTCGCCGTCGTCGTCGAGGGTGAGCATGCCCTGGCCGCTCGGGTCCTCGTCCTCGGTGCGCAGCTCCCGGTGGAGGTGGCGCACGGACAGGTCGCCGAGCGCGTAGCGGCGCTGGTCGGGGTGGCACAGGTACGCGGCCAGGGCCGTGTCGAGAGTGACGCCGGCGAGGGTGAGCCCCCGCCCGCGCAGGCCGTGCCACGCGATCTTCGCCTCGTGGACGGCCTTGGGGGCGTCCTGGTCGGCCAGCCACGCGGCCAGCACCGCCTCGTCCGCCGGCGCGATGTCCGCGAGGTCGATCGTCAGGGCGCTGCCGGCGTCGTCGGCGACGGCGAGGGCCCACGCGTCGCCCGCGCCCTGGACGGCGCTGCCGGAGACGTCGAGCCCGAGGAGGCGCCCCCGCCGCTCGGCGAGCCACGGCTCGAGCTCCCTGGGCTTGGCGGCCCGCACGTCGAGGTCGAAGCCGTCGGCCTCCGCCGTCTCCTCCGTCCGGGGCAGGGACTCGAAGAGCCGGTCGCGCAGGACGTTGAACTGGAGCGCGTCGAAGACCTCGTGGACCTGCTCGCGGTTGACGGGGCGGCGCGCGAGGTCGTCCACGCCGAGCGGCAGCTCGACGTCGACGAGGAGCCGGTTGAGGCGCCGGTTGAGGATGACCTGGTCGAGGTGGTCGCGCAGGCTCTGCCCGGCCTTGCCGCCGATCTGCCCGACGCCCGCGATGATCCCCTCGAGGCCGCCGTGGGCGTTGATCCACTTCGCGGCCGTCTTCGGGCCGACGCCCGGCACGCCCGGGAGGTTGTCGCTCGTCTCGCCGACGAGGGCGGCGACGTCGGGGTACTGCTCGGGCGGCACCCCGTACTTCTCGTGGACGGCCGCGGGCGTCATCCGGGTGAGCGTCGAGACGCCCTTGACCGGGTAGAGGACCGTGACGTCCTCGGTGACGAGCTGGAACGTGTCCCGGTCCCCCGAGCAGACGAGGACGTCCATCCCGGCGGCGGCGCCGCGCGTCGCGAGGGTCGCGAGGATGTCGTCCGCCTCGAAGTTCTCCTTCGTCAGCGACGGGATCCCCATCGCGGTGAGGACCTCGACGATGAGCGGCACCTGCCCGGAGAAGGGCTCGGGCGTCGCGTCGCGGGTGGCCTTGTACTCGCTGTACTCCTCCGTGCGGAACGTCGTGCGCCCCGCGTCGAACGCGACGGCGAGGTGCGTCGGCTCCTCCGCGGCAAGGAGGTTGATGAGCATCGACGTGAAGCCGTATACCGCGTTAGTCGGCTGCCCGGTGGAGGTCGAGAAGTTCTCGACCGGCAGCGCGAAGAACGCACGGAAGGCCATCGAGTGGCCGTCGATGAGCAGGAGCCGGGGGCGCGCGGTGCTGGTCACCACGACACCCTAAGCGGGGGGTGAGACATCGCGCCGCATCGCCTCGGACAGGGCCTGCGCTTCGGGAGCCGACGTCCTCCCCTCCGCGGGCCGGGGTCGAGGGCTCCGCGGGCGCCGGCTCCCCGGCCGCCCTTCCCCGCCTGGTGACGCGCCACTACCGTCTGCCCATGGAGCTCCTCACCCGCGCGTTCGATGCCGTGCGCTCCCGGCTCACGCGCACCCGGCGCCGTCCACCGCCGCCGTCGCAGCCGGCCACGGTCGACGCCGTCATCGAGCGGATGCGCGCCTACGGGGCCGGGCTCGACCCGGACGACGGCGTCGCCGCCTTCAACCGGATGTACCTGCGCGTCACCGAGCTCGTCAAGGAGCGGATCGACGAGGGCTACTTCACGCTCCCGGGGTTCCTCACCCGCCTGGACATCGTCTTCGCCTGCCGCTACCTCGACGTCCTCGACGCCCCGGCACCGGACAAGGCGTGGGAGCCGCTGCTGGAGCTGCGCGCCCACCCGGGCCGCGAGCCGATCCAGTTCGCGCTCGCCGGGATGAACGCCCACATCAACCACGACCTGCCCGTCGCCCTCGTCGAGACGTGCCGCCAGCTCGCGCTCAACCCCCGCTCCCCCGGCGTGCGGGCCGACTACCTCCGGGTCACCCAGGTCCTCGCCGACGTCCACGAGGAGGTGCGCCGCTCGTTCCTCTCCGGGGTGGCGCTCGACGTCGACCGGCACCTCGCGCCCGTCGCCAACCTCGTGGGGACGTGGAGCATCGCCCGGGCGCGCGAGGCCGCCTGGACCAACGCGCAGGTGCTGTGGGAGATCGAGGGCGTCGAGCCGCTCCACTCGGAGTTCGAGGAGACGCTCGCCCGGACGGTCGGGATGGCGGGGCGCTACCTGCTCACGCCGGTCGGCGAGCTCGTCTGACGCGGTGCCTGGGCCGTGGCACGCTTGCGGCATGACCATCCCTGACGACGGCCAGCGCCCCGGCGCCGACGCAGACGGCGCGTGGGTGGCGGACCGCGCTGCCCGGGCCGACGGCTCGCCCGCGGCCTCCCGCCCGGCGACCTTCCCCGCCGGCGCCCTCGCCGAGCGCATGGGCATCGAAATCCTCGAGGCGTCACCCGAGCTGGTCCGCGCACGGATGCCGGTGGCCGGGAACACCCAGCCGTACGGCCTCCTCCACGGCGGGGCGTCCGTCGTCCTCGCCGAGACGGTCGGCTCCATCGCCTCGGCGCTCCACGCCGGCGAAGGACGTGCCGCCGTCGGCACCGAGATCAGCGCGACCCACCACCGCAGCGCGCGCGAGGGATGGGTGACGGGCGTCGCGACGCCGCTCCATAGCGGCCGGCGCACGGCGACCTACGAGATCGTCATCACCGACGACGCCGGGCGGCGGGTCTGCACGGCCCGCCTCAGCTGCATGCTGCTCGCGACGAACCCGGGCGCGTGACCGCCCGCTGCGCCCGGCGCGGCAGCGGGCGCCGGGCGGGCTAGGCGGGCAGCGGTCGTGGCTAGTTCGAGCCGACCTGGTCGATGACCGCGTCGGCGACCTCGCGCATGGTGAGGCGGCGGTCCATCGACGTCTTCTGGATCCACCGGAAGGACTCGGGCTCGCTCAGGCCCATCTTCGTCATGAGGAGGCCCTTGGCGCGGTCGACGCGCTTGCGGGTCTCGAAGCGGTCGGTGAGGTCCGCGACCTCCGCCTCGAGCGAGTTGATCTCCTGGTGGCGCGAGATGGCGATCTCGACGGCCGGCAGGAGGTCGGCGGGGGTGAACGGCTTGACGACGTACGCCATCGCACCGATGTCGCGGGCCCGCTCGACGAGCTCGGTCTGCGAGAAGGCCGTGAGCATGACGACCGCGCACAGACGGTCGCTGATGATTCGCTCCGCGGCGGTCAGGCCGTCCATGACCGGCATCTTCACGTCCATGACGATGACGTCGGGCTCGAGCTCGGTCGCCAGGCGCACCGCGGTCTCGCCGTCGGGCGCCTCGCCCACGACGTCGAAGCCCGCCTCGACCAGCGTCTCGACGATGTCGAGCCGGATGAGGGTCTCGTCCTCAGCGACGACGACGCGACGACCGCGCGGGTGCACCGTCTCGGGAGTAGCCTCCGTCCGCGCCGGAGGCAGGACCACCTTGTCGGTGTCCGCGCTCGCGCCGTCGGGGCTGTCTGGGCTTTCGTTCTCGCTCACGGCGCTAGCCTAGACCGGTCAAGCGCCCCCGGCGCACCGCCCCGATAGCCCAACCGGCAGAGGCAATCGGCTCAAACCCGATCCAGTGTGGGTTCGAATCCCACTCGGGGCACCCACCTGACCTGCGCAAACGCTCCGGCGTGTCGCACACGTGTCGCAACGGGCGGCGCACGTGGGTCATCTCGGGTCCCGTGGGTTCACAACCGCGCGGTTCGGAGCGGTGCTCGCCACTGCCGGGCACCTTCCGCCCAGCCGGCATCTCGAAGCCGTGCCGGGCGGCAGCGCTGACCCAGCCGCGGGCGCCGGGCGTTGCAGGCCCGATGAAATGCGACCTGACGAGCTCCACGCGATGGCATGGCCAAGGCCGTGACCGTGTGCCGAAGGTCTCGAAACGAGGAGACGGCCCGCGAGCGCCGCGCGGAGCGGGTACGCGCCCGCGCCCCGCCTGCGGGACCGTAACGCAGCACGCCGCTAGCCGACCTTCGCCTCACCGCGCGTGGTCCGCGCGAGGCTGTGTCATGGGGCGGAGTACAGCGTCGAGGTCGGTTCGCCGGATCCGCACGAGGCGGCTGCCGATCCTTACGGCGTCCAGATCGCCCTGGGCGATGAGCTTGCGGACGAAGCGTTCGGTGACGTTCAGCTCGTCAGCGACTTCGCTGACCGAGAGGAAGCGGGGCTGGGACGTTCCGGCGACGGTGCTCATGGTGCTCCTCCTTGTGGTGGCTGTGTCGCAGGGAGTGAGAACCCCGCGCACTTGTAGAGCAGTGTCACGAACCGGGTCGACCTACGGGAGTGCGACCCCCGTCCGGTCAGCGCTTGCAAGGGCGCATAGGAGCGAGCGATCACCCACCGTGACGAACTGGGCGCTAACGCTGCCGGCAGCCCGGGCCCTCGGAGCCCTTGACCCCAGATTAAGTCGGGCCGTTCACCGGGGCCTACTCCAGATCACGGCGGGCCGTTCACCGGGGCCTACTCCAGATCACGGCGGGCCGTTCACCGGGGCCTACTCCAGATCAAGGCGGGCCGTTCACCGGGGCCTACTGGTGTCGCTTCCCGCAGGTTGGCGTGGTTCGCCTACGTCGATCGACAGCGACAGACGGTGCCGAAACCCGTGCCATGGCTACACGTATGGCTGCATGGGCACTGCCGGTGCGGAGCATGCATGTCACCCTGACCCATTCCTCGCTGTGCCCCGCCGGACGATGACCAGGAGCACGGCCTGCAGCTGCCCGAACGTTCTGGGTGCCCCGGTGCCCCGGCATCCGCCTCTGTGGATGTGCGGGCTCCCGCCCTGGCCGGTCCTCGGCATCCGGATCTGCCGAGATCCGGACGCAGGCGGTGCATCCCGAACTACAGATTTCACCAGGCACGCTGAGACGGTCATGCGAACTCTGACCGCAACCGGGGTTGTCGTGATCGTGCTCTGGTAGCACTGACGACGCGCGCGGTCTTGATCTGGCCCCTAGCGCATCAGCCAAATGCCGGCGCGGCCATCGGCGCGGAGGCGACCGCACTAGGCACCCCCGCGGGCTTTCGCGCAGCCGCAGCCTCCGCAGTCGCAGGAGTGGCAGCCATGCGCGCCGCTAAGCAAAGCGGCGAACTGGCCACACGTCCCGATGAAACGTTGGGTCACGCGACGGCGCCGAGGTTACTGCGCTCGGCTGAGACTCGCCGTGCCACACCGTGGATACCCGAGCGCATGGCGACTCGGGCCGGTGGCCTGCTTCGAACCTTCGCATCCAGCTGAACAGCCACGACGGCCGCGCCGAGGTCGTCCAACTCGCGAGGCTTAACCCATCAGGCGAGTGAAGGGACTGCTGGCCAACGGACACCAACGACCGCCTTGCCGATGCGGAGGCTGGAGGGCCACGGCGACCCGCAATGGTCGGCGCCGCGGGGCAACGCTGAGGCGGAAGCCGCTGCTGTGAGACCAGCTTCCGTCGAGGGCGGCGAGTCGTCGGAGGCTCCGAAGTTGCGCGCCGCATACTAGACAAGTGCTCTCGAAATGGAGGAGGCGGCGCTCCTCAGTTGACCTTCATGAGACCCGCGCGCCCGCGGTCCTAGCTGATCCGTACGCTCGAGAGTTGCCACAGTTCACTGCATACCTTGACCAGGCCCGTTGGTTGCTCGAGCAACAACAGCGTCGAAGTGCAACTTTTCAACAAACAGCTGTGGCGCTGGTCGGCTTCGACGGTGTACTCCTGGCTGTTGTAGTAAGCGGGGACACCCTCGGTTCAGTCGACCGTTACGCCAGCGCGTGGTGGGCGACGATCGTCGGTGCAGCGCTTTTAGTTCTGAGCTCCATTGCTGGTGTCATGACGATAAGACCACGCGCGATACCAGCAGTGAGCGCGCTTCCAACAATCACTGCTTGGTCGAAGTTTCACAGGGAGGGAAGCTGGAACCTTGCTAACCAGCATTTCGCTGAGATGCTCCTTAATCCCAACCCGTCGGTTGAGGGCCCAGTGACCCGATGGGAACGCTTGGTCGATTGGTGTCGGAGAAGGTTGGGCAGGCAGCCCCCATCGAATCAACCGCTGTTAGCGTCTGCGAGATTGGCGCGCACACGTGGACGGTGGGCGACGGGATCGGCATGGCTGCTCGTGCTCGGTCTGTTCTTTCTAGCTCTCGCACTGCTCACCACAACAGCCGCGCAGGAACCTGCGTCTACTCCGATGCCATCATCAACGGCAGACTGACACCTCAACACGTCTATGCGCGGACCACGGGGTGGTGGGGATGGCCTTCAGGAGCACTACCTCTCCAAGCCTCCCACCGCGCCGCAGGAGCCCTCCTCCACAGCCAATACGAGGCCGCACCTACGTCAACGACGTCCGCAACCGACCGACGCCACAACAGGAAGGACTCCGATGACCAGTGACGATAAGAAGGCGCCTTCTCCGCCTCCGCCTCCGCCTCCGCCTCCGCCTCCGCCTCCAGTGCGCGTCAAACAGGAGACCTACACACGTCGACCACGTCCGCAGCCCACCCCACGTCCCAAAGAGCGCCCTGATGACCGATGACGATGAGAAGGCGGCGCTAGCCCCGTCCTGCCTCCACCGCCGCCGCCTGTAATCGTCCAGCGGATGGAAGAAGCGGCCGCCGCGACCCCCGCCCCTCTGAGATGAAGGAAAGTTGAGACCGATGCCGAACAATAAGCCTGCATCCCCCCCACCTCCTCCCCCACCGCCTCCTCCTCCCCCGACCCGAGTAGTAGTCGAACAGCGCCAGGGGCCGCGGCCATCTCGACGGTGAGCCTGCCCGTACCTGATACCCCTAGTCCGCGAGATCGGCGTATCGGTTTGGGCTAGGCCGTGTAGCGAGGTGCTCGGGCGCTGATCGTGTCCGGGTTCACCCCTCAACACGCGCGACACGAGCCAGCCGGTCGCGTGGCGTCGGCTACTGCCAGACGGTGATCCTGACCGTGATCACGCCATCCTCGACGCCCAGGGTGCGGATGGCCGCGAAGGAGCCGTCGTGCAGGCGCAGGCAGTAGCGGCCCTGCTCAAGCGTGCCTGGCTCGACGTCGCGGACGTCGGTGTATGTCGTCAGCTCGCTGCACCGCTCGAGAGTCGGGGCACCGTCGGGCAGGACGACGGCGTCCGCTCTTGCCAGTCTGAGGATCCCGTTGCGGTAGGCGAGGTCCCCCGGGGCCAGGAAGATCACGTCGGGACGCGCACCCCACTTCTCGTCGCCCGCAGGCGCGAGGACGTTGATGACGTCGCCGCCGTCGGCGAGCTCGACCTGCCCGTCATGCCGCACGTGCTCAGGCTCCGCATCGACGACGCCGAGATCGGCGAGCTGCGATCGCAGGAGCACGATCTCATCGTCGCGCGCATCGACCTGCTGCTGAATCTCGCTTTGCTCCCGCCGTAGACGCTCGATGGTCTCGTCACGCCGTCCAACCGTGGCCCGCTCGTAGACCAGGTCCTGCTCGAGATTCTCCACCTGCTGTTGGAGGGTCGATGCCTCGTCTTCGGCGGCGGCGGTGTCCCCTTTCTGCCCTATCCATGCGGCGAGGAGGGTCGCCGACGCTGCGATGAAGATGCCGAGGACGGTGGTGGCCGCGGTGACGATGCCGGGGTTCTCCTTGAAGAACCTTGACCACGGCGCATGCGTTCGCTGGGGCCATCGGTCATGCCGCAAAACCGGGCGTACGCCGCGCCGCGAACTTTCCTTACGGTCACCACAGTTCCTGACACGGCCATGTTCGCGTCGGCTTGCAAGTCCCAAGTACTGAATGTCACGGAGTACTTACTTGGGTCCCGGCCACCGGGTTTGCCATCAGCGCATCCATCTCGAACGCCAATATCAGCAACTGCTGGGTGAAGGTGGCAACGTCCAGCGCATCATCGGCTGACACTGGCTCGAGTTCGTGGTTGGCCTCGTTGCCAACGTCCTTGATGCGGTCAACCCAGGGACGCATCTTCTTGGTTATGAGGCCCTCGGACTCGAGGTGGCCAACGACGTCAGCGAAGGTTGGCGCCCAGCCCTTAGGGTTTTTTGGGGCAAGACCGTGCGTCACGGCGATGTGCATCAACAGCTTCCGACACAGCATCACCGAAGCTGTCGCGGCGCCAATCGCCAGACACTCACGGACCTCGTTCCCAGACCGCCGCTTCCTCTGTGGGTAGCCCCCTGGGTACACGTAGGGGCCTGACAGACGGTGCGATAACGCCGCTATTCATGACAGCACCCTTGAGACAGTTCGCGCATCGAGTCCATTTCACGGCGCCTTCGTCCTGCGTGGCGGCTATTACTCCCATCTGGGTGCCGCCGCAGTGCGGGCATGTTGCGACGAGCCAGGTCTGCGCTGCGGCCGGATCGAGATTCCCGTAGCGGGCGCTGACGACGAAGAGGTCGTGGAAGATGCTGAGCGCCATGCCGTGAGGCTACGCGCTGCCGACGACACGTGCGACGGCCAACTGCCCGGCTGCCGGTCAGTATGAAGAGCGGTGTCCATCACACTTTCGCTGGCCGCACACCCTGGGCGCACGAGCGCATAGCGCACGGTCATGCCGCGGTGTGCGCGGCAGTTTATCCGGCGTATAGCGACCGCTCAATCAGTGCTCAACGACGGTAATGCGGGCGCCAGCGCCTTCACCTTGCGCGGCAGCGCGCTTCGATGCGGTGATGCGGTCGACCCGGACGTCATCGGCCTCCGCCCGTGAGCCTGTCCCTGTCCGCAGTCCAAGCACGCCATCCAGGGCATCGATCGCCGCTTTGATCAGATTGTCTAGGTCCGGCTCGTTACGCCCCCGCTGATCGTGGTCGAGGAAGAACTCGAGATCGACCTGTACGTGAGATTCGGCGGGAAGCGTGCAGTCAGCAAACGCCATACGGACAGCCGCCTTCCAACGCTGCTCGTTTGCTCCGGCCGAGTAGCCCGTCGGCCTGCCGCGAACGATGCGCTCGAAGCGGCCGGGTGCTGGCACGTCGACGCGCTCACCGCGGGACCCGGGCCGCTGAGGTCGGTGTAACGGTGGAGGCGGCGCGACGATGTAGCCGTCTTCCACGTTCCCGTAGACCTGAAGCGAGTGCGGCCGGTTCTGCCACAGCCACGCCAGGTGAGCGCAGACGATCGCGTCCAGTTCGTCCTCTACGCGGTTGAGGTCGCCAGGTCGCGGCGCCACGAGCGCATCTTTCAACTCTGCCCCGCGGGGACTTTCCGATAGTGCCAACTGCGGGATGGACTCAAGGTGCTGCATCAATAACCGGAAGCCCGGTGCCCGCCCTTGATAGTTCCCCTTCTTATAGTCGAGTCGGTACGGGAGCTGAAAGAGACCCACGAGCGCCGGGTGGGGGTAGACCTCGATGCACACGGTGACGTCGCCGCCAGTCGGCGCTTCAGGGTCCACCGCCCATCCGAAGCGCCGGGCCAACGTTATGGCCCGCGTATCTTCGCCGCCGAACCGCTTCTGGTTGGTCGTGTGAGCCGACGCGCCAAACGCGCCGAATGCCTGTCCGATCAGCCGTTCCGGAACCCGTTGACCGGATTCGTTGGGCACGATCAGAGGGGCGTCCACAGCAGCAACGACGACGCGACCGGGTAGCGCCGCGATCCAATCGGCGATCTCGTCGTCACTCTTGACACGGCCAGATGCGGTCAGGCGGCCGGTGTGGTCAACCGCAGCCATCCCTGTGGCACCCGTTGACCAGCCGAGGTCGATTCCCAGGAAGAGCGACGTTCCGCGTATCGCTTCGCCACCGTTCATCTGCCCAGTCTGCCCGCCCAGTCTGGGCGGGGAACCTGAACCGCAGGATGTCTGAAGGCCGATCGTCACCTGAGGGTCATCGACAGGCGCCAGGATTACCTGCGAGGTGGTCGGTGGAGTAGCCAACCCCGGAGGGGCATGCACGAGCGCGCGGCGTATACGTCGTACCGGGAGCCGCCGACCGGCGCGCGGTCATGCCGCGGGCCGGGTGCGGAGTCGAAGTCCGCTCATCTGTACAGGGCGGCCACGCGGGATGCCTGCGGTGGACGCTATTCGGGGACCTCGACCGTTTCTGAGGCCGGGACGAACTCGCTGCCCGTCTTCCCCGCCCGCCACGCGACGACATCGAGCGCCCTCAGGAGCGTGACTGGAGGCTTGCTCGCAGTTTTAGCCACTGCGCCAATCCACGAGCGTTCGCGGTGCATGTCCTTCCTCAACGCATCGGAGAGCAGCAGTATCAACTCAGCCCAAGACCGGCGCCGATCACGAGCGATTGGCGCCCCCTCTACGCCGACGTAGGCCCACCAGACGTACCGGTCGTACAGCGGCACGAAGCTCGGCCGCTTGCGATGCATCACCTTCGCGAAGGTCGCTCCTCCTACGCCAGGCAGTCCTTCATCGAGTAGCGCGAACAACTCTCCCAGGCGCTGCAGGCTCGCGTCGTCAGCATTGGCCAGGCATGCGTCCAGGGGTGTTACCTGAAGCCATGCCTCGAGTTTCGGTCGGATGCGCGTGAAGCTGTAGTAGGCGGCGATGCTCGTACGGACGTTGAGGAGGACCGGCGCGAGCAGATCGCCGTCGCTCAGCCGCCAAGGTCCCGCACCGCCGTCGTAGGCGTCGTAGGCGGGGTAGGCGTACTCACCGGTTCCCTTGAAGTACAACTCCGCTGCTTCGAACGCCTTCTGTCGGTCGAGGACGACCCCGCCAATCTGTAGCAAATCGCTCGTCTGCCGGGCGGAGGACTGGGCGCTCATACGTACAACGTATCCAGCCCTGTGCTCTGCGCGTTCGTTTTCAACCAACGCCTCTATAGCGAGTGGCTGGCCCGACGGACGTTCTATCGAGCACGAGCCCTCCCCCGATGCGCGGGTCATACCGCCGCCCCGGTCTCCCGCCGACATCCGGACATGCCGCCGCCCGAGCGTGGTGCCGGCTGTTGTCGGCACGGAGTTTCGTGCCTCGGGCGCCAGGCCCGCGCACCTGTACGTCGGCTTGCGACGGACGACCGAGACGCGGGCGTTAAAACACGCTGCACACGTGCTCGGCTACAACAACCCACTGCCATCCTGAGCGACCACGGCGCGCAGACGGCACTTCCCGTGCGGACGGCTGCGCGAGGCGAGTTTCGAACTCGGCGCGAGCGAGCAAGTCCTCACCTGCGCCAGTGACGGTCGCGAGCTGCTCCTGCGCCTGTGCCGACGACGGCGCCTGCCGTCCGCGCTTCCGGGCGGCGGTAAAGCGCGAAACGACAACCATCAGGCACTTCATCGCATCGTACTCCCGGGCACCCTCTGGCCGAGTGTGGAGGTGTCCCTCGCGCCACCACTCGAGCGGTAGGTCTTGCGTGATCGCGTACCTCAGTTGCTTGAATGCGAACCGCAGCGCCCAAAGGGCGGCCAGCTCGTCACCATTAAGCCGTCGCTCCGACGTCACCCGAACCAGGAATGCCTCGTAGAGGGATTCAACCTCGCCAGCCTGTGCAACGAGTTCGGACCGACGCTCAGGGGTGACTGGCCCTCGGGGAGACCCGGACGTCGCATCCGTGTGGAAGGCCCACGCTTTCCACACCGCGAAAAACTGCCCGTATGCGCGGTACAGCTCCTCGGCTGCCGCGAGGCCGCGCGCCTGCGCGGCAGCCAGCATCGCACGCCGTGCGGAGTACCGGTGCCCGAGCAGCCACGCCAGGACAGCGGCGACTATCGCCACGACCAACCCGGGCAAGGCTTGGACCACAACGTCCGGCAAATAGCTCATGCCATAGGCTCGGCCCGAACTCGCTGGATGTCCAGAACCGACGACACGCAAAACGTCCGGACATGCCGCCGTCCGGTACGCGCGGTCCTCCGGCTTGCTGCCCATGCCGATGAGCGGTCGTGCCGGCCACCCCCGCGAACGCGATAGCCCTGGGAGGCGTCGCGCTATGACGGCGATGCTAAGGAGGCTCGGGTCTGTCCTTTGCGCCATACGATGTTCGTCATGAAGGAGCGACCCAATGAGCGGGCTGCCAGGCAGATCGTCTCATCCATCCTCGGCCTGCCGGTGCTCCGCTATGAGGACGGCACTACGAATGGCCAGGTGGACGCCCTGATAGTGAAACCTGAGGGCAACGCGGCCTTAGAAATCATAGCCGATCACGAAGACGCCTTCAATGCTCAGTGGAAGGCCCTCAACAGGATCGGCCATAAGATCCTCGTGCCAGAGCTCGACCATGCCTGGAGCGCTTGGTTGGCTCGGAGAGCTCAAGTCAAAGCAGTCGTCCGGCATCTGCCAGCCATTGCCATGGCAGCACAAGAGTCGGCAAAAGTGGGGGCTTCGCTCGACGCCCAGACCGAGGAAACGATGGACCGGCTCGGTATTTCGGCACTCAATCCACTCGAACATGATCGGACCGGCGTCGTGAAGTTGCATGCCGAGGGCTGGGGCGGGGTAGTAACCGACCGAAGCATGGCTGATTTCGTGGAGCAGGTTTTGCGAGACGCCCCCGATGTCGCACGCAAGCTCAATACTCACTCGACCTCCGAAAGACATGCCTTCATCTGGAGCACAATTGGCACGGACTATGCCATTCAGTTTCAATTGGAGCGACGAGATCAGCCTCTGCCGACCGAGGTGCCTCGCCTCCCTTCTGGCATCACGCATGTGTGGGTAGCGGGCAGCTTCAACTCTCAGGGTGTGTTGGCCTGGTCCTCCGACTGTGGATGGTGGAGGCCAGACTGGGGCTGGCCGACGTCCGGCCCGCTGCCCTTGAACGATGACTAGCAGTTGCCGACGCATCCCCAATCTCCGCAGCAGGAACGCTCCACTCATGACTCAATTCCACAGTCATGCCGCAACCCAGGCGCATTGCCGACGTCCGCTCACTGCGCAGACTCTTCCTGGCTGGCGGTCCTGTCAGGCATCTTGTTGGTGCCGGCGGCACAGGGTCGTCGGTGCATCTGGTTCCACCGGACTACCGCCTAGCGTCCGCTGACCTTCGAGGTCCGGCATGAGTTCTGCGGGGTCCGATGGTCCCAGGACACGAGCGACTGGCGACAGGGCTATGC
>NZ_JAZGON010000012.1:0-95878 GCF_036421975.1 Georgenia wangjunii | reverse complement strand
CGGCGGCGCCGCGTCCGGTACCGGTGGTGCGGGAGCGCCAGTCGGTGAAGTCCCGGTCCCGCGAGCTGCCCCACGCCCCGTCCTCCTTGTGCGCGAGCAGCACCTGCCCCCGGTACACCGTCACGTCCCGGATCACCGCGTCCAGGGACCCGATGACCTCTTCCCGCTCGGCCCGCGCCCACCCGACCGCCGACGCACCCGGCGCACCCTCCCGCAGCCCCGCCAGCGCCGCGCGCACCGCGGCCACCAGCTCCGCCGGTGAGGCTGGGGCGCCACGCGGTGAGGGGTCGGCGGACGGTGAGCCGGTGCGTGCGGCAGGTCCGGCGGCGGGGCCTGCCGCACCAAACGGCGAGCCGAGCGGCCCGGACGAGGGGCCTCGCACATCCGCAAGCCCGGTGTCGGGACGATGAGGGTGACGAGGCATCGTGAGGAGATCGGGGCACTCGTGCGGCCCACCGGCCTTCGGCGTCGCCGCCATCGTCCTCACCTCCGCCCTACGTCGAACGCTTATATGGAAACTAGCTCTGACCACTGACATCGCCGCCGGGCCCTGTGCCACCTCGCGGGTCAGTCGCCGCCCGTCCCCGCCCGCTGCCGCCCGTCGGCGTCGCTGCCCCCGTCCCGCGCCCGCCGGCGGCAGTCGCCCGCTGCCGCTCGTCGGCCTCGCCGTCACCACCTCCGCGACCGCCGGCGGCAGTCACCGGCTGCCGCTCGTCGGCCCCGTCGCCTCCGGTCTCGCCGCCTGCCGCCCTCCGCGTCGGGGGGTTCTCCCGCCGCACCCCCACCACCGGGCGACGCGCGCGTCACAGCGCGCTCCCTCGCCCGCCACGCCACCGGCGCCTACAGTTGGAGGTCGGTGCACCGTCAGGTCGCCGGGACGGGAGACACGAATGAGCCAGCTGGGACGCATCCGTCGGCCAGCCGATCTTCGGCAGCTGACGAGCGCGGAGCTGGACGAGCTGGCGAAGGAGCTGCGCGACTTCCTCGTCGACTCCGTCTCCCGCACGGGCGGGCACCTCGGCCCCAACCTCGGCGTCGTCGAGATGACGCTGGCGATCCACCGCGTCTTCAGCTCCCCGCGCGACCGCGTCGTCTTCGACACCGGGCACCAGGCGTACGTCCACAAGCTGATCACCGGCCGGCACGACTTCGAGCACCTGCGCGGCCGCGGAGGGCTCTCGGGCTACCCGAGCCGCGCCGAGTCGGACCACGACATCGTCGAGAACTCGCACGCGTCGACGGCCCTGTCGTGGGCGGACGGCATCGCGAAGGCGCACGAGCTCGCGGGGCTGCGCGACCGGCACGTCGTCGCCGTCATCGGCGACGGCGCGCTCACCGGCGGCATGGCCTGGGAGGCGCTCAACAACATCGCCGAGGGCCAGGACCGGCGTCTCATCATCATCGTCAACGACAACGGACGCTCCTACGCGCCGACCATCGGCGGCCTCGCCCACCACCTCGACGCCCTCCGCACGGCCAGCGGCTACGAGAAGGTGCTCGGGTGGGGGAAGCGCACCCTCCAGGGAAGCGGGACACCGGGCCGCGTCACCTACGACGCGCTCCACGCGGTCAAGAAGGGCCTCAAGGACGTCCTCGCCCCCCAGGGCCTGTTCGAGGACCTCGGCCTGAAGTACATCGGCCCCGTCGACGGCCACGACACCGCTGCGATGGAGTTCGCCCTCCGCCGTGCCAAGGCCTTCGGTGGCCCCGTCATCATCCACGCCATCACGGAGAAGGGCCGTGGTTACGTCCCCGCTGAGTCCGACGTCGTCGACCGCTTCCACGCCGTCGGCGTCATCCACCCCGAGACCGGGCTGCCCGTGGCGCCCAGCCGGTTCGGATGGACATCGGTGTTCGCCGAGGAGATCGTCGAGATCGCCCGCCAGCGCTCGGACATCGTCGCCGTCACCGCAGCCATGCTCGCTCCGGTGGGCCTGGCCCCCTTCGCCGAGGAGTTCGGCGAGCGCGTCTTCGACGTCGGCATCGCCGAGCAGCACGCCATCACCTCGGCGGCCGGCATGGCGTTCGCCGGCCTGCACCCGGTCATCGCCCTCTACGCGACCTTCCTCAACCGCGGGTACGACCAGCTCCTCATGGACGTCGCGCTGCACAAGGCCGGCGTCACGTTCGTCCTCGACCGGGCCGGCCTCACGGGGGACGACGGCGCGAGCCACAACGGCATGTGGGACATGGCGCTCCTGCGGACGGTCCCGGGCCTGCGCCTCGCCGCCCCCCGCGACGAGGACACGCTGCGCGCCGAGCTGCGCGAGGCGGTCGCCGTCGAGGACGCGCCGACAGTCCTGCGCTACCCGAAGGGCGCGCTCCCGGAGCCGCTGCCCGCGCTCGCCCGCGAGGGGACGCTCGACGTCCTCGCCCGCTCCGCCGGGGACGGCGACGCACGCGTGCTCGTCGTTGGTATCGGCTCGATGGCGCCGACCGCCGTCGAGGTCGGGGCTGCCCTCGCGGCCCAGGGGATCGGTTCGACCGTCGTCGACCCGCGCTGGGTCCTGCCGGTGGCACCGGATCTGCTCGACATGGCGGAGAGGTACGACCTCGTCGTCACGATCGAGGACGGCCTCGCCAGCGGTGGGATCGGCTCGGCTGTGCGTGACGCTCTCGCGGACCGGGGTGACTTCCGGCCCGTCCAGACCCACGGCGTGCCGCTCGCCTTCCTCGAGCACGCGACGCGTGCGCAGCTCATCGAGGACTTCCGCATGCGCGCGCAGGACGTCGCGCGCGAGGCCGCTGCGACCGTCCTCGCCCTCGGTGCCGAGAGCCTCACGCCCGCGGAGCGCGCCGCCAAGCGCTGACAGCCCGGGCGCGAACTACGGCGTGCCGACGGCGGCCGCGGCGGGGACGACGGCGTGCCGAGGCGGGGACGACGGCGTGCCGAGGCGTGCCACGGTGGCTCGTGTCGCGGCCCCCGACGGCGGTCGGTCCAGAGCCTGTGGCGCCCCGTCGCCGTCGGCCGGGCACCAATGGCGCCCCGTCGCCCGGCTGGGCACCGATGGCGCCCGTCGCCGTCGGCTGGGCACCAACGGCGCCCCGTCGCCCGGCGCGGAGCATCCCTGGCGCCCCGTCGCCCAGCCGCACGCACCTGTGACCACCGACACGTGGCGGTGCGGTCCTTGGTCCCACGGCTCGTGGCCGTCGGCTTCGTACGGTGGTATCACCGCAGATCCCCACCGGGAGGCAGCCATGGCTAGCACCGTCCACGAGACCCCGTCCGTCGAGCAGCAGCGCACCGACGCGTGGCGCACGTTCGCGTCCGGACCCTGGCAGGACCAGATCGACGTCCGCGACTTCATCCAGCGCAACTACACCCCGTACTCCGGCGACGCGAGCTTCCTCGCCGGCCCGACGGAGCGGACCACCGGCATCTGGGCCCGCCTCTCGGCGATGTTCCCCGAGGAGCGCGAGAAGGGCGTCTACGACGTCGACGCGACGACGCCGTCGTCCATCACCGCCCACGCGCCCGGCTACATCGACCAGGACAACGAGCTCATCGTCGGCCTCCAGACCGACGCCCCGCTCAAGCGCGCGATCATGCCGTACGGCGGCTGGCGCATGGTCGAGACCTCGCTCAAGACGTACGGGTACGAGGTCGACCCGGTCCTGCGCGAGATCTTCACGACGTACCGCAAGACCCACAACGCCGGCGTCTTCGACGTCTACCCCCCGGACGTCCGCGCGGCCCGCAGCGCCCACATCGTCACCGGCCTGCCCGACGCCTACGGCCGCGGCCGCATCATCGGCGACTACCGCCGCGTGGCCCTCTACGGCGTCGACGCGCTCATCGCCGCGAAGAAGGACGAGCGCGCTGAGCTCGACGCCCAGCGCTCTGTCGAGGACGTCATCCGTGACCGCGAGGAGAACGCCGAGCAGATCCGCGCGCTCGCCGAGCTCAAGCAGATGGCCGCGTCCTACGGCTACGACATCTCCCGCCCCGCCCGCAGCGCGTACGAGGCCGTCCAGTGGCTCTACTTCGCCTACCTCGGGGCCGTCAAGGAGCAGAACGGCGCCGCGATGTCGCTCGGCCGGGTCTCGACCTTCCTCGACGTCTTCCTCGAGCGTGACCTCGTCGCGGGCGTCCTCACCGAGGCCCAGGCCCAGGAGCTCATCGACGACTTCGTCATCAAGCTGCGCATCGTCCGCTTCCTGCGGACACCCGAGTACGACGAGCTGTTCTCCGGCGACCCGACGTGGGTGACGGAGTGCATCGGCGGCATGGGCAGCGACGGGCGGCCGCTCGTCTCGCGGACCTCCTTCCGCATGCTCCAGACGCTGTACAACCTCGGCCCCGCCCCCGAACCGAACCTCACCGTCCTGTGGAGCGAGGCGCTGCCCGAGGGCTTCAAGCGCTTCTGCGCGCAGGTCTCCATCGACACCTCGGCCATCCAGTACGAGTCCGACGAGCTCATCCGGCCCGCCTGGGGTGACGACGCCGGCATCGCCTGCTGCGTGTCCGCCATGGCGATCGGCAAGCAGATGCAGTTCTTCGGGGCCCGCGTCAACATCGCCAAGGCTCTCCTCTACGCCATCAACGGTGGCCGGGACGAGAACTCGGGCGAGCAGGTCGCGCCCCTGAGCGAGCCGGTCACCGGCGACGTCCTCGACTACGACGAGGTCCTGGGCAAGTACGACACCCTCCTCGACTGGCTCGCCGCGACGTACGTCGACGCGCTCAACTGCATCCACTACATGCACGACAAGTACGCCTACGAGCGCCTCGAGATGGCCCTGCACGACAAGGAGGTGCTGCGCACGATGGCCTGCGGGATCGCCGGCCTCAGCGTCGCCGCCGACTCCCTCTCGGCGATCAGGTACGCCCGCGTCCGCCCCGTCCGCAACGCCGACGGCCTCGTCGTCGACTACGAGACCGAGGGCGACTTCCCGACCTTCGGCAACGACGACGACCGCGTGGACGCCATCGCCGTCATGCTCGTCGAGCGCTTCATGGCGAAGATCCGGGCGCTGCCGACCTACCGAGACGCCCTCCACACCCAGTCCGTCCTGACGATCACGTCGAACGTCGTCTACGGCAAGCACACGGGCAACACCCCGGACGGCCGTCGCACGGGCGAGCCCTTCGCTCCCGGCGCGAACCCCATGAACGGGCGTGACACCCACGGCATGCTCGCCTCGGCGCTCTCGGTGGCCAAGCTTCCCTACGCGGACGCGCAGGACGGCATCTCGCTGACGAACACGGTCGTGCCGTCCGGTCTCGGCCGCACGCCCGAGGAGCAGGCGACCAACCTCGTCGGCCTCCTCGATGCGTACATGAGTTCTTCCGGGTACCACATGAACGTCAACGTCCTCAACCGGGACACCCTCTACGAGGCCATGGAGCACCCGGAGAACTACCCGCAGCTGACGATCCGGGTCTCCGGCTACGCGGTCAACTTCGTCCGGCTCACGCGCGAGCAGCAGCTCGACGTCATCTCGCGGACGTTCCACGGGGCGCTGTGAAGCGTGGCCGGACCGGCTGACCCCGCCCGGCCTGCACGGCCCGGCGTCGATCGAGAGGATGGAGCGATGACCCAGCACACGGTGCGCGTCTCCGGCGTCGTCGCCCCGGACGGGATCAACGGCGAGTACGTCGCCGTCCCCGAGGACGCCGTGCCACGGTTGCGGGCCTCGGCCGGGACGGCGGGGATCGCCACGGTCGACGGGATGAGCCACGCCGAGCACCTCGCCGCCGTCCGGGCCGGCGACATCGGCTCCATGCACTCGTGGGAGCTCGTCACGGCGGTCGACGGCCCCGGCACGCGCCTCACCGTCTTCCTCGCCGGGTGCCCCCTGCGGTGCCTGTACTGCCACAACCCCGACACCCTGAGGATGAAGGACGGCGAGCCCGTCGAGGTGACCGAGCTCCTCGCGCGCGTGAAGCGCTACGTCCCGGTCTTCCGGGCCACGGGCGGCGGGCTCACCGTCTCCGGCGGCGAGCCGCTCATGCAGCCCGCGTTCCTCACGCGACTCCTGCAGGGGGCGAAGGAGCTCGGCGTCCACACGACGGTCGACACGTCGGGGTTCCTCGGCGCGCACGCGAGCGATGCCCTCCTCGACGCCGTCGACCTCGTCCTCCTCGACGTCAAGTCCGGCCTCCCCGAGACCTACCACCGCACGACGGGGCGCGAGCTCGCCCCCACCCTCGACTTCGGCCGCCGTCTCGCCGCCCGCGGCACCGAGATGTGGGTCCGCTACGTCCTCGTCCCGGGCCTCACCGACGCTCCCGACAACGTCGCCGCTGCGGCTGACTACGTCGCCTCGCTGGCCACCGTCACCCGTGTCGAGGTCCTCCCGTTCCACCAGATGGGGCGGGACAAGTGGGAGCGCCTCGGGATGACCTACCAGCTGGGGGACACGCCCGCGCCGACGGCGGACCTCACCGAGCGCGTGCGAGGGCAGTTCCGCGCCCGAGGGCTCACCGTCTACTGAGCCGCGGGAGGTGCCGCCTCAGGGCGTGCGGCGGCGGAGCGTCGCGGCCCCGAGGAGGAGCACCCCGACGATGACGGCGACGAGCACGGTGAGCTCGAGCCACAGGTCGGGTGACGCCTCGGTCGCGACCTCGTTCATGGCGTCCACCGCGTAGGACAGCGGCAGGGCGTTCGACACGTACTCCAGCGTGCGGGGCATCTCGTCGCGCGGGACGAGCAGGCCGCACAGGAAGAACTGCGGGAGGACGACAGCGGGCATGAACTGCACGGCCTGGAACTCGGTGCTGGCGAAGGCCGACACCGACAGGCCCAGCGCGACGCCGAGGAGCGCCGAGAGGACGGCGACGAGGACGAGCAACCACCACGGTCCCGCGGTCTGGAGCCCGAGCGGGCCGAGCGCGAGGGCTGAGGCCACGAGCGCCTGCACGGCGGCGATCGAACCGAGGGCGAGGGCGTACCCGAGGAGGAAGGAAGCCTTGCCGAGCGGCAGCGTGAGGAGCCGCTCGAGCGTCCCCGAGCGCCGTTCGCGCAGCGTCGTCACCGAGGTGATGAGGAACATGATGACGACCGGGAAGAGGGTGAGCAGCGCCGGCCCGACCCGCTGGAAGACCGGGCCGCCGTCGTAGACCCACCACAGCAGCGTGAGGAGCACGGCGGGGACGACGACGATCATCGCGATGGTCCGCGGGTCGTGCCGGAGCTGGGCGAGGACGCGCAGGGCCGTGGGGATCACGGTCGCCCGCCCGGTGCGGTGACGAGGGCGAGGAAGGCGGCGTCCGCCGTCGTCGTCCCGGTGCGTGCGAGGAGGGCGCTGAGCGGCCCGTCGGTGAGGACCTTCCCCTCGCGGAGCAGCACGAGGGTGTCGCAGCGCTGCGCCTCGTCCATGACGTGCGAGGAGACGAGGATCGTCGTGCCGCCGTCAGCCACGTCGGTGAACGTGCCCCACAGCGACTCGCGGATCGCGGGGTCGAGGCCCACGGTGGGCTCGTCGAGGACGAGGAGGTCCGGCCGACCGAGGAGGGCTGCAGCGAGCGAGACGCGGGACCGCTGGCCGCCGGAGAGCGAGCCCACGAGGCGGCGTCGTTGGGCCTCGAGGCCGACGGTCGTCGTCACGGCGTCGACGTCGGCTGCGCCGTCGCCGCGCACGCCGAGGACCCGCGCGAAGTAGCGGAGGTTCTCCTCGACGGTGAGATCGGGGTAGACGCTCGGCGCCTGGGTGACGTAGCCGACGCGGCGACGCAGCTCACGGCTCCCGGCCGGCCGGCCCAGGACGCTCACCGTCCCGCCGGCGAGGACCTGGACGCCGAGGATCGACCGGATGAGGGTCGTCTTGCCCGATCCGGACGGGCCGAGCAGCCCCGTGATCTTGCCGGCCGGGACCTCGAGACTCACGCCGTCGAGCGCCACTGCGCCGCCCCGCACGACGCGGAGGTCGCGGACCGTCACCGCTGAGCGCGCCATGACTCACAGTAGAACCGCTGCGGCGGCCGGCGGAAGGCGCGGGGAGACCACGCCGTGCCGGCGTTCGGGCCCCGCACGTCCTGCGGCGGCGGCGCCCGCCCCCTCAGCGGACGGGCACGCTCGCGACGCCCGGGGCGTGGAAGCGCCCGCCCGTCGCCTCCTCCGCGGCCCCCGTCCGGTCGAGGTACGGGGTGATCCCGCCGTTGTGGAGCGGCCAGCCCGCGCCGAGGATCATGGCGAGGTCGACGTCGGCCGCCTCCGCCACGACCCCCTCGGCCAGGAGCGCCGCGACCTCCTCTGCGAGCGCACGTCGCACCCGCGCGAGCACCCCGTCGGCGTCGAGCGGCTCCGCCAGGACCCGCGAGCCGAAGAACCGGGCGATCTCCGGGCGCACCGGCGAGGCGGCGGAGGGGCGGCGGCCGCCCGCCTCGACGAAGGCCTCGCGCTCGTCGACCATGCGGGCGAGACCGGGGGAGTCCGGGTACCGCTCGCCGAGCTCGGCGCGCAGCGTCTCGAGGACGTGGAGCGCCACCGCCGGGCCGACGAGCTGGAGGAGCTGGAACGGGCCCATCGGCAGTCCCATCGGGACGAGGGCCCGGTCGGCGTCGGCGACGCTCGTACCGTCCTCGAGCGCGCCGAGCACCTCGCCGAGCAGCCGCACGAGCACGCGGTTGACGACGAACCCCGGGGCGTCGGCGACGGCCACCGCCGTCTTGCGGCAGGCCGCGGCGACAGCGAACGCCGTCGCGTACGTCGCGTCGTCCGTGCGCGGGGTGCGGACGACCTCGACGAGCGGCATCTGCGCGACCGGGTTGAAGAAGTGGAGCCCGACGACGCGCGCGGGGTGCCGCAGGTCCTCGGCCATCCGGGTGACCGAGAGGGCTGACGTGTTCGTCGCCAGGACGCAGCCGACGTCGACGACGTCCTCGAGCTCGGCGAAGACGTCCTTCTTGACGCCGAGCTCCTCGAAGACCGCCTCGATGACGAGGTCGGCGTCCGCGAGGTCGGCCAGGTCCGTCGTCGCGCTGATGCGGCCGGCCAGGGCGTCCGCGGCGGCGGCGTCGAGGCGTCCGCCCGCCCGGAACTGCTCGACCTGCTCGCGCACGGCGGCGAGGCCGGCCTGCGCGCGCTCCGTGTCGAGATCACGCATGACGACGGGGACCCGCAGCGAGCGGGCGAGGAGGAGCGCGAGCTGGCTCGCCATGAGGCCCGCCCCGATGACGCCGATCCGGCGCACCGGCCGGGCGAGCGCCGCGTCGGGGGCTCCGCTCGGGCGCTTGGCGCGCCGGTTCGTCAGGTCGAAGGCGTACAGCCCGGCGCGGAGCTGGTCGGACATGATGAGCTCGACGAGCGCGTCGTCCTCCGCCGCGAACGCGTCGCCGCGCGGCGCGGTGCGGGCTGCGGCGACGAGGTCGAGCGCACGTGCGGGGGCCGGCGCGCCCCCGGCGGCACGCCGGGCGACCGAAGCCCGGCGGGCCTCGACCGCGGCGGTCCAGGCGGCCTCGTCGTCGGTGTGCGTCGTCCGCTGCGGCTCGATCGCCCCGCTGAGCACCTCGACGGCCCACGCGAGGCAGCCGGGAAGGAAGTCGTCACCCGGTCGCTGCACGGTGTCGACGAGGCCGGCGTCGAGGGCCGCCTGGGCGTCGAGCGTCTTCCGGCGGGCGGGGTTGTCGACGATGACCTGGAGCGCCGGCTCGGGCCCGAGCAGGCGGGGGAGGAGGTAGCACCCGCCCCAGCCCGGGACGAGCCCGAGCCCGGTCTCGGGCAGCCCGAGGCTGCGGACGTCCGCGGCGGCGGCGCGGTACGTGCACGCGAGGGAGAGCTCGAGGCCGCCCCCGAGCGCGAGGCCGCCGAGGAACGCGAAGCTCGGGACCGGCAGGTCGAGGAGCGTGGAGACGATCTCGTGGCCGGCGTGCGCGACCTCCTCCGCCTGGGCCGCGTCCGCGATCGTGGCGACGGCGCGCAGGTCGGCGCCCGCGACGAAGTACTCCGCCGTGCCGGTGAGGGCGACCGCGACGAGCTCTCCGGCGTGCGCCCGTGCGGCGGCGGAGGCGATCCGGTGCTGGAGCGCGGGCAGGCTGTCCGGCCCGAGCGTCGCCGGACGGCCGTCGGGACCGGTGAGGGTGATGAGCTCGAGCGTGCCGACGCCGAGGTCGACGTCCTCGGTCGTGACGGACGTCGTGCGGGTGGTGCTGGACATCGGCTCTCCTGCGATAGACGGCACTGTCGGTATCAGCTAGCACCGTACCGGCAGGACGCGCCCCGCGGGACCGGGCGCGCTACGCCCGCAGCGCCTCGGCGAGCGGGTCCGCGACGAGGCCGATCTGCCACTGGCGGGCACCGAGGTCCGTCAGCGCCGCGCGCACCGAGGCCGGGTCCACCGTGGCGGGCGGGGTCCAGGCGAGCTGGCGCTGTGCGGCCGGGGCGAGGAGGTTCTCCTGGGGGAGGGCGAGCGCTGCGGCGAGGCCCTTGACGACGCCGCGGACCGCCTCGAGGCGCGCGGCGGCCTCGGGGTCCTTGTCCGGCCAGCTGCGCGGCGGCGGCGGGGTGCCCGGCACCGCGGCCAGGCGCCGCGGGGGCAGCTCGCGCTCCGGCAGCGCGAGGGCGCGGGCGACGGCCCCCCACCAGTACGCCGAGCTGCGCCGGGTGTTCTTCCCCGCGAACGCGGGGAGGGCGACGAGCTCCGCCTCGCTGCGGGGCAGGGCGTGCGCGGCCGCGACGATGGCGGCGTCGGGGAGGATGCGTCCGGGCGAGCGGTCCCGCCGGCGGGCGAGGTCCTCGCGGGCGAGCCACAGCTCGCGCACGACGGCGACACCCCGGGCGGTCCGCACCGTGTGCATCGCCGACGTGCGCCGCCACGGGTCGACCCGCGGGGTGGCGGGCGGCGCGGTGCGGATGGCCTCGAACTCCTCGAGGGCCCACTCGAGCTTGCCCTGCGCCTCGAGCTCGGAGGCGAGGCGGTCGCGGAGCTCGACGAGGAGCTCGACGTCGAGCGCGGCGTAGCGCAGCCAGTCCTGGGGCAGGGGGCGCGTCGACCAGTCCGCGGCCGAGTGCTCCTTGGCGAGGGCGAAGCCGAGCTCCTCGGCGACGATGTGGCCGAGGCCGACGCGCGCCCGCCCGAGGAGCCGGGCCGCGAGCTCGGTGTCGAACAGGGAGGCGGGGGCGAGGCCGACCTCCGCCAGGCACGGCAGGTCCTGGTTGGCGGCGTGGAGCACCCACTCGGTCCCGGCGAGCGCGTCGTCGAGGACGCGTAGGTCCGGCAGCGGCACCGGGTCGATGAGGGCGGTGCCCGCCCCCTCACGCCGGAGCTGGACGAGGTAGGCGCTCTGCCCGTAGCGGTAGCCCGACGCGCGCTCGGCGTCGACGGCGACCGGACCGGTCCCAGCGGCCATGGCCCGCGCGACGTCGGCGAGCCCCTCGGGCGTCGTCGTCACCTCGGGGACGCCGTCGGCGGGCTCGACGAGCGGTTGCAGCGGCTCGACCTCGGGCTCGAGGTCGGGCTCCGGCGCGGCGAGAGAAGGCATGTGCTCTACCGTATGCGCGGCCGCGCCCGGGAGCCGCCCGACGCGCTCAGCGCCGGCGCCCGAGCGCCGTGACGTTCTCGGGCAGGGGCTCGAGCCCCGCGGCGGAGCACGTGAGCGCCGCCCAGGCCACCAGGTGCGGGCCGAGGTCCGTCGTCGTCGGCGTCCACGAGGCCCGGACCTCGATCTCAACCTCGCGGTCGCGCAGCTCGAGGCCCCCGAAGCTCTCCGACAGGACCCGGGTGACGGTGCCGGAGAGGTGGTGGAACCCGGCACCGGCCTCGCGCAGCGCGTCGGTCAGCCACGTCCAGCCCACCTCGCCGAGCAGGGGGTCGGCCCCGAGCTCGTCCTCGAGCTGGGCGCGGGCGAGGACGATGACGCGGAACGTGCCGTCCCAGGCGCTCTGGCCCTCCGGGTCGTGGAGGACGACGAACCGCCCGTTGCCGAGCATCGTCTCCGGGTCCCGGCTCGCGTTCACCTCGCCGGTGAGCGCGAGCGCGTACGGAGCGATCCGCGTGGGTGCGGAGACCTCCTCCAGGTGCAGCTCTGGGCGCTGGCGGTGCCCGCGCAGACTGAGCAGCGCCTCCTCGAAGTCCGGCGGGATCGACGCGCCCTCGCTGTTCACGTCCTCAGGCTAGGTGCCGGGCGCCCGACCGCGCCGGGGGCGCGCCGGGCCGATAGACTCCCCGCGCCCTCGGCGACCGCCGCCCGCCCGCCTCTTCGGAAGGAGCCACGGTGCCGACGACGCCGTTCCGCCCGGTCATCCTCGGGACCGACCTCGGGGTGTACTCGATCGCCCGGTCCTTCCACGAGGCCTACGGCGTGCGCTCGGTCGTCGTGGCGAACTCCCCCCGGGGACCGATCAACGACTCGCGGATCATCGACACCGTCTTCACCGGCCAGGGCTCGTCCGAGGAGCAGACCGTCGCGGCGCTCCTGCGCGTGGCGGACGAGAACCCCGGTACGGCGCTCGTGCTCATGGTCAACGCCGAGCACGAGGTCGAGCTCGTCCAGCGCCACCGCGCCGCCCTGGCAGAGCGCTTCATCGTCCCCTTCGCACCCGACGACGTCCTCGCCGCCGCGGCGGACAAGGTCGAGCTCGAGCGGGTGTGCCGCCGGCTCGGGATCCCCGTGCCGGAGTCGCGCACCGTCGACCTCGCGGCCGCCGACGGGTCCGGCTGGGAGCCGCCCGCCGTCGACCTCACCTTCCCCGTCGTGCTCAAGCCGGCCGTGAGCGCCGAGCACCTGCTCATGCAGTACGCCGGGAAGAAGAAGGTGTACCCGGCGCACGACCCCGCCGAGGCGACCGCGATCCTGCGGACCCTCGCCGGCGCGGGCTTCCGGGACGTCGTCGTCGTCCAGGAGCTCGTCCCCGGGGACGACACATGGGGGCGCACGGTCACGTGCTACGTCGACCGGTCCGGTGAGGTGACGATGATGGTCTCTGGCCAGCTTGTCCTCGGGCTGCACGCGCCCACGATGGTCGGCAACTCCGCGACGATCCTCACCCGCCCCCAGCCCGAGCTGTGCGAGCAGGCGGCGGCGATCCTCGCCGAGCTCGGCTTCACCGGCTTCGCGAACTTCGACATCAAGGTCGACCCGCGCGACGGGAAGGGACGTTTCCTCGACCTCAACCCCCGCATCGGGCGCCCGAACTACTACGCGAACGTCGCCGGGTCGAACCCGGCGCGCGCTGTCGTCGAGGACTACCTCGGGGGCGGGCACGGCGCTGCGGGCTCAGCGGGGCGGGCCGGGGAGACCGGGGCGGGCCGGGGGCGGACGGGAGCGGCCGAGCAGGAGCTTGGCGTCTACTCCTACCTGCCCTGGTCCCTCGTCCGCCGGTACATCACCGACCCGGAGCTGCGGCGCACCGTCGGGCGCATCCGGCGCACGCGCGGCTTCACGCACCCGCTCGCCTACCCCCTCGACCGCAGCCCCAAGCGGTGGTTCTTCCGGCAGGCGTCGACGGTCAACCTCGTCCGCGAGTTCCGCGAGCACTACCCGCGCCCGACGGCGACCGGCTTCTGACCGCTCGTCGTGAGCGCCTTCGCAAGGTCTGCCGGAGCGGCTCGTCGGCGGCCTGCTCCCGTGCAGGTGTGACGTCGGTCGCGGACGCACGGGCGGGGAGCACGAGGGGCGCGCGCACCGCCTAGGCTCGCCCGGTGCTCATCCTCCTGCCGCCCTCGGAGGGCAAGACCGGCCGCGCCCGCGGCAAGCCGCACGACCCCGCGGCCCTCGCCTTCCCGACCCTCGCGGCTGCCCGGGCCGAGGTCGCCGCCACGCTGGCGGACGTGAGCGCCCGGCCGGACGCGGCCGCCGTCCTCGGCGTGAGCCCCGCCCTCACCGAGGACATCGCCCGGAACACCCGGCTCGCGCAGGCGCCCGGTGTGCGGGCCGGTGCCCTCTACAGCGGCGTCCTCTACGACGCGCTCGGTTACGCCACGCTCGATCCGGCCGCGCGCCGGCGGGCGAACCGGCGCCTCGTCGTCGTCTCCGCGCTCTACGGCGCGGTGCGGCCGACCGACGTGCTGGCCCCGTACCGGCTCTCCATGGGCGCCGCCCTGCCCGGGCTGGGACGCCTCGCCTCGTTCTGGCGCCCGCACCTCGACGAGGCGCTGCCCGCGGCGGTGGGGCGCGGCGTCATCGTCGACGGCCGCTCGAGCACGTACGCCGCGGCGTGGAGCCCGCGCGGCGCGCACGCCGAGCGGTGGGTCCACGTCCGCGTGCCGGGCGCCACCCACATGGCCAAGCACACCCGCGGCCTCGTCGCCCGGTACCTGTGCGGCGTCGAGGGCGACGTGGCGACGCCGTCGGCCCTGGCCGAGGTGCTCACCGGGGCGTTCGACGTCGCGCTCGAGCCCCCGGCGCGGGCGGGGACGCCCTGGGTGCTCCAGACCCGCGTCCTGCCCGCCTGACCATGACCGCCCGCCCCGGCGCGCGGCCGGGACGGGCGGTCGGACCGGAGCGCGGGATCATGGTGCGGGTCCCGTGGGTCGGCGCTCGGGGCCGGAGGAGCGACGGCGGTTCCTCGCCTCAGATGAGCCGTTCGAGCGCGACGAGAAGGAGCAGCAGGACGGCCGTGACGATGGGCAGCAGCCACGGCGTGAGCGCGAGGAGGACGCGGCCGGCGCGGCCGTCGTCGTCGTCCCGTCCCGTCACCGGGTTGACGACCGGGTCCTCGTCGGACTCGGCCGACCGCAGCTCCCACAGGGACGTCGCGAGGAGGCCCACCGCTCCGACTGCGACGACGGCGAGCGCGGGGAGGACGACGAGCGCCTGGGTGAGGAGAACCTCCGCGACGACGATGCCCGCGACGAAGGCGCCCATGACGAGGCTGGCCCGCCAGGGGTGCCGGACGATGAACTCGATCGCGCGACCGATGGCGAGGACGGCGACGACGAGGAGGACGAGGACGGCGACCCGGCCGACCGTGAGGGTGAAGCCCTCGCCGTCGAGCCACCCGGTGAAGCCCCAGAGCGTGAGGAACATGGCGACGAGGCCGGCGACGCTGCGCACGATGACCGTGCCGAGCCCGGTGACGGGCTCGCCGGGGAGGTCGAGGCTGCGCGCGTAGGCAACCGGGTCGCCGAACGCCGCGCGCACCGGCTGACCGCTCTCCGCGCAGTGGGAGCGGACCTGCTCGAGCGCGTCCCCGATCGTGCGGCCGTCGACGTCGCGCAGGCGGAGCTCGACGATGAAGTCGCTCTCCCAGGCGGTGTCGAGGACGTTGTCGTTCCTGGTCATGAGGCTGCCTTTCGCGAGGTGACGGGTGCCGGGGCGACGTCGTCGGGGTGGTCGTCGGGGATCGACGCGGCGTCGAGGGCGCCGTCGGGGGAGGGGATGAGGTGATCCGTGACGGAGCGCGTGAACTCCGCCCAGCGCACCGTCAGCTCCGCGAGCTCGGCGCGACCCCGTTCGGTGATCGCGTAGTACTTGCGTGCGGGGCCCGCGTCGCCCGTGCGCCACTCGGGTGCGACGACGCCGGCCTTCTCGAACCGGGTGAGCAGCGGGTAGAGCGTGCCGCCCTTGATGGAGCCGAGGCCGGCGGCCTCGAGGTCCGCCGCGATGGCGTACCCGTAGGTGGGGGCCTTCGCCACCGCCCGCAGGACGCACACCTCGAGCACCCCGCGCAGCCACTCGCTCGGCCATGCCTGTGTGGTCATGACTAGATCGTACGGCTATCTAGTAAGTCTGTCTACCTATGCCATCGATCTACCTAGCGGCGGGTGACCACCGACCAGCGCGCGGGTCTTGCCCTGGGCCGGCCCGGGACCAAGGGCCGTGGGTCGAAGGGCTCAGGAACAGGGCGCAGCGCCGCGGCAGCATGGAGGCACGGGAGATCCCCGCGAACGATCATCACCACGGGAGCCACCAGTGGGAATCGCCACCACCGACCTGCTCGTCGCACGCGGCCTCACCGCCCTGGACGAGTACCAGGCCCTGACGCAGGAGGACGTCGACCGGATCGTCAAGAAGGCGTCGGTCGCCGCGCTCAACGAGCACGGCAGGCTCGCGGCGGCGGCGGTGGCCGAGACCGGACGCGGTGTCTTCGAGGACAAGGCGACGAAGAACATCTTCGCCTGCGAGAACGTCACCCACTCGATGCGCGACCTGCGGACCGTCGGGGTCATCGCCGAGGACGACCTCGCGGGGATCATCGAGATCGCCGAGCCGGTCGGGGTGGTCGCTGGAATCACCCCCGTGACGAACCCGACGTCGACGGCGATCTTCAAGGCCCTCATCTGCCTCAAGACGCGCAACCCCATCATCTTCGCCTTCCACCCCGGGGCGCAGGAGTGCTCCGTGGCCGCGGCGCGCGTCATCCGCGACGCGGCCGTGGCCGCGGGAGCCCCCGAGCACTGCGTGCAGTGGGTCGAGGCCCCGAGCATGGAGGCCACCGGCACGCTCATGAACCACCCCGGCGTCGCCCTCATCCTCGCGACCGGAGGCAACGCCATGGTGCGGGCCGCCTACTCGTGCGGGAAGCCGGCCCTGGGCGTCGGTGCGGGCAACGTGCCCGCCTACGTCCACCGGAGCGCGGACATCGGCCGCACGGTCACCGACCTCGTCCTGTCGAAGTCCTTCGACAACGGCATGGTGTGCGCCTCCGAGCAGGCGGTCATCCTCGACGACGTCATCTACGACGAGGCGATCGCCGGCCTCGAGCGCCTCCACGCGCACCGGGCGACGCCGGAGGAGAAGGCGATGCTCGAGGAGCTGATCTTCGGCGCCCGCGCCGGCTCCGAGGGGTGCGCCGGGGTCCGGCTCAATGCCGCCGTCGTCGGGCGGTCCGCGCACTGGATCGCCGCGCAGGCCGGCTTCGCCGTCCCCGAGGACACGTCGATCATCCTCGCCGAGGTCGACGGCGTGGGCCCCCACGAGCCGCTCACCCGCGAGAAGCTGTGCCCCGTGCTCGCCGTCGTGCGCGTCGCGACGGAGGAGGAGGGCATCAGGCGAGCGGAGGAGATGGTCAACCTCGACGGCCTCGGGCACTCCGCCGTCATCCACGCCGCCGACACCGAGCTCATCGCGCGCTTCGGTGCCCGGGTCAAGGCGGTCCGGATCATCACCAACTCGCCGGCCTCGCTCGGTGGGATCGGCGACATCTACAACGCCCTCATCCCCTCCCTCACCCTCGGCTGCGGCTCCTACGGGCACAACTCGGTCTCGAACAACGTCTCCGCGGTCAACCTGCTCAACATCAAGCGCATCGCCCGGCGGACAAACAATCTCCAGTGGTTCAAGGTGCCGGCGAAGACGTACTTCGAGCCGCACGCGATCCGCTACCTCCGGGACATGGAGGGCCTGTCCCGGGTGACGATCGTCACCGACGCGACGATGACCCGCCTCGGCTACGTCGACAAGGTGCTCGACGTCCTCGGTCGCCGGTCCGACCGGGTGGCGCTGCAGATCATCGACGACGTCGAGCCGGAGCCCACGATCGGCGCGGTGCGGCGGGGCGCGGAGAGCATGCGGGCGTTCCACCCGGACACGATCATCGCCCTCGGCGGGGGGTCGCCCATGGACGCGGCGAAGGTCATGTGGCTGCTGTACGAGCACCCCGAGGTGCGCTTCGAGGACCTGCGCGAGAAGTACCTCGACGTGCGCAAGCGGGCGTTCCGCTTCCCGGCGCTGGGGGAGCTCGCCCGGCTCGTCTGCGTCCCGACGACGTCCGGCACGGGCGCCGAGGTCACCCCGTTCGCCGTCATCACCGACCCGGAGACCGGGTACAAGTACCCCCTGGCGGACTACGCGCTCACGCCGTCGGTCGCGATCATCGACCCGGAGCTGACGACGGACATGCCGCCCTTCCTCGCCGCGGACTCCGGCTTCGACGCCCTCACCCACGCGACCGAGGCGTACGTCTCCGTCTACGCCAACGACTTCACCGACGGCCTGGCGCTGCACGCCATCAAGCTGATCTTCGAGAACATCTCGACATCGGTCAACGGCCAGCGGGACGGCGTGGACCCCGCGCTCGTCCGCAGGGCGAGGGAGCGCATGCACAACGCGTCGACGATCGCCGGCATGGCGTTCGGCAACGCCTTCCTCGGGATCGTCCACGCGATGGCGCACACCGTGGGATCGACGTTCCACCAGGTCCACGGCCGGACCAACGCCGTGCTCCTGCCCCACGTCATCCGGTACAACGGCACGGTGCCCACGAAGCTGAGCTCGTGGCCCAAGTACGGCACCTACGTCGCCCCCGAGCGGTTCGCCGAGATCGCCACGCACCTCGGCCTCGCCCACGCCACGCCGGCTGAGGCCGTCGAGGCGTACGCGGTAGCCGTCGAGGCGCTGCGCGCCGAGCTGGGCATGCCGGCCTCCTTCGCGCAGATGGGCATCGACGAGCTCGAGCTCGTCCCGTCGCTCGACACCCTCGCGATGCGCGCGTTCGAGGACCAGTGCGCGCCGGCGAACCCCCGCCTGCCCATGCTCGAGGACATGAAGGACATGATGCAGGCCGCCTACTACGGCGTCACGGTCGCCCAGGTCCGCACCGACCGCGCCGCGGCGGCGGCCGAGTCGGGCGCGGCGGAGACCGCCGCCGCTGGCGAGAGGGCCGCCGGGCACGACCGCCGGACGAGCCGGGCCCGCCCCCCGCGCCCGGTGCGCTGAGCACCACGCCCGGCGGGGCGCCGCCGGGGACGCGCGGGTGAGGCTCTCGCCCGCGCGTCGTCGCGCCGGAGGTCGCCGACCCGGCATCCCCGGCCTCCGCATAGGGTGGTGTGCTTGGAGCGAGGAGAGGCAGGGCGCGTGAGCAGCAGGCTGGTCCCCCTGACGGACGACGAGTTCGCGGCGCTGACCGCCGACGTCGCCGTCCCCGTCGAGCAGGCCCTCGTCTGGGATGCCTACGACCGTGCGGTGCCGGGGCGGCGGCCGTGGAAGCGGTTCGCGTTCTACTGCGAGGACGAGCTCGTCGCGGTCCTCGCGCTCTCGGAGTACACCGGGCGCGGCTTCCGCTACCTCTGGGCCAAGCACGGCCCGGTCTGGCTCGTCGAGCCGACCCCCGAGCGTGAGCGTGCGCTGCGCCAGCGCCTCGTCGCCGGCGTGCGGGCCGTCGACCCGCGCCTCGTCTTCGTCCGACTCCACGCGCGCCACCCGTCCGAGGACCTCCACGAGCTGCTCCAGTCCGTCACGTACGACCGCACGGTCGTCGTCGAGCTCGCCGGGCGCAGCGACGAGGAGATCCTCGCGGGCATGAAGAAGCGGGGCCGGCGCGACCTGCGCAAGGGCATGCGCGAGCGCCCCCTCGAGGTGAGCGAGGAGACGGGGATCTCCGCCGCGGACTTCGCCGAGCTGTACGCCGTCCTGCAGGAGACCGCCGAGCGGGACGGCTTCGGCATCCACCCGCCGGGCGTCTACACGACGATGCTCGACGCCCTCGGGCCGGACGTGGCACGGCTCTTCGTCGGCCGCTACGAGGGGGTCGTCGAGGCGTGGGCCCTCATCACGGTCCACGACGGCGCGTGCACCGTCTACTACGCCGCGAGCTCTGCCGCCGGGCGGTCCTCCGACGCCGCCACGCAGCTCTACTGGGAGATCATCCGCCGCCTGCGCGACGAGGGCGTGCGCACGTGGGACCTCATGGGCGTCGGCTCCGACCGGGCCCCGTCGCTCGAGCCGCTGACGACGATGAAGACGAAGTTCAACCCGGAGATCACCGAGGTCGACGGCGCGTGGGACGTCCCCGTGCGCCCGCTCGCGTACGCCGCCCTCACCCGGGCGCTCGCTGCTAAGCGGTCGACGCTCGCCGCCGCCCGGCGGGCCGTCCCCGCCGCGCGACGGGCCGTCGCCGGCGCCCGCGCAGAGAGCGCCGCCCCGCCGGCGGCTGCCGAGCACGAGAGCACGCACGCACACCTCGACTCGCCGGAGGCGCCGCGAGCTCCCGCAGCCGCCGCCGGCGGCGGGGACGACAGCAAGGAGAACCGGTGACCACGCTCGCCCCCGTCGATGACGCCACGTACCTCGAGCGGGCGGCCGGCATGCCGCTGCCCATCGAGCAGGCGCCCGTATGGGCGGCGTTCGACGACGTCGTCGACGGGCGCCGTCACTGGGGCCGCCTCGCGTTCCTCGTCGACGGCGAGCCGGCCGCCGTCGTCTCCCTCACGGAGGTCCGGGGCCCCGGTGGTTTCCGGTACCTGTGGGCGAAGAACGGGCCCGTCTGGCGCGAGCGTCCGACGCCGGAGCTCGAGCGCGCGCTGCGCGACCGGCTCGCCGCGTCCCTGCGCACCGTCGACCCCGGCCTCGTCTTCGTCCGCCTCCACGCCTGGCACGAGGCCGCGGACCTCCGCGACGTCATGCAGGGCATCACGTACGACCGCACCGTCGTCGTCGACCTCGAGCGCAGCGAGGACGACATCTTCGCCGCCATGAAGCAGCAGGGACGCCGTGCGATCCGCAAGGCCCTCAAGGACGACTCGCTCACCGTGGCCGAGGAGACCGGTGCCGACGCCGAGGCGTTCGCCGAGCTCTACGACGTCCTCGCCGAGACCGGTGCGCGCGAGGGGTTCGGCGCCCACCCCGCGCAGCGCTACCTCGACATGCTGACGACCCTCGGCCCGGAGCACGCCCGGCTCTTCGTCACCCGGCGCGACGGTCGGGTCCTGGCCTGGGCGCTCGTCGTCGTCAACGACGCCCACGCGCTGTACTCGGTCGGCGCCTCCAACGCCGAGGCGCGGGGCGCCTACGCCGCCGACCTCCTGCACTGGGAGATCATCCGCACCCTCGCCGCTGAGGGCCTCGTCAGCTACGACCTCGCCGGCGCCGGCTCCGAGCGCTTCCCCGGGCTCAACGGGCTGACGCAGTTCAAGACGAAGTTCGAGAAGGAGATCACCGCGGTCGCCCCCGCCTGGGACTTCCCGGTGCAGCCGCTGCGCTACGCCGCGCTCGTGCGGGCCCTCGAGGCGAAGCGGCTCGCGGGCCGCGCCCGGAGCGAGCTGCCCGGCGTCGTCCGGGGCCTCGCCGGCCGCGTGCGCGCACTCGCGGCGAGCCGCGGTGCTGGGACCGACGCCGATGGTGAGCGGCCCGCCGACGACGCGGCCAACGGCGCTCCGGGCGCGGACGGCTCAGCGCCGGCGGAGCCCCCGCGCTCCTAGCCCCGGGCGCCCTCGCCGACGGGGTCTCGACGGGCCGGCCGCCGGACGGCTCACGCCAGGGGCGGAGCGGCGCCGACGCGAGGTCGACCCCGGCCGTCCGGCGGGCCGGCCGTGCCCCTCGACACGCACCGCGCCCCGGGTAGACCACGCGCACAGCGTGCGTCGAGGGGCACGGGTGCAGGAACGGCCCGGGCGCTCAGCCGATGATGCTCGAGCCCGTGTAGAGGTGCAGGACAGGGACGCCGAGCGCCTCCCGGGCGCGCGAGGCCCAGTCCCGGCGGAACGTGTCGTCGAGCGCCTTGGGCCGGGTGACGACGACGACGGCGGCCGCGCGCACGTTGCCGACCGCCTGGATGAGCGCCGGCACCGGGTCGTCCTGGACGACGGCGCCGTCCGCCTGTGCCCCGGCCTCCCGCAGGCGCTCGAGCGACCCGCTCAGCGCCGCGCTCGCCTCCATGCGGGCGGTGGCGGGGTCCGTCTCGCGCTCGGTCACCGCGTCCCATGCCTCGCGGAGCTCGAGGAGGCTGAGGTGGTTGATGACCTCGGTCAGCACGTTGTGCTCGGTGTCGGCCGGGACGAGGACCTCGAACGCCGGCCGGTCGGGGGCGTAGTGCCGGACTACCTGCTCGGCATCGCTGGGCAGGAGGGCGTCCTCGGTGAGGATGATGACGGTCTCGGGCACGGGTTCCTCCACGTCGATGAACGGCTCGCTCGAGCGTAACCGGCGGCCGCGACCGGTGCCGCACGCCCGCGTCCGCAGCCCCGGAAGCCGACACCCCAATTAGGGACTACCGACGTTGCGTATATCTCGGTTAGGCTCACCTTCGTTAGGCACCCCTTCCCTACGTCCGACTGGATCCACGTGAGCACCTCACGCACTCGTCGCCCCCTCGTGGCGCTGACCGTCACCGCCTCCGCCTCGCTCGTCCTCGCCGGTTGCGGAGGCAGCGCGAGCTCGTCCGAGACCGCGTCCGCCGGCGGGCCCACCGAGGCCTCCGAGGTCACCGTCACGCACGCGCAGGGCGAGTCCACCGTCCCGCTCGCCCCCCAGCGGGTCGTCGTCCTCGACATGGGCGCCCTCGACACGCTCGACGCGATCGGTGCCGGCGACAGCGTCGTCGGCGTCCCTAAGACGAGCGTGCCCACGTTCCTCGACCAGTACGCCGGCCCGGACGTCGCCGACGTCGGCACGCTCTTCGAGCCGGACTACGAGGCGATCAACGAGCTCGACCCGGACCTCGTCATCGTCGGGTTCCGCTCCGCGGAGGCCTACGGCGAGCTGTCCGAGCACTGGGACGTCATCGACACGTCCTTCGCCAGCACGGACTTCCTCGCCGGGCTCGCCGAGTCCGCCGGGATGCTCGGCGAGGTGTTCGACGCCTCCGAGGAGGTCGAGGCCGCCCTCGCCGAGATCGACGAGCAGACGGAGGAGATCAGCGCCCTCGCCGCCGACGCGGGCGACGCGATGGTCCTGTCCACCTCCGGGGGAGAGGTGACGTCCTACGGCGCCGACTCCCGCTTCGGGCCGATCTTCACCGAGCTCGGCATGACCGAGGCGACGACGGACGTCGAGGCCGCCCCCCACGGCGAGGCCATCTCCTTCGAGCTCATCCGTGAGATCAACCCCGACTGGATGTTCGTCAACGACCGGGACGCCGTCGTCAGCGACGGCGCCGGCGCCGCCGCGGAGCAGATCCTCGACAACGAGCTCGTCGCCTCGACGTCCGCCTGGGCGCAGGACCAGGTGGTCTACCTCGACCCGGAGCGCTGGTACATCGTCATGCACGGCCTCGACAACGTCCACGCGATGTTCGCCGAGGTCGGCGACGCCCTCGCCCGATGACCGCCCTCACCCCGTCCCGGACGCGTGGCCTGCCGACCCGGCACCATGAGGGCTGCGCGTGCCCGGACGGGGTGTGCCTCGCCCTCACCACCGCCGAGCCGCAGCACCCCGCCGCGGCTCGGCGGGGTGCGCTGCGGCGCAACCTCCCGCTCGTCGGGGCCGTCACGGGTGTCCTCCTCCTCGCCGTCGTCTCCGTCTTCATCGGCGTCAGCGAGCTGAGCCCGTGGGCGGTGCTCACCGGCCGGCTGAGCGCGTACGACGTCGAGACGCTGCTCGTCTCGCGCGTGCCCCGCACCGCGGCGATCCTGCTCGCCGGCTCAGCCATGGCCGTCGTCGGCCTCGTCATGCAGATGCTCGTGCGGAACAAGTTCGTGGAGCCGTCCACGGCCGGGACCACGGAGTCGGCCGGGCTCGGCCTGCTCCTCGTCACGATGATCGCGCCGGGCATGCCGCTCGTCGGGAAGATGGCCGTCGCCGCCGTTGCCGCGCTCCTCGGCACCATGCTCTTCCTGCGGATCCTGCGCTACGTCCCGCTGCGCTCGGTCGTCATGGTCCCGCTCATCGGCCTCATGCTCTCCGGGGTCGTCGGCGCCGTCTCCACGTTCATCGCCTACCGGGCCGACCTCCTCCACACCCTCTCGAGCTGGATGACCGGTGACTTCTCCGGTGTCATCCGCGGCCGGTACGAGATGCTGTGGATCGTCCTCGTCCTGGGCGTCATCGCCTACGTCGCCGCGGACCGCTTCACGGTCGCGGGCATGGGCGAGGAGTTCACGACGAACCTCGGGCTCAACTATCGCCGCACCGTCGCGGCCGGCCTGACGATCGTCGCGCTCGTCAGTGCCGTGGTCGTCGTCGTCGTCGGCGGGCTGCCGTTCCTCGGCCTCGTCGTGCCCAACATCGTCAGCATGGCGATGGGGGACAAGCTGCGGCGCGCCCTGCCCTGGGTCGCCGTCCTGGGCGCCGCGTTCGTCCTCGTGTGCGACATCCTCGGGCGCGTCATCCGCTTCCCGTACGAGATCCCCATCGGCGTCGTCGTCGGCGTCGTCGGGGCCGCGCTCTTCCTCTACCTCCTGCTGCGCAGGCCCGCGCGTGTCGGCTGACCGCCCCGCGGGCGGTCTCGACGTCCCCGGCGGTACCGGGCGCTCGAGCGGACGCCCGCCCGCGCTCGGGCGCCCGGCCCGGTCGCGGGAGCGCTCCGCGCGCACGGGCGCCGCAGGCCTGTCGACGAGCGCGCGCCTGGCGATCCTCCTCGGGCTCACTCTCGCCGCCGTCGTCGCGTTCTACGCCATCGGCTCGGCGGGGAACTGGGACTTCGTCATCCCGTTCCGCACCCGCCGGCTCGGGGCCCTCGTCATCGTCGGCCTCGCCATCGCCGTCTCGACGGTCCTCTTCCAGACCGTCACCGAGAACCGCATCCTCACGCCGTCGATCATGGGCTTCGACTCCATGTACGCCCTCATCCAGACGGTCCTCGTCTTCGGGCTCGGGTCGATGACGCTCAATCTCATCCCCGTGACGGCGCGGTTCGGGCTCGAGCTCGCCCTCATGCTCGGCTTCTCGTTCCTCCTCTTCCGGTGGCTGTTCGGCGGGGCGCGGCGCAGCCTCTACCTCCTCGTCCTCGTCGGCATCGTCTTCGGCGTGCTCTTCCGCTCCCTCGCGACGTTCATGCAGCGGATCATCGACCCCAACGAGTACCTCGTCCTCCAGGACCGGCTCTTCGCGAGCTTCAACGCCGTCGACCCGACCCTCCTGGGCGTGTGCGCCGTCATCGTCGTCGTCGTGAGCGTCCCCGTGTGGCGCCGGCGCCAGGTGCTCGACGTCCTCACCCTCGGGCGCGACAACGCGACCGCGCTCGGCGTGGAGTACCGCCGCGAGGTGCTCGGCGTGCTCGCGATCGTCTCCGTGCTCGTCTCCGTCTCGACGGCGCTCGTCGGCCCCATCACGTTCTTCGGGCTGCTCGTGGCCAACCTCGCCTACCAGCTCATGGGCACCCACCGGCACGCGGTCATCCTGCCCGCGGCGGCACTCCTCGGGGTCCTCACCCTCGTCGGCGGGCAGGTGCTCCTCGAGCACGCGTTCGGTCTCGACACCGTCCTGTCCGTCGTCATCGAGTTCGTCGGCGGCATCGTCTTCATCCTGCTCCTGGTCCGAGGAGGCCGCCGTTGATCGAGGTCATGGACGTCACCAAGCGCTACGGCGAGACCGCGGTCGTCGACGGCGTCAGCCTGCGCATCCCCGCCGGCGGCGTCACGTCGATCATCGGGGCCAACGGCGCCGGGAAGTCGACGCTGCTCGGGATGGTCTCCCGGCTGCTGCCCATGAGCGAGGGCCGCATCCGCGTCGAGGACCTCGACGTGGCGACGACGCCGAGCAACGAGCTCGCGCGCACGCTGTCCATCCTGCGCCAGGACAACCACCTGGCCGTGCGGCTCACGGTGGCCGACCTCGTCGCGTTCGGGCGCTACCCGTACTCCCGGGGGCGGCTGACCGCCGAGGACGAGGTGGTTATCCGACGAGCGATGGACTACCTCGAGCTGGCCGACCTGCGGGAGAGGTTCCTCGACGAGCTCTCCGGGGGACAGCGGCAGCGCGCGTTCGTCGCGATGGTGCTCGCGCAGGACACCGACTACATCCTGCTCGACGAGCCGCTCAACAACCTCGACATGAAGCACTCCGTGGCGATGATGCGGCTCATGCGCCGCACGGCCGACGAGCTCGGCAAGACGGTCGTCCTCGTCATCCACGACATCAACTTCGCCTCGGTCTACTCCGACCGCATCATCGCGATGAAGGACGGGCGAGTCGTCCACGAGGGAACGCCCGAGGACATCATCACCCCGGCGGTTATGCGCGAGGTCTACGACATGGACATCGCCGTGGAGGTCATCAACGGGCACCGGATCGGGCTCTACTTCGTCTGAGCCTCGCGCGCACGTCCGAGCGCGCCCGACCGTCGGGCCTGCGAAGCGCGCGGCCGTCACCGACCGTCGCGCCCCGCGGGTGCAGCGTCAGGCCAGGCGGACCACCGCGACCGAGTGGCCCGGGAGCGACACCGAGACGGCGCCGTCGGTCTCGGTGAGGACCGCCGGCTCCCACGCGAGCAGGACGTCCCCGCCGGCGCTCGGCGCGCTGTGGGCACCGCTACCGGCAGGCGCCGCACCGAGCGGCACCTCCTGGGCCTCCTCCGTCAGCGTGCACACGACGGCGACCGAGCCGCGCCGCACGACCACCCGGCTCCCGTCGTCCGCGACGTCCACCTCGGTCGAGGCGCGCTCCCCGGAGGCCACGTCGGCGTCCGTGCGGCGCAGGGCGATGAGGTCGCGGTACCAGGCGAGCAGCCGCGCGTGCTCGGGCCGCTCGGGCTCTGACCAGTCGAGCCTGCTCTCGGCGACGGTGCTCGGCGCCTGGGGGTCCGGCACCTCGACCTCGCCGCCGTAGAGCTCGGCCCACCCGTGGGAGCCGAACTCGCGCGTGCGGCCCTCGCGGATGGCCTCCGCGAGCTCGGGCTCGGCGTGGTCGGTGAAGTACTGGAACGGCGTGCGCGCGCCCCACTCTTCACCCATGAACAGCATGGGCGTGTACGGACCCAGGACGACGAGCGCGGCGGAGACCGCGAGCTGGCCGGGGCTGAGCACCCGGGTGGGCCGGTCGCCCAGCGCACGGTTGCCCACCTGGTCGTGGTTCGAGGCGAAGACGACGAACCGTCGGGTGTCGACGTCCTCGGGGACGGGCGCGCCCCACTCCTGGCCGCGGAACTCCGAGTACTCGCCGTTGTGGACGAACGTCTCGGTGAGCGCCTTGCGCAGCGTCTGCGGCGAGCCGAAGCTGACGTAGTAGCCGTGCCGCTCGCCCGTGAGCGTGGCGTGGAGCGCGTGGTGCACGTCGTCGTCCCACTGCGCCGTCATGCCGCGCCCGCCCTCGGCGGTCGGGGTGACCATGACGGCGTCGTTGAGGTCGGACTCCGCGATGAGGGACAGCGGCCTGCCGGCCTGCGCCTCGAGCTCGGCGACGGCGTCGGCGAGCTCGGCGAGGACGTGGCGCTCGGAGTCGTCGATGAGCGCGTGCACGGCGTCGAGCCGCAGGGCGTCGAGGTGGAAGTCCCGCAGCCAGCGCAGCGCGTTGTCGACGATGAACGCCCGCACCGGGCCGGCGTCCGCGCCGTCGAGGTTGACCGCGGCGCCCCACGGCGTCTCGTGCCGGTCCGTGAAGTACGGGCCGAACTCCCCGAGGTAGTTGCCGGAGGGACCGAGGTGGTTGTAGACGACGTCGAGGCACACCGCGAGGCCACGCCCGTGCGCGGCGTCGACGAAGCGCTGGAGGGCGCCCGGCCCGCCGTACGCCTCGTGGACCGCGTAGAGCGCGACGCCGTCGTAGCCCCAGCCGTGCGCACCGGGGAAGGCGGCGACCGGCATGAGCTCGACCATCTCGACCCCGAGGTCGACGAGATGGTCGAGGCGCTCGATGGCGGCGTCGAGGGTGCCCTCGGGCGTGAACGTCCCGATGTGCAGCTCGTACATGACGGCGCCGAGGCTCGACCGCCCGCCCCAGTCGGCGTCCGACCAGGAGTACTCGTGGGCGTCGAAGGCGCGTGACGGGCCGTGGACGCCCGCGGGCTGCCACGGGCTGCGGGGATCCGGCAGGGCCGGTCCGCCGTCGAGCCGGAAGGCGTAGTCGGTGCCGCCGCCGACGGAGCGCGGCGCGGTCCACCAACCCCCCTCCTCGGCGGTCATGGGCAGGCGGACGCCGTCGGTCGTCAGGTCGAGCTCGACCGCGCCCGCCGACGGTGCCCACACGCGCAACGGCTCGCTGGGTCGGTGCGCGGGGACGGTGTCGGGGTTGTTCACTCTGCCTCCAGGAGGGCGACCGGGTAGCGGGAGAGGAGGTCGCCGAGGTGCTGGGTGCCTCCCGCGAGCACCGTGCCCGTGAGGGTGTCGCGCCACGTCCCCTCGGGCAGGACGACGGTGTGCTCGCCGAACCCGCCGAGCGCGTCGAGACCCGCCCCGAGCCGCGTGAGGACGACGACGGCGCGGGGGCCGCCGGCGTCCGCGCGGGCGAACGCCAGCGCGTGGCCCGTCGACGTCGGGAGCGGGGAGTAGCGTGCCTCGGCACCGACGAACGCCTCGGGGTGCCGGCGGCGCAGGCGCAGCGCGGCCGCGGTCAGGGCCAGCTTGGCCTCGTCGAGGTCGCTCGGGCCGGCGCCCGCGTCGAGCCGGGCGAGGCGGGTGTGGAGCTCGGCGAAGTCGACGGGGCGGCGGTTGTCCGGGTCGACGAGCGAGGTCTGCGTGATCTCGCTGCCCTGGTAGACGTCCGCCACGCCGATGAGCGTGAGCTGGGCGAGCTTGGAGCCGAGGACGGCGGCCCGAACCGCGCGCTCGGTGCGCGCCATCCACTCGGTGAAGGCCGTGACGACGTCGGCGTGGGTGAGCAGTGCCGTCGCGTAGGCCATGAGCGCCTCCTCACGGGCGGTGTCCGGGTCCGTCCACGTCGTCCAGGACTTCTGCTCCCGGACCGCCTTGGTGAGGTACTCGGTGAGCCGGTCGGCGCTGATGGGACCGGCGGGGGTCCACGTCCCGGCGAGGATCTGCCACAGGAGGTTCTCCGTGCGGCCGTCGAGGTCCGCGGGCCGCAGGGCCTCGGTCGCCTCGCGCAGGTGGCCGACGAGCGCCGTCCACTCGGCGGGCAGCTCGGACAGGACGCCGATGCGGGAGCGGACGTCCTCGCCCCGCTTCGTGTCGTGGGTCGAGCCGGCGCTCATCGTGGCGGGGTGCGTCGCGAGCGTCCCGGCGACCCACGCGTGGAGCTCGTCCGGGCTCATCCCGAAGTGGTCGGGGGCGGAGCCCACCTCGCTCAAGCTGACGAGGTGCGTCCAGCGGTAGTACGCCGTGTCCTCCACGCCCTTTGCCATGACCGCTCCGCAGACCTGCTGGAACCGGACGACGAGCTCGTCGCGCCGCTGCTCGCGGGTACGGCCGGCGCTGCCGACCTCCCGGCCGAGGACGAGGTCGACGACGAGGTCGAGGGTCTCGTGGCGGTCCGGGTCGAGGCGCGCCCGGGCGGTCTCGGCCGCCTCGTTGACGGCGCGCTCGCTCGCGACGGGCGGGTGCTCGCCGGGGACGACGTACGCGCGGTACCGGTCGAAGGCGACGACGAGCTCGACGACGCAGTCCTGCAGCGAACGGAACGTGTGGTCGCGCAGGCGCACGTCCCCCTCGCACAGCTCGGACAGGATGGTCGTGAGGCGGTGCACCTCCGCGTAGAGGGACGTCGAGACGATCTGGCGCTTGGACTCCTCGACGAGCGCCGGGAGGTCCCCGGGCGCGTCGCCGGTCAGCTGCTGCATGAGCGAGCCGAGGCCGACGGCGCCGGCCGGGTCGGTGAGGAGGGCCTGGATGCGCCAGGCGGCGTCGTAGCCGGTGGTGCCGGCGACGGGCCAGTCCGCGGGCAGCTCCTCGTGGCCCTCGAGGATCTTCTCCGCGACGATCCACGCCCCGCCGGTCGCCTCGGCCAGGCGCTGGAAGTACCCGCGCGGGTCAGCCAGGCCGTCCGGGTGGTCGATGCGCAGGCCGTCGATGTGCCCCGAGCGCATGAGCTCGAGCAGGAGGGCGTGCGAGGCGTCGAACACGTCGGGGTCCTCGATGCGCAGGCCGGCGAGGGTCCCGACGTCGAAGAACCGGCGGTAGTTGAGCTCCTCGTCCGCGACCCGCCAGTAGGACAGCCGGTAGAACTGCCGCTCGACGAGCTCGGCGAGCGGCAGGTGCTCGGTCTCGGGACGCACGGGGAAGACGTGCTCGTAGTAGCGCAGGACCGGCTGCTCGCCCGCCTCCGGCTCCGAGGGCACGACGGCACGGTCGAGCACGAGCTCCTCGGCCGCGAGCACCGCGCCGATGCGCTTGCCGAGGACGGGCATGAGGAGCGACCCCTGCTCGGACTCGAGCTCGACGTCGAACCACTGCGCGTACGGCGAGGCGGGTCCGTGCTTGAGGACCGACCAGAGGGCGCGGTTGTGCCACGCGGGGGTCGGCACGGCCATGTGGTTGGGGACGACGTCGACGACGACGCCCAGCCCGGCCGCGTGCGCGGCCTCGCTCAGGCGCTCGAATCCGTCGCGGCCCCCCATGACGTCGGAGATCCGGTCGTGGTCGACGACGTCGTAACCGTGGGTGGAGCCCGGCGCGGCCTGGAGGATGGGGGAGAGGTAGAGGTCGGTGACCCCGAGGTCGACGAGGTAGGGGACGGCGGCCTCGGCCTGGGCGAACGTCAGGTCCGGGCCCAGCTGGAGGCGGTACGTCGTCACGGGCAGCCGACGTCCGGGCGCGGGCAGGTGCGCTCCGGCCGCGGATCCGTGGTCGGGGCGGGGGCTGCTCACTGATCGTCCTCCAGGGGGGAGAGGAGGAAGACGACGCTGCGGCCCGTCACCGTCACGGTGGCACCGGGGGCGTACTCGTCGCCGGGGGCGGTCGTGTGGTCCGTGTCGAGGACCGCGCGCCAGCTCGGCGCGTAGTGCTCGCCCGGGAGGGTGAACTCGATCGGTTCCTTGTCGGCGTTGAGGAGCACGAGGAAGGAGTCGTCGAGGATGGAGTTGCCGCGCACGTCGGGCTCGGGGATGGCCTTGCCGTTGAGGAAGACCATGACCGAGCGGGCGAAGGAGCTGTTCCACTCCTCGTCGCGCATGTGCTCCCCGCCCGGGGCGAACCAGGCGATCTCGCCGACCTCGGACTCCCCGCCGTGGTGCGAGGTGCCCGCGAAGAAACGGCGTCGGCGGAACACGGGGTGCTCGGCGCGCAGGCGCACCATCGTCCGCGTGAACTCGAGCAGCTCGGCGCGCTCGTCGTCGAGGTCCCAGTCCACCCACGCGAGCTCGTCGTCCTGGCAGTAGACGTTGTTGTTGCCCTGCTGGGTGCGGCCGAGCTCGTCACCGTGGGCGATCATCGGCACGCCCTGGGAGAAGAGCAGCGTGGCGAGGAAGTTGCGCTGCTGACGGGTGCGCAGGGCGCGGATCTCCGGGTCGTCCGTCGGTCCCTCGACGCCGCAGTTCCACGAACGGTTGTGGGACTCCCCGTCGTTGTTGTTCTCCCCGTTGGCCTCGTTGTGCTTCTCGTTGTACGAGACGAGATCACGCAGGGTGAAGCCGTCATGGGCGGTGACGAAGTTGATCGAGGCGACCGGGCGGCGGCCGGAGTGCTCGTACAGGTCCGAGGAGCCGGTGATGCGGCTCGCGAACTCGGCGAGCGTCGAGGGCTCGCCGCGCCAGTAGTCACGGACCGTGTCGCGGTAGTTGCCGTTCCACTCGGTCCACAGGGGCGGGAACCCGCCCACCTGGTAGCCGCCCTCGCCGAGGTCCCACGGCTCGGCGATGAGCTTGACCTGGGAGATGACCGGGTCCTGCTGGATGATGTCGAAGAACGCCGAGAGGCGGTCCACCTCGTGGAGCTCACGCGCGAGCGTGGAGGCGAGGTCGAACCGGAAACCGTCGACGTGCATCTCCTCCACCCAGTACCGCAGCGAGTCCATGATCATCTGCAGCGTGTGCGGGGAGCGCATGAGCAGCGAGTTGCCCGTGCCGGTCGTGTCGAAGTAGTGGGCCTGGTCGTCCTCGACGAGACGGTAGTACGAGGCGTTGTCGATGCCGCGGAAGGACAGCGTCGGGCCCATGTGGTTGCCCTCGGCGGTGTGGTTGTAGACGACGTCGAGGATGACCTCGATGTTGGCCTCGTGCAGCGCCTTGACCATCTGCTTGAACTCCTGCACCTGCTGACCGCGCGTGCCGTACGCGGTGTAGCCGTTGTGCGGGGCGAAGAAGCCGATCGTGTTGTAGCCCCAGTAGTTGCTCAGACCCTTCTCCTGCAGGTGGGGGTCGTTGACGAACTGGTGCACGGGCATGAGCTCGATGGCGGTCACGCCGAGCTGCGTGAGGTGCTCGATGATCGCCGGGTCGGCGATGCCCGCGTACGTGCCGCGGAACTCGTCCGGGACGTCGGGGTGGAGCTGGGTCAGGCCCTTGACGTGTGCCTCGTAGATCACGCTGTCGTGGTACTCGCGGTCCGGCGGACGGTCGTGGCCCCAGTCGAAGAAGGGGTTGATGACGACGGACGTCATCGTGTGCGGCGCCGAGTCCTCCTCGTTGCGCTGCGAGGGGTCCTCGAACTGGTACGAGTACAGGGAGGGGTGCCCGTCGATCTGCCCGTCGATCGCCTTGGCGTACGGGTCGAGGAGCAGCTTGCTCGGGTCGCACCGCAGGCCCTGCGCCGGGTCGAAGGGCCCGTGCACGCGGTAGCCGTAGCGCAGGCCCGGCTGGACCCCGGGGATGAACGCGTGCCACACGTGACCGTCCACCTCGGTGAGGTTGACGCGCGTCTCGGTGCCGTCGTCGTCGAGCAGGCACAGCTCTACCTTCTCGGCCACGCTCGAGAAGAGGGCGAAGTTGGTGCCGGTGCCGTCGAAGGTGGCACCCAGCGGGTAGGGACGTCCAGGCCATTTCTGCATGAGCCATAGGTTCTCATTGGTTCGTCAACTTCGCGCTGCATGCAGACCCGGCCCGGACGGGACTGGGTTTGCCTAGGATCGCGGGGATCCGGTGGTGTGCGGGCGGTGACGAGGCGGAGGCGACGATGCTGGACCTGAGCCCAGGGATGCAGGTAGCGCTCGAGGCGGTCGGCTGGATCGGCTCGGCCGTTGTGGTCTGGTCGATGATGCAGCAGCGGATCCTGCGGCTGAGGGTGTACAACCTCATCGGCTGCGTCATCCAGATCGCCTACAACGGGGTGCTCGGGGTGTGGCCCGTCGTCGCCCTCAACGTCGTCCTCGCCGTCGTCCAGGTGACGAACCTCTCCCGTCTGCTGCGCGGGCGGCACTCCGACGCGGCGTACGACGTCATCGAGATCTCGCCCGACAGCGCGTACCTGCGGCACATGCTCGAGGTGCACCGCACCGACATCGCCCGCTTCCACCCGGACTTCCACGGGGTGCCGGACGGGGCGGAGGCCTACCTCGTGGTCGCGGGCGACGAGACGGTGGGGTACGTCCTCCTGCGGGACGCCGGGGAGGGGGTCGCCCAGATCGAGCTCGACTACGTCACCGAGCGGCACCGGGACTTCACCCCGGGGGAGTTCGTCTTCCGCCGGAGCGGGATCCTGCGGCGCAAGGGCTACCGGCGGGTCGTGACGGCACCGGGAACGGTCGAGCCGTACTACCCGAAGATCGGGTTCGAGCGGGTGGGGGAGGCGTACGAGCTCAGCCTCGAGGCAGGGACCTGAGACCGTGGCGTCCGGCGCCGGCCGCTGGCTGGGTGGGGGCGAGGTGGCACGGTGCCGTGACCGGTGGGACGCGGCTGAGCCGGTCGGAGCGAGGTGCCTGCCACGGCGAGGCCCGTCCGGCATGCCTCCGGGCGCGTGTGGTGGTGTCATGGCCCTGAAGGCAGGGGCGCCGCCGGGACGAGCCCGGCGGTCGTGCCGGGCCGCGAGCCAGGGAGTGGCGATGAGCGTCGAGGCTGGATCAGGCGGCGGGGTGGACCTCGGCGAGATCCGCGTGGGGATGACGGTCGTCGACCGGGACGGTGAGCCGCTCGGAGAGGTCGTGCGCGTCCACTCGGCCGAGCCCGACGCGCCGCCGCCCGGACCCGTCGAGGACGCCGTCCCGGCGCCGCCGCCCGGACCCGTCGGGCCGGGTCAGACGCCTGCCGGGGAGCCGGTCCCCGCCCAGCCCGGCGCGGGACAGCCGGGTCCCGTCCAGCCGCAGCGCGCCGGCGACGCGCCGTCCGGCGCGGGGTTCGTCCAGATCGACGGTCCCGTCGGTGCGGTGTACGCGGCCGCCGGCCAGGTGGAGAGCGTCACCGACGACGTCGTCCGCCTCGGCGTCTCCCGTGGGGAGCTGCGGGACTACCTGTTCCCGCCGGCTGACTGAGCCCGTCGCCCCTGCCGTCGAGCCGGCCGACGGCGCTCGCCCCTGCCGCCTCTACCGCCGGCGCCGGGAGGCCCGGACCTGCGCGACGAGGTCCACGGCCGCTCCCTCCCACGTCGGGTGCGCGAACGTGAGTCCGGCGTCGAGCAGCCGGCCGGGCACGACCCGGCGGCTCTTGAGGAGGAGCTCGGTGTCGGTGCGCAGGGCGAGCGCACCGACCTCGGCCATGGGCCGGGTCGCGGGCAGGCCGAGCGGCTGACCCCACGCGCGCCGGAGCGAGCGCATGTGGTCGCGTTGCTGGACCGGCTCGGGGGCGGCGAGGATGAACGGTCCGTCGAGGTCGTCCCGGTCGAGGAGCAGCTCGACGGCGCGGACGAAGTCCTCGCCGTGGATCCACGAGACGTACTGCGTCCCGCCGGCGACGGGCCCGCCCAGCCCGAGGCGGGCCATCCACGAGAGGTAGTCGAAGACCCCACCACGGTCGGGCGTCATGACCATCGCCGTGCGCAGGGCGACGCGGCGGGTGCTCGGGACGTCCGCGTCCGCCTGCGCCTGCTCCCACCGGCGTGCGATACGGACGCTGTACTCCCAGTAGAGCGGGACGTCCGGCTCCTCGCCGCCGATGGTCCCGGACCACTCGTCGTGCGGCTGGCCGTCGTCCCGGCTGCGCGCGTCGGCGTAGATCGTCGCCGTGCTCATCTGGAGCCACGCCCGCGGTGGGCGAGCCGCGTGGGCGATGGCATCGCCCACGGCACGGGTGGAGTCGACGCGGGAGGCCATCATCTGGCGCAGGTTGGCGTCGGTGTAGCGGCAGCTGACGGACTTGCCGGCGAGGTTGACGACGGCATCCGCGCCGTCGACCTCGCTGGCCCAGGCGCCCAGCGTCCGCCCGTCCCAGCGCACGTGCCGGACGCCCGGCTCGAGCCGCTCCGGGCGCCGGCTGAGGACGGTGACCTCGTCCCCGCGCGCCACGAGCGCCCGTCGCAGGATTCCGCCGACCTGACCCGTGCCGCCCGGGATGACGATCTTCATCCCGTGAGCCTAGGGGCTCCCCGACGCCGGTCGATCGCGTGCCGACCGGTACGCGTCCGGCCGCCGATGCCCCGTGCCGACGCTCCGTGCCGACGCTCCCTCCGGGGCCGGCTGAGGTCTACTGTGAGCCACATCACGCACAGCTCACTCCCCGAGAGGGCCACATGACCCCCGGCTCGCGACTCCGGCGCCGTGCCAGGCCGCCGCAGCGGCACGCTCCTGGCCTGGTGCGGCCGTGACGCTCATCAGCACCCGGGCGCTGACCAAGCGCTTCGGCGCGGTCACCGCGGTGGAGGACCTGACGGTCGACGTGGCTCCCGGCGTCGTCGGCCTCGTCGGCGCGAACGGCGCCGGCAAGTCGACGCTCCTCAAGATGCTGCTCGGCCTCGTGCCTCCCACGTCCGGCAGCGCCCACCTGCTGGGCCTCGACGTCGCCACCGAGGGCTCCGCCATCCGCGAGCGCGTCGGCTACATGCCCGAGCACGACTGCCTGCCGCCGGACGTGTCCGCGACCGAGTTCACCGTGCACATGGCGCGTATGTCGGGCCTGCCCACCACGGCAGCCCGGGAGCGCAGCGCGGACACCCTGCGCCACGTCGGGCTCTACGAGGAGCGGTACCGCCCGATGGGCGGCTACTCCACCGGCATGCGGCAACGCGTCAAGCTCGCGCAGGCCCTCGTCCACGACCCGGAGCTCGTCATGCTCGACGAGCCGACCAACGGCCTCGACCCCGCCGGCCGCGACGACATGCTCGGCCTCATCCACCGCATCGGCGCCGAGTTCGGCATCTCGGTCCTCGTGACGTCCCACCTGCTCGGTGAGCTGGAGCGGGTCTGCGACAGCGTCGTCGTCGTCGACGGCGGGCGCCTGCTGCGGCACTCCAGCACCGTGGACATGACGACCGAGACCGCCGCGCTGCTCGTCGAGGTCGACGGCGACGTGGCGCCGCTCGCCGCCCTGCTGGAGCAGCGGGGCTTCCCCAGCCTGGCGCAGGGGCGCCAGCTCGAGGTCCAGGTGCACGACGACGCGCTCTATGACGTCATCCGCGACGGCGTAGCTGGGCTCGACCTCGGGCTCGTGCGGATCGAGCGCCGGCGGCACCGCATGTCCGAGCTCTTCGCGACCGCAGGGGGCAGCCATGCCGACGGGACCTGAGCCGCAGGCGGCCGGCGGCGGACCTTCCGGCGTCATCCACGACATCGGGTACCGGCACTACGACGGGCCCCGCCTCGGGACCCGCTACGTGCAGCGGTCGATGTTCGTCGACAGCCTGCGCGCCGCCTACGGGCTCGGCCGGTCCGCGCGCTCCAAGATCATGCCGGTCCTGCTCCTCGGCGCGATGTGCCTGCCCGCGGTCATCATGGTCGTCGTGACGGCGGTGCTCGGTGCTGGCGACCTTCCGCTCGGCTACACGGAGTACCTCTTCAACCTCCAGACCGTGGTCTCGATCTACCTCGCCGCGCAGGCCCCGGTGCTCGTCTCGCGCGACCTGCGGTACCGGGTGGTCCCGCTCTACTTCGCCCGGCCGTTGCAGCGCCAGCAGTACGTGCAGGCGAAGCTCGCGGCGATGACGGCGGCGCTCTTCCTCCTCATGGCCCTGCCTCTCGTCATCCTCTTCGCCGGCGCGCTGCTCGCCGAGCTCCCGTTCTCCGAGCACGCGCCCGACTTCCTGCTCGGGCTGCTCGGCGCCCTGGTGTACGCGCTCGTCCTGGGCAGCATCGGCCTGCTCATCGCGGCCCTCACCCCCCGGCGGGGCCTCGGGGTCGCGGCCGTCATCGCGGTGCTCCTCGTCCTGTCGGGCGTCCAGGTCGCCGTGTGGGCCGTCGCGGACGAGCTGGGCAGCACGACGCTGGCCGGCTACTCGGGCCTCATCTCGCCGTCCTCGCTCGTGGACGGGGTCCTCAGCGGAGTCCTCGGCGCGGGGAGCGCCGTCGCGGAGCCGCCAGGGACCGCGGGGGCGCTCGTGTTCCTCGTGGTGGCGGTGCTGCTCGTCGTCGGCTGCTACGCCGGCCTGCTCGCCCGCTACCGGAGGGTGCCGACGTCATGAGCACGCTGAGACTGGAGCAGGTCTCCCGCTGGTTCGGGAACGTCGTCGCCGTCAACGACGTGACGATGCACATCGGGGCCGGCGTGACCGGCCTGCTCGGCCCGAACGGCGCCGGCAAGTCGACGCTCATCCACATGATGGCCGGCTTCCTCTCCCCGTCCGCCGGCACGGTCACGCTCGACGAGCGCGAGGTGTGGCGCAACGAGGACATCTATCGCGACCTCGGTCTCGTGCCCGAGCGCGAGGACATGTACGACAACCTCTCCGGGTGGGACTTCGTGCTCGCCAACGCGAAGCTGCACCGGCTCCCCGACCCGGAGGCCGCCGCCCGCCACGCGATCGCCACCGTGCAGATGGCCGACGCCCAGGACCGCGCCATCCGCACCTACTCCAAGGGCATGCGCCAGCGCATCAAGATGGCGACGGCGCTGGTCCACGACCCCTCGGTGCTCCTGCTCGACGAGCCGTTCAACGGCATGGACCCCCGCCAGCGCCTCCAGCTCATGGAGCTGCTCGACCGGCTCGGCGGCGAGGGGCGGACGATCCTCTTCAGCTCGCACATCCTCGAGGAGGTGGAGCAGATCGCCGGGCGCATCGAGGTCATGGTGGCCGGGCGTCACGCCGCCTCGGGCGACTTCCGGGAGATCCGCCGGCTCATGACGAGGCGACCGCACCAGTACACGATCCGCTCCAGCGACGACCGGGCGCTGGCCGCTGCGGTCATCGCCCAGCCCAGCACGTCCGCCGTCGAGATCGTCGCCGGCGGTGAGCGGGTCAGCGCCGTGGGGATCGAGCGGGCCGGCGGCGTGCACGTGCAGGCCACCGACTTCGCCGCCTTCGTCCACGCGCTGCCGCGGGTGGCGGCGGCGAACGGGATCCGGCTCTACGAGGTGCGCCCGGCGGACGAGTCCCTCGAGAGCGTCTTCTCCTACCTGGTGGCCCGATGAACGCCACGGTCGCGCGACTCACGGCCCGCGCCATCCTCGGCCGCCGCCGCGCTCTCCTCCTCCTTCTCCTTCCCCTCGCACTCCTCCTCATCTGCGTGTTCGCCCGGGTCCTCGCCGGCGCTGACGACGGTGGGGGCGCCGACGCCCTCGCCGTCGAGCTGCTCAACGGGTTCGGCCTCGCCGTGCTCATGCCGCTGCTCGCCCTCATCGCGGGGACGGGCTCGATCGGTCCGGAGATCGACGACGGCTCGATCGTCTACCTGCTGGCCAAGCCGTTGCGTCGGTCGACGATCGTCGTGACCAAGCTGGCCGTCGCCCTCGGCATCGTCACGCTCTTCGGCGCAGTCCCGGTCGTCGTCGGCGGGGTCATCCTCACCGGCGAGCTCGGGGACGTCGCCCTCGGTTACGGCACCGGCAGCCTCGTGGCCGGCATCGCGTACTGCGCTGTCTTCCTCCTGCTCGCGGTGGTGAGCCGCAACGCCGTCGTCATCGGCCTGCTCTACGCGCTCATCTGGGAGTCGCTCATCGGGCAGGTCGTGCCGGGCGCGCAGGCGCTGAGCGTCCAGCAGTGGTCGCTCGCGATCACGGAGACGGTCGTCGGGGCCGACGCCGAGGCGCTCGGGATCGACTCGGCGGTGAGCCTTCCCGTCGCGGTCGTCCTGCTCCTGCTCGTCACCGTCGGCGGCACCTGGTACGCGTCGCGGCGGCTGCGGACGATCCGCCTGAGCGAAGAGGGCTGAGCGCGCCCGTGATCGGTCGTGCGCCGTGCGGTCCAGCGAGGCCGGACGGAAGGAGGGCGTCGGTGTGCGCTCCTGGGCGTTCCTCGTCTCCCTTCTCGGCGGGCACTGGCGCTGGCGAGCGACGCCACAGGATTGTGACGTGCCCGCGGTTGTCCGCCGCGATGGTGAAGACGAGTGGCCGAGGATGTCGAAGACGGCCTTGAGTCAGCTCAGAGGCGGCTGAGATGAAGCAGAACCGATTGCTCAGGGTTGACCACGGGAGCGTGGAGCCCGACCGTGCCGAGCACCTTGCCGGTCAGCGTGGCTACGGGCCACCATGGCGGCGGGGCGTGCCCGGTGCGGCCAGTGACCGCGTCGGCCGGGGCGAGCGGCGTGACCCGGTAGGTCGCCGCGGCGTCCAGCCCGGGGAGGGTGACCCGCCCGAGCGGAGCAGCGACGGGCGTGCGGATCTCGACGATGGCGAAGATCGCTTCGCTGCCGTCCGCGGCGACGACGCCATGGACCCACAGCGCTGGGTCGGCGTGGTCTCCGTGAACGACGGTGCCGGTGTGCAACAGGTCTCGGTGCCGCTTGTGGGCGGCGACCCACTCGGTGAGGCGGCCGAGCTCCTCGGTCGTGGCCGTGGTGATGTCCCACTCGATGCCGAGGTGGGAGAAGAACGCGGTGCCGGCGCGGAAGTCGAGGCTGTGTGCGCGGCCGGTGCTGTGGTTGACCGGGGATGCGATGTGCGAGCCGACGAGCTCGGGCGGCAGGAGGAGGCTGGTACCGGCCTCGATGAACTGACGCTCCAGCGGGTCGATGCAGTCGGATGCCCACACGCGGTCGGTGCGCGCGAGGATGCCCAGGTCCGCCCGGCCACCGCCACCGGCGCACGACTCGATCTCCAGGTGGGGGTGCGCGGCTCTGATCTCGTCGATCAGCCGGTAGACCGCAATGGTCTGCTCATGGACGCCGGCGCGGCCGGTGGCCTGCGAGGCAGGTTCGATGAGGTCGCGGTTGTAGTCCCACTTGACGTAGTCGATGTGGTACTCGTCCAGGACTCTGAGCATCTGGTCGCGGACGTGGGCGTACGCTCCCGGTTGCGCGAGGTCGAGGACCTGCTGGTTACGGGCCGGGACGGGGACCCGACCGCCCGCAGAGAAGATCCACTCCGGGTGCGCCCGGTACAGCTCGGAGTCGACGTTGACCATCTCCGGTTCGAACCACAACCCGAATTGCATGCCGAGGGCGTGGACGTGGTCGACGAGCGGTCCCAGGCCGTGCGGCCAGACATCGGGTGAGACGATCCAGTCCCCGAGGCCGGACGTGTCGTCGCGGCGGGAGCCGAACCACCCGTCGTCCAGGACGTAGCGCTCTACACCCGCCGCAGCTGCGAGATCGGCCAGCGCTTTCAGCCGCTCGACGTCATGGTCGAAGTACACCGCTTCCCACACGTTGAGGAGGACCGGACGGGGCGCGGCCGGGTGCTCGGGGCGTGACCGCAGGAAGCGGTGGAAGCGCCCGGACATCTCGTCCAGGCCGTCGCCGTGAGAGGCGTAGAGCCAGGGACTCTGGTAGGTCTCGCCCTCCGCGAGGCGCACCTCGCCCGGAAGCAGGAGCTCGCCGCCGGCGAGGAGGGAGGTGCCGAGGTTCGTGCGCTCGGCGTAGGTGCGGGTGTTGCCGGACCACGCGACGTGCACGGCGTGCATGCGCCCGCGCCGCCAGCCGAACCCGCGCTCGCCGGCCGCGAGGACGAGGCTGGCGTCGTGGCCGCGGGCTCGACGCGACTCGCGCAGGTGGGTGCCGAGGGTGAAGGCGTGACGCTGCTGTGCGCGTTCGCGCAGGTGACGGCCAGTCAGGTCGAGGATCTCCGTGGCCTGTGCCGGCACCGGGAGGGCGAGGTCGAGGGCGGCGAGGTCGAAGACGTCCTGCCCGGTATTCGTCAGCTCGGCGCGCATCCGCAGAAGGCCGGGACGCAGGAGCTCGAGGAGGAGTCGCAGGCCGAGCCCGGCGGCGGCGTCCGTCGCGGTGACCCGCACGCGGTGCGCGACGAGGGCGTCGCCTTCCCCGTCCGTGACGTCGAGGGAGGTGACGGCGAAGGCCGTCGAGAAGTCACGACCCTGGCGGTGACCGACGAGGCCCGGGGTGCCGAGCCAGCCCGAGGAGTGCTCCGGCACCAGGGCGAGCGGGACGACGATGTCGGCCTGCCCGGAGACGAGCGGGGGCTCGCTGACCCGCGCGAGCTCGTGGAGGACGTCGGGGCCGACGTCGCCGAGGTCGTCGCCCCAGTGCAGGACCTGAGGCAGCGCGCTCCCAGCCGCCACGAGCACGAGGGAGGTTCCCCCGGAGCGCAGGTGATGTACCTGCGGGGCGGCGGCGGACGGCGATGGCTCGACGGTCATGGCCCCAGTCTTCCGGGTGATGCCCGGCGTCGCTCCTGGTGCCACGCTGCGGTCGTCACTTGATGGCACCCCGGGTGACTCCGGAGATCACCCAGCGCTGGGCGAAGACGTAGACGACGAGCAGCGGCGCCATCGCCATGAGGTAGGACGCGAAGGCGAGCGTGTAGTCGGCGGAGAACTGCCCCTGGAAGACGTACTGGGCGAGCTGGATCGTCGCGCCGTCGGGATCGGAGATGATGACGAGCGGCAAGAGGAAGTCGTTCCACGCCCACACGCACGTGAGGATGCCCACCGTCGCGTTGATCGGGGCGAGGAGCGGGAAGATCACCTTCCAGAACACGCCCCACGTGCTCGCCCCGTCCATGCGCGCGGCCTCCTCCAGCTCGGCCGGGATCGACCGGATGTAGGCGGTGTAGAGGAAGACGTTGAAGGACAGCCCGTAGACGGTGTAGAGCAGGATGAGCCCGGCCTGGTTGTCCAGCCCGAGGATGGCGGCTTGCTTCGCGGCGGGGAGCATGAGGACGGGGAAGGGGATGAACAGTGCCGCGATGAAGTAGTAGAAGAGCGCCTTGAACAGCCGCCGGTGCATCTGCCGGGCGATCGCGAAGGCGACCATGGAGTTCGTCAGCAGAGTGAGGACCACGGCTCCCACCGTGATGAGCGCGGTGTTGAGCGCCCGGGCGGGGAAGCCGATGGTGCGCCACGCCTCGGCGAAATTGCCCCAGGCCCACTCCGTGGGTAGCGCGAAGCCGGTGCCACCTAGCTGGTCCGGTGTCTTCAGGGCCGTCACCACGGTGAAGTACAGCGGGATGAGGACGGTGAGGGCCAGCACGCACAGCAGCGCCGTCAGCCACCAGCCCGTCCCGCTCATTCGGGGTCGGCGGCGGCGCGGCGCCAGCGGTGGTGGCATGGTCACTGCGTTGGCTCCGGACATCAGGCCGACACCTCCTCACGGCGCAGCACGCGGAGCTGGAAGAACGCGAACGCGACGATGACGATCATGAAGATCACCGCGTTGGCGAGCTGGTAGCCGAACTCCCCGCCCTCGAAGCCCCCGCGGTAGATGAGCACGCCGATGGACTCGGTCGAGGTACCCGGACCGCCGCCCGTCATCGCGATGATCTGATCGAAGACCTGGAGGAAGTTCTTCAGTGCCAGGACCAGGTTGATGGTGAAGAAGCCCCAGATCATCGGCATCGTGATGCTCCAGAACTGCCGCCACCGGCTCGCGCCGTCGATGGAGGCGGCCTCGTAGAGCTCAGTGGGTACGGTCTGCAGGCCGGCGAGGTAGATGATGATGGTGAATGCCACGCCCTGCCAGACCGTCATGACGACGATGCCGATCCAGGCGAGGCTCGGGTCGGCGAGGATGGACGTACTCAACCATTCGATGCCCAGCGCCTGCGCGACGGCCGGCAGGGAGAGGTTGAACATGTATGAGAACACGTAACCGATGACGAGCAGGGCCAAGACGTAGGGGATGAAGTACACCCCTCGCAGCGTGTTCTTGAGCTTGATGCGCGCGTTGAGGCCGAGGGCGATCGCCAGGCCGATCACGTTGACGAGGATTGTCGTGACGATTGCGAACTGAAAGGTGAAGAGGTAGGCGGCAACGACTCGCGGGTCGGAGAAGAGGGCGACGTAGTTGGAGAACCCCACGAAGTCCCACGTGCCGTAGCCGGGGGAGTCGGTGAAGCTGTAGAAGATGCCCTGGAGCACCGGGACGGTGTGCAGGACGAAGAACAGGACGAACGCCGGCAGCACCATCCAGTAGTAGGCGCGGTCCAGACCCCGCTTCGTCTCCCGCCGGGCGCCCTTCCGTGCGCCGGATCGCTCAGCAGCGCTCGTGCCGCTCATGAGCCTTCCACCGCCCCTACGCCCCAGGTGCGCCGCTGCGCTACCCGGTCCCAGTTGCTGTCGAGGCCGTCGACGAACGCCTCGGCGTTCCGATCGAGCAGGTACTGCTGCAGCAGCGGGCCGAGCGGGATGGCCGGAATGAACTGGTGGTCCGTGAAGCCCACGATACGTTCCTCCTCGATGTAGTCCCGCACCCCCTCGAGCGCGGGGTCCTCGTTCGCGAGGCCCTCGAGGACGGGTATGGCCACCTGCTGCTCGGCGTACTCCTGCACGACTTCCGGCCGGAGGAGGTAAGCCAGGAAGCGTTCCACCTCCTGCTGGTGCGGGGTGGTCGCCGAGGCGGCCAGGACGACGTCGACGCCGGAGACGAGCGTCGTCTGCGCGGGGTCGTCCGTGGCGGGGAACGCGAAGGAACCAACCGTGAAGCCCGGCTCGAAGGAGCGGATCTGGGGGACGGCATAGCTGCCCAGCAGGAGCATCGCGGACTCGCCATCCGCGAAGGCCCGGGTTCCCTCCTGGTATCCGAACGCCGCCGGATCCGGCTGCGTGTACTCGAACAGGGTCCCCAGCTTCTCGATGGCCTCCAGCCAGCCTTCTCGGAAGGTCGCCTCACCGGCGAACCGCGCCTCGAAGAAGTCCTCCGGCTGCGTCTGCGCTGTGAGCGGCGCCAACGGTGACTGCGCCGTCCAGGCGTCGGCGAGCATCGCGTAGAACGGCGTGATGCCTTGGGACTCGAAGTACTCCGCGGTCTCGGTGAGCTCGGACCATGTGGCCGGAACCTCCCGGCCGTGCTCCTCGAACATCTCCACGTTGTACAGGACGCCCGAGGCGTTGGCGGCGAACGGGATCCCGTCGACCGCTCCGGGTTCGCTCTCGCCGAGCTCCTGGATGACCTCGACGTACACGGGCTGGACGTCCTCGAGAAGGGGACTGCCGGAGAAGTCGTGGAAGATCCCGGCCGACGCGAACTCCCCGAACGTGGCGTTGGCATTGAAGGTGAGGACGTCGGGGGGATCCTCCTTGACCAGCCGGATCCGCAACGCGGTCTCGGGGCTCGGCACGTTGTCCACGGTCACGCGGATGTCGGGGTTCTCGGTCTCGAACCGGTCCGCGATGTCGTTGAAGAAGTCCACGGCCTCGGGCTTGAACTGGAAGAAGACGATCTCTGTCGGTCCGTCAGCGCCGGCGCCGGCGCAGGCAGCCAGTGCGGCGAGCGAGATCGCCAGTGAGGCGACGCCGACAACCCGGACCGGCCTGCGCATCGACGACCTCCTGGAGTCCGTGGCGTGTTCCGCGATGCCCATTGCCGAGGCGTTCTCAGCGGTCGCAACGCTAGCCCCTCGGGCCGTCGCCCGCACGCCAAAGTGTGACGTGCGTCACACCGTTCGCACGTCGGGCCCGAGGGGGTCATCGCACCGGCTGCTGCCACGATCGAGGGCTGCCGTTCACCCTCGCACGTGGGCAGTCCCGCACGTCGCGAGCTCCGCCGTTCGCAGCGAAGGATTCCGTGCGCCGTTGGGGTACGCGTTGCGTACGAGGGCTCCGGACAAGCAGAAGGGCCGCCCGGATCTCTCCGGACGGCCCTTTCGACCTGCTACTTCTCTGGTGGGCGATACTGGGATCGAACCAGTGACCTCTTCCGTGTCAGGGAAGCGCGCTACCGCTGCGCCAATCGCCCAAGCCAAACACATACACAAACCGAGGTGGCGACGGGATTCGAACCCGTGTATACGGCTTTGCAGGCCGCTGCCTCGCCTCTCGGCCACGCCACCCTGAGACTGGATGCCCACCGGGTGGTGGTGCCTCCGAGCGGACGACGGGATTCGAACCCGCGACCCTCACCTTGGCAAGGTGATGCTCTACCACTGAGCCACGTCCGCATGCATTCGCCCTTCGCTTTCGCTCTTGGCGGTGCGTCCGAAACTCTAGCCGAGGGGAACGGCGAGAGTCCAACTCGTGGGGCTAGCGTGGCAGTGTGACCTCGACAACAGTGGCCCGGGACCCGCACGATCCCGCGGGTTCGGCCGCCCAGTTCCCGGGTGTCCGGGCCCGCGGGGCCGTCCAGAGCGTGGATCTTTGCCGGGACCCGGCTGTGCTGAGGGCCGGTGGGTGGTGGGCCGTGGTCGCCGACTTCGACGGTCCGGCGCGCGCCTGGCGCTTCGCCGAGGTCGAGCGCGACCCGGCACCGGGCGCGCCCGGCCGGCCCACCGGCACCCGCGACGCCTCCGCACCGCTGCCTCCGTGGTCCGGCCCCCGCCCCGAGGCGTGGACGACGTCGATGGACCGTGCCGCGTACACGTCGGCGGTGCGGGTCACGCGGGCAGCGATCCGGGAGGGAGAGGTCTACCAGGCGAACATCTGCCGCGTGCTCTCCGCGCCGCTGCCCGCCACCGACGCCGAGCCTGACGCCGCCGCCCTCGCCGCTGTCCTCGCGGCGGGCAACCCGGCGCCCTACGCCGGCTACGTCCACGTCCCGGCCGCCAGCGGGCACCCCCCGGCGTGGGTCGTGACCGCCTCGCCCGAGCTGTCCCTCTCCGTCGCCGACGGGTTCGTCACGTCCGGACCGATCAAGGGCACCGGCCGCACGGCGGCTGACCTCGCCGAGAAGGACCGTGCGGAGAACGTCATGATCACCGACCTCGTGCGCAACGACCTCCAGCAGGTGTGCGTCCCAGGGAGCGTCGAGGTGCTCGACCTCCTCGCGGTCGAGCACCACCCCGGCCTCGTCCACCTCGTCTCACGTGTACGCGGGCGCCTCCTCGAGGACGACCCGGCGCGGCTCTGGTCCGGCCTCCTCGCCGCGGCCCACCCGCCGGGCTCGGTCTCCGGTGCGCCGAAGTCGAGCGCGCTCCGGCTCATCTCCGCGCTCGAGCCGGTCGCCCGCGGCCCGTACTGCGGTGCCGTCGGCTGGATCGACGCGGACGCGGGGCGCGCCGAGCTCGCCGTCGCCATCCGCACGTTCTGGTGGACGCCGGACTCCGCTGCCGGCCCCGCAGCCCTCCGTTTCGGCACCGGCGCCGGCATCACGTGGGGGAGCGACCCGGAGGAGGAGTGGGAGGAGACCGAGCTCAAGGCGCGTCGTCTCGTTGGTCTCGCCTCCGGCTCGCCGGTCCCCGGCTCCGGCGCTCGGGCCGGAGAAGCGCGACCGGCGCACGCGCCGGCGCCCTTCCGTGCCAGGCTCGGGTCATGACGACGCTCGTGTGGCACGACGGCGCCCTCCACGGTGCCGACACCCCGCTCCTGTCCGCCCTCGACCGCGGCGTGACGGTGGGCGACGGCATCTTCGAGACGTGCGCCGTCGTCGACGGGACGCCCTTCGCCCTCACCCGCCACCTCGACCGGCTCGCCCGCTCTGCCGCCGGGATGGGCCTGCCGGTCCCCGACGAGGGCGTCGTCCGCGGCGCGGTCGGGGAGGTCGTCGCGGCCCTCGGCCGCGTCGACGGACGCCTGAGGATCACGTGGACGGCCGGACCGGGTCCCATGGGCTCAGCGCGCGGCGACGGCGGACCGACGCTCCTCGTCACCGCCTCACCGGCGCCGCCCGTCACCGTGACCGGCGCGCCCCCGGCCCGCGTCGTCGTCGTGCCCTGGGTGCGCAACGAGCGCTCCCCGCTCGTCGGCATCAAGTCGACGTCGTACGGGGAGAACGTCCTCGCCCTCGCCCACGCCCGCGAGCGCGGAGGCACCGAGGCGATCCTCGCCAACTCCCGCGGGGAGCTGTGCGAGGGGGCCGCGTCGAACGTCTTCGTCGAGTCCGGCGGTGTCCTGCGCACCCCGCCGCTGAGCTCGGGCTGCCTCGCCGGTGTCACCCGCGAGCTCGTCCTCGAGTGGGCGCGCGCCGAGGGCATCCCCGTGAGCGAGGAGACCCTGCCCCTGTCGGCGCTCCACGACGCCGAGCACGTCGCCATCACGTCGAGCCTGCGCGGCGTGCTGCCCGTGGGCGCCGTCGACGGCCGCGACCTCGCCCCGGGACCGCTCGCGACCGCCATGAGCGAGGTGTTCAGCCGCCGTCGGGCCGGCGACCTCGACCCGTGACCGAGCCCTTGACGGCTGGGTGTTAGTCACTAACACTGGGCGCGTGGCACGACGGGGAGAGACGCGAGCGGCGCTGCAGTCGGCGGCCCTCGACCTGTTCGAGCACCAGGGGTACGAGGCCACGACGGTCGAGCAGATCGCCTCCGCGGCCGGCGTCACCGCCATGACGTTCTTCCGCCACTTCTCCACGAAGAGCGGCGCCGTCATGGACGACCCCTACGACCCCCTCGTCGGACAGGCCGTCGCCGCGCAGCCGTCGGACCTCTCCCCGCTCGACCGGGCCTGCCGTGGGCTGCTGGCGGCGCTGTCCGAGCTTCCTGCCGACGAGCGGGGCGACACGCGGCGGCGCGTGCGGGTCATCGCCGCGAGCCCCGCGCTGCGGGGGAAGATGTGGGAGAACAACGAGCGGACGCAGACGGTCATGGCCGAGGCGCTCGTCGCGACGGGGGCGACGCGGCACGAGGCGCAGGTGGCCGCGGGTGCGTGCCTCGGCGCCGTCGTCGCGTCGCTGCTCGAGTGGGGCCGTACGGGTGAGCGGGACCTCGGTGACCTCCTCGTGAGCGCGCTGGCACAGCTCTCTCCGGGCGCCGCCCCGGGCGCCGGTGAGGCGGTGCCCCCATCATGAGCGGTCCCGTGCTCGAGCTGCGGGGCGTCACCAAGCACTACCCGGGCGTACCGGCCCTCGTCGGGATCGACCTCGTGGTGCTGCCGGGTCAGACCCACGCCGTCGTCGGCCTCAACGGCGCCGGGAAGTCCACGCTCATGCGGGTCCTGCTCGGGATGACGCGACCGACGGCGGGGGAGGGCCGCGTCCGGGGCCGGTGCGTCCAGGCGATGCGGCCGCGGGACTGGGACGGTGTGGGCTGCCTCGTCGAGGCACCGTTGGCCTATGCCGAGCTGACGGTGGCGCAGAACCTGTGGGCGGCCGGTCGGCTCTCGGGCCTCGGCGAGGCCGAGGCGCGAGCGGCGGCGCGCCGGGTCGCCGAGGAGCTCGTCCTCACCCCGTGGTGGGAGCGCCGGGCGCGCACGCTCTCCCTGGGCAACCGGCAGCGGGTCGGGCTGGCGGGGGCGCTCGTCGCGGACCCGTCAGTCATCGTCCTCGACGAGCCGACCAACGGCCTCGACCCCGCCGGTGTCGTCGTCGTGCGCAACGCCATCCTCGAGCGGGTGCGAGCCGGCGCGGCCGTGCTGGTCTCGAGCCACCACCTCGACGAGGTCGCCCGTATCGCCGACCAGATCAGCGTCCTCAATGCGGGGCGGGTGATCGGCACGCTCGCCCCGGACGCGGCCGACATCGAGCGACGCTTCTTCGAGCTGGTCTACGCCGACGTCGAGGGTGCGCGGTGAGCGCGTACCGGGCCGCGCTGGTCGTGGAGTGGATGAAGGTGCGGCGCTCGCCCGTGGGCGGCGTCACGACCGCCCTCCTCGTCCTCGGTGTCGCGGCGGTCTCCGGCGCCTCGTTCGCCAGCATCGGCGGTGACGGTGTGCTCGCCGCCAAGGCCGAGCTGCTCGGCGGCGGACAGGGGTGGACGGGGCTGCTCGGGCTCGCGAGCCAGGTCATGGCAGTCGGCGGCCTCCTCGGTTTCGGCGTCATGGCGGGGTGGCTGTTCGGGCGGGAGTTCACCGACGGCACCGTGGCCGCCCTCTTCGCCCGGCCTGTCCCGCTGAGTGCCGTCGCGGCCGCGAAGCTCACCGTCTACCTCGGCTGGGCGCTAGGGGTCGCGGGCCTCGTGCTGACGGGCGTGCTCGCCGTCGGTGGCCTCCTCGCCCTTGCGGGCGACGCGAGCCTCAGGTCGACCGCCGCAGCGGGGCCGGCGTTCAAGCTCGTGGTCGTCACGGTGCTCACGGCGCTCCTGGCGACCCCGTGCGCCCTCGTGGCGACGCTCGCCCGCGGGTACCTCGCCGCCGTCGGGGCGGCGGTGGCGGTCGTCGTCGTCGCGCAGGTCGCCGTCATGGTCGGCCTTGGCGGCTGGTTCCCTTTCGCCGCCCCCGGCGTCTGGGCGGCCGACGTGGCGGGGGCCGACGGCGTGGCGGCCGTGCAGCTCACCCTCGCCGTGCCCGTAACGCTCGTCGCCGGCGCCATGACGGTGCTGGCCTGGCGGCGTCTGGCGCTGTGAGCGGCGGTTCACGCGCACCATCGGTGGTGCGTTAGTATCTCTTCCCGCGGGCGATTGGCTCAGTGGTAGAGCGCCTCGTTCACACCGAGGAGGTCACTGGTTCGAACCCAGTATCGCCCACCACCCGCGAACGGCCCCCGACCCCTCGACGAGGTCGGGGGCCGTCGGCGTCTCCGGCGCCGTGCGCCCGCGGCACGGAGGCTGCCCGGAAGGGCACGCGGCCGTGCCCTTCCGTCCTGCGTCCGGCGCTTCATCCTGCGGGTGACCGGTGCGATCGTCGGACGGTGGAGCCGGCTGCACGCGGTCAACGTGACGTCGCACGCGCAGTGACGCAAGGGGCGCGTGGGAACCGCGCGCCCACGACCGGCCGGGCCGAGCCCCGCGCCGGGGCCGCCGTGCACCCGCTCACGCGGGCAGCACCGCGCGGACACGCGTCGCCCGGCACGACGATCGCGCAGGTCGTCCAGATGCAGCGCCTCGTCGGCAACCACGCCGTGAGCCAGCTGCTCGGAGCCACGGGTGGACGCACCGGACCGGGCACCGACGAGCGCGCAGCAGTGCCCGACGTCGCGAGTCCTGCCGGCGAGACCGGTGGGTCACGCCCCGTGGGTGCCGGTACCGCGGGGTGGGCCGTGGCGGACCCGCCCTCAGGAGCAGCGGGTGCGACGAGGCGCGAGAGCGAGGGGGATCCCGGTGCGGCTGCTCCCGCCGCGGCCGACCCCGCCACGGCGGATCCCGCCACCGCGAATCACGGCACGGTGGCGCCGGGCGTGGGGGCGCCGCTCGAGGCGCCGGGCGGCCTCATCGGAAGCGCGGTGGCCGCTCCGCTCCGTACCGGTCCGTCCGGTGCCGAGCGGTCACAGCACGGGGGCAGCGCTCGTTCCGGGGCTGGTGGGGCGGTGGCGACCCACCCGGGCACAGCGGCCGGCGGGGGCGACGCTGACGTCGATCAAGCCGGCCAGGAGATGTTCGAGGTCGGCGTCGCTGGGCCCGGCACCGACCTCGACCTCATCGATACCGAGCTCGCCGAGCACGAGCGGTGGACCGGCTCGTTCGGGGACCTCGGCACCGCGGGGAGCGACCAGCGGGCGCGGTTCCTCCTCGAGATGACCGGGCAGGGCGCGGTGAGCGGCGCCGCCGGAGGCGTCGTCATGGGCTTCGCGATGAGCGCGATCGGCGCGGCCGTCGGCCAGGTCGCCGGGCGGCGCCTCGCGACGTTGGCCGTCTCGCGCGGTTTGAGCGCCACACCCGTGCCGGGTCTCGGCTCGGCCATCGGCGGCGTCATGGCTGTCGCGGGCCTGGCGATGCGCGACTGGGGGGCGACCGGGCAGACCATCGGGCGCATCGGGACAGGCACGGGGTACGAGCGCCTCGCCAACGACCTCGAGGGCCTCGCGGAGCTGCTCGACGTGACGACCGCCATCATGGACGTCGTCGCCGGCGTCCTGGGCGGCATAGCGGTGGGGATGTGGGTCGGCGCCATCCTCTCGGCGGGCGCGTTGTCCCCGCTGGCCGCGACCCTCTCCGCCATCGGTATCGGCATGAACATCGCGACGACCGCCGTCGGCCTCATCGTCAGCGCGATCATCCGTCCTGTCGTCGCCGCGCTGCGCGCCCTGCACGCGTTCGAGTCCCAGGGCGACCCGGCCACGGTCGAGCAGCAGGGCGCGGCGCTCTCCGCCGCGGCGGGGCAGGTCACCGGCGCCGTGGCGGGCGCCCTTGCCGCCAAGGCCGGCGGGCACGTGGGGCAGGCCGGGGGCACCCGCGCCGACCGTGGCATCACACGTCTGCAGGAGCACGCCACGGGCGGAGCCCCACCGCGCTCCTCGACGTCCGAGGCCGGACCGCGCCTGCACGTCGAGATGCCCGAGGCGCCCGCCCCGCGGCCGGAGGCCGACGCGGTCCCGCCTCCGGCCCCGAGCGCATCTCCGGGTCCTGCCCCGGCCCCTGCCCCAGCCCCGCGAGGGGACGCCGGCACGAGCCCGTCCCCGGACGCACCACCGACGCCCGACGTCGTCATCCGCGGCGACTTCTCGGACAGCGCGCTCTCCGTCCACGGACGCCGCAACACCGCCTCCGCCCAGGCAGGGGACATCGCCCGGCACGGGCACCAGGGCCCCCGGGGCGACGCGCTCATCTCCGAGCACGTCATCCCGGGCGCCCAGGTGCGTGACGCCACGTTCGACCCGAAGCACGGCGCGCCTGACTGGCAGCGGACCACACCCAGCGGCAGGAGCGACGGCGCGGACTACAACAACGCCACCACCATCGCCGAGCACGCGGCGGTCGCCAGCCACAAGACTGCGCTCGACAACGTCGCGACGGCGGACCTGCAGTCCCGCGGTGGACCTCGCAACCTCGTCGACGACCTCCTTCTCCCCTCGCTCGACCGCCACCAGCAGGCGGTGGACACCGCGATCGCCCGCGGGGAGATCACGCCCGAGCAGGCCACCGACCCCACCCATCGCGCCCTCGCAGCGCTCGCCGAGATGTGGGGCGCGGGCGACGCGGGCGGAGGTGCTCAGGCGCGGGCCGACGCGGCGGCAGCGGGTACGCGCGTCACCAACCCGAGGTCCGCGCGCGGCCGTCGGGCGGCGTCCGAGCAACGCCGCGGCGCGCGGCTCAGCGGCGAGGACGTCGCCGGGTTCGACGACATCGACTGGGACGCGACGTTCAGCGGCGGGACCCGCGCCGAGGCGGACGCGCCGGCACCGGCCTCCCCGGCACCCGGGCCCGCGGGCCGGGCGCCGGGCGGTGCACCCGCGAGCGGGCCGCCCGTCCCCGACCACACCCAGACGGCGGCCACGACGTCCCGGGCGGACGCGATGGCCCAGTACCAGGCGCAGGTCCAGGCGGATCCGGCGCGTGAGTCGGGTGTGTGGCGCGACGGCGCGGGCACGTACCACGTCATGCAGGGCGGGCCGGGCAGCGTCGCGCCGCCGGCGGGGGCGAGCGGGCGGCTCGAGCTCGTCTACCACAGCCACCCCGTCGAGACCGACCAGGTCATGCGGGACCTCGTGACCCAACCGTCCCAGGCAGGCGGCGACCTCAGCGTCCTGCAGTACCAGCACGGCGAGGGACCCGTGGGGCAGCGCCAGACGTCCGAGCTCCACTTCCCCGTCTACGACTCGACGGGCGCGCACGTCGGCTACGGCTCCACCCACTTCACCTACGACCCCACGCACCCGCTGCCGCTCCAGGTGAGGACGACGACCCCCACCGGGCGCACCACGACGCAGCGGTACGCCTCGTTCGCGGACTTCGAGCAGCGCGCCGGCGTGGGAGCGAGCGCAGCGACGCCGGCGCAGGGGCAGGCGGTCCGCGACGCCGCCGAGGCCCAGCTCGGCACCGACCGTGCCGGAGCCGGGGCCCGGATCGAGGAGACGTCCCGAGCCCTGCGCGGCGGGCCGGGCATCGTCGGGATCCGCGAGGGCCGCGGACTGGCACGCGAGGAGGAGGACGACCCGGCGCGCGCCCCGGCCGCGGGGCCGGGGTATACCGCGCGGGTCACGGGGCTGCGCCCGGGAGAGGCCCTCGAGCTCCCGGTCAGCCCGGCGTACCCACCTCCGCCCGGGACCACGGCCGAGCTGGCCGTGCTGCGCGAACGCGTCGCGGTGACCCGGTCGGCCCAGGAGGAGCTGGCGCGCACCCGGTACCGGATGGCTGCCCAGGCGGCGGGCCAGCGGGCCGAGGACGCACGGCTCGGGCGGGCGGCGACCGTGTCCCAGGGACTGACGACCGGTGCCCAGCAGCAGACGAGCGCCACGGGCCGGACGGACGCGACGAACGCGCAGCAGCAGCAGACGGCGGGGGAGGCCCTCGGCACGCTCGGGCGCACGAGCCAGGAGGGCGCCGCGGTCGCCACCCTCGTCGGGAGCCTGCGGACGTTCCAAGGACTCGCCCACCTCTTCGGGTACCTGCCGGGTGACCTCGGCGCGGACGCCCGCGCGGCGGGCCGTGACGTCACCCGGCTCATCGCGGCGCTGGGCCGCGTGCGGGACGCGGACGCCGCCCAGGGGGAGCTCGCCGGGCGACGCGAGGGGATCGCCGCGAACCACCAGCGCATCGGTGCCGTGGCACAGGAGAACCGCCGGACCACGGAGGAACTTGTCCGGGGCGAGGTGCAGGTGGCCGAGCTCCGTGCGCGCAACCAGGCAGCCCTTGGTGAGACCGACGCGGTCGGCGCGCAGGCCCAGGCTGAGCATGGGGCGGCAGTGGCGGAGGAGCGGGAGACGCAGGCCCGCCACGACGACCTGCTCGCCCGCATGCGAGCATGGGCCGGCGAGCACAGGGCGGCCCGCGACGCGGCGGTCGCGACGGCTCGCGCGGGGCTCGTCGCCCAGGGGCTCGAGGCGGAGGAGGTGCGATGACCGTGTCCGAGCACCCCGATGTCCGCCGTGCCCGCACGACGGTGGCGAGGTGGCGCGACGAGGCCGCACCTGCCGCGCTCGCCACGGCCCTCGAGGACCTCGCCACCGCGGCGACCGAGGGCGGCGACCTCGGCACAGCCGCGGCGTCGCTCGAGGAGGCCGCCGGCCTCTGGGACGTGACGGGTGACCATGACCGGCACGGGCACACCCTCCTCCTCGCGGCGGCGACCCAGCGCCTGCGGGGGGACCTCGGCGCGGCACGGCACGACCTCGAGCGGGCGCTCGCCGTTCCGGACCTCCCCGACGCCGTCCTGGGCGCGCTCGAGATGGAGCGCGCCGAGCAGGACCTCGCCGGGGGCGAGGTGGAGGCCGCCCGGCAGCGCTTCGGTGCGGTGGTCGCCAAGCTCGCCGGCAGCGAGGACGCGCTCGTGCTCGCCCGGGTGCTCCAGCGGCGGGCTGCCGCGGCCGTCGCTGCGGAGGCGTGGCGGGACGCGGCACGCGATCTCATGGACGCCGAGGCGATCTTCCTCGACCACGGTCACCGTGCGGAAGGGGAGGCCGCGGCACTCGGTGCGGCCGTGAGCGTCGCCCACGTCGATCCCGCTGTCGGCGAGGAGGTGTGGGCGGGCGTCGTCGCGCAGGCCCCCGCCGACGGCGCCGTCGCCGCGCAGCGCGGCATCGTGGGCGGGCGGGTAGCGATGCTCGCGGGGGACCCGGCGCTCGCGCTCCGGCGGTTCGACGACGCGCGGGCGGGCGCCCTCGATGCCGGCGACCCGATCGCCTACCTCATGGCCGCCAGCGAGGCGGCCCGGGCCGCCGAGTCCCTCGACGACGACGTGACGGCCTACGAGCGGCTGGCCACGGCGTGGGCGAGCATCGGGGATCTCCTCGGTGCGGAGGCCGGCCGCCAGCTGACCCGACCGTTGCTCGAGCAGCTCCGCGACCGCCTGGGGCCTGGGCGGTTCGACGCCGCACGGGCGGCGTACGAGGCTGCCCGGCGGCATCGCGCCGGGTAGAACCACCGCGTCGCCACGGTGCGGCGGGGAGCCGCGGCGGGATGGGTACGATCGCACCCGTCACTTCCCGACCGTCCGAGGAGCCTCTCCGTGCCCGAGCAGCAGATCATCGATGGCGTCGAGCGCATCCTCGCCGACGGCACGACGGGCACCGAGCACTTCGCCGACCGGCGCGACGTCGTCGCCGTCCGCGTCGACGGGGAGCTGCGCGACCTCGCCACCGACCTCTCGGCGCTGCCCGCGGGTGCCGTCGTCGAGGCCGTGACGATCGACAGCCCCGACGGGCTCGCGATCCTGCGCCACTCGAGCGCCCACGTCCTCGCCCAGGCGGTCCAGCAGGTCAACCCCGACGCCAAGCTCGGGATCGGCCCGCCCATCACCGACGGCTTCTACTACGACTTCGACGTCGAGACCCCCTTCACGCCCGAGGACCTCAAGGCCCTCGAGAAGGCGATGCAGCGCATCATCAAGGAGGGCCAGACCTTCGTCCGCCGTGTCGTCACCGACGCCGAGGCGCGCGCCGAGCTCGCGGGCGAGCCGTACAAGCTCGAGCTCATCGGGCTCAAGGGCTCGGGGGAGGCCGACGGCGCCGCCGAGGGCGCGAGCGTCGAGGTCGGTGCCGGCGAGCTCACCATCTACGACAACGTCCGCCGCGGCGGCGAGGTCGCGTGGAAGGACCTGTGCCGCGGGCCGCACCTGCCGAGCACGCGGCTCATCGCCAACGGCTTCTCCCTCATGCGCTCGGCCGCCGCCTACTGGCGGGGCAGCGAGAAGAACCCCCAGCTCCAGCGCATCTACGGCACCGCCTGGCCGAGCAAGGACGAGCTGCGCGCCCACCTGGAGCGCCTCGCCGAGGCCGAGCGCCGCGACCACCGGCGCCTGGGCAGCGAGATGGACCTCTTCTCCTTCCCGGACGAGATCGGCTCGGGGCTCGCGGTCTTCCACCCCAAGGGCGGCATCATCCGCAACGAGATGGAGGAGTACTCGCGGCGCAAGCACATCGAGGCCGGCTACTCCTTCGTCAACACCCCCCACATCACGAAGTCGCGCCTGTACGAGCTCTCGGGCCACCTCGACTGGTACGCGGACGGCATGTACCCCCCGATGCAGCTCGACGCCGAGGTCGACGCGGAGGGCGTGGTCCGCAAGGCGGGGCAGGACTACTACCTCAAGCCGATGAACTGCCCGATGCACATCCTCATCTACCGCTCCCGCGGGCGCTCCTACCGCGAGCTGCCGCTACGGCTCTTCGAGTTCGGCACGGTCTACCGGTACGAGAAGTCCGGCGTCGTCCACGGCCTCACCCGTGCCCGCGGCTTCACGCAGGACGACGCGCACATCTTTGCCTCCCGCGAGCAGATGAAGGCCGAGATCGCGAGCGCCCTCAGCTTCGTCCTCGACCTCCTGCGGGACTACGGCCTCGACGACTTCTACCTCGAGCTCTCGACGAAGAACCCGGAGAAGTTCGTCGGCAGCGACGAGCTGTGGGAGGAGGCGACCGAGACACTGCGCTCCGTGGCCGTCGAATCCGGCCTCGAGCTCGTCTCCGACCCGGGCGGCGCCGCGTTCTACGGCCCCAAGATCTCGGTCCAGGCCAAGGACGCCATCGGGCGCACGTGGCAGATGTCGACCGTCCAGCTCGACCTCAACCTCCCCGAGCTCTTCGACCTCGAGTACGCGGCCTCGGACGGCTCCCGGCAGCGCCCGGTCATGATCCACCGCGCCCTCTTCGGCTCGATCGAGCGGTTCTTCGCCGTGCTGCTCGAGCACTACGCGGGTGCGTTCCCGGCGTGGCTCGCGCCCGTCCAGGTCCTCGCGGTGCCGGTGGCCGAGCCCTTCAACGACTACCTCGCCGACGTCGTCGCCCAGCTCCGCGCCCGGGGCGTGCGCGCCGAGCTCGACGACAGCGACGACCGCTTCAACAAGAAGATCCGCAACGCGACGAAGGACAAGGTGCCCTTCGTCCTCATCGCGGGCGGCGAGGACGCCGAGGCGGGCGCCGTCTCCTTCCGGTACCGCAGCGGCGAGCAGCGCAACGGCGTGCCCGTGGCTGAGGCGGTCGATACGATCCTCGCCTCGATCGCGGCGCGGGAGCAGGTGTAGCCAGGCGTGACGCAGCCCGACGACGGCTCCCCGGCTCCGCTCGCGCCCGAGCCGGCCGGCGCCCACCCCGGCGTGCCGGACGCGTTCGAACGCCTGTGGACGCCGCACCGCATGGTCTACGTGGGCGGGGAGAACAAGCCGACGGACCCGAGCGAGGCCCAGTGCCCGTTCTGCCGGGCGCCCGACGGTGACGACGGCACGAGCCTCATCGTCCACCGGGGCACCGCCGCGTACGTCGTGCTCAACCTCTACCCCTACAACCCCGGCCACGTCCTCGTGTGCCCCTACCGCCACGTGGCGGACTGGACGGACCTCACGCCCTCCGAGCGCGCGGAGATCGGGGAGCTGGCCGCGACGGCGATGCGGGTCATCCGAGCGGCCAGCGCACCCCACGGCTTCAACCTCGGGATGAACCAGGGGTCGGTGGCCGGGGCGGGGATCGCCGCGCACGTCCACCAGCACGTCGTCCCGCGCTGGGGCGGCGACGCAAACTTCCTCCCGATCATCGCCCAGACCAAGGCCCTGCCCGCCGTGCTCGACGACACCCGCCGCCTCCTCGCCGCCGCCTGGGCGGAGCAGACCGGCGCCGGTGCGGGGGAGCCGGGGTGCTGAGCACGTCCGGGCGGGGCTTCACCACCGCCGTGTTCGGACCCGTCGCGCGCCTCCTCGTCCGCGCCGGGGTCAGTCCCGACGCCGTGACGGTGGTCGGGACCGCCGCCGTCGTCGGCGTCGCCCTGTGGCTGATCCCGACCGGTCACTTCGTGGCCGCGTCGCTCGTCATCGGCGTCCTCGTCCTCGCCGACAGCATCGACGGCCAGATGGCCCGGATGCTCGGGCGTTCCTCCCGCTGGGGCGCGTTCCTCGACTCGACGCTCGACCGTGCCTCCGACGCGGCGATCTTCGCCGGACTCGTCGTGTGGGCGGCGCGGCGCGAGGACGACCTCGCCCTCGCGCTCGCCCTCGCGTGCCTCGTTCTCGGCAGCGTCGTCCCCTACGCGCGTGCCCGCGCCGAGGGCCTCGGCCTCACCGCGTCCGGCGGCATCGCCGAGCGTGCCGACCGGCTCTTCCTCGTCCTCGCCGCCGTTCTCGCCGTCGGGCTCGGCCTGCCCGCGTGGGTCCTGACCGCGGCCCTCGGCGTGCTCGCCGCGGCGAGCCTGTACACCGTGGGGCAGCGGATGGCGGCCGTCCGCCGCCAGACGCGTGAGGACGCCCCAGGAGCACTCCCGTGATCGACGGCGGGGCCCTCCTCGTCCGCGCCACCCGGATCGTCCCGCGCCTGCCCGCGCCGGTCTCCGCGGGGCTGTTCCGGACGGTGGCGGACCTCGCGTGGGCGCTGCGGATCGGGGGCGTGAGCCAGCTCGAGGCGAACCTCGCCCGCGTGCGGCCGGGCACCGGGCGCCGCACCCTGCGCCGGCTCACGCGGACCGGCATGCGCTCCTACATGCGCTACTACGAGGAGGCGCTGCGGCTGCCCTCCGTCAGCGCGGAGCAGCTCGCCCAGCGGGTGCGTGCGACGGGCGACGGCCCGCTCCGCGAGCAGCTCGCCACAGGCGGGAGCGTCGTCCTCGCCCTCGGCCACAACGGGAACTGGGACCTCGCCGGCGCGTGGGCCGAGAAGCACCTCGGCCACGTCGTCACGGTCGCCGAGCACCTCCAGCCCGAGGAGCTGTTCCAGAGCTTCCTCACGTTCCGCGAGGGACTGGGCATGACGATCATCCCCCTGGAGAAGGACGGGAACACGTTCCGCGACCTCCTCCGCCACGCGCGCTCGGGGCCCCGGATCATCCCGCTCCTCGCCGACCGCGACCTCTCCCGCAGTGGTGTCGAGGTCGAGGCGTTCGGCACGCCGATGCGCGTCGCCGCGGGCCCGGCCTCCCTCGCGCTCACCGCCCACGCCCCGCTCCACGTCGCGATGATCCGGCACGAGCGGCTCCGCGGTGCCCGGGCGCAGGCCGCCGGGAGCCGGTGGGGGATCGTCATCGACTTCAGCGCGGAGATCAGCGTGCCCGCCGGCGCGGCGAAGGCCGACGCCGTCCGGGCGATGAGCCAGGCGTGGGTCGACGTGCTCGCCGCGGGCATCGCCGAGCACCCGACCGACTGGCACATGCTCCAGAAGGTCTTCGTCGCCGACCTCGACCCCGAGCGGCTCGCACGGAGCCAGCAGGAGGCACCCTGATGCGCGTCGGGATCGTCTGCCCGTACTCCTTCGACTTCCCCGGCGGCGTCCAGTTCCACGTCCGGGACCTCGCCGAGCAGCTCATCCGCCTCGGCCACGAGGTGAGCGTCCTCGCCCCGGCCGAGGAGTCCACCCCGGTGCCCGACTACGTCGTCAGCGCCGGGCGGACCGTCGCCGTGCCCTACAACGGCTCGGTCGCCCGGCTCAGCTTCGGACCCGTCACCGCGGCCCGCACCCGGCGCTGGCTCGAGGACGGCTCGTTCGACGTCCTCCACCTCCATGAGCCGATCACCCCGAGCCTGTCGATGCTCGCGCTGTGGATCGCCGACGGGCCCATCGTCGGAACCTTCCACACGGCCATGAACCGCTCCCGCTCGCTCCAGGTCGCCTCGCCCCTCGTACGCCCGCTCCTCGAGAAGATCAGCGGACGGATCGCCGTCTCGGAGGAGGCGCGGCGCACCGTCGTCGAGCACCTGGGCGGGGACGCCGTCGTCGTGCCGAACGGGGTCTACACACGCACGTTCGCCGACGCGCCGCCGGCGCCGGCCTGGAGCGGCACAGACGAGCGCCCGACCGTCGCCTTCCTCGGCCGCCTCGACGAGGCGCGCAAGGGGCTGCCGATCCTCGTCGAGGCGATCCCGGCGGTGCTCGCGGCCGTTCCCGGGGCCCGCTTCCTCATCGCCGGCCGTGGCGACGTCGAGGAGCACCGCCTCGCCCTCGAGCGCTACGGCGACTCGGTCGCGTTCCTCGGGCCTGTCAGCGACGCCGAGAAGGAGTCTCTCCTCGCCTCCGTCGACGTCTACGTCGCCCCGCACACCGGCGGCGAGAGCTTCGGGATCGTTCTCGTCGAGGCGATGAGCGCCGGGGCGCACGTCGTCGCCAGCGACATCCCGGCGTTCCGGTCCGTGCTCGACGACGGGCGCCTCGGCACGCTCTTCCCCCGCGGGGACGCCGCGGCCCTCGCGACGACCCTCGCCGGCGTCCTCGCCGACCGCCACGGCACCGCCCTCCTGCGGCGGGCGGCCGGCACCGCCGTGCGCCGCTACGACTGGGAGGTCGTCACCGCCCAGGTGCTCGCCGTCTACGAGCTCGTCACGGCCGCCGCGCACTCCCAGGTCCGGGAGGACCCGCGCTCCCGCACGATGCTCGGGCGCCTGCGCGCCGTCATGGACGGCGACACGCGCACGGGAGGACGCTCATGAGCTGGGAGGGGTGGGCCCTCGTCGCCGTCCTCGTCCTCGTCGCCCTCGGCTGGCTCCTGTGGCTCCAGGCCTCGCGCGTCGACCGGCTCCACCGCAAGGTCCTGCGCTCGCGCACGACGCTCGAGGCGCAGCTGGCGCAGCGTGCGTCCGCGGCCCTCGAGCTCGCCACGTGCGGCGCGCTCGACCCCGTCGAGTCGGTCATCCTCGCCGACGTCGCGCAGCGGGCCGCCGCGAGCGCACCGGCCGGAGTCGTCCACGACGGCCTCGAGGGGGCGGCCGACGCAGGCGAGCCCGAGGAGCTCCTCGTCCCCGACGTCGACCGCGGGCTCGTCGAGAGCGAGCTGTCCCGGACCCTGCGCGCGGTGCTCGCCGAGCACCCGGCGGGCGAGGACCTCGTCGCGGACCCGCTCGCCACCGCTGCCCTCGACCGCCTCGAGGGAGCCTGGTACCGGCTCGAGCTCGCCCGCCGGTTCCACAACGCGCACGTGACGGAGGTGCGGCGGCTGCGCGCGCAGCCCATCGTGCGCCTCCTGCGCCTGGCCGGCCACGCCCCCATGCCCGTCGCCTTCGACATGGACGACGCCCGCCCGGCCCGCGTGCCCCGCACAGACCCCTAGTCTCTTCCCCATGTCTGGCTACACCCCGGGGCTGCGGCCCAGCGAGCCCTACCCGCCGTCGCGCACGGTCGGCGCCGCGCACGTCCATGCGGGGGCCACGCCACCCCCCTGGGGCCAGGGCGCCCCTCCGGGGACGGCAGGCCCGCGGTGGCCCGAGCCGGCGTCCCGCCGGGGGACGCCGGTCTGGGGCGTCCTCGCGGTCGTCCTCGTCGGCATCGTCACGCTCGTCTCGATCGGCCAGATCGCCGACATCACCGGGTCCGGCGCCGCCGTCGCCGGCGGCGTCGTCGCGCTCGTCCCCCTCGTCGTCGTCCTCCTCGGGATCCGGTGGGTCGACCGTTGGGAGCCCGAGCCGCGGCTGACCCTCCTCTTCGCGCTCCTGTGGGGAGCGGGCGTGGCCACGCTCGTCTCGCTCGTGCTCAACACCGCGGTCTCGATGGCCGTCTACGCCACCACCGGTGACGTGACGACGGCGGAGACCGTCGGTGCCGTCGTCTCCGCGCCGCTCGTCGAGGAGAGCGCGAAAGGACTCGGCGTCCTGCTCATCCTCCTCGCGCGCCGGCGCTACTTCGACGGCCCGGTGGACGGGATCGTCTACGCGGCCACCGTCGGCGCGGGCTTCGCGTTCGTCGAGAACATTCTCTACTTCGGGGAGTCGATCGAGACGCTGCCGGCGGTCTTCATCATGCGCGGCATCATGTCCCCGTTCGCGCACGTCATCTTCACGGCGGCGATCGGCGTCGCGCTGGGCCTCGCCTCCCGGTCCCGCTCACGCGCCGCGTGGGTGCTGGCGTTCCCGGCGGGGTGGTTCGTCGCCGTCGTCCTCCACGCGCTGTGGAACGGCAGCGCCGTGGCCGGGACGTTCTTCGCGCTGTACGGCCTCGTGCAGGTCCCGCTGTTCGTCGGCGTCGTCGTGCTCGTGCTGTGGCTGCGCCGGCAGGAGCGTGGTGTCATCGGCGCCCGCCTGGGCGAGTACGCGGCGGCCGGGTGGTTCGCGCCCCACGAGGTCGCGATGCTCACCTCGTTCCCGGCTCGGCGGCGGGCGCGGGCGTGGGCGTCCGGGCGCGGTGCCGGCGCGGCGATGACGCGCTTCCAGCGGGCCGCGACCGAGCTCGCGTTCGCGCGCCAGCGCGCGGCGACCGGGCGTGCCGACCTGCGGCAGGGAGCGGACGAGCGCGCCCTCCTCGAGCGCGTGACGGCGAGCCGGCACGAGTTCGCGGGAGCTGCTGCCCGCGGCTGACCACCCGGCCGCCACCACCGGCACCCGCCCGTCCGCGAGAAGGGCTCACGGGCCGCGCCGGGCAGCCGGTCGACGGGCGGACGCCTCGGTGCCTCGGGCAGCGGCGCGGTTACAGTGACCCCGCCCGACGTCCGCACCGACCAGCGAGGTCTTCCGTGTCAGAGCAGTCCCCCAGCACGTCCGTGGGCGCCACGTCCACGCCGCAGTCCGGCACCGCACGCGTCAAGCGCGGGATGGCGGAGATGCTCAAGGGCGGCGTCATCATGGACGTCGTCACCGCGGAGCAGGCGAAGATCGCGGAGGACGCGGGGGCCGTCGCCGTCATGGCCCTCGAGCGCGTGCCGGCCGACATCCGCGCCCAGGGCGGCGTGTCCCGGATGAGCGACCCCGACATGATCGACAGCATCATCTCCTCGGTCTCCATCCCGGTCATGGCCAAGGCCCGCATCGGGCACTTCGTCGAGGCGCAGGTCCTGCAGAGCCTCGGCGTGGACTACGTCGACGAGTCCGAGGTCCTCACGCCCGCCGACTACGCCAACCACATCGACAAGTGGCGCTTCACCGTCCCCTTCGTGTGCGGCGCGACCAATCTCGGCGAGGCCCTGCGCCGCATCACCGAGGGCGCGGCGATGATCCGCTCCAAGGGCGAGGCCGGCACCGGAGACGTCTCCAACGCCACGACGCACATGCGCACGATCCGCGCCGAGATCCGCCGCCTCACGACGCTTGCCGACGACGAGCTCTACGTCGCCGCCAAGGAGCTGCAGGCCCCGTACGAGCTCGTCGCCGAGGTGGCGCGTGCCGGGAAGCTCCCCGTCGTCCTCTTCACGGCCGGTGGGATCGCGACGCCTGCCGACGCCGCGATGATGATGCAGCTGGGCGCCGAGGGCGTCTTCGTCGGCTCCGGCATCTTCAAGGCCGGCAACCCGGCCGAGCGCGCCGCCGCCATCGTCAGGGCGACGACGTTCCACGACGACCCGGACGTCATCGCCAGCGTCTCGCGCGGGCTCGGCGAGGCCATGGTCGGCATCAACGTCGACGAGATCCCCGTCCCGCACCGGTTGGCCGAGCGCGGCTGGTGAGCCACGCAGGGACGCCCGGTAGCGACGCCGGCGGGACCGACCGGCCCGCCGGCTCGCTCAGCGGCGCACGCGAGGCAGCGGCGGGCGGGGACGGCGCGGGCGCGGACCTGCCCGACGTGGTCGACGCGTACGGCCTGGGTCCCGAGTGGACCCCGGGACCCGACGGCGTGCCGTTCCGCCGGGCGGCGCGCGTCATCGTGCTCGACGACGAGGACCGGGTCCTGCTCGTGCGGGGGCACGACGCCGGCGAGGCGACCCGGTCGTGGTGGTTCACGATCGGCGGCGGGCTCGCGCCGGGGGAGGGCACCCGCGCGGGGGCCGTGCGCGAGCTGCGCGAGGAGACCGGGCTCGTCATCGACCCCGCCCTGCTCGTCGGCCCGGTCCTGTCCCGCAGCGCGCTCTTCGACTTCGCCCGGGTGACGTGCCGCCAGGACGAGGAGTTCTTCCTCGCCCGCGCCGAGGTCACGCACGTCGACGACGCCGGCTGGACGGCGCTCGAGCGCGAGGTGCTCGACGAGATGCGCTGGTGGCACCTCGACGAGCTCGAGGCGGCGGTCGCCGGCGGCGCCGTCGTCTACCCCCGCTCGCTGCCCGAGCGCCTGCGGCGCCTGCTCGCCGGGTGGGACGGCCACACCCCGCACCTCGACGAGCACGACGTCTGATGCCGGCAGCGACCCGGCCCACGATCGGTGTCCTCGCGCTCCAGGGCGACGTGCGTGAGCACCTCGCCGCCCTCGAGGCCGGCGGCGCGCACGCCGTCACCGTCCGGCGCGGGGCCGAGCTCGCCGCCGTCGACGGGCTCGTCCTGCCGGGCGGGGAGTCGACGACGATCGACAAGCTGCTCCACGCCTTCGAGCTCGCCGGGCCTCTGCGGCAGCGGATCGAGGAGGGCCTGCCCGTCTACGGCTCGTGCGCGGGCATGATCCTCCTCGCCGACCGCGTCCTCGACGCGCCCACCGACCAGCGCACGCTCGGCGGCATCGACATGACGGTGCGGCGCAACGCGTTCGGGCGCCAGGTCGACTCCTTCGAGGAGGACCTGCCCGCCCCCGACCTCGCCGCCGGCGACGCGCCGCTGCGCGCCGTCTACATCCGCGCCCCCTGGGTCGAGGACACCGGCCCGGACGTCGCGGTGCTCGCGCGTGTGGGATCCGGACCGGCCGCCGGTAGGATCGTTGCGGTTCGGCAGGGCGTCCTGCTGGCGACCGCCTTCCACCCCGAGATCGGTGGGGATGCGCGTGTGCACGCGCACTTCGTCGAGATCGTCCGCGGGGCTGCGGGGGCGTGAGCCTGCGGCGGGTCGGTCCCTGCCCTGGTACTACCGAAGCGAGGAGCGCACATGTCGGGCCACTCCAAGTGGGCAACCACCAAGCACAAGAAGGCCGGGATCGACGCCAAGCGGGGCAAGCTCTTCGCGCGGCTCATCAAGAACATCGAGGTGGCCGCGCGCACGGGCGGCGGTGACTTCGCCGGGAACCCGACCCTCGTCGACGCGGTCCAGAAGGCGAAGAAGTCCTCGGTCCCGGCGGACAACATCGACCGCGCGGTCAAGCGCGGCTCCGGTGCGGAGGCCGGCGGCGCCGACTACCAGACGATCATGTACGAGGGCTACGCCCCCGGTGGCGTCGCCGTCCTCGTCGAGTGCCTGACGGACAACCGCAACCGCGCCGCCTCCGACGTGCGCGTCGCCTTCACCCGCAACGGCGGCAACCTCGCCGACCCGGGGTCGGTCAGCTACCTGTTCAACCGCCGTGGCGTCGTCGTCGTCCCCAAGAGCGACGGCCTCACCGAGGACGACCTGCTCGCCGCCGTCCTCGACGCGGGCGCGGAGGAGGTCAACGACCTCGGCGAGTCCTTCGAGGTGCTCTCGGAGGCGACCGACGTCGTCGCCGTCCGCACCGCGCTGCAGGAGGCCGGGCTCGACTACGACTCCGCCGAGGCGCAGTTCGTCCCGTCGATGGAGGTCGAGGTCGACGTCGACGGCGCACGGAAGGTCCTGCGCCTCATCGACGCGCTCGACGACTGCGACGACGTCCAGAACGTCTTCGCGAACTTCGACGCCTCCGACGAGGTCATGGCGGCGCTCGACGCGGAGGACTGAGCCCTCGCCGCCCGCCTCGGGGTGTCGCTCACCCCGGGCGTGGGCGGGCCCTGACACAGTGGGGGAGTGCGCGTCCTCGGAGTTGACCCCGGCCTGACCCGGTGCGGGCTCGGCGTCGTCGACTCCGCGGCCGACCGGACCCTCTCGGCCGCCGCGGTCGGCGTGCTGCGGACCGCGCCGGACCTCGCGCCCGCGCTGCGGCTCCTCGCGATCGCCGAGGGCATCGAGGCGTGGATCGCCGAGCACCGCCCCGACGTCGTCGCCGTCGAGCGCGTCTTCGCCCAGCAGAACGTCCGCTCGGTCACCGGGACGTCGCAGGTGGCGGGCATCGCGATGCTCGCGGCTGCGCGCGTGGGCATCCCGGTGGCGCTCCACACGCCGAGCGAGGTCAAGGCGGCCGTCACCGGCTCCGGGCGCGCCGAGAAGGCCCAGGTCCAGGAGATGGTGCGGCGGATCCTGCGGCTGAGCGAGGCGCCGCGCCCCGCGGACGCCGCGGACGCGCTCGCCCTGGCGGTCTGCCACGTGTGGCGGGGTGGCCGGCCGGGCCTGGCGCCACGGCCGACGGCGTCCGGCGTGGCGGTCGTGCCGGACGGCCCCGCGTCGCTCACCGCGGCGCAGCGGCTGTGGGCGGAGGCCGAGCGCGCGGCGCGCCGACCCACGACGCTCGCGCGGAGACGCTAACCTCGACGGTCGTACAGATGTTCGCCCCCTGTGGGCCCGAGCGCGGGAGTACCCAGTGATCGCCACCGTCCGAGGCACGGTCGAGGCCGTAGGGCTGGACTCCGCCGTCGTCGAGGTCGGCGGCGTCGGCCTGCTCCTCCACGCCACGCCCGCCACCCTCGCCGCGCTGACGGTCGGCCGCGAGGCGCGCCTGGCCACGGCGCTCGTCGTGCGGGAGGAGTCCCTCACGCTCTACGGCTTCGCCGACGACGACGAGCGGTCCGTCTTCGAGACGGTCCAGACCGTCTCCGGCGTCGGTCCCCGCCTGGCGCTGGCCATGCTCGCCGTCCACCACCCGGACGGCCTGCGCCGCGCCGTCGCCGGGGAGGACCTCGCCGCGCTCATGCGGGTCCCGGGCATCGGTCGCAAGGGCGCCCAGCGGATCGTGCTCGAGCTCGGGGACAAGCTCGGGCCCCCGCGCGGGCAGGACCGGGCGCCTGCGCCGGCGCCCGCCGACGGCGAGATGCCCGACGTCGTCGACGCGCTCGTCTCGCTCGGCTGGTCGGAGAAGGTCGCCGCGGAGACGGTCTCCGGCGTGCTCTCGGCCGACGACGCCCCCTCGGACGTCGCGGCGGTCCTGCGTGCCTCGCTCCAGCGCCTGGGCGGGCACGGGCGTGGCTGAGGAGCGCGACTTCCTCTCGGCCGCCGCCGACGACGTCGAGCGTGCGGCCGAGGCGGCGCTGCGCCCGCGGCGCCTCGCCGAGTTCATCGGGCAGCGGGTCGTGCGCGACCAGCTCTCGCTCGTCCTCGACGCGGCCAACGCGCGCGGCACGACGCCGGACCACGTCCTGCTCTCCGGCCCGCCGGGCCTCGGCAAGACGACGCTGGCGATGATCATCGCGAACGAGGTCGAGGGCTCGCTGCGCCTCACGTCCGGCCCCGCGATCCAGCACGCCGGGGACCTCGCCGCCATCCTCTCCTCCATCCAGGAGAAGGACGTCCTCTTCATCGACGAGATCCACCGCCTCGCGCGCCCCGTCGAGGAGATGCTCTACCTCGCGATGGAGGACTACCGGGTCGACGTCGTCGTGGGGAAGGGGCCGGGGGCCACGGCCATCCCGCTCACGCTGCCGCCGTTCACCGTCGTCGGCGCGACGACCCGCGCCGGGCTCCTGCCCGCCCCGCTCCGGGACCGCTTCGGGTTCACGGGGCACCTCGAGTTCTACTCGCCGGCCGAGCTCGAGCAGGTGCTCCACCGCAGTGCCGGCCTCCTCGGCGCGCCGCTCGGCGCCGACGCCGCGAGCGAGCTCGCCGCGCGCTCCCGGGGGACACCGCGCATCGCCAACCGGCTCCTTCGGCGCGTCCAGGACTGGGCCCAGGTGCGCGGAACCGGCGAGCTCGACCTGCGCGCCGCGCACGGGGCGCTCGACGTCTTCGAGGTCGACCGGCTCGGCCTCGACCGCCTCGACCGCGCGGTCCTGCGCGCGCTGTGCGAGCGCTTCGGGGGGGGACCGGTGGGCCTGACGACGCTCGCCGTCACCGTGGGGGAGGAGCCGGAGACCGTCGAGACGGTGGCCGAGCCCTTCCTCGTGCGCGAGGGGCTCATGGCCCGCACGCCGCGCGGGCGGATCGCGACGCCAGCCGCGTACGCGCACCTCGGCCTCGCCCGCCCGGACGACGGTGCCCTGTGGCAGTAGGAGGCCCGACCGGCGCGGTGTTCCCCGCCACGGCGAGCGTCACCTAGACTCGGCGAGGTTTCTGTCGTCGTCGAGGGGTTGTGCTTTCCGTGGAGTTCTTCATCATCATCGCCCTGTTCGTCGGCATGATGTGGCTCATGGGCCGGGGTGGGCGCAAGGCCCAGCAGGCCGCCGCCGAGTTCCGCGCCAACCTCGAGGTGGGCCAGAACGTCATGACGATGGGCGGTTTCTACGGACGCATCGTCGACATCGACGGCGACGCGATCACCCTCGAGTCGACCCCCGGCGTCGAGACCATCTGGCGCCGCGCCTCGATCCAGATGCTCGCCGACCCGCCCTTCGCCGTCGTCGAGGACGAGGACGGCGCGGGCACGGACGAGGGCGCCCACGCCCTGACCGACGGCCTCGAGGTGCCCGACGACGCGTCCGCGCTCTCGGACGCACCGGCGCCGTACGCCGGCGCCGGTCACACCGACGCGCCGACGACGACCGTCGCCGACGGCGACGCCGTCGTCATCGAGCGCCCCGAGGACGACGAGCCGCGCAACCCGAAGATCTAGCCGGACCGCCTGGTCCATGTCTGTCACGCCGCGCGTGACCCGTTCGAGAGAAGACGTCGTTGGCGCAACAGTCAGGCCGCCCTCCAGCGAGGCCTAGGCCCGTACGAACCCTGGTCCTCCTCTTCGTGGCGATCGCCGCGATCTTCGGGTCGGTCGCCACCGGGACGCAGGTGTCCGACGAGGCCTCGTTCGCCCCGCAGCTCGCCCTCGACCTCGAGGGCGGGACCCAGCTCGTGCTGACCCCGCGGCTCGACGACGGCGCCGACGCCACCGACGAGATCACGCCCGAGGACCTCAACCAGGCCATCGCGATCATCCGCCAGCGCGTCGACGCCTCCGGCGTCGCCGAGGCCGAGATCACCCGGCAGGGCTCCGGCAACATCGTCGTCGCCCTCCCGGGCGAGCCGAGCGAGGAGACGCTCGACCTCGTCCGGCGCTCCGCGCAGCTCCGGTTCCGGCCGGTGCTCATGATCACCGCCCCCACCCCGATCGACCCGGACCAGGCCGCGCTCGCCGAGGGGGAGGCTCCCGACGAGGCGCTCACCGACGGCGAGACCGCAACCGACGCCGCCACGGACGCCGTGGCCACGGACGCCGCCACCGACGAGTCCGCCACGGACGCGGTGAGCGACGCCGCCACGGACGGCGCCACGCCGGACGCCCCGGCCACCGCGCCCCCGGCGCGCGAGGACATCGAGGCCGCCGCGATGACGGCGGCGGACGTGGACGGCGACGGCGAGCTCTCCTCCGAGCCTGCCACCGCCCCGACGTCGAACAGCGACGTCGCGTGGGTGACAGAGCAGCTGACGTACGACATGTACGCGCTCGACTGCACGGACCCGGCGAACCTCACCGGCGGTGCGGCGCACGACCCGCTGACTCCCGTCATCGCGTGCGGCGAGGACGGCACGGCGAAGTACGTCCTCGGCCCCGCCGACGTCGAGGGCACCCACGTCGACAGCGCGAACTCCGGGCTGCGGACGACGAGCACCGGCGCGACGACGAACGAGTGGGTCGTCAACATCGAGTTCGGCAGCGAGGGATCGGACCTCTTCCGTGAGACGAGCCAGCGGCTCGTGTCCCTCGCGCCGCCCCAGAACCAGTTCGGCATCGTGCTCGACGGTCTCGTCATCTCCGCGCCCTCGATGAACTCCGTCATCCCGGACGGCCAGGCGCAGATCAGCGGCACCTTCGACCGCGAGAGCGCCTCGACGCTCGCGAACCAGTTGAACTTCGGCTCGCTGCCCCTCAACTTCGAGGTCCAGAGCGAGGAGCAGATCTCCGCGACGCTGGGCAGCGAGCACCTGCGCAACGGCCTCATCGCCGGCCTCATCGGCCTCGTGCTCGTCGGTGCCTACCTCGTGTGGCAGTACCGCGGCCTCGCCGCGGTCGCCGTCGCCAGCCTCGTCCTCGCCGCCGTCCTCACGTACGGCGTCATCGTCCTGCTCTCCTGGCTCCAGGGCTACCGGCTCTCGCTGGCCGGCGTCGCGGGCCTCATCGTCGCCGTCGGCATCACCGCGGACTCGTTCATCCTCTTCTTCGAGCGGATGCGGGACGAGATCCGCGAGGGCCGCACGATCGCCTCCGCCGTCGACGAGGGCTGGGTCCGCGCCCGCCGCACGATCCTCATCTCCGACGTCGTCACGCTCCTCGCCGCCGTCGTCCTCTACTTCCTCGCGGTCGGCGGGGTGCGCGGCTTCGCGTTCACCCTCGGCCTGACGACCCTCATCGACATCGTCGTCGTCTTCTGGTTCACGCACCCGGCCATGCAGGTCCTCATCCGCACCCGGTTCTTCAGCGAGGGGCACCCGATGTCCGGCCTCAACGCGGAGCGCCTCGGTGTCGACGAGGCGACGGCGCGCGGGCACGGCCGGCCGCGCCCGCCGCAGCGGAGCGGGCCCGTGCCGCGCACGGGCGCCACGGCGGCTCCTGCGCCGGAGGGTCCGCGGATGACCATCGCCGAGCGCCGCGCGGCGCAGCAGCGCGAGCAGGAGGCCGCCGCCGCGGCGGCCGAGAGCGTCAACACGAGTGCGGGGGACGAGCGCTGATGTCCAAGCTGGCCACCATGGGCAACGACCTCCACACGGGGCGCCGTTCCTTCCCGATCGTCCAGCGCGGGAAGACCTGGCTCGCCGTCGGCGGGACGCTCGTCCTCATCTCGCTGCTCCTCCTCGCCTTCAAGGGCCTCAACGCCGGCATCGAGTTCCGCGGCGGGTCGCAGTTCACGATCACCGGCACCTCGACGCTCGAGCAGCAGCCCGCCCACGACGTCCTCAACGAGGTCGGGGCGGACCAGGCGGCGCGCATCTCGACGGTCGGCGACGAGGCGCTGCGCATCCAGACCGAGGAGCTGACGACCGAGCAGACCTCCGAGGTCCGCGCCGGGCTCGCCGAGACCTACGACGTGCCGGTCGCCGACGTCGCGTCGACGTTCATCGGCCCCTCGTGGGGCGAGGACATCACGCGGCAGGCGCTCCAGGGCCTCGGCATCTTCATCCTCCTCGTCTCGGTCGTCCTCTCCGCGTACTTCCGGAGCTGGAAGATGGCGGCGGCGGCGATGATCGCGCTCCTCAACGACCTCGTCCTCACCGTCGGCGTGTACGCGCTCATCGGGTGGGAGGTCACGCCCGCGACCGTCATCGGCCTGCTGACGATCCTCGGGTACTCGCTGTACGACACGGTCGTCGTCTTCGACAAGATCCGGGAGAACTCGACCGGCCTCCTCGAGCAGGAGGAGCGCACCTACAGCGAGGCCGCCAACCTCGCCGTCAACCAGACGCTCATCCGCTCGGTCAACACGTCGATGACCTCGCTCCTGCCCGTCGGCTCGATCCTCTTCGTCGGCGCCCTGCTCCTCGGCGCCGGCACCCTGCGCGACATCGCCCTCGCGCTCTTCGTCGGCATGCTCGTCTCGACGCTCTCGTCGATCTTCATCGCCGCGCCCGTCCAGGCCGCCCTCCACGAGCGGGAGGACACCATCAAGGAGCACACCGCCCGGGTCCTCGACAAGCGTCGGGCGCGCGCGGAGCGGGCAGCGGCGACCAGCGAGCGGGCGAGCGCCGGCGCGGAGCACGGCACGCAGCCGGCCCCCCCGGTCACCGGCGAGGCGGTCGTCGCGGGCCACCACCGGGGCAACGTGGCACAGCCCCGACGTAAGAAGGGACGACGATGACGACCTCCTCCAGCGAGCTCGCGGAGCTACTGCGCTCCCACGTGCGCGAGGTGCCGGACTTCCCGGAGCCCGGCGTCCTCTTCCGGGACATCACGCCGCTCCTCGCCGACGGCCCTGCGTTCGGCGCGCTCATCGATGCGCTCGCCGAGCGCTACCGCGGGCGCATCGACGCGGTGGCCGGCCTCGAGTCCCGCGGGTTCATCCTCGCCGCGCCCCTCGCGCACGCCCTCGGCGTCGGCATGATCACCGTCCGCAAGGCCGGGCGGCTGCCCGGCCCGGTCATCGGCGTCGACTACTCCCTCGAGTACGGCACCGCCCGACTCGAGCTGCGGGCCGAGACCGTCGCGGAGGGCTCGCGCGTGCTCGTCATCGACGACGTCCTCGCCACGGGCGGGACGGCGGCGGCTGCGATCGAGCTCATCGAGGGCAGCGGCGGGACCGTCGCCGCCCTGTCGATGCTGCTCGAGCTCGTCGCCCTCGGTGGCCGCTCGCGCATCGAGGGCTACGAGGTGGACAGCATCCTCAGCTACTGAGCCGGCGCTACCGGCGGCGCCTCCCAGGTCTGCGCACGGGCGCCGTCGGCATAGGATTGCGCGATGGCAGAGGAGACGGTCACCGGCACTCAGCCGGCCGCTGACGACACGGTCGTCCCGGGGTCGCGAGTGCGCTCGCGCCTCGTGCGGCTCGGGGCCCGTGGTCACGCCTCGCCCGCGATCGAGCCGCTCCTGCGTGCCGTCCGCGCGAACCACCCGCGCTCGGACACCGCCGTCATCGAGCGCGCCTACCAGGTGGCCGAGAAGGCGCACCGGGGCCAGCTCCGCAAGAGCGGAGACCCGTACATCACGCACCCCGTGGCGGTGGCGACCATCCTCGCCGAGCTCGGGATGACGCCGCCGACCCTCGCGGCCGCACTCCTCCACGACACCGTCGAGGACACCGACTACCCGCTGCGCGACCTGCGCGCGGAGTTCGGCGACGAGATCGCCCTCCTCGTCGACGGCGTGACGAAGCTCGACAAGGTGACGTACGGCGAGGCCGCCGAGGCGGAGACGGTCCGCAAGATGGTCGTCGCCATGGCGCGCGACATCCGCGTCCTCGTCATCAAGCTCGCCGACCGGCTCCACAACGCCCGGACGTGGAAGTACGTCCCGGCCGCCTCCGCCGAGCGCAAGGCCCGGGAGACCCTCGAGATCTACGCACCCCTCGCGCACCGCCTCGGCATGAACACGATCAAGTGGGAGCTCGAGGACCTCTCCTTCGCCACGCTCTACCCCAAGGTCTACGAGGAGATCGTCCACCTCGTCGCCGAGCGCGCACCGGCGCGCGAGGAGTACCTCAAGAGCGTGAGCGCCCAGATCGAGACGGACCTGCGGACCAACAAGATCCGCGCCACGGTGACCGGCCGGCCGAAGCACTACTACTCGATCTACCAGAAGATGATCGTCCGGGGCCGCGACTTCGACGACATCTTCGACCTCGTCGGCGTGCGCATCCTCGTCGACTCGGTCCGCGACTGCTACGCCGTCCTCGGCACGATGCACGCCCGGTGGAACCCCCTGACGGGGCGCTTCAAGGACTACATCGCCATGCCGAAGTTCAACCTCTACCAGTCGTTGCACACGACCGTCGTCGGGCCGGGCGGCAAGCCGGTCGAGATCCAGATCCGCACGCACGACATGCACCGGCGGGCCGAGTACGGCGTGGCGGCGCACTGGAAGTACAAGCAGGCCGCGAAGGGTGCCCGCAACGAGGAGCCCTCGGGCGACACGGAGATGAGCTGGTTGCGCCAGCTCGTCGACTGGCAGCGGGAGACGGCCGACCCGGGGGAGTTCCTCGACTCGCTCCGCTTCGAGATCTCCGGCTCCCAGGTGTACGTCTTCACGCCGAAGGGCGACGTCATGGCGCTCGCGCCGGGCGCCACGCCGGTCGACTTCGCCTACGCCGTCCACACCGAGGTGGGGCACCGCACCGTCGGCGCGCGCGTCAACGGTCGGCTCGTGCCGCTGGAGTCGACGCTCGAGAACGGCGACACGGTCGAGATCTTTACGTCGAAGGCCGAGGGGGCCGGCCCGAGCCGGGACTGGCTCGGCTTCGTCACGAGCCCCCGGGCCCGGAACAAGATCCGCGCGTGGTTCACCAAGGAGCGCCGCGAGGAGGCGATCGAGGCCGGCAAGGCGCTCATCGCCAAGGCCATGCGCAAGCAGAACCTGCCGATCCAGCGGCTCATGTCGCACGAGTCGCTCACGGCGCTGGCCCACGACATGCGCTACGCCGACGTCTCGGCCCTCTACGCCGCCGTGGGCGAGAACCACGTCTCGGCGTCGAACGTCGTCCAGCGGCTCGTCCACACGATGGGCGGCGAGCAGGGCGCCGAGGAGGACCTCGCCGAGGCGACGATGCCGGGCGAGCAGCGGCCGCGCCTGCGGTCCGGGGACCCGGGGATCGTCGTCGAGGGCATGTCGGAGTCGGACGTGTGGGTCAAGCTCGCCCGCTGCTGCACGCCGGTCCCCGGCGACCCCGTCGTCGGGTTCGTCACCCGGGGGTCAGGTGTGTCCGTCCACCGCGCCGACTGCGGGAACCTCGACAGCCTCCGCGCCGAGCCAGAGCGCGTCGTGGGCGTCTCGTGGTCGCCGCACGGCCAGAGCACCTTCCTCGTCCAGATCCAGGTGGAGGCGCTCGACCGCTCGGGACTTCTCTCCGACGTCACGCGCGTCCTCTCGGACAACCACGTCAACATCTTGTCGGCCTCGGTGACGACGAGCCGGGACCGAGTCGCGCTGTCGAAGTTCGTCTTCGAGATGGCCGAGCCCTCGCACCTCGGGCACGTGCTCTCCAACGTCCGCCGCATCGACGGCGTCTTCGACGTCTACCGCCTCACGGGTGCACGCAGCGCCGACGTACCGGCGCGCGGCTAGGCACCGCCTCGCGGCGCGGCTAAGCACCGCCTCCCGGCACCGTCAGGGCCGCCGCGACGACGGCGCGGGCGCGCGCGGTGTACGCGTCGCGGGCGTGCCGGTCGAGGTCAGCCGTGACGTCGGCGACCGGGAGCCCGACGGCGGCGAGGGCGCGCAGGCGCGGCGCCGCGACGTCGAGCGGGCACCACCGGGCGAGGTCGACCGCGGTGCGCACCAGCGTCGTGACGAGGACGCCCCCGATGGTGACCGTCTCGCCGGGCTCGACGCGCTGCTGGTGCACCGTGAGCGTCGGCAGGTGCTCGCGCCGTCCCCGCGGGACGACGACCTCCGGGACGGCGGGTCGGTAGCAGCCCGTGTGGACCCAGACCGCCGAGGCCCGGGCGATCGCCGCGCCGGCGGGGACATCGGCGGCGAGGCTGGCGGCGCGGCCGTCCGGCCCGCGGACGAGGTCGGCCGCGGCGAACCGGTCACGTCCCGTGGGCAGGAGCAGCCCGTCGAGCCGTGCGACCCGCAGCGCCCGGTCCTGCGCCGTGACCGAGACGACGGGCTCGGGCGGGCGGGCGTGCAGCCAGGCCAGCGGGTGGGTCATCGCCCCAGGGTGCCGCCCGGGCCGGCAACGCAGCGACAGACCGGCCCGGGCATGTGGATGCCCGGGCCGGTGGTGCGCGTGTGGATACAGCCTCTCAGCGCGGCTACTCGGCGGAGCGCAGCACCTGGTCGAGCCACGCCTGACGGGCATCGAGCGCCTCGCGCGCACGAGCGACGGCACGCTCGTCCCCGCGTGCCTGCGCGTCCGCGACGTCCTTCTCGAGGGCGGTGATGGAGTCCTGCAGCTGGGCTGCCGCCCCCTCCGCGCGCGCCTTCTTCTCGGGGTCCGTCTGCTGCCAGCGCTGGTCGTCGGCGTCACGGACAGCCTGCTCGACAGCACGCATGCGGCCCTCGACGCGCTGGACGTCCGCGCGCGGCACCTTGCCGGCCTCCTCCCAGCGGTCCTGGATCGGGCGCAGTGCCGCCTTGGCGGCGGTCGGGTTCGTCACGGGCAGGAGGGCCTCGGCCTGCTCGAGCAGGGCGAGCTTGACCTCGAGGTTCTTCGAGTACTCGGCGTCCACCTGTGCGTTCTGCGCGTTGCGGGCGTCGAAGAAGACCTGCTGCGCGGCACGGAACCGCGCCCAGAGGGCGTCGTCGTCCTTGCGGTTCGCGCGCCCGGCCTGCTTCCACTCGTCCATGAGGCCGCGGTAGGCAGCCGAGGTGGCGCCCCAGTCGGTCGACGTGGACAGCGCCTCGGCGCGCTGGACCAGCTTCTCCTTGGCGGCCTTCGCCTCGCCCTGCGTGGCGTCGAGCTCGGCGAAGTACTGCCGGCGGTGGCGGTCGAAGGTCGTGCGGGCCTGCGAGAACCGCTTCCACAGCGAGTCCTCGCAGGGGCGGTCCAGACGGGGCCCGGAGCGTTGCGCCGCCTTCCACTGGTCGAGGAGCCCGCGGAGCTCCTCGCCGGTGGAGCGCCACTGGATCTTCGCCGGGTCGGTCGCCGCGATGGCCTCGGCCCGCTCGACGATCGCGGTGCGCTCGGCGAGCGCCTGGGCCTTGAGCGCCTCGCGCTCCGCGGCGAGCTCCTTACGACGCTCGGACGCCCGGCCACGCAGACCCTCGAGGCGCGCGCGGAGGCCGTCGATGTCGCCGACGGCGGTCGGCGCCTCGAGGGCGTCCCGGAGCGTGGTGATGGTCTGGTCGATCTCCTTGACGGCGAGCTGCGGCAGGCGCGCCTCGAAGAGCGCCACCTGGGCCTGGAGGTCGAGGAAGCGGCGCACGTAGAAGGCGAGCGCCTCCTCCGTGTCCGCGCCCGGGTACTGCCCCACGGTCCGCTCGCCGGTCGCCTCGCGGACCCACACGGTGCCGTCGGGGTCGACGCGCCCCCACGCGGCCGCCTCGGCGGCGTCGTGGGCGTCGACCGGCGGAACCGGCACGACCGGGGCCGCAGCGGCCCGGCGACCGGGCAGCGGCGGGCGGGGAGCGGGGCGGGGGACGGGCGTCGGCCGCGTGGACGGCGACGCCGGACCGGCGGCGGCGGCCGGCGGCTCGGGGGCAGCCTCCGCCTCTGCCACCGGTGCAGCGTCCGCGGCCGGCGGCTCGGCGGGCGTGGCGTCGGCGGGCGCCGGAACCTCGGCCTCGGGGGTGGCGGCCTCGACGGCGTCGGCCACGGGCTCGGGCTCGGTGTGCTCGGTCGGCGCCGGGGTGGCGTCGGCGGCGGGCGCCGCGGCCTCGGCCGGCTGCTCGGCGGGGACGGGGGCGTCCTCGGCCGGCTGCTCGGCGGGGACGGGGGCGTCCTCGGCCGGCTGCTCGGCGGGGACGGGGGCGTCCTCGGCCGGCTGCTCGGCGGGGACGGGGGCGTCCTCGGCCGGCACGACGTCCGCGGCCGGCTGCTCGGCGGGCGCGGAGTCCGCCGCCTGCTCGCTCGGCACAGGCGCTGCGTCGCCGGTCGGCTGGTCCGCGCTGGGAGCGGTGTCCTCGGTCGGCTGGTCCGCGCCGGGAGCGGCGTCCTGGGTCGGCTGCTCCGCGCTGGGAGCGGCGTCCTGGGTCGGCTGCTCCCCGCTGGGAGCGTCCGCCTCGGCCGGTGCGGCGGCCTCGTCGGTCGCAGCACTCGTGCCGTCGGCCACGTGCTCAGCGGAGGCACCGTCGTCAGCCGGCGCCTGCGCGGCCGGGGCGACGGCGGGGGCGTCGGCGCCCTCGTTCGCCGCCGGAGCAGCATCGGCCTGGCCGGCCGCGTCCGGCACGGACTCCTCCGTGACCGGTGCCTCCGGACGCTCCTCGCGGGGCGGCTGGGACTCGGCTGCGGCGGCGGGCACCTGCTGGTCGTCCTGGGGGTGCGACGTCGGCTCGGTCACTGGATGGTCACTCCTTCGATGGTGACGGGAAGTACGGGCTGCTCGCTGCCCGGGACGGTGCCCTGCGACCCCACCTGCTGGAGGATCTCGAGCCCCTCGGTGATGGTGCCGAAGACGGAGTAGCCACCGGCCTCGTCCGACGGGAGGGTCACGTCGGCGAAGACGAGGAAGAACTGGCTGCCCATGGACTCGCCGTTGTTGCCCTGGCGCGCCATGGCGAGGGTGCCGGCGGGGTAGAGGTCGCCCTCGGGGGCGTTCTCGACGGGCCCGAAGCTGTAGCCCGGGCCACCGGTGCCGGTCGCCGTCGGGTCACCGCACTGGAGGAGCGAGGTCGGCAGGAGGCGGTGGCACCCCGTGCCGTCGTAGAAGCCGTCGCGGGCGAGGCGGAGGAAGTTGGCGGTGGCCTGCGGTGCGGCGGCGCCGTCGAGCTCGATGCCGATGTCTCCGGCGCTCGTGCTGATCGTCACCTCCCACGTGCGGCCCTCGGCCTCGGCCGGGTCCGGCGCGGCGTCGTAGAGCTGCGGGTCCGTCGTCGGCAGCGGCTCGGGCGAGGCCGTCGCCTGCGGCTCGCTCGTCGAGCCGGGGTCGGTGGTCTCTCCGTCCGGCCGGTTGACGAGGATGAGCGCGATGACGATCCCGACGACGACGATGCCGGCGATGACGAGGGCGATCGTGCGTCGCTGGCGCTGGTGGACGCGTCGGCGCGCCTCCCACTTCTCGTGGCGGCGCCGTTCGTACTCGCGCTGCTGCTTCGTGCCCGGGGCCAACTGGACCTCCTCATGAGCGATGACGTGACGTACGCCACCGCGACGACTGATCGCGGGACAGTCTAGGCGGGCGCGGCCCCGCGCACTGCCGTCCCGGGCACGCAGAGGTCACAGGCTGGTCACGGCCTAGCCTGGAACGATGCTGCTCCTCACCGTCCAGGCCCCGGTGTTCGCCACGAACTGCTATCTCCTCGCCCCGGCGGAGGGCGGCGAGGCGCTCGTCATCGACCCCGGCGCCGGCTCCGCCGCCGCCGTGCGCCGCACCCTCGACGAGCACCGCCTCACCGTGTCCGGGGTGGTCGGGACCCACGGGCACCCGGACCACGTGTGGGACGCCGCCGAGGTGGCCGGTGATGCTCCCGTCTACCTCGGCGCGCCTGACCTGCCGCGCCTCGCGGACCCGGCCGGCGCGCTCGGTGCTCCGCTCGGGGCGATGTTCCGCTCCCTCACCGCCGGGCCGTGGCGGCGTCCGGCGCAGGGGTGGCCCCTGCCCGACGGCGGGCTCGCGCTGGCGGAGGGACTCGTGCTCGAGGCGGTGCCCGCCCCCGGGCACACGCCGGGCAGCACCGTCCTCGTCCTCCGTCTCCCGGACGCCCGGCCGAGCGGCGACGACGTGTCCCCGGCGGCGGCTGACGTCCTCGCGTTCACCGGCGACGTCCTCTTCGCGGGCTCGATCGGCCGGTGCGACCTGCCCGGCGGTGACCCCGCCGTCATGGGTGCGACCCTGCGGGTGCTCGCCGGTGCCCTGCCCGGCCGTACGCGCCTGCTGCCCGGGCACGGCCCCGCCACGACGATGGACGCCGAGCGAGCGACGAACCCGCACCTGCGCGCGGCCCTCGGCGCGGCGTAGCGACCGGACGTGGAGCCGCCCACGGGCCGGGCGCCTCGCACCAGAACCGCCGGTGATGGGAGGATCGGCCCCATGGCCCGCCCCACGCCCTTGTCCGGCTTCCCCGAATGGCTCCCCGCTGACCGCGCCGTCGAGGCGCACGTCCTCGACGTCCTGCGCCGCACCTTCGAGCTGCACGGGTTCGCGGGCATCGAGACGCGGGCCGTCGAGCCGGTCGAGGAGCTGCTCCGCAAGGGCGAGACCTCGAAGGAGGTGTACCTCGTCAGCCGCCTCCAGGAGGTGCACCCGGACGACGGCGGCGAGGACGTCTCGGCTGCGTCGGGCTCCGCCGCCGACCGCCGGCTCGGCCTCCACTTCGACCTCACCGTCCCGCTCGCCCGCTACGTGCTCGAGCACGCCGGCAAGCTCGCCTTCCCGTTCAAGCGCTACCAGATCCAGAAGGTGTGGCGCGGGGAGCGCCCCCAGGACGGCCGGTTCCGCGAGTTCATCCAGGCCGACGTCGACGTCGTCGGCGCGGACGCCCTCCCGTTCCACTACGAGGTCGAGCTGCCGCTCGTCATGGCCGAGGCGCTCGCCGCCCTCCCGATCCCGCCGGTGCGCATCGCCGTCAACAACCGCAAGATCGCCCAGGGCTTCTACGAGGGCATCGGGCTCGCCGACGTCGAGGGCACGCTGCGCACGATCGACAAGCTCGCGAAGATCGGCCCCGACGCGGTCGCCGAGCTCCTCGAGCACGAGGCTGGGGCGACGCCCGAGCAGGCGCGTGCCGCGCTCGAGCTCGCCTCGATCACCGGGGCCGACGCCTCGGTGGCCGAGCGCGTGCGGGCGCTCGGCGTCAGCACGGACCTCCTCGAGGAGGGCCTCGGTGAGCTCGTCAGCCTCGTCGCGGCCGCCGCCGAGCGCGTGCCGGGCGTCGTCGTCGCCGACCTGTCGATCGCCCGGGGCCTCGACTACTACACCGGCTCCGTCTACGAGACGACGCTCGTCGGGCACGAGGACCTCGGCTCCATCTGCTCCGGTGGGCGGTACGACTCCCTCGCCTCCGACGGCACGCGCACCTACCCCGGTGTGGGCCTGTCCATCGGCGTGAGCCGGCTCGTCGCCCGCATCCTCTCCGGGGGGCTCGCGCGCGCCACCCGCGCCGTGCCGACCGCCGTCCTCGTCGCCGTGACGAACGAGGACGGGCGCCGCGCGAGCGACCGTGTCGCGGCCGCGCTGCGCAGCCGCGGCATCCCCGCCGAGGTCGCCCCCAGCGCCGCGAAGTTCGGCAAGCAGATCAAGCACGCCGACCGGCGCGGCATCCCCTTCGTGTGGTTCCCCGGCGCCAGCGAGGACGGCGACGCCGTCAAGGACATCCGCTCCGGGGAGCAGGTGGGCGCGGACGCCGCGACGTGGAGCCCGCCCGCGGACGACGTGCGGCAGCGCGTCGTAGCAGCGGTACCGGACCAGGACGAACGATGAGCACGGTGCGCGGCGTCGAGCGGGAGTCCGCGGGCACGCCCGAGGTCGTCGCCGCGCTGCGCGCCCTGCGCGACCTGCTGCGCGAGGTGCGGCTGCCCCTCGACGTCGTCGGCGCCGAGGCGGCGCGGGCGCAGCGGACCGCCGTCGTCGACCAGCTCGACGACTACGTCATCCCGCGCTTCGACCAGCTCGACGCCCCGCTCCTCGCCGTCGTCGGCGGTTCGACGGGCGCCGGGAAGTCGACCCTCGTCAACTCGCTCGTGCGGACGGAGGTCTCGACGGCGTCGGCCATACGTCCGACGACGCGCCGGCCCGTGCTCGTCCACCACCCCGACGACGCCGCGTGGTTCACGAGCACGCGCATCCTCCCGCAGCTCGCCCGCGTGCGCGTCGGCCAGGAGGCCGCGTCCGTGGCGCCCGACGACGTGACCGACCGCTCGGCCCTCCAGACCGAGCTCGAGCTGCGCGCCGCCGTCAGCGTGCCCCGCGGCCTGGCGCTCCTCGATGCTCCCGACATCGACTCCGTCGTCTCGGAGAACCGGGTGCTCGCCGGCCAGCTCCTCGCCGCCGCGGACCTGTGGCTCTTCGTCACGACCGCCGCACGCTACGCCGACGCCGTGCCGTGGGCGCTCCTGCGCGAGGCGGCCGCGCGCCGCGTCGTCGTCGGTGTCGTGCTCGACCGTGTGCCGCCGGGTACCGCCGGGGACGTGCGCGCCGACCTCGCACGGCACCTCGAGGCCGAGGGCCTCGCGCACGCGCCGCTGTTCGTCGTCCCCGAGACGGCCCGGGACGCCCGGGGCATGCTCCCCGAGGGCGACGTCGAGCAGGTGCGGGCCTGGCTGGGCGGCCTCGCCCACGACGCGAGCTCGCGTGCCGCCGTCGCACGGCAGACGCTCCTCGGGGCCCTCCACGCCGCGCTGCGCCGTACCCACGACGTCTCCGACGGCGCCCGCGCGCAGGTGGACGCGGCCACCGCCCTGGCCGACCACGTCCACGGCGCCTACAACGAGGGCGTCGACCGGGTCATGGCCGCCACGGAGGACGGGACGCTCCTGCGTGGGGAGGTCCTCGCGCGCTGGCAGGAGTTCGTCGGCACGGGGGAGTGGTTCCGCGGGCTCGAGGCGTCGGTCGGACGGCTGCGCGACCGGGTGACGGGGTTCCTGCGCGGCCGGCCGGCCCCCGCCGCCCGCGTCGCGGAGGCCGTCGAGTCGGGCCTCGTCACCCTCGTCGTCGCCGAGGCCGAGCGCGCCGCGCAGGACGTGCGCCGCCGCTGGCGCAGCGACCCCGCCGGGCGCGACCTGCTGACGACCGAGGACGAGGCCGACGACGGCGAGCCGCCCGCCCAGGTGCGAGCCCGGCTCGCCGAGCGCGTCGAGACCGAGGTCCGCGCGTGGCAGCAGGGCATCCTCGAGCGGGTCCGCGAGGAGGGAGAGGACCGGCGCACGCGCGCGCGCATGCTCTCCCTCGGGGTCAACGTCTCGGGTGTCACGCTCATGCTCGTCGTCTTCGCCCTCTCGGGCGGCATCACCGGCGGTGAGCTCGGCGTCGCCGGCGGCACGGCGATCGTCGGGCAGAAGGTCCTCGAGATGGTCTTCGGCGACCAGGCGGTGCGCGACCTCGCCGAGGCCGCGCGGGTGGACCTGCGCGCGCGGACCGGACGGCTCTTCGCGGAGGAGGCCTACGCGCGCACCGGCCAGCTCGACCGGCTGCGGATCGACCGCGGCGCCCCGGACGCGCTCGACGACGCCGTCGAGCACGTCGTGGCCCGCCTCGCGGCCGCGGGGATGGCGCGGTGAGGCGCCGCACCTCGCGCGCCGCCGAGACCAGCCTCGAGTCGAGGCTCGAGAGCCTCGCGCACGCCGTCGAGCTCGCCGAGGGGCGCGTGGCGGCCGACGCCCTGGCGGTGGCCGGCGCCCTCATCGAGCGGTCCGCGGAGCGCCAGCGCATCGGCGTCGGCCTCACGGTCGCCGCGCTCCTCGGGGCGACGGGGTCCGGCAAGTCGAGCCTGCTCAACGCCGTCGTCGGCGCGGACCTCGCCCGCGTCGACGCACGGCGCCCGACGACGACCCAGCCCCTCGGCGTCGTGTGGGGCGAGGCGAGCGCGACCGAGCTCCTCGACTGGCTCGACGTGCCGGACCGCCTCGAGCGCGGGCACGACCCGCGCGGCCTCGACGGCCTCGTCCTCCTCGACCTCCCGGACATCGACTCGACGAGCGCGGCCAACCGCGCCGTCGCAGCGCGGCTCGCGCAGCGGGTCGACGCCCTCGTGTGGGTGCTCGACCCGCAGAAGTACGCCGACGGCGTCGTCCACGAGGAGTACCTCCAGGCGATGGCCGACCACGCCAGCGTCAGCGTCGTCGTCCTCAACCAGGTGGACCGCCTCGACCCGGGCGACGTGCCCGGCGTCGTCGACCACCTGCGCCGCCTGCTCGCGCAGGACGGGATGACCGGCGTCGAGGTGCTCCTCACCTCCGCGCGGGAGGGCACCGGCGTGGACGAGCTGACGCAGCGGCTGGCGACGGTCGCGGGGGCGGGGCGCGCGGCCCGCGACCGCCTGACGGCCGACGTCACGACCGCCGTCCGGACGATCGCCACGAGCAGCGGTGCCGACCTCAACGACGGGACGTCGGGAGAGGTGCCCGCGGAGGCGACGGAGGCGCTCACGAGCGCCGCGGCGCGCGCGGCGGGCGTGCCGACCGTGACGGCCGCCGTGCAGCGCGCGTACTCGCGGCGCGCCGCCCGGCACGTGGGGTGGCCCCCGGTGCGCTGGCTCGCCCGCCTGCGCCCCGACCCGCTGCGCCGCCTCCACCTCGAGGCGGGCGACGCGCCGACCTCGCTGCCGCCGGTCAGCGCCGCCCACTCCGCCGCCGTCACCGCCGGCGTGCACGACCTCGCGTGGTCGACCACCGGGCACCTGCCGGCGCAGTGGCGCGAGCGCGCGCTCACCGACGCCGAGGACGCCGTGCCGGGGCTCGTCGACGCCCTCGACCGCACCGTCGCCGGCACGGACCTGCGGCTCGGGCGCACGCCGGCGTGGTGGCGCGTGCTCGGCCTCCTCCAGGCCGTCCTCCTCACCGCGGCCATCGCCGGGGCCCTCTGGCTCGGCGCCCTCGCGGGAGCGGGGTACCTGCGGCTGCCGGTGCCGGAGACGCCCATGGCGGGGCGCGTCCCGTGGCCGACGGCGCTGCTGCTCGGCGGGGTCCTCGCCGGGGTCCTCCTCGCCGTCATCGGCCGGGTCCTCGCCCGGTGGGGGGCACGCCGGCGCGCCCGCGCCGCCCGGCGCGACCTCATGACGGGGGTCCGCGCGACCGTGGAGCGCTCCGTCGTCGTCCCGCTCGAGGCCGAGCTCGACCGCTACGCCGACTTCCGGACGGCGCTGCGGAGCGCGCGCGGCTGAGCCTCACCCCACGTTCACCCGCACACCCCTGTTCTCTGCCGGACGTCGCTCGTACGCTCGGGGCATGGACCTCATCCTCATCCCCGGCTTCTGGCTCGACGGCGCCTCGTGGGACGACGTCGCCGATCCGCTGCGCGCCGCGGGCCACACCGTCCACGCGCTCACCCTTCCGGGCCTGGAGTCGCGCGACGCCGACCGTGCGGGCATCGGGCTGCGCGACCACGTCGACGCCGTCGTCGCCGTCGTCGACTCGTTGCCCGGGCCGGTCGTCCTCGTCGGCCACAGCGGCGGCGGCGCGATCGCGCACGCCGTGGTCGACGCCCGGCCCCGGGCGGTGGCGCGGGTCGTCTACGTCGACAGCGGCCCCCTCGGCCACGGGGACGCCATCAACGCCGAGCTGCCCGCGGCCGGCGGCGAGGTCCCGCTGCCCGACTGGTCGGTCTTCGAGCCGGAGGACCTCACCGACCTCGACGAGGACCTGCGCGGCCGGTTCGCCGCGATGGCGGTCCCGCAGCCCGCGCGGGTGGCGAGCGACGCGCAGGTGCTCAGCGACGACGAGCGGCGCTACGACGTCCCGGTGACCGTCATCTGCTGCGAGTTCCCGAGCGAGCTCCTGCGCCAGTGGATGGACGCGGGCAACCCGTTCGCGGCTGAGCTCGCCCGCATCAAGGACGTCGAGATCGTCGACCTGCCCACGGGCCACTGGCCCCAGCTGACGCGACCGACGGAGCTCGCGGCGGCGATCCTCGCCGCCGTCGACCGCTGACCGGCGCCCCCAGGGACGACGACGCCCCCCGGCCAGGCGGCCGGGGGGCGTCGGTGACTCGGCTCAGCTCACCGGTGTCAGTGCGCGCTCGTGTGGTGCGGGCGGCGGCCGTCGCTCGGGCGCGAGGGGTGCTCGGCGCCGCGGCGCGTGTCGCGGCTCGGGGCCGCACCGGTGGTGCGGGGGCCGGAGTCCGGGCGGATCTTCAGCGGGCGGCCGGCGACGCGGGCGGCGCCGATCCGCCGCGTCGTCTCCGCGTCGATGTCCGCGCTGATCTCCACGAGCGAGAAGCTCGGGAAGATGTCGATCTTGCCGAGGTCCTTGCCGCGCAGGCCGCCCTCGCCGGTGATGGCGCCGACGATCGCGCCCGGCTGGACGCCGTCGCGGTGGCCGACCTCGACGCGGTAGCGGGTGCCGACGACGTCGCGGCGGCCGCCGCGCGCAGCCGAGCTCCGGGGGCCGGAGCGGGCTCCGCCGTCGCGGCCCTCCTCGAACCGGGCCTGGACGAACGAGCCGCTGTCGTCGTAGGACTCCTCGCGGCGCGGGCGTGCCTCGGCAGCGTCGTCGGCGTCGGTGCGCGGCGCGGGGCCGGCGTCGCCGATGGCGATGGCGAGGAGCGTGGCGGCCAGCTCGACCGGGTCCGTGCCGTGCTCGGCGACGTGGGCGCCGACGAGCTCGCGGTAGAGGTCGAGGCGGCCGACGGTGTGACGCTCCGGCGCCTTGCCGAGGAGCGTCTTGGCGCGATGGGCCGAGACGTCGGCGGGCGAGGGGATCGCCGCCTCCTCGAGCTTGGTGCCGGTGAGGCGCTCGATCTGTCCGAGGCTGCCACGCTCACGCGGGGTGAGGAAGGTGAGGGCCTCGCCGCTGCGACCCGCGCGGCCGGTGCGGCCGATGCGGTGGACGTAGCTCTCCGCCTCGCGGGGGACGTCGAAGTTGACGACGAGACCGATGCGCTCGACGTCGAGCCCGCGGGCCGCGACGTCGGTGGCGACGAGGACGTCGAGCGTGCCGGCGCGCAGGCGCTCGATGAGCTTCTCGCGCTCACGCTGGGCGACGTCACCGGAGATCGCGGCGGCCTGGATCCCACGGCCGGCGAGGTCGATGGCCACCTCGTCCGCGGCGGCCTTGGTCCGGACGAAGACGATGGCGGCGTCGGCGTCGGAGATGGACAGGACGCGGGCGAGCGCGCCGACCTTGTGCTTGTAGGGCACGACGGCGTACGTCTGGCGGACGGTCGAGACCGTCGAGGACGCACGCGAGACGGCGACGCGGACCGGGTCGTTGAGGTGCGTCGCGGCGACCTTCTTGATGGCGCCGGGCATCGTCGCGGAGAACAGTGCGGTGCGGCGGTCGGACGGGACGCGGGCGGCGATCTGCTCGACGTCCTCGGCGAAGCCCATGCGCAGCATCTCGTCGGCCTCGTCGAGGACGAGGAAGCGCACGCCGGACAGGTCGAGGCTGCCGCGCTCCATGAGGTCGATGACGCGGCCGGGGGTGCCGACGACGACCTGGACGCCCTCGCGCAGGCCCCGCAGCTGCGGGATGAAGCTCGAGCCGCCGTAGATCGACATGACGCGCAGCGACGGGGTCCGGGCCGCGAACGTGGCGATCGCGTCGCTCACCTGCATGGCGAGCTCGCGGGTCGGGGTGAGGACGAGGGCCTGGACGCCCTTGCGGCTGGCGTCGACCGCGGCGAGCAGCGGCAGGCCGAAGGCGGCCGTCTTGCCGGTGCCCGTCTGGGCGATGCCGACGACGTCGCGCCCGGCGAGCAGGCGCGGGATGGCCTCCGCCTGGATGTCGGTCGGGATGGTGAAGCCGAGGTCGAGGACCGCCTCGAGAAGGTGCTGCGGGAGGCCGAGGTCGGCGAACGTCGTCGCGGCGCTGATACCCGCGAAGTCACCGGTGTTGTCCTGGACGCTCGTGGCAGAGTCGTGCTGGGGCATGGTTGTGGTCACAGAGGAACCCGTCATTTGATGCGGAGTGGGGTGCGATCGCCAGGTTGGGCGAGGCACCATCCGCACAAGGGCCCCCACACATGCGCCAACATCCGCTCGGGGCCTGGTTCTGCGGTCTGTGCACTCCAGGAACCACCAGGTTACCGGTACGGGGCCCACGGGGCACAGGAGGAGGCCCGGTGACCTTGGGCACACGGCCCCGGCCGGCGGGGCAACTAGGATCGTCGCGCGCCCGCCCGTCTCGCGGTGCGCCCACCGATCCGGAAGGACCCACCGTGCTCCGCACCCACACCGCAGGCTCCCTGCGCGCCAGCGACACCGGCGCCACCGTCACCCTCACCGGGTGGGTGGACCGCCGGCGAGACCACGGGGGGGTCGCATTCATCGACCTGCGCGACGCCTCGGGCATCGCCCAGGTCGTCATCCGCGACGAGGAGGTCGCCCACGAGCTCCGCAGCGAGTTCGTCCTCCAGGTGACGGGCGAGGTGGCCGCCCGCCCCGAGGGCAACGCCAACCCGAACCTTCCCACGGGGGACATCGAGCTCATCGCGAGCGACGTCGTCGTCCTCAACACGGCCGCGCCGCTGCCGTTCCAGGTGTCCGCGCACGCGGAGGACGCCGGCCAGGTCGGCGAGGAGGCGCGACTCAAGCACCGCTACCTCGACCTGCGCCGCCAGGGCCCCGCGCACGCGCTGCGCCTGCGCGCCAAGGCGAACGCCGCCGCGCGGCGGGTCCTCGACGCGAAGGAGTTCGTCGAGATCGAGACGCCGACGCTCACGCGGTCGACCCCCGAGGGGGCCCGTGACTTCCTCGTCCCGGCGCGCCTCGCGCCCGGCTCCTGGTACGCCCTGCCGCAGTCGCCCCAGCTGTTCAAGCAGCTCCTCATGGTGGCCGGCATGGAGCGCTACTACCAGATCGCCCGCTGCTACCGCGACGAGGACTTCCGCGCGGACCGCCAGCCCGAGTTCACTCAGCTCGACGTCGAGATGAGCTTCGTCGAGCAGGACGACGTCATCGGTGTCGCCGAGGAGGTCCTCACCGAGCTGTGGTCGCTCATCGACGTCGCGATCCCGCGCCCGATCGAGCGCATCACCTTCGCCGACGCCATGGAGAGGTACGGCACCGACAAGCCCGACCTGCGCTTCGGCCTCGAGCTCACCGACCTCACCGAGTACTTCGCCGGTACCCCGTTCCGCGTGTTCCAGAACCCCTACGTCGGGGCCGTCGTCATGCCGGGCGGGGCCGCGCAGCCGCGCCGGGCGTTCGACGCGTGGCAGGAGTGGGCGAAGCAGCGCGGCGCCAAGGGCCTCGCCTACGTGACGATCGCCGAGGACGGCACCCTCGGCGGGCCGGTCGCGAAGAACATCTCCGAGGCCGAGCGCGCGGGCCTCGCCGCCGCCGTCGGCGCCCAGCCCGGCGACTGCGTCTTCTTCGCCGCCGGCAAGCCGAACGAGGCGCGTTCGCTCCTCGGCGCGGCGCGCCTCGAGATCGGGCGCCGCCAGGGCCTCATCGATGAGAGTGCCTGGTCGTTCGTGTGGGTCGTCGATGCGCCGCTGTTCAAGCCCACGGGAGAGGACGACGACGTGGCCGTCGGCTCCGGGTCGTGGACGGCCGTCCACCACGCCTTCACGTCGCCGACGCCGGAGTGGATCGACCGCTTCGAGGAGGCACCGGGCGAGGCGCTCGCCTACGCCTACGACATCGTCTGCAACGGCAACGAGATCGGCGGCGGGTCGATCCGTATCCACCGCCGTGACGTCCAGGAGCGCGTCTTCGCGGTCATGGGGATCGACGAGGAGCAGGCCCAGGAGAAGTTCGGGTTCCTCCTCGAGGCCTTCGCCTACGGAGCGCCGCCGCACGGCGGGATCGCGTTCGGCTGGGACCGGATCGTCGCCCTCCTCACGGGGGCGGACTCGATCCGCGACGTCATCGCGTTCCCCAAGTCCGGCGGCGGCTACGACCCGCTGACGCACGCACCGGCACCGATCACGCCGGAGCAGCGCCGCGAGGCGGGCGTGGACGCGAAGCCGAAGAAGCCCGCGCAGGACTGACCCGACGATGGTGGTCGGGCAGGGCACCGACGTACACGCGCTGCTCGACCGGTGGCCGTTCTGGCACGCGAACGCCTTCCGCTGGCCCGTCCGGCGGGTGTGGGGGGACGCGGCCGGGACGGCCGCGCTGGTCGAGGTCGGCGACGCCGCCATGCTCGTCGGCCTCGGCGCCCCGGCCGCCCTCGCCGGCGTCATCTCGGCCGCCGACGACCTGCCCCCGCAGCCGGGGCACACGATGCTCACGCGTGGCACGTGGGCCCACGTCGCCCCCGCGGCCCGCGAGCACCTCGGCCTGGCGCCGGCGCGGGGGTGGGACTGGCTCGTGTGCGCGGCGGTCCCGCCGGCGCAGCCGGGGGAGGAGCGCGTCGAGCTCCTCACCGGCACCGACCGGCTCGCGCGGGTCTCCCGCGTGCTCGGGGTCGCGTACCCCGAGCGCGGGCCGCGCCGCGACGACGCGGAGAAGGCCTGGTGGGGCTGGGCCGGTGACGACGGCTCGCTCGGCGGGGTCGGCGCCGCCACGGCCCCGGAGCCGAGCGGCGCGGGGGAGGTCCACCTCTCCTCGATCGCCGTCCTGCCGCAGCTCCGCCGCCGCGGCGCCGGGGCGGCGCTGACGGCCCGCCTCACGCGGTGGGGTCTCGAGCGCGGTTCCTACGTCCACCTCGGCATGTGGGCGGACAACGACGGCGCCCGCAGGGTGTACGAGCGGCTCGGCTACGCCGTCGGCCACGAGGTGGAGAACCTCGCCGGGGTGTGAGCTGACCCGCTCGCCCCCACCTCGCCGTGACGCGCTCGCACCAACCCTCTCGTGATCGTGCTGAAGTGCCGGGAAGCACCCGCAAGGCGGACGCCCCCCGCGACCCCCTCGTGATCATGCAGAAGTGCCGGGCAGCGGCCGGCTCAGGGGTGCGCCGCGGCACCTCAGTGCGCGATGGCGAACCGGTCGTGGAGGCGGCGCAGCGGCGCCGGCGCCCACCAGTTCCACTTCCCGAGCAGCGTCATCGTCGCCGGCACGAGGAGGAGGCGCACGAGGGTGGCGTCGATGAGGACGGTGACGGCGAGCGCGACGCCCACCTGCTTGATGATGACGAGCTCGCCGGCCGCGAAGCCCGCGAAGACGGCGATGATGATCGCGGCCGCCGAGGTGATGATCCGGCCCATGAGCTGCAGGCCGCGCTCGACCGCGACGTCGTTGTCCATCCCCGCGTCCCAGAACTCCTTGATGCGGGTGAGGAGGAAGACCTCGTAGTCCATCGCGAGGCCGAACCCGAACGTGATGATGAGCGGGACGACCGTCGCCTCGAGGCCGGCGACCGGCTCGAAACCGAGGACGCCCGCGAGGTTCCCCTCGATGAATATCCACACCGTGATGCCGAGCGACGCGGCGAGGGAGAGCGCGTTCGTGACCAGCGCCTTGACCGGGACGAGGACGGAGCCGGTCATGAGGAAGAGCAGGACGAGGACCGCCGCCGCGACGAAGAGGACGACCCACGGCATGCCGTCGACGAGCGCGTCGATGAAGTCCTTCTGCGTCGCGGCCTGCCCGGTCACCCACGCCTGGGCAGCGGGGTCGAGCGCCCGGATCGCGGTGACGAGCGCGCCGGCCTCGTCGCCGCCCGGGTCGTCGGTCTCGAGGAAGACGCCCAGCGTCACGTAGTCCCCGACCGGCGCCGGATCGCCGACGTCGGTGACGCCGTCGAGCGCCGCGACGGCAGCGGCGAGGTCGGTGGCGCCGTCCGGCGTGCCCGCGCTGACGACGACGATCTCCGGCGCCTGCGCCGCGGGGTAGTCCTCGACGACGGCGGCGATGAAGTCGCGCTGGTCGGAGTCCTCGGGGACGAGGTCGAGGCCGGAGGAGCGCATGTCGAAGCCGCGCAGCGGGCTGGCGAGGACGACGAGGACGGCGAGGACCCCGATGAGGACCGGCCACGGCCGCGCGTGGACGAACCGGGCGATGCGGGAGAAGACGCCGACCTCCGGGGCGACGTCCCCCATGCGGCCGACCACCCGGCGCACCCCGGGCACGCGGGCGAGCAGGGCGGGGCGGTCGAGGCGGCGGCCGAGGAGGACGAGCAGCGCCGGCACGAGCGTGATCGAGGCGAGGAGGGCGAGCACGACGATCGTCACCCCGGCGGCCGTCAGCGCGCGCATGAGGTCCGGCGTCATGAAGACCATGCCGAAGACGGCGAGCGCGATGGTCACGGCCGAGAAGGCGACGGTGCGACCGGCCGTCGCGAGCGTGCGGGTCATGGCGGCGGTGATGACCGGGTCGCTGCCGGCGCGCGTGCGCCGCCGACGTCGGGGGTTGCGGTCGGCAGGGGGCTCCGCCGCGAGCGCCGTGCGCAGCTCCTCGCGGTAACGGGAGACGACGAGGAGGCCGTAGTCGACGGACAGCCCGAGGCCGATGACCGTGAGCACGTTGATCATGTAGGAGTCGATGTCCATGACGTGCGTGAACCCGAGCAGCGCACCGAGGCCGATGACGATCGAGGCCACGGCGCCGGCGAGCGGCATGCTCGCGGCGAGGAACCCGCCGAAGACGACGACCATGAGCAGGAGCGCGAGCGGCAGGGCGACGAGCTCGCCCCGGATGAGGTCCTCCTCGACCTGGCCGACGATCGCGTCGGCGATGAGAGTGGGGGAGGACGTGAGCGCGACGACGTCGCCCGGCACGTCGGCGAGCTCGGACGGCACCTGGGCGAGCCGCTCGACGACGGCGTCGTGCGCCTCGCCCGCGGCTGGGCCCTCGAGGTCCTCGAGCACGACCGAGAGGAGGAAGCCGTCCTGGTCCTGGGCGACGAGGGAGGCCGCGGCGGGGTGGGCGAGCCCGTCGGGCAGGACGAACGCGCTGACGACCTGCTCGACGCCGTCGATGTCGGTGAGCTCGGCGTGGGCCGGGGCGAGCGCCTCGCCGACCGCCGCGGCGACCTCGGGGTCGGCGAGGTCGACACCCTCGACGAGGTAGCTGATCTCCTCCCCGCCGGCGCTCGCGTCCGCGATGATCTGCGAGCCCCGCTCGCTGTCCGAGCCCGGGGCGCCCGGCTCACCGGTCTGCAGCCTGGCGAACAGGCCCTCGTTCCCGACCGCGCCGAGCGCGAGGAGCAGGGACGCCACGGTCAGGGCGAGCCAGCCGAGCGCGGTGGTCCGGGGGTGGCGGGCCACGAGACGCCCGAGATGGTCGAACACGGCCGCCATCCTCGCACCGCGCCGGGATGAGCGCCCCAGCGCGGCCCGCCCGCTCTGAGGACCACCGAGCGCGGGGGACCACCACCCGACGCGTGCGCGGGAGGCGGGCGGGGCGCGGTACGCCCGTGACGGTGCCCGCCGCCGGCGGCACGCGCGCCGTCGAGTTGCCCAGCGCCTCCCGCGGTGCCCGGGCACGCGGTAGCGTCCCTTCGTCCGCACCCCGCACCCCGCACCCCGCGGCCCCGCTTCCCGGGCCGCCCGCCCGCGCCAGACGCAGGAGCCGTCGATGACCCGAGTCGAGCTGCGCGAGCAGCGACCCGAGGACGCCGCGGCCGTCGCGGTGCTCGACAACCTCGCACCGGACGGTGGGATGATCTCCTTCGGCTGGGAGCTGCACGTCCCGGACCTCCAGACGACGGCGGGGCAGCACGAGCACTGCGTCGGCGTCGTCGCCGTCCTGCACGGGTCCGGGGAGGTCGTCGGGCACGCGAAGCTGAGCACGGGCCGGTGCCGCGTCGGGGGCAGGGAGCTGCCCTACGCCCTCCTCGGCGCACTGTCGGTGCACCCGGACCACCGCCGACAGGGCATCGCGCGCGCCCTCGCGCAGTGGCGCATCGACCGGGCTCGGGACCGGTTCGGCCCGGACGTCGTCGTCGTCGCGGAGATCCAGAGCGGCAACGCGGCGTCGCTCGCCAGCGCCCGTACGTGGGCGACGCAGCTCGTCGGCCGGGCGGTCGTCGCTCCGATGCCGATGCGCGTGCGCCCGCCCCGGCGGGACCCGGCCCTCGAGGTCCGCGCGGCGCTCCCCGGCGACCTTCCGGAGGTCGCCGCGCGCCTGACGGAGTTCACCCACGGCATGGAGCTCGCACGGCTCCACTCCGCCGAGTCGCTGGGCGCGTGGCTGGCGAGCAGCCCGCTGGCCGAGCCGGTCAACCACTACGCCGTTGCCACCGACACGTCGGGGCGGCTCCTCGCCGGCATGGGGCTGCGGGAGGAGGGGCGGCTGCGCTCGATGCGCGTCGTGCGGATGCCGGCGGCGCTGCGGGCGGCGAACCGGCTCCTGCGGATCGTGCCACCGGGCGGCGTCATGCGGAACGTCCTCACCGACAAGGTCTGGTACGCGCCGGGCCACGGGCGCGCGGCGCGCTACCTGTGGGAGACCACCCGCTGGCGGATGCGCGGGAGCGGCACGACCGTCGTCGCGACGTACGACCCGCGTGGACCCTTGCGTGACGCGCTGTCCAGCCCGCCGTGGTTCCCGACGACGTCGTTCACCCTCGCCGTGCGCTCACCGGTCCCGCTCGACCCCACCCGGGTCATCGACCCGCCGCCCTGACGCCGGCGGCCACGCCCCGCGGCGGACCCCGTCCGGCGACGGCCCTCCGGTCGGGCGGGCCTGTCGGGCTGCGTAGGCTCGGGTCGTGGATCTCTTCGAGGCGGCGGGCGCCGACAACGCCGGCGTGCCGGCCGTACGTGCCGGGGCGCCGCTCGCCGTGCGCATGCGCCCGGCCGACGTGGGCGAGGTCCTCGGCCAGTCGCACCTCCTCGAGCCGGGCTCGCCCCTGCGCCGCCTCGTCGACCCCGAGACGGACTCCCGGATCGCCCCCTCGTCGGTCATCCTCTGGGGCCCGCCGGGGACGGGCAAGACGACGCTCGCCTACCTCGTCGCGCACGGCTCGAACCGGCGTTTCGTCGAGCTCTCGGCGGTCACCGCCGGCGTCAAGGACGTCCGTGCCGTCGTCGACGACGCGCGCCGCCGCCTCGTGACCGGCGCCGGTGAGACGGTCCTGTTCATCGACGAGGTCCACCGCTTCTCCAAGTCCCAGCAGGATGCCCTCCTGCCGTCGGTGGAGAACCGGTGGGTCACCCTCGTCGCGGCGACGACGGAGAACCCCAGCTTCTCCGTCATCTCGCCGCTGCTCTCGCGGTCCCTCCTCCTCACGCTGCGTCCCCTCGCCGAGGACGACGTGCGCACGCTCGTCCGGCGCGCGCTCGTCGACGAGCGCGGCCTCGGTGGCTCGCTCGAGATGGAGGACGACGCCGAGGACCACCTCATCCGGCTCGCCGGGGCCGACGCCCGCAAGGCGCTCACGGTGCTCGAGGCGGCGGCCGGCACGGCGAGCTCGGGCGGCGCGGACCGCATCACCCTCGAGGCGGTCGAGCGCGCCGTCGACGTCGCCGCCGTGCGCTACGACCGCGCGGGCGACCAGCACTACGACGTGACGAGCGCCTTCATCAAGTCGATGCGCGGCTCCGACGTCGATGCGGCGCTCCACTACCTCGCGCGCATGGTCGTGGCGGGGGAGGACCCGCGGTTCATCGCCCGGCGGATCGTCATCTCCGCGGCGGAGGACGTCGGCATGGCCGACCCGTCGGCCCTGCAGACGGCCGTCGCCGCGGCCCAGGCTGTCGCACTCATCGGCATGCCCGAGGCGCAGCTCGTGCTCGCCGAAGCGGTGGTCCACATCGCGACGGCGCCCAAGTCGAACGCCGCGTACAAGGCGATCGGCGCCGCCATCGCCGACGTCCGCGCCGGCAAGGCGGGCCCGGTCCCGCCGCACCTGCGCGACGCGCACTACGCGGGCGCCGCCGGGCACGGACACGGCGAGGGCTACCGGTACAGCCACGACTACCCCCACGGGATCGCGGCGCAGCAGTACGCCCCCGACGAGCTCGCCGGCGCCCGCTACTACGAGCCGACCACCCACGGCCACGAGCGCGACGTCGCCGCTCGCCTCGAACGGGTCCGCCAGATCCTGCGCGGCACCTGACAGCCGCATCGAGGGCGCGGGCGCGGGAGCCGCGAGGAACGAGCGGCCGATGGAAGACCCGGCACGCCGTCGCCCCGCCCGGGCTCCAGCCGGCCCGACGAAGGCCCCGCTGCGCCCTGCTAGACTTTCCCGGTTGCCCTGCGCCGAGCGCGGGCAACCACCTGGGGTCTTGGCCACGATGGTCGGCCCCACGCCGGCGGCAGTCGCCTGCAGGCGTGACATCCACATGACAGGAAGAACACGTTGAGCAAGAACAACCAGAGTCGTTCGCGCCGCCAGGTGCGGCTGTCCCGTGCGCTCGGGATCGCCCTCACCCCCAAGGCCGTCAAGTACTTCGAGAAGCGTCCCTACCCGCCGGGCGAGCACGGCCGCGCCCGCCGTCGCACCGAGTCGGACTACGCGGTGCGTCTCAAGGAGAAGCAGCGTCTGCGCGCCCAGTACGGCCTGCGCGAGGTGCAGATCCAGCGCACCTTCGAGGAGGCCCGTCGCGAGTCCGGCATGACCGGTGAGTCGCTCGTCGAGCTCCTCGAGATGCGTCTCGACGCCCTCGTCCTGCGCTCCGGCTTCGCCCGGACGATCGCCCAGGCCCGCCAGGCCGTCGTGCACCGTCACATCCTCGTCGACGGCCAGCTCGTCGACCGCCCCTCGTTCCGCGTCAAGGTCGGCCAGGTCATCCAGGTCAAGCCGAAGAGCCAGACGATGACGCCGTTCCAGGTCGCCGCTGCCGGCGCCCACCGCGACGTCCTGCCGATCGTCCCGGCGTACCTCGACGTCCAGGTCGAGAAGCTCCGCGCCGAGCTCGTCCGTCGCCCGAAGCGTGAAGAGGTGCCCGTCACCTGCGACGTGCAGCTCGTCGTCGAGTACTACTCGCGCTGATGTCACCGGGGCCGCCTGCCGGCTCCGCTCCACGCGCCCCGGGCGCCGGCTCAGCCGGTTCCCGGGGCGTCGTCGTTCACCGGTAGCCTCATCCAGCAGCCACGCGCAGCCGCGTCGGGCCTACCGCAGGGAGAAGGAATCCGAATGCCAGTCGGTGACATCGCCGGGATCATCGCCGCGCTCGCCTTCGTCGCGCTCGTGGCGCTGCTCGCCGTCCCGCTCATCAAGCTCGGCCGCGTGCTGGACGAGGCGCGCACGTCGGTGCGCGAGCTCACGGCCCACACCCTCCCCGTCGTCGACGAGGCAGCGGCGACCATCGCGTCGAGCAACGCCCAGATCGCCAAGGTGGACGCGGTGACGACGGCCGCGGCCGAGGTCTCGCAGAACGTCTCGGCCGTGACGACGCTCGTCTCCGCCACGATCGGGGCGCCCCTCATCAAGGTCGCGTCCTTCAGCTACGCCGTGCGCCGCCTGCTCAGCCCCGGCCGGGACGCCTGACGTGCGGCGCACGACGATGCTCGCCCTCGGCGTCACCGTCCTCGGTGCGGCCGCGCTCGTCGCCCTCGCCGTCCCGGCGGCGGGCGGCGGCGTCGGCCGCGCCCTCTCCGGCCTGACGGCGGAGGCCCGGCGGCGCGTGGCCGCGTTCCGCACGGACATGGCCGTGCGGGAGAGCGAGCTGCGCTCCGGGCTCCTGCCCTCCGAGCCCGACGTCGCCGCAGCCCGTGCCCACCGCGCCGCCTCCGCGGCGTCCCCGGACGTGGCGGCGCCGCAGGCCTGGCGGACGACGGGAGCCACCTCCCCCGCGGGTTCCGCGAGCGGCGCCACCAGCGCCGACGGCGTGCCGGCGTCCCCGGCAGACCGGTCCACCACCGCGTACCCCGCAGCGCCCCCGCCGACGACGCGGCCGTAGCCGCCGCAGCCGCACCGCCCACGCAGGCCCGCGCACGACGCCCGGCCCGCACCGACACCACGATTGCCCGAGGACCCATGCGCACCGCCGAGATCCGCAGCCGCTGGCTCGACTACTTCGCCGCCCGCGACCACACCGTCGTGCCGAGCGTCCCGCTCGTCTCGCCCGACCCGTCGATCCTCTTCAC
>NZ_JAZGON010000011.1:0-96716 GCF_036421975.1 Georgenia wangjunii | reverse complement strand
TCATGCTCGGGCGCCGGGCCAGGTCCGCGGCGCTCATCGCGGCACGGGCAGCGGCCCAGGCCTGCTGGCGGCGGTAGGCGGCCACGACCTCGACCGCGGCGTAGTCCCCGACCCCACCGACGTCGATCCCTTCCAGCACCGCGGCGAGCTGTGGGCCGGGCGCCAGGCCCGCGAGCCACTCACCCAGCGCCTCCCCACCATCAGCATCCGCCGCCGGCGGGACAAGTACACCCCCGGCCGGGGCAGCGGGTGCGGGCCCGGTCTCCTGGAGCCAGGCGGGCGGGACGGCGTCCTCGCCCGCGGACCACCCACCCCCGGGGGCCTCGTCGAGCCGCTCGTCGATCTCGCCGCGCGCACGCTCACGGGCGTTGAGCTCGGCGGTCTCCTGGGCGAAGAGCGCCCTCATGAACGCGACGTCGGCCTCGGTCTCCATCTCCGCCGCGCAGAGCGGATCCCACGGGCCGCACCTGCACCCCGTCGCCACCGACCCTTGCTCTTCGAACATCTGTCCACCCTAGAACGAGCGTCTGACATCAAGCACGAAGCCACCCCCGAGGGGTGGACAAGCGATGTCGCAGTCGCCCGGCAGGCTCAGCCCGCGCGGGGCACGACGACCGGCTCCGGCCCGGTCGGCGTCGGCGGCTCGGTCCGCTCGGCCGCCTCGGTCCCGACGACGTCGAGCACCTGCTGGTACCGGTCCGCGATGGAGCTGTCCGTCAGTGTCAGGCCGTCGGGGCGCTCCCCGGCGACGAGGTCGGACAGGACATAGAGACGCTGCGCCCCGACCCTGTCCACCGTCACTGCGGTCCACTCGACCGTCTCCACCCGGGCGGCCCCGCCGTCGGGCTTGACGACGGTCGCCGTCGCCAGGAGCCCGGTGGCGGTCTGGGGCACGCAGCACCGTTCGTCCTGGTTGGAGATGAAGTTGCCCAGCCCGTACGCGACCCACATGCCGGCGCCGTCCGGGCCGCCGGGCAGCTTCGTGATCGGCTGCGGGACGTGGGCGTGGTGGCCGAGGATGAGGTCGACCTGCCCCGAGGCGGCGAGCTCCTCGGCGAGATCGACCTGCTCGGCGGCGGGCTCACCGCTGTACTCGGCGCAGCAGTGGATGCTCGCGACGACGAGGTCCGCGCCCTCGGCCCGGGCGGCGCGGGCGGACTCGATGAGCCGGTCGGCGTCGATGAGCTCGACCGCCCACGGCGCGCCGGCCGGCACGGGGATCCCGTTCGTCCCGTACGTCGCCCCGATCTGCGCGACGGTGATCGTCTGGCCCTCCCGCTCGAGCTCGTACAGCTGGGGGCGGTCGGCCTCCGCGGCGCTGCGCGCCGTCCCGACGTGGCCGAGCCCGGCGGCGTCGAGCGAGTCGAGCGTGTGGGTGAGCCCCGCCATCCCACGGTCGAGGCTGTGGTTCGTGCCCGTCGAGCACCCGTCCCAGCCCAGCCGTGCGAGGTCACCCGCGAGCTCGCTCGGGGCGCCGAACATCGGGTACCCGCTCGGGGCGGTACCCGGCGGCGCGAGCGGGACCTCGAGGTTGCACAGGGCGAGGTCGGCACCGCGGGTGAACTCCGCGGTGGCCTCCATCATCGGGACGAAGTCGTACCCGTCCGCCGTCGCCGCCGTCGTGATGACGGTCGTGTGGGGGAGGACGTCCCCGCCCCCGACGATCGTGAAGACCGCGTCGGGGAGCGGCTCCGGGGTCGGGCTCGGACTCGGGGTCCGGGCCGGCGTCGGCGTGGATGTGCGTACCTCGCTCGGCGCGGCCGTCGCCCCCGCCGTCTCCTGCCCCTGCCCGGCGGAGGGTGTCGTGGCCGTCCAGGGCCTCCACACGAGCGCGACCGCGATGAGCGCAGCCAGCACCACCGCGAGCACGATCGCCCACGTGCGGGAACCGCGGGCTGGGGAGGCGTGACGGGCCATGCTCGGGAGAGTACCGGCGACGTGGGCGCCCCCGGGCCGCCCCGCCCGGCGTGTGTCACACCCCGACGGCGGGGCCACGCGAGCCCACCCGCGCACGGCCCTCTAGTCTGGACGGATGCCCTCCGACCCGTCGACACCCGCCGCCCAGGTCCCGCTGTGGAACCTGGCCAACGTCATCACGATGGCGCGGGTCGCGCTCGTCCCCGTCTTCGCGGCGTTCCTCCTCGTCGACTCCGTCCCTGCCCGGTTCGCCGCCGCGGGCGTCTTCCTCGTCGCGGCCATCACCGACAAGATCGACGGGCACATCGCGCGCAGCCGAGGGCTCGTGACGAACTTCGGGAAGATCGCGGACCCCATCGCGGACAAGGCGCTCGTCCTCACGGCGCTCGTCCTCCTCTCCGTCCAGGGTGACCTTCCGTGGTGGGTCACGGTCGTCATCATCGTGCGCGAGCTCGGCGTCACCGTGCTGCGTTTCCTCATGCTCCGCCGCTCCGTCATCGCCGCGTCGCAGGGCGGGAAGATCAAGGCGGTCCTCCAGGTCATCTTCATCACCGGCCTGCTCATCCCGTGGCACGCGTTCCTGCCCGGCACCGCGGCGGACGTCATGGTCGTCCTCACGTGGGTCGTCGTCGTCCTCGCGCTCCTCGTCACCGTCGGCACGGGCGTCGACTACGCCGTCCGCGCCTGGCGCTTGGCACGGACGACGGCGGAGCCCGCCGAGCCGGCGACGTCGAGCGAACCGGGCGCGAGCTCTGGTGCTGCCAGGCGGAGCGGGAGCGGGCAGCCCGGTCCCGTCCGCGGCGACGGGCCGACCGCGAAGGCGTGACGGTGACCGGGGCGTCGCTCGAGGCCCGGCTCGTCGCCGCGCTCGCCGCGCGCGGCGGCACACTGGCGGTGGCGGAGTCGCTCACCGGCGGAGAGGTGTGCGCCCGCATCGTGGCCGTCCCCGGCGCCTCGTCCGTCCTGCGCGGCGGAGTCGTCGCGTACCTCAACGACGTCAAGGCCGACCTGCTCGGCGTCGATCCCGCCGTGCTCGCCGAGGCCGGCGCCGTCGACCCGCGTGTCGCGGCGCAGATGGCCGCCGGTGCTGCGCGGCGCCTCGGCGCGGACCACGCCGTCGCGACGACCGGCGTCGCCGGACCCGGTCCGTCCGAGGGGCACCCCGCGGGCACGGTCTTCGTGGCCGCCTGGGTACGCGGGGACGTGCGGGTGCGCCGCCTCTTCCTCGCCGGGTCACGCTCGCTCGTACGGACCGCCAGCGCGCGGGCGGCGCTCGCCCTCCTCGCCGGCTCGCTCGACGACGGCGACCGCGCGCGCTGACGGATCGCTGCGGGAACATCCGGGGGCCGGACGGAGTTGGACCAAGTGATGACAACGACCCAGCGGCACCCCCGCTCGACGAACCGTCCCACGGGACGGGCCGACACACGCCCCCGCCCGCGCGCGACGCAGGGTGCGGGGTACGGTAGGACGATGCAGGCCACGCGAGAGGAGGTGCGCCCCATGGTTGTGCTGCGACGCGAGATCGGCGACGTGCTCCGGGGAGCCCGCCAGCGCCAGGGACGCACGCTGCGCGAGGTCTCATCCTCGGCGCGGGTCTCCCTCGGCTACCTCAGTGAGGTGGAGCGAGGTCAGAAGGAGGCGTCCTCTGAGCTGCTCGCCTCGATCTGCACCGCGCTCAACGTGCCGATGTCGCACGTCCTGCGCCAGGTGAGCGACCGTATCGCCCTCGCCGAGGGCGTCCACGTGCCGGACACCGTGCCCGAGGAGCTCACCAACGCGATGCACCGCGACGACGGCCTCATCAGCGTCGCCTGAGCGACTGCGCGAGCGCTGCGCGGGCTCGCGCGCGCGCTTCCCGTCCGCCCTGTCAGTCCGCCGTGGGCGCGTCCGGCCGTGCCTGACACGTGGGGCACCAGAACACCGGCCGCTGCTGCGGTGGCACGCCGACCTCGGAGCGCACGAGCGGCGTGCGACAACGGGGGCAGCCCCGGCCCTCACGCCCGTGGACGTGCGTCTGCCGCCGCGCCTCGGCGGTCGCCGTCGGCAGCCGCGACTCGACCGAGCGACGCATGATCCGAGCCGTCGTGGTGACGAGCGCGGTCGCGTCGACGTCGCCGGCTGGGGTCCACGGCCAGACCCTGTGCCGCCACAGGCTCTCGGCCATGTAGATCGTGCCGAGGCCCGCGACGACGCGCTGGTCGAGCAGCACCTCGCCGATCGGGCGGACGCCCTGGGCCGTGATGCGCGCGGCCGCCGCTGCGACGTCGAGGTCCGGCGCGAGGACGTCCGGCCCGAGGTGCCCGACGACGAGCCCCTCGTCACGGGTGCGGACGAGGTCGACCTCGCCGAGGAGGTAGCCGAGGCACGTCCACGTCGCGTTCCCGAGCACGACGCGCACGCGCGCCGATCGGTCGGCTCCCCGCTCGGCGCCGGTGCGGTAGACCCGCCAGGTGCCGTCCATCCGCAGGTGCGTGTGGACCGTGCGGCCGTCGTCCAGCCGGGTGAGCAGGTGCTTGCCGACGGCGCGGGTCTCGACGACGGTCGCCCCGGCCAGGTCGATCCCGCCGAGGTTGCCCCACCGCAGCTCCCCGCGGACGAGGACCTGTCCCGACAGGGCCGCGTCCAGCCGTCGCGCGGTGCGCAGGACGACGTCCCCCTCAGGCATCGAGATCCCCGGACGCCCGCAGCTCCCGGACGGTGCCCGGTGCCGAACGTCCGGCACCCGGTGCGGGGGCACCGCTCGTCCCCGACCGCTCACCGCGGGGCCGCTGCCTCAGGCGCAGCCCGCGCGGGGTGACCATGAACCCCGCCTCGTCCAGCGCCTCGGTCACCGCGCTGCGGGCTCCCAGGGCAGGCGCGCCGTCGATCCGCTGCACGGTCAGCCGTCCCAGCGCGTCCGAGGCGGCCACGCGTGCGAGCTCGTCCGCGGCCGCCCCCAGCACCGTCGGGTCCTGGGAGAAGGACAGGACCGTGCGCCCCCCGCGCTCGACGTGGAGCACGAGCGCACCGTCGACGAGGACGACGACGGCGCCCGCCGCGCGCCGGGGTCGACCCCGCTCGCCGCGCTCGTCCTCACCCGCGGGGGGCCACGGCAGCGCCGCGCCGTACGGGTTCGCCGGGTCCGTCGCCGCGAGGACGACGGCGGTGCGGGCGCCGTCCTCGCCACGCCTGCCCCCGGGCGCGGCGCGCAGGAGCTCGACGCACTCCGGGAGCGCGAACTGCGCCGCCCCCAGCCCCTCGATGAAGTAGCCGCGCCGGACCTTGCCCGCCTCCTCGAGGCGGGCGAGGACGGGGTAGGCGGTCGCGAAGCCGCCGGGCAGGTCCTCGAGCCCAGCGGCGCCGCGCGTGAGGACCCCGTGCCGCTCGAGGAGCGCCGCGCACATGGCGAGCGCGCGCGCCGTGGCGTCCGGGACGGTCCGCGTGAGGAGGGACCACCGCCCGACGGCCGACGGCGGCGCCGCGACGAGCGGCGCGCCCCCGGTGGCCGCCGAGATCAGCATCCGCCGACGGGAGAGGGCCGCCCGCGGGCGGGGGGGCCGCTGCCGGGCGGTGTGCGTCGGCCGGCCCCCGGCCAGGCGCGCACGGACGGGGGCGAGCGTGTCGTTCGTGACGTGCCCGGCCCACACGAGGTCCCACAGGGCCTCGAGGACCTCGTCGGCCGCGGGCTGCGCCTCGAGCCGCTCCCGGACCGCGCCCACGAGGTCCCGGAAGAACCGTCCGCCGCCGTCGGCGAGGACGTCGAGCAGCGCCTCGTGGACGGCCGAGCCCTCAGGGAGCGGCTCCGGTTCTGGTAGGAGCTCCGGCGCGTCCGCGGGGACGAGCGTGAGGTAGCCGTCGACGCCCGGCAGCGAGCCCGCACCGGCCCACAGGACCTCGCCGGCCGCGGTGAGCTCGTCGAGCTGGGTCGGGGCATACCCCTCCACCCGGGCGGGCAGGACGAGCTGCTCGAGCGCGGACGCGGGCACGCGCGCCCCGGCGAGCTGGTCGAGGACGACGGCGAGCCCCGGCCCCTCCGAGCGCGGCCCCGTGCCGCCGCCGACGTACTGCCAGCGCGGGAGGTACGCCCCGAGCGCGGACTGGGGCACCGCCTCGACCTCGGCACGCAGGTGCGCGAGCGAGCGGCGCCGGATCCGGCGCAGGACGTCGGCGTCGCACAGGTCGCGGTGGTCGGTGTCAGCGGGTTGCACCCCGGCGGGACGGAGCCGGCCCGCGACGAGGGCACCGGAGGCGACGAGCCGGTCGAGCGAGGGCCGCAGGGCTGCGACGCCGACGCCGAGGTGCGCCGCCAGCTCGGTGCCGCGGAACGGGCCGTGCGTCCGTGCGTACCGCCGGACGAGGTCCCCGAGGGGGTCGGCGACGGGTGCGAGCACGGCCTCGGGGAGCCCGGGGGGCAGGGGTGCGCCGAGCCCGTCGCGCAACCGGGAGGCGTCCTCGACGACGGCCCACCGGTCCTCACCGGCGACGCGCACGCCGATGACGCGTCGGGACCGCACGAGCTCGTCGAGCCAGCCCGGCACGGAGTCCGGGTCCGCGCGCTCCCGCAGGTCCTTCTCGCTCACGGGCCCGAGGCGCCGCACGAGGTCGGCGAGGCCCTCGACGTCGGTCGCGGGGCGCGTCCGCAGCGAGACCTCGGCCTCGACCTGCTCGACGGCGAGCGGGTCGAGGAGGTCGGCGAGGTCGCCCAGGCCCTCGCCGACGAGCTCGGCGAGGAGCGCCGGGTCGAGCGTGAGCGCCGCAGCCCGGCGCTCGGCGAGCGGGGCGTCGCCGTCGTAGAGGAACTGGCCGACGTACCCGAAGAGCAGGGAGCGGGCGAACGGCGACGGGCTCGGCGTGCTCACCTCGAGGACACGGACGCGGCGCGCCGCGACGTCGGCCATGAGGCCCGCGAGGGCCGGGGTGTCGTAGTCGTCCTGGAGGCACTCGCGGACCGCCTCGAGCACGACGGGGAAGTCGGGGTGGTCCGCGGCGACGGAGAGGAGCTGGGCGGCGCGGTGCCGCTGCTGCCACAGGGGCTGCCGGCGGTCCGGGCGGCGCCGGGGAAGGAGGAGCGAGCGCGCGGCCGCCTCGCGGAAGCGCGCCGCGAAGTGGGCGGAGCCGCCCAGCGCGGCGACGACGGCGGCGGAGACCTCGTCCGGCTCGAGGAGGAGGTCCTGCGCCGAGACGGCGAGCTCGCCCCCGGCTGACCCGACGTCGGGCAGGCGCAGGACGATCCCGTCGTCCGCGTGCATGGCGGCGACGTCCATCCCGAAGCGCTCGCGGAGCCGCTCGGCGAGGACGAGCGCCCACGGCGCGTGGACCTTCGCGCCGAAGGGCGTGTGGATGACGACGCGCCAGTCGCCGAGCTCGTCGCGGAACCGCTCGAGGACGATCGTGCGGTCGTCGCTCACGCGCCCGGTCGCTTCCCGCTGCTCGGCGAGGTAGGCGAGGAGGTTGTCGGAGGCCCACTCGTCCAGGCCGCCCGCGGCGAGGCGCGCCCGGGCCTCGCCGTCGTCGGCCGCTCCCACCTCGCGGACCATCGCGCCGAGCGCCCGGCCGAGCTCGAAGGGACGGCCGGGCGAGTCGCCCTTCCAGAACGGGAGGCGCCCCGGCAGGCCCGCCGCGGGGGAGACGAGGACGCGGTCGGGGGTGATGTCCTCGATGCGCCACGTGCTCGAGCCGAGGGTGAACGTGTCACCGACGCGGGACTCGTAGACCATCTCCTCGTCGAGCTCGCCGACGCGCCGCCCGCCCCGACCGCCGGTGACGGCGGTGTCCGCCCCCGCGCCGCCGCCGGCGTCGCCCGCCCCGGCCCCCGCGCCGGCGGCCCCGGCGCGGGCGAGGTAGACGCCGTACATCCCCCGGTCGGGGATGGTCCCCCCGCTCGTCGCCGCGAGCCGCAGCGCCCCGGGCCGCGCGCGGAGGACGCCCGCCGCGCGGTCCCACACGATGCGGGGCCGCAGCTCGGCGAAGTCCTCGCTCGGGTAGCGCCCGGCGAGCATGTCGAGGACAGCGGTGAAGGACCGGTCCCCGAGCGAGGTGAAGGGGGCGGACCGTCGCACGAGCGTCGCGACCTCGTCGACGCGCAGGTCCTCGACGGCGAGCATGGCGACGACCTGCTGGGCGAGGACGTCGAGCGGGTTCGTCAGGACGCGGATCTCCTCGATGTCCCCCGACGTCGCCCGTGCCGCCGTGATGGCCGCGGCGACGAGGTCCCCGCGGTGGGTCGGCAGGACGACCCCGCGCGAGACCGCTCCGACCTGGTGCCCGGCGCGGCCGATGCGCTGGAGCGCAGAGGCGACCGACGGCGGCGAGCCGACCTGGATGACGAGGTCGACCGCGCCCATGTCGATCCCGAGCTCGAGCGAGGAGGTGGCGACGACGGCCGGCAGGTGCCCGCTCTTGAGCGCGGACTCGATGCGGGTGCGCTCCTCCCGGCTCATCGACCCGTGGTGCGCCCGCGCGATCTCCCCGTCGCGCCCGCTGGCAGTCCCGGACTGGCCGGGGGCGGCCGCCGGCCATGCCACGCCCGTGTCCCGGGCGTCTACCTCGCCCTGGCGCTCGGCCCACACCTCGTTGATGCGGGCGGCGAGCCGCTCCGCCGATCGGCGCGAGTTGGCGAACACGATCGTCGAGCGGTGCGCCGCGATGAGGTCGACGACGCGCTCCTCGACGTGCGGCCAGACCGAGGCGCGCTGCGGCCCGCGCAGCGCCCCGGCGGCGTCACCGCTGAGGTCCGGTCCCTCGGGCAGCGGCCCGGCCTCGGGCAAGGACGTGAGGTCCGGCACCGGGACGACGACGTCGATGCGCAGCTCCTTCGTCGACGGCGGCTGCACGATGCGGACCGGGCGGCCGCCGTCCTCCGGGCTCCGGGCGCCCGCGAGGAAGTGGGCGACCGCCGCGGGCGGGCGGACGGTCGCCGAGAGGCCGATCCGCTGCGCCGGGGCGGGCAGCATGGCGTCGAGGCGCTCGAGGGAGAGAGCGAGGTGGGCACCCCGCTTGCTCCCGGCGACGGCGTGCACCTCGTCGATGATGACCGTGCCGATCCCGCGCAGGCCCTCCCGTGCCGCCGACGTGAGGACGAGGAAGAGCGACTCGGGGGTCGTGATGAGGATGTCCGGCGGCTTCGTCGCGAGCCGACGGCGCTCCGCCGGGGGAGTGTCACCCGTGCGCACCCCGACCGTGACGTCGCGCACGTCGATGCCCAGGCCCGCCGCAGCCCGCGTGATGCCGATGAGCGGGGAGCGCAGGTTCCGCTCGACGTCCGTCGCGAGCGCCTTGAGCGGGGAGACGTACAGCACCCGGCAGCGCTCGGCGGGCGAGGGCGGCTCGCCCGTGAGCAGCTGGTCGAGCGCCCAGAGGAACGCGGCGAGGGTCTTGCCGGACCCCGTGGGCGCGACGACGAGCGCATGGTCCCCGGCGCCGATCGCCTCCCACGCGCCCGCCTGCGCGGGGGTGGGGGCGGCGAAGGCACCCTCGAACCACGCGCGGGTGGGCCTGGAGAAGCCGTCCATCGGGCCATTGTGCAGGCGACCACCGACACCGGCCCGTCCGCTGCCGTGGCATGCGGGGCCGGGGCCGACAGGAGGGCGGCGGCGCGCGATGATGGTGCCGTGAAGCACTCGGAGTTCTGGCAGGTCGTCGACGAGACGTTCGGCCCCGCCCACGGCCGCTCGCTCGTGAGCGACCTCGTCCTTCCGCAGGTGGGCGACCGGACGGGCGCGGTTGCGCTGGCCGCCGGCGAGGCGCCCCAGCGGGTGTGGGACGCGATCTGCACCGAGATGGAGCTCGACGAGGCCGTGCGCTGGCGGCACCGCGGCACGATGGACGGCAAGCGCCGCCGGGGCTGAGCCGCGTCCGCGCGCCGCCCCGGAGCGCCGCTCAGCTCGCCCGCGACACGCCCGCACGACGTGTCGTCGTCGAACGCCTGTTCGGGCTACGCTTCCCGCACAGGAGAGGACGGGAGTGCACGATCCACAGCCAGTGGGGGTGCAGGACCGGATGTCGGTGGTCGGACATAGCCTCCCCCCAGGAAGCCGCCCGGAGAGGGCGGGCCCTGGACAGACCAGCCCCCGGACCGCCCGGTGAGCCGCACGAGCAGCTCGCCCCATCAGCAGAGGTGACACACCATGGCCGCTCCCGTAGCAGACCGCAGCAAGGCCCTCGAGGCCGCGCTCAGCCAGATCGACCGCCAGTTCGGAAAGGGCTCGGTCATGCGGCTGGGCGATGACACGCGGCCCCCGGTCGCCGTCATCCCCACCGGTTCGGTCGCGCTCGACGTCGCGCTCGGTATCGGTGGGCTCCCGCGCGGCCGGGTCGTCGAGATCTACGGCCCGGAGTCCTCCGGCAAGACGACCGTCGCGCTCCACGCCGTCGCCAGCGCGCAGAAGGCCGGCGGGATCGCCGCCTTCATCGACGCCGAGCACGCCCTCGACCCGGAGTACGCCAAGCGTCTCGGCGTCGACACCGACGCGCTCCTCGTCTCCCAGCCGGACACCGGCGAGCAGGCGCTCGAGATCATGGACATGCTCATCCGTTCGGGCGCCATCGACATCGTCGTCATCGACTCCGTCGCCGCGCTCGTGCCCAAGGCGGAGATCGAGGGCGAGATGGGCGACTCCCACGTCGGCCTCCAGGCCCGCCTCATGTCCCAGGCGCTCCGCAAGATCACCGGCGCCCTGTCCTCCTCGGGCACGACCGCGATCTTCATCAACCAGCTCCGCGAGAAGATCGGCGTGTTCTTCGGCTCCCCGGAGACGACGACGGGCGGCAAGGCGCTGAAGTTCTACGCCTCCATCCGCATCGACGTCCGCCGGATCGAGACCCTCAAGGAGGGTGGCGAGGCGGTCGGTAACCGGACCCGCGCGAAGATCGTCAAGAACAAGATGGCCCCGCCGTTCAAGCAGGCCGAGTTCGACATCGTCTACGGGCAGGGCATCTCGCGCGAGGGTGGCCTCATCGATCTCGGCGTCGAGCACGGCATCGTCCGCAAGTCCGGCGCCTGGTACACGTACGAGGGCGACCAGCTCGGGCAGGGCAAGGAGAACGCGCGCAGCTTCCTCCGCGACAACCCCGAGCTCGCCGACGAGATCGAGGTCAAGGTGCTGACCAAGCTGGGGATCGGCGCCTACGCCGTCGACCCGAACGCCCCGGCCGCTGAGCCCGCGGTCGAGTTCTGAGCATGGCCCCGCGCGGTACCGGCGGGTCGGGTCCCGAGGGAGCCGACCCGGCTCGCCGGTCGCGGAGCGGCGGGTTCGGGAGCGGCGGTTCCCGGAGCGGCGGGTTCGGGAGCGGCGGCTCGTCGGGTGGTGGCGCTGGTCGTGCGCGCCGCCGCGCCGGAGGCGACGGGAGCCGCCGGGCGCGCCCCGAGCCACCGGCTGCCGGCGCCGCCGCGGTCGATCCGGAGCCGGACGCCGCGGAGGTGGCGCGGACGATCGCGCTGCGCCTCCTCAGCGCCGCCCCGCGCAGCCGGGCGCAGCTGGCGGAGAAGCTGGCCGCCCGTGACGTGCCCGACGACGTGGCCGACGCGCTGCTCGACCGGTACGAGGAGGTGGGCCTCCTCGACGACGCCGCGTACGCCGACATGCTCGTGCGCACGCGCCACGCCGAGCGAGGGCTCGCCCGGCGCGCCCTCGCCCAGGAGCTGCGCCGCAAGGGCATCGACGGCGACGTGGCGCAGGCGGCGCTCGAGCAGGTCGAGGACGAGGACGAGCTCACGGCGGCCAGGACCCTCGTCGCGCGCCGGGTCGACGCGACGCGCGGGCTCGAGCGCGAGAAGCGTCGTCGCCGTCTCGGCGGGATGCTCGCGCGGAAGGGCTACCCGCCCGGCGTCGCCATGCGCGTCGTCGACGAGGCGCTCGCCGCGGAGGGCCAGGACGGCGCCGAGGACAGCAACGACGCCGAGCATCTCGACGACCTGCCCTGACGTCTCGCTCACCTGAGCGCAGGTGCGGCGCTCCGCCACGCTGACCGCGCGGCTCGCCTCGTGCAGGTGCGGCCCGATGAAGCCGGGCGGCGCCGGTGCGCGTCCGTGCGCCGGCGCTCGCCGTGGCGTCAGCGCCGCCGTCAGTCCGGCTCGATGTTGCGGGGCCGTGCCCGGACCCCGCCAGCGGTCCGGTGGGAGAGGCGCCGCGCGATCCGCCCCGCGACCCAGGTGAGTCCGTAGTTGACGACGATGAAGATCGCCGCTGCCACGATGAGCGACGGCAGGAGGTTGGCCTGCGAGCTGCCGACGAGGCGCGCCTGCCGGAGGAGCTCCGGGTACGTGATGATGTACCCGAGCGCCGAGTCCTTGAGGATGACGACGAGCTGGCTCAGCATCGACGGCAGCATCGCGATGAGCGCCTGCGGCAGCTCGACGATGCGCAGGGACTGGCCGCGGGAGAGACCGATCGCGAGCCCCGCCTCGCGCTGCCCGCGCGGCAGGCCGTGGACGCCGGAGCGGACGAGCTCGGCGATGACCGCGCCGTTGTACAGGGTGAGGGCCAGCACGACCGCGTAGAGCGGCGCGTCGCTCGGCGCGACGATCCCGCTGTTGGACAGGCCGAAGTAGAAGAAGATCATCATGATGAGCACGGGCACCGCGCGGAAGAACTCGACGACCGTGCCGCTCAACCAGCGGACCGAACGCGCCTGCGAGAGGCGCCCGAGACCGAAGAGGAGGCCGAAGGCGTTCGCGCCGATGATCGCCCAGAACGCGGCGATGAACGTCGCCCGCAGGCCGGGCACGATGTAGAACTGCCAGACGTCGGCCGTGAGGAAGGGCGCCCACTTCGCCGCTGTCAGCTGTCCCTTCCCCGCCAGCGCGTAGACGACCCACGCCAGGACGGCCAGGAGCACCGCCGCGCCGACGACGTTGACGAGCGCGACGCGACGGCGTCCGCGCGGGCCGAGGACGTCGAACAGGACGCGCTCCGCACTCATCGGGCCACCGCCATCCGACGGGAGAGCGCGGTCGTCGCCAGCCCCATGGGTAGGACGATGGCGACGAAGCCCAGGGCGAAGAGCATGAAGATCGCGACGATGAGGTCGGGCCGGAACTCGATCATCGTGTTCATGATCGACGACGCCTGGACGACGCCGGCCGCCTGGGCCACGGTCGTGTTCTTCGTCAGCGCGATGAGGGTGCTGCCCAGCGGGGCGATGGCCCCGCGAAACGCCTGGGGCAGGATGACGAGGCGCATCGACTGGCCGAAGCCGAGCCCGATCGCCCGGGCCGCCTCCGCCTGGCCGCTGGGGACGGTGTTGATCCCGCTCCGCAGCGCCTCGCACACGAACGCCGCGGTGTAGACCGACAGACCGAGCACCGCGAGGCGGAAGCTGTTGGTCGCGAGGTATCCGGGCACGTCCGTACGGGTGAGGACGACGTCGAGCTGGCCCCACAGGCCGAGGGAGCAGAAGACGATGACGAGCGTGAGCGGTGTGTTGCGCACGACGTTGACGTACGCCGCCCCCGCCGCACGCAGGCTCGGCGCGGGGCTGACCCGCATCATGGCGAGCACGGTGCCGAGGATGAGGGAGCCGACAGCGGCGTACAGCGTCAGCTGCAGCGTCGCGCGGAACCCGCCGAGCACGTCGTACGTGCTCAGCAGCTCGGAGAAGTCCGCGACGTAGTCGCCCATGCGTCACCTCCCTCGGTGGTCAGAGCAGAGCGGGTGTGGCTGGAGCCGGCGGCTGGAGCCCGCGGGTAGAGCCAGCGGGTCGGACAGAGCGGGTGGTGGAGCCGGGTGTCGAGAGCCGGCCGAGGCCCGTGGGCCGGTGCTCAGGCGCAGGTCTCGAGCTCTGTCGGCGGGTTGAGGTCGGGGTTCGGCGTGTACGTGTCGCCGACGTTCTCGGCGATGAGCTGCTCCCACGTGCCGTCCTCGATCATCTCGGTGATCGCCGTGTTGATGTCCTCGCACACGTCGTTGTCCTGGGGGAGGCCGACGCCGTAGTACTCCTCGGAGAACGGGGTGCCGACGACCTTGAACTGGCCCTCGTACTCGGGCTGCGCGGCGTAGCCGGCGAGGATGATGTCGTCCGTCGTCACGGCGTCGACCGTGCCGGCGGCGAGGAGCTCGACGCACTCGGAGTACCCGACGGTCGGGAACAGCTCGACCCCCTCGGAGTACTCCTCGCGGATCCGCTCGGCCGAGGTCGAGCCCTCGACGGAGCAGAGGACCTTCCCGTCGAGGGAGTCGGGTCCGGTGATCTCGGTGTCGTCCGCGGCGACGAGAAGGTCCTGGCCGGCCACGAAGTACGGGCCGGCGAACGCGATCGTCTCCTTGCGGGAGTCGGTGATCGAGTAGGTCGCGAAGATCATGTCGACCTGGCCGTTCTGGAGCATCGTCTCGCGCTGCGGGGAGGGGGTCTCGACCCACTCGATGTCCTCCGCCGCGTAGCCGAGCTGCTCGGCGACGTGCGTGGCGACGGCCACGTCGAACCCGGTGTAGTCCGAGCCCTCCTGGAGGCCGAGGCCGGGCTGGTCGAACTTGATGCCGATCGTCACCGACCCGCCCTCGCTGCCCGCGTCGGTCGTGCTGCCGGCGTCGGCCGTGTCCTCGCCGCCGCCGTCACCACCGCCGCACGCGGACAGGGCCAGGGCGCCGGCCAGGGTGAGGGCGGCTGCTGAGTGTCGCTTGCCTCGCATGGGTCGTCTCCTTACGTCGTTCGTGCTTGTCATCAGTGGCTGAGCAGCTTGGACAGGAAGTCTTGGGCGCGGGCGGAGCGGGGGTTCGTGAAGAACTCCTCCGGTGTGGCCTCCTCGACGATCTGGCCGCCGTCCATGAAGACGACGCGGTCCGCCGCGCGGCGCGCGAAGCCCATCTCGTGGGTGACGACGATCATCGTCATGCCGTCCTTGGCGAGGGCGGTCATGACGTCGAGGACCTCGTTGATCATCTCCGGGTCGAGGGCCGACGTCGGCTCGTCGAAGAGCATGACCTTGGGCTGCATCGCGAGCGCGCGGGCGATCGCCACGCGCTGCTGCTGGCCGCCGGAGAGCTGGGCGGGGAGCTTGTCGGCCTGGTCCGCGACACCCACCCGGGTGAGGAGCTCCATGGCGCGGGCCTTCGCGTCCTTCGCGCGCACGCCCTTGACCCGGACAGGTCCGAGGCTGACGTTGTCGAGGACCGACTTGTGGGCGAAGAGGTTGAACGACTGGAACACCATCCCGACGTCGGCGCGCAGCTTGGCCAGCGCCTTGCCCTCCTCGGGCAGCGGGACGCCGTCGATGGCGATCGTCCCGGTGTCGATCGTCTCGAGGCGGTTGATCGTGCGGCACAGCGTCGACTTCCCGGAGCCGGACGGCCCGATGACGACGACGACCTCCCCCCGTGTGACGGTGAGGTCGATGTCCTGCAGGACGTGGAGGTCTCCGAAGTGCTTGTTGACGCCGTGCATCTCGACGAGGGCGTCGCCGGGGCGAGCGCTCGGCGCACCGGCGCTGGTCGGGTCCGTCATGGGGGCCAACCTAACGGCCGGATGTTACGCGGGCCGTCATTTGCACCTCACGGTGCGGTCACGATCCGTGCGCGGCGCTCCGGTCGCGCCCGAGCGCGGCGCCCACGCGCGCCGCCCGGGCCGGCTTGCCCGCACCCCTGACGACCCGACGGCAGAGCTCGCGCCCCCTCTTCCGCCCCGCGGGGAGCGCCCTCGGGCGGACCTAGACTGGGACCACGATGACTGCTCAGACCACCGCCCCCGCCGCCGGACCGGCGGCGCCGCCCGCCCCGCGCACGTACCTCGTGCGCACGCTCGGCTGCCAGATGAACGTCCACGACTCCGAGCGCCTTGCCGGCATGCTCTCGGGCGCCGGCTACGTCCCGGTCGCCGACGCGCCGTGGGCGCAGGCCCGGGCCATGGAGTCAGGGGACACGCTCGCCGAGGGCGCGGACGTCATCGTCATCAACACGTGCTCCGTCCGCGAGAACGCCGCGACCCGCCTCTTCGGCAACCTCGGCCAGCTGGCGAGCGTCAAGCGCACCCGCCCAGGGATGCAGATCGCCGTCGGCGGGTGCCTCGCCCAGCAGATGCGCGAGGGCATCGTCGAGCAGGCGCCGTGGGTCGACGTCGTCTTCGGCACGCACAACCTCGACGTCCTGCCGGCGCTCCTCGAGCGCGCCCGGCACAACGCCGAGGCGCAGGTCGAGATCGAGGAGTCCCTCAAGGTCTTCCCCTCGACGCTGCCCACGCGGCGCGAGTCCGCCTACGCGGCGTGGGTCTCGATCTCGGTCGGGTGCAACAACACGTGCACGTTCTGCATCGTCCCCCACCTGCGCGGCAAGGAGCGCGACCGCCGCCCGGGCGACGTCCTCGCCGAGATCGAGGCCGTCGTCGCCCAGGGGGCCATCGAGGTGACGCTGCTGGGGCAGAACGTCAACTCCTACGGCGTCGGCTTCGGGGACCGCGGCGCGTTCGCCAAGCTCCTGCGGGCCGCCGGGGCGGTGCCGGGGCTCGAGCGCCTGCGGTTCACCTCCCCCCACCCCGCCGCGTTCACCGACGACGTCATCGAGGCGATGGCCCAGACCCCGACCGTCATGCCCCAGCTCCACATGCCCCTGCAGTCGGGCTCGGACCGCGTCCTGCGCGCCATGCGGCGCTCGTACCGCTCCGCGAAGTTCCTCGGGATCCTCGACCGCGTGCGGGCGGCCATCCCCGATGCCGCCATCAGCACCGACATCATCGTCGGCTTCCCCGGTGAGACCGAGGAGGACTTCGCCGCCACGCTCGACGTCGTCGAGGCGAGCCGGTTCGCGAGCGCGTTCACGTTCCAGTACTCCCCGCGCCCCGGCACCCCCGCCGCGGACCACCCGGACCAGGTGCCGGCCGACGTCGTCACCGAGCGCTACGCCCGGCTCGTCGCGCTCCAGGAGCGCATCGGCACGCGGGAGAACGAGCAGCAGGTCGGGCGCACCGTCGAGGTGCTCATCGCGGACAGCGGCGGCCGCAAGGACGGCGCCACGGCGCGGGTGAGTGGCCGGGCGGCGGACAACCGGCTCGTCCACGTCGCGCTGCCCGCCGGCGCGACGGAGGTCCCCCGCCCCGGGGACATGGTCACCGCCGTCGTCACGCACGGCGCCCCGCACCACCTCGTCGCGGACAGCGCGCTCACCGGGGGCACGTACGCGCTGCGCCGCACGCGCGCGGGCGACGCCTGGGAGCGTCGCGGCAGCGACGACCACGACCACGGTGCGGCCCCCGCCGCGGCCGGCCCCGTCACGCTCGGGATGCCCGCGCTGCCCCCGCGGGCGCGGTGACCCCCCTCGTCGTCGCCGTCGTCGGGCCGACGGCGACCGGCAAGTCCGACCTCGCCCTCGACCTCGTCGACCTCCTCGGGGGCCCCGCCGCCGCCGAGGTCGTCAACGCCGACGCCATGCAGCTCTACCGCGACATGGACATCGGCACGGCCAAGCTCGCCCCCGCCGAGCGGCGCGGGGTCGCCCACCACCAGCTCGACGTCCTCGACGTCACGCAGGACGCGAACGTCGCGGCCTACCAGGCCCACGCCCGCGCCGACCTCGCCGCCATCGCCGCCCGCGGCCGCACGCCCGTCCTCGTCGGCGGCTCGGGGCTCTACGTGCGCGCGGTCCTCGACCACCTCGACTTCCCGGGCACGGACGCCGACGTCCGCGCCCGTCTCGAGGAGCGCGTCGAGGCCGAGGGGAGCCGGACGCTGCACTCCGAGCTGGCCCGGCTCGACCCCGCTGCCGCCGAGCAGATCGGCCCGCGCAACGCCCGCCGCATCGTGCGCGCGCTCGAGGTCATCGCGCTGACCGGGCGCCCGTACTCCGCCACGCTGCCGAAGCACACCTACCGCGTCCCGGCCGTCCAGCTCGCCGTCGCCGTCCCGCGCCCCGAGCTCGACGAGCGCATCGCGCGCCGTGCCGCGGCCATGGTCGCCGGTGGGCTCCTCGAGGAGACCGCCCGGCTCCGCGAGCGCGGGTTCAGCCGCACCGCCGCCCGCGCCGTCGGGTACGCCCAGGCGATCGCCGCCCTCGAGGGGCGCACGGGCGTGCCGGAGACCGTCGAGGAGATCTCCGTCGCGACCCGCCAGCTCGCGCGGCGGCAGGAGAAGTGGTTCCGCCCGGACCCGCGCGTCCACTGGCTCGAGCCGGGCGCGGACCTCGCTGCGCGGGCGCTCGCGGTCGTGCGCGCCGCCACGCCGTAGGCTCGGGGCGTGGCCACACTGCGCTCCCCGCTCGCCAGAACCCGCCTGACGAAGGGGCACGGCACCGAGAACGACTTCGTCCTCCTCACCGACCCCGACGGCGCGCTGAGCATCGGCGCCGACGACGTCGCCGGCGTCTGCGACCGGCGTGCCGGCATCGGCGCCGACGGCCTCATCCGGGCGGTCCGCTCGCGCGCGGTGCCCGAGGGGGCCGACGTCCTCGCGCAGGACGCGTCGGCCGAGTGGTTCATGGACTACCGCAACGCCGACGGCTCCGTCGCCGAGATGTGCGGCAACGGGATCCGCGTGTTCGTCGCCTACCTCCTGCGCGAGGGGCTCGTCACCCTCGGGGCGGGCGAGGCGCTCGCCGTCGGCACCCGCTCCGGCGTGCGGCACGTTCGCCGCAGCGGGGAGGACTACACCGTCGACATGGGTCGGTGGCGGATGCCGGGCGGCGCACGGGCGATCGAGGAGGGTTACGACGTCATGGTGGGGGTCGCCGGGCTCCCCGGGCCGCGGGCGGGCCTGCGCGTCGACGTCCCCAACCCGCACACCGTCGTCGCCCTCCCGGACGTCGCGGCGCTCGAGGCGGCCGACCTCGTCCAGGTCATCGCCGTCGAACCCGTCCCGGCCGCCGGCACGAACGTCGAGCTCGTCGTCCCCCTCGGTGAGGAGGAGATCGGCGGGGAGGTCGTCGGCACGATCCGCATGCGGGTCCAGGAGCGCGGCGTGGGGGAGACCCGCTCGTGCGGCACGGGCACGTGCGCCGCAGCGCTCGCGGTGCGGGCGTGGGCCGGCGCGGGGGCGCCGGACGCGTGGCGCGTCCTCGTCCCCGGCGGGCAGGTCGAGGTGCGGGTCGTCGACGGCGAGCGCGTCGAGCTCACGGGCCCGGCCGTGCTCGTCGCGGACATGACCCTCCTGTAGCTGCGCGCCGGCGCTCAGCCCCTCACGACCTGGGGCGCACCGTCAGCACGCGGTACCCCTTCGCGCTCGTCAGCCGCTCGGTCGGCATGGCGAGCTCGGTCTCGATCCACCGGTGCAGGGAGTCGGCGCCGAGGTTGCGCTGGACGACGAGGTGGGCGCGGCCCGTGGGCGCGAGCCGGCCGAGCCAGGTGCGCAGGAGCTCGTGCAGCGCCACCTTCCCGATCCGGATGGGCGGGTTCGACCAGATCTCGTCGAGGCCCGCACCCGCGGCGTCGAGCCCCTCGAGCGCCGCCGGCGCCGTGAGCGCGCGGAGGTTCGTCAGCCCGAGCGCCGCGGCGTTGCGCGCCGTGAGGTCGACCGCCCGCTCGTTCACGTCGGCCGCCCACACCGTGGCACCGGGGGAGGCCTGCGCCATCGCCAGCGCGATGGGTCCCCACCCGCACCCGACGTCGGCGAGGTGCCCGCTCGCCGGCGGGTCATCGACGGCGTCGAGGAGCACGCGCGTGCCGAGGTCGAGGCGGTCGCCGGAGAACACCCCGGGCGCGGCCTGGACCGTGACCCGACGGCCCCGGAGCGTGACGTCGAGGTCGCGCAGCTGCTCCGCGGAGGCGGGGCGCGCGGAGAAGTAGTGCTCGGGGGTGCTCACGCGGGCAACTTACCGGAGCGTCCGGACGCGCTTCGCCCTGGGGATATTCGCTCGCACCGCCCGGCCCGGCGTGGGACCCTGGGAGGCAGGTTCCGGGCGCACCACCACCGCGTCCGCGCCAGACCCAGACCCCCGCAGGACAAGGACGACATGACCCCCAGCGACCACCCCACCCACGCCGATCCCACGCAGCCGCGAGGTGCGCAGGAGGCCGCGGAGGACGTCGTCGCCCGGATCCTTGCCCGTGCCGGCACGGCGCTCCAGGTCGAGGACGCCGGCGGCAGCAGCGCCGACGGCGACCAGCTCGAGCGCGAGGAGCGCTCGGCGCTGCGCCGCGTGGCGGGCCTGTCGACCGAGCTCGAGGACGTCACCGAGGTCGAGTACCGCCAGCTGCGCCTCGAGCGGGTCGTCCTCGTCGGGCTGTGGAACACCGGTTCCGCCGAGATCGCCGAGGTCTCCCTACGCGAGCTCGCCGCGCTCGCCGAGACCGCCGGGTCGACCGTCCTCGACGGTCTCCTCCAGCGCCGCGCCACGCCGGACCCGGCGACCTATCTCGGCTCGGGCAAGGCGGCCGAGCTTGCCGAGCTCGTCGCCGCCGTGGGCGCGGACACCGTCGTCGTCGACGGTGACCTCGCGCCCTCGCAGCGGCGCGGGCTCGAGGACGTCGTCAAGGTCAAGGTCGTCGACCGCACGGCCCTCATCCTCGACATCTTCGCCCAGCACGCGAAGTCCCGGGAGGGCAAGGCCCAGGTCGAGCTCGCGCAGCTCGAGTACCTGCTCCCGCGCCTGCGCGGGTGGGGTGAGTCGATGTCCCGCCAGGCGGGTGGCCGGGTCGCCGCCGGTGCGGGCATCGGCTCCCGCGGGCCGGGTGAGACGAAGATCGAGCTCGACCGCCGCCGCATCCGCACGCGCATGTCCCGGCTCCGTCGTCAGATCGCCGCGATGGCGCCCTCGCGCGAGACGAAGCGCTCCTCCCGCCAGCGCTCGCAGGTCCCCGGTGTCGCCATCGTCGGGTACACGAACGCCGGCAAGTCCTCGCTCCTCAACCAGCTCACCGGGGCGGGTGTCCTCGTCGAGAACGCCCTTTTCGCCACGCTCGACCCGACGGTGCGCCGCGCGGAGACGCCGGACGGGCGTGCCTTCACGCTGAGCGACACGGTGGGCTTCGTCCGCTCGCTCCCGCACGAGCTCGTCGAGGCGTTCCGCTCCACCCTCGAGGAGGTCGCCGAGGCGGACCTCATCCTCCACGTCGTCGACGCGGCTCACCCGGACCCGGAGGGACAGGTGAGCGCCGTGCGCACCGTCCTCGCGGACATCCCCGGCGCGGACGACCTCGCGGAGATCGTCGTCCTCAACAAGGCGGACCTGGCCGAGCCCGACGCCGTCACCCGCCTCCTCACGCGCTACCCCGGCGCCGTCGTCGTCTCCGCGCGCACCGGTGCGGGGATGAACGAGCTCCGTGACCGGCTGGCCGAGGCACTGCCGCGCCCCGCCGTCGAGGTCGACGTCGTCGTGCCCTACTCGCGCGGCGACCTCGTCTCACGCGCGCACTCCACCGGCGAGGTCATCGCGGAGGAGCACATGGGGGACGGCACCCGCCTCCAGGCACGGGTCGACGAGACGCTCGCGGCCGAGCTCGTCGCCGCCCAGGCGTGAGCGGCGGCGAGGCCGCGCTCGGGATCCTCGACGTCGCGGTCGCGCGCCTCGGCGGGAGCCGGCGCGCCGGCCAGGAGGAGATGACGACGGCGATCTGCGACGTCCTCGCCGAGCCCGCGCCACTCCTCGTCCAGGCCGGCACGGGCACGGGCAAGTCGCTCGCCTACCTCGTGCCCGTCCTCGAGCACGCCGCGCGCACCGGGGAGCGGGCCGTCATCTCGACGGCGACGCTCGCGCTCCAGCGCCAGGTCCTCACCCACGACGTCCCGCTCGTCGCCGACGTCCTCGCGGAGCGGACGGGGGTGCGCCCCGCCGTCGCGCTCCTCAAGGGCTGGCAGAACTACGTGTGCAAGCACAAGGTCGCCGGGGGGTACCCCGTCGAGGACGAGCCCGGGCTGTTCTCCGTCAGCGCGGCCACGGGGGAGTCGCCCGCCACGGCTGCTCCCGTCCCCGCGGGCGGGTCGGCCGCCGGCCTCGGCGAGCAGGTGCTCCGCCTGCGCGAGTGGGCGCAGGAGAGCGAGACCGGGGACCGGGACGACCTCGTCCCCGGCGTGAGCGAGCGCGCGTGGCGCCAGGTGTCGGTGACGAAGCTCGAGTGCCTCGGGTCCGCCTGCCCCATGCTCGCCGAGTGCTTCCCCGAGGCGGCACGGCAGGCCGCCCGCGACGCGCACGTCGTCGTGACGAACCACGCCATGCTCGGCATCGCCGCGTCGGGCTCGCCCAACGTCCTTCCCGAGCACGACGTCCTCGTCGTCGACGAGGCCCACGAGCTCGCCGAGCGCGTCACCGCCGCCTCGACGCTCGAGCTCTCCGCCGCCGTCGTCGAGCGCACCGCCCGCCTCGCGCGCAAGCACACGGGCATCCCCGCGACGACGCTGGACGCCGCGGCCGCCGCCCTGCGCACCCGCCTCGAGGTCGTCCCCGACGGCCGGCTCCGCGACGGCTTGCCCGCCGCGCTCCTCGACGCCGTCACCCTCGTCGCCTCCGGCAGCCGCGAGATCCTCGCCGCCGTCCGCGGGGAGGGCGTCGAGGCGGAGGCCGGTGGGCGCGCCATGGCCCGCTCCGCGGTCCTCGTCCTCGCCGAGACCGCCGAGCGCCTCCTCGGCGACGGCGTCGCGCGCCGCACCGACGTCCTGTGGTGCGAGCGCGCCCGGGGTGGCCTCGAGCAGCCCCGGCTCCGGCTGGCGCCGCTCGACGTCGCCGGCCCCATCGCGTCCCGGCTGCTCGCCGGGCGCGCGAGCGTCCTCACCTCCGCCACCCTCGCCCTCGGCGGCACGTTCGACCCGATGGCCCGCACGCTCGGCCTCACGCTCGTCGGCCGCGCGGGCACCGATGCCGCCCCCGCGAGCACTGACGGCAACGGCGACGGCGACGCGCCGCGACGTCCGACGGGCCCGTGGCACGGGATCGACGTCGGCTCGCCCTTCGACTACGGCCGGCAGGGGATCCTCTACGTCGCCCGGCACCTCCCCCCGCCCGGGCGCGACGGCACGAGCCCGGCGACGCTCGCCGAGATCGTCGCGCTCGTCCGCGCCGCCGGCGGGGCCACGCTCGGGCTCTTCTCCTCGCGCCGGGCCGCCGAGGAGGTCACCGAGGCGCTCCGGGCCGAGCTCGACACCCCCGTCCTGTGCCAGGGCGAGGACCAGCTCCCCACGCTCGTCCGCCAGTTCGCCGCCGACGTGCCGACGAGCCTCATGGGCACGCTCTCGCTGTGGCAGGGGGTCGACGTCCCTGGGCCGACGTGCCGGCTCGTCCTCATCGACCGGATCCCGTTCCCGCGCCCCGACGACCCGGTCCGCTCCGCCCGGTCCGAGGTCGTCGCGGCCGCCGGCGGCAACGGGTTCATGTCCGTCGCCGCCTCGCACGCCGCCCTCCTCCTCGCCCAGGGCGCCGGGCGGCTCGTGCGCTCGACGAGCGACCGCGGTGTCGTCGCCGTCCTCGACCCGCGGCTCGCGACGGCCCGCTACGGCAGCTTCCTCACCCGCTCGATGCCGCCCCTGTGGCCGACGTCCGACGGCGAGGTCGCGCGGGCGGCGCTGCGGCGCCTCGCGGCGGACGCACCGGCGCCCGCCTAGGGTGGTCCCCGGACGCCCAGGCAGGGCGACGAGGAGGTCGATCATGGCAGAGACGAGCGGGCACCGACCGAGCAAGGTGGCGATCGTCGGCGCGGGCGCCGTCGGGTCGACCCTCGCCTACGCGACCCTCATGCGCGGGGCCGCCGGCCACGTCGCGCTCTACGACGTCAACCGCGCCAAGGTCGAGGCCGAGGCGCTCGACCTCGCCCACGGCATCCAGTTCATGCCGCCGGCGCGCATCGAGGGCTCCGACGACGTCGAGGTCTGCCGCGACGCCGACGTCGTCGTCGTCACGGCCGGCGCCAAGCAGAAGCCCGGCCAGTCGCGGATCGACCTCGCCGCGAGCACCGTCGCGCTCATGCGTACGGTCGTGCCCCGGCTGACCGCTGTGGCGCCGGACGCGGTCTACCTCATGGTGACCAACCCCGTCGACGTCGTCACGCAGGCCGCGCTGACCATCTCCGGCCTGCCGCCGCACCGGCTCTTCGGCTCCGGCACGGTCCTCGACACCTCCCGGCTGCGCTACCGCCTCGCCGAGGAGTGCGGCCTCGCGGTGCAGAACGTCCACGCCTACGTCGTCGGTGAGCACGGTGACACCGAGATCCCGCTGTGGAGCTCGGCGATGCTCGGGGCCGTCCCGCTCCTCGACTGGAGCACGACGCACGCCCCGCTCCTCGACGCCGGCTCCCGCGCGGCCATCGCGGCCGAGGTCGTCGACTCGGCGTACCGCATCATCGCGGGCAAGGGTGCGACGAACTACGCCGTCGCCCTCGCCGGCGTGAGCATCATCGAGGCGATCCTCCGGGCCGAGAACCGCGTCCTGTCCGTCTCGACGCTGCTGACGGACTACGTCGGCATCTCCGACGTGTGCCTCTCCGTGCCCACCGTCGTCGGGCGGGCGGGTGCGGGCGAGAAGCTCGTCCCGCCGATGACGCCGGCCGAGGTGGCCGGGCTGCGGGCGAGCGCCGACCGCATCCGCGGCGTCGTCCGCGAGCTCGGCTACTAGACCACACCGGCCCCGCCGGCCCCGGGCGCGCCCCTCAGAGGCTGCGCAGGACAGAGACGACGCGCCCGAGCACCTGCGCGTCGTTGGCGGGGATCGGGGAGTAGGCCGCGTTCGCCGGCAGGAGCCACACGGAGCCGTCGCGGCGCTGGAAGGTCTTGACCGTCGCCTCGCCGTCGATCATCGCCGCGACGACCTCGCCGTTCTCCGCCACCTGCTGGCGGCGCACGACCACCCAGTCCCCGTCGCAGATCGCGGCCTCGACCATCGAGTCGCCGGCGACGCGCAGGAGGAAGAGCTCGCCGTCCCCGACGAGCTGCCGGGGGAGCGGGAAGACGTCCTCGACGACCTGGTCGGCGAGGATCGGGCCACCCGCGGCGATGCGGCCGACGACGGGCACGAGGCGCGCCTCGGGCGCGTCGGTGCCCTCCTCGGGGCTGAGGTGGGTCGCGAGGCCGCGCGGTCCGGTGACCGCGGAGGCAACGATCTCGATCGCGCGCGGGCGGTTGGGGTCCCGCCGCACGTACCCCTTCTTCTCGAGCACCGTGAGCTGGTGCTTGACCGAGGACGGGCTCGTCAGGCCGACCGCCTCACCGATCTCGCGCATGCTCGGCGGGTAGCCCCGCTCGGAGACCGCCCGGCGGATGGTCTCGAGCACGAGGCGCTGGCGCTCGGTCAGCCCGCCGTCCGCGGCCGGTCGCTCCGCGAGCTCGTGGATCGAGGCGCCGGTCTCGGCGGGTGACTCCTTGGATGCGCTCACGGTGGGCTCCTGTGCCTGCGATGTCAGTGGTCGGTGATGGGCTGATCCAGTCACAGCGTAGGAGGCCCACGCCGGCAGATCAAACATCTGTTCGACGGTGTGTCGACATCGGCGCCGCAGCGCGCTACGGTATCGCACAGGCGTTCGACGTACACACGTTCGAGGAGGCATCATGAGCACTATCGCGGCCCTGCCCGTCACCGCACCCGTGAGGTCCGCGCGGCCGCGGCTCGAGCTCGTCCGGCCGGGCTTCGTCCCGCGCCCGGCCGAGGCCCCGGCCCACCGCCCCGCCGCCCCGCGGCCCGCCGTCGCGCGCCCCACCCCGGCTCGCGCAGCGGCGGCCCGTCCTGGTCCCGCGCGCCCCGCGGCGGCCGTCCGGCCCCGCGTCGAGGCCCGTACCCGCCAGCACCTCACGGCGCGCGGGCGGGCCGTCGTCGCGACGTTCGCCTTCCTTGCGGCGACGACCGCCGCGGTCGGCGTCGGCGCGTGGGCGGGGCAGGCCGGAGCCGCCGGGGCGGAGGGGCCCGTGACGGCAGTGACCGTCGGGGCCGGCGAGACGCTGTGGGGCATCGCCGCCGGCGCGGCCGCCCCGGGGGAGGACGTGCGTGACGTCGTCGACGAGATGCTCGCGCTCAACGGGCTGTCCTCCGCCGAGCTGCGGGCCGGTCAGCAGATCCTCGTGCCCGCCTCCTGAGGACGGGCGGTTGCACCGCGAGGGGGCGCGCACCTACGGTGCAGACGTGCACTGCCCCTTCTGCCGCCACGAGGACTCCCGCGTCATCGACTCCCGCACGGCCGAGGACGGGTCGGCGATCCGCCGGCGACGGCAGTGCCCGAGCTGCGGGCGGCGGTTCACGACGCTCGAGACGTCGAGCCTGTCCGTCATCAAACGCTCCGGCGTCGTCGAGCCGTTCAGCCGCGAGAAGGTTGTCTCCGGGGTGCGCAAGGCGTGCCAGGGCCGTCCGGTCTCGGACGACGACCTCGCCCTCCTCGCCCAGCAGGTCGAGGAGGCGGTGCGCGCGAGCGGCGCCGCCCAGATCGACGCCCACGAGATCGGTCTCGCGATCCTCGGCCCGCTCCGTGCGCTCGACGAGGTCGCCTACCTCCGTTTCGCGAGCGTGTACTCCGCCTTCTCCTCCCTCGACGACTTCGAGGCGGCCATCAAGGCTTTGCGGGCACAGCACGCGGCCCCCGACGGCGAGCCCGCCGCCCCCGTGGCCTGAGGGCACCGCACGCGTCCGGTCGCGCGGCGCTGGAGGGCGGCGCTAGGGTGCCCAGCACGGCGCGTGGACGACGGCCCCGCCCACCGGCCGGTCGGCTGACCGGCGGAGCGGGCGGCGAGGTTCCCGCCCCAGGAACGGCCGGGGACGGCGGCGGAGGGGAAGCCGCCGCCGTCACCGGCTCCCCCCGCCCGCACCGGCGCACCGCAGGCGCACCGCACCGCAGACCGCCCGCTCAGGGCGTCGGCGCGGCCCCCTCGTCGCGCATGAGGCGCTCGCGCACGCTGCGCCGCAGGACCTTGCCCAGCTGGGAGCGGGGGAGCTCGGCGAGGACGGCGAGCTGGCGCGGCACGGCGTAGCGGGAGAGCCGGTCCTCGCACCACCGGCGAACGGACTCGAGGTCGACGTTCGCACCCGCCTCGAGGACGATCGCGGCGACGACCCGCTCGCCCAGCGCGCCGGCCGGCACGCCGACGACGGCGACGTCCGCCACTCCCGGCATCGCCCGAACGGCCTCCTCGACCTGCGACGGGTAGATGTTGAAGCCCCCCGAGATGATGAGCTCCTTGATCCGGTCCGCGAGGGTGACGAACCCGTCCTCGTCGACCGTGACGATGTCGCCCGTGCGCAGCCAGCCGCCCGGCAGGAGGACGGCGGCGCTCTCCTCGGGGTCGTCGTAGTAGCCGCCGAAGACCTGCGGGCCGGAGATGAGGAGCTCACCGGGGGTGCCGGGCGGGACGTCCCGTGCGGGGTCCTCGGGGTCGACGACCCGGATCTGCGTCGAGGGGAAGGGGATCCCCAGCGTGCCGGGACGCCGGTCCTCGCTCAGCGGGCTCCCGAGGGCGACGGGGGAGCACTCGGTCATCCCGTAGCCCTCGATGATGAGCCCCCCGGTCGCGGCCTCCCAGCGGGCGGCGACCTCGCCGTCGAGGGCCATGGCGCCGGAGATGGCGAACCGGATCGTGCTGAGGTCGGCGCCCTTCTCCGTCGCGGCGGCCGCGAGGCGGTCGAACATCGGGGGGACGCCCGGCATGAAGGTCGCCGGCCGGCGGCGCATCGCGGCGAGCACGGTCTCGGCGTCGAAGCGGGGCAGGATCACCTGCGTCGCGCCCATGCTCACCGCGAAGGTGAGGCAGAGGGTGAGGCCGAAGGCGTGGAAGAACGGCAGGACGCCGTAGATCGTCTCCTCACCCTCGACGAGCCCCTGGACCCACGCCCGGCCCTGCGTGGCGTTCGCGAGGAGGTTGTGGTGCGTGAGGGCGACGGCCTTGGGCGAGCCGGTCGTCCCCCCGGTGTGCATGAGGACGGCGGGGTCGCCCGAGGCGGGCAGCGGGTGCGTGCTCGCGACCGGCTGCGCCTTCCCCACCTCGCGGTCCCAGCTCCGCACGCCGGGCGGGACGGGGCCGCGCAGGGCGTCGCGCTGGGCGCGGGCCGCGGCGAGCGGGAGCCGCAGGAGGACGCGCGAGCGGCGAGGCAGCCCGGCGGAGAGGTCGACGGCGAAGACGGTGCGTCCGCCGAGGTCCCTGTCCGGGCACACCGCCGGGAGCGACTTCTCCCAGACGACGGCGACGCGAGCGCCGTGCCGCGCGAGCTGGGCCTGGACCTCCGCCGTGGGCGCGAGCGGGTTGTGCTCCGCGACGACCGCACCGAGCCGTAGGACGGCGTAGAAGGCGACGACGTGCTGCGGGCAGTTCGGCAGGACGAGCGCGACCCGGTCCCTGGCCCGCACCCCCGCGGCGGCCAGGAGCCCCGCCGCCTGCTCGACCTGGGCGGCGAGCTCGCGGTACGTCGTCGTCCCGCCGAGGAAGTCCAGCGCCACCCGGTCCGGGAAGCGCGCGGTCGCGTCGGCGAGGAGCGTCGGCAGGGGCTCCGCGGGCACGGTGACCTCGGCGGGCACGCCCGGTGCGTAGAAGGGGCGCGCGGGAGGGACGGTGGTGCCGGTCATGCGACGAGGCTAACTTACGCCTGCGTAGGTTCGCGCGCGGGCCCCGGTGCTCAGCCCCAGATGTTGATCCCGGCCTCGACGGCGTGGGCGTCGATCTGCGCGAGCTCGTCCGCGCCGAGCTCGAGGTTGTCCAGCGCCGCGAGGGAGTCGTCGAGCTGGGCGACGCTCGAGGCGCCGACGAGGGCCGTCGTCACGCGCTCGTCGCGCAGGACCCACGCGAGGGCGAGCTGGGCGAGCGTCTGCCCGCGCGCCGCCGCGATGTCGTTGAGTGCGCGGACGTGGGTGAGGTTCTCCTCGGTGAGGAACTCCCGGCGCAGCGACCCGCCGCGCGCGGCGCGCGAGCCCTCGGGGACCCCACCGAGGTACTTGTCGGTGAGCATGCCCTGGGCGAGCGGGGAGAAGACGACCGTGCCCATCCCCGCGCCGGCGATGACGTCGAGCGCGCTCGGCTCGCCCGCCTCGATCCAGCGGTTGAGCATCGAGTACGAGGGCTGGTGGACGCTGAGACGCAGGCCGATCTCGGCGGCGACGCCCACCGCCTCGGCGGTGCGCTCCGCCGAGTAGGAGGAGATGCCGGCGTAGAGCGCGCGGCCCGAGTCGACCGCCGTCTTGAGCGCGCCCATCGTCTCCGCGAGCGGCGTCGTCGGGTCGTCGCGGTGGCTGTAGAAGATGTCGACGTAGTCCAGGCCCATCCGGCGCAGTGACGCGTCGAGGGAGGCGAGGAGGTACTTGCGCGAGCCGCCGTCGCCGTAGGGCCCGGGCCACATCTCGTAGCCGGCCTTCGTCGAGATGACGAGCTCGTCCCGGTACGGCGCGAGGTCGGTGGCGAGCATCCGGCCGAAGGACTCCTCGGCCGAGCCGGGCGGCGGCCCGTAGTTGTTCGCGAGGTCGATGTGCGTGACGCCGCGGTCGAACGCGTGCAGGACGATGTCGCGCTGGGTCTGGACGGGGTTCGCGTCGCCGAAGTTCTGCCACAGCCCGAGGGCGATGGCGGGCAGGTCGAGCCCGCTGCGCCCGCAGCGGCGGTAGGGCGTGGTGGAGTAGCGGTCCGGGGCGGCGACGTAGGTCATGCCATGCACGCTACCGCCGCCCGTAGGTCAGCTCGCGCGCAGGACCCGTAGCCGGATGGTGTCCTCGACCTCACCGAGCGCGGCGACCGCCTCCGGCGGGAGCTGGGCACCGATGTCGGTGATGACGTAGCCCATGTCGCCGGACGTGCCGAGGATCTGCCCCTCGATGTTCGCGCCGTGCTCGGCGAACGCCTGGTTGACGAGCGCGAGGACGCCGGGGGTGTTCCGGTGGAGGTAGGCCACCCGGTAGCGCGCCGTCGGCGCCGGGTCGAGGACGAGCGAGGGGACGTTGACGCTCATCGTCGTCGTCCCGTCCGCGACGTACCGGGCGAGCTTGTGCGAGACGAAGCTGCCGATGCCCTCCTGCGCCTCCTCGGTCGAGCCCCCGACGTGCGGGGTGAGGATGACGTTGGGCAGGCCGCGTAGCTCGGACTCGAAGGGGTCGCCGTTGCGCTTGGGCTCCGTGGGGAAGACGTCGACCGCCGCGCCCGTGATCCGCCCGTCGAGGACGTGGTCGCGCAGGGCGGCGTAGTCGACGAGGAAGCCGCGCGAGAGGTTGAGGAAGATGGCCCCGGGCCGCATGCGCTCGAACTGCTCGCGGCCGAACATGCCCGCGTTGCCGGCGCGCCCGTCGACGTGGAGCGTGACGACGTCGGCCACCTCGAGGAGGTCCTCGAGGCTCCCCATGCGCTGAGCGTTGCCGAGCGCGAGCTTCTCGGCGTTGTCGTAGAAGACGACCCGCATGCCGAGCGCCTCGGCGAGGACGGAGAGCTGGGTGCCGATGTTCCCGTAGCCGACGATGCCGAGCGTGCGGCCCCGCACCTCGTGCGCCCCGGCGGCGGACTTCTCCCACACCCCGGCGTGGAGCGCGCTGTCGCGCTCGGTGAGCCGCCGGTTGAGCGCGATGATCTCGGCGAGGGTGAGCTCGACGACGGAGCGCGTGTTGGAGAAGGGCGCGTTGAAGACCGCGACGCCCCGCCGGGCGGCGGCGCGCAGGTCGACCTGGTTCGTCCCGATGCAGAACGCACCGATGGCGAGCAGCTGGGGCGCGGCCTCGAGCACCCGGGCGCTCACCTGGGTCTTCGAGCGGATGCCGAGCACCTGGACGTCGTCGTCCAGGGCGGCGATGAGCTCGTCCTCGTCCATGGCACCGGGGTGCCGGACGACGTCGAGACCGACACCGCTCAGGGCGACGTCGGCATTGGGATGGGGGTTCTCGAGGAGCAGTGCGCGCACGCGGGCCATCATCCCGCACTCCGTGGGGCGGGATGACCCTCCATCCGCTGGTCGGACTCGGCCAGGCCCCCCGGCAGGTCGCCGGAGTGGACGACGTGGAGGCGGCGGGTCGGGCGGGTCATCGCCACGTAGAGGTCGCCCGGGCCCGTGGCGAGCACCTCCGCGGGCTCGAGGAGGACGACGACGTCGAACTCCAGGCCCTTGGCGGCGACCGGGTCGACGACGAGCGCCCGCGCCGCGAGCGGGTCGCCGCCCTGGGCGCCGAGCACGCCGTCGAGCCGCGGTGCGAGGAGCTCGTACACCTCGGCGGTCCGCCCCGCAGGGACGACGACGGCGAGCCGGCCCTCGCTCAGCTCCGCGAGCTCGGCGGCGACGACGCCGGGGAGCCCCGCGAGGCCCGTCCGGGTGGCGCGCAGCGAGTCGGGCACGTCGCGGGCAGAGCGGGCGGGCACGGCGAGGGCCGCGCCCTGGGCGCGGAGCACGGACGCGGCGGCGTCCATGACCCGGGAGGGCGTGCGGTAGTTGATCGTCAGCGCCTCCTCCCGGAGGTGGTCCTTGGCGGCGATCCCGAGGACGTCCGTCCACGAGCGGGCGCGCACGTGGCCCGAGCGCTGGTCGAGGTCACCGACCAGTGTCATCGAGCGCGTGGGGCAGCGGCGCAGGAGCGCGCGCCACGCCATGGGGGAGAGCTCCTGGGCCTCGTCGACGACGATGTGCCCGTACGTCCACGCCCGGTCGCCGAGCGCCCGCTCGGCCGTCGTCAGCCTCGCGTCCCGCTCGGTGAACCGGCCGGCGAGGGTGGCGGCGTCGACCATCCCGCCGCCGAGGTCGTCCGCGGCGATGGCGTGCTCGGCGTAGGCGACCTCGGCCGCCCGCTCGGCCGCCCGCGCGCGGCGGGCGCGCTCCGCCTCGGGGCGCTCGAGCTCGCCGAGGAGGGTCGCCAGCTCGTCGAGCAGCGGCAGGTCCGCGGGTGTCCACGGCGCGTCCGGCTCGCGCCGCAGGAGCGCACGCTCGCGGCGCGTGAGGCCGTGGCCGTGGCGCCCGAGCAGCTCGGGGTCGGCGTAGAGGCGGCGCAGGAGCTGGGCGGGCTCGGTCGGCATCCAGCGCAGGTTGATCTCGCGCCGGGCGTCCGGCGCCTCCCGCAGCGAGGCGAGGAGGTAGCCGCGCTCGCTGTCGACGTCGAGGCCCTTGTCCAGCGCCCACCTCCGCACGAGCTGCTCGAGGACCGCGTTCGCGTACGTCTTGCGCGCGACGTTGTGGGGCTTGCCCGTGCGCCGGGCCCGCTCCTGGGCGCGGCGCACGTCCTCGGGCTCGAGGACGACCGTCTCGCCGTCGACGTCGAGCGCGACCGGGGCGGCCAGGCCGCGGGGCAGCGCGCGCACGGCGCGGCGCAGGACGTCGGCCATGACGGCCCGGCCCTTGACCTCCGCCGCGGCCTCGTCCTCGGTGCCCGGCGCGGGGACGTCCGCGAGGAGGTCCTCGAGGGTGGTCGCGACGACGTCGCTCTCGCCGAGCGAGGGCAGGACCTGCTCGATGTAGCGCAGGAACACGCGGCTCGGCCCGACGAGGAGGACGCCGGAGCGCTCGAGGCGCTCCCGGTGGGTGTAGAGGAGGTAGGCCGCGCGGTGGAGGGCGACCGCCGTCTTGCCCGTGCCCGGCCCGCCCTGGACGACGAGGATCCCCTCCCGCGGGGACCGGATGATGCGGTCCTGCTCCGCCTGGATCGTCGCGACGATGTCCGCCATCCGCCCCTCGCGCGCGGCGGACATGGCCGCGAAGAGCGCGCCCTCGCCGGTGAGGCCCTCGACATCCGGTGCCTCCGCGTCGAGCAGCTCGTCCTCCGCGCCGACGACGGAGCGTGCGCGGGTCATGAGGTGCCGGCGCCGCACGACGTCGTCGGGGTTGGCTGCGGTGGCCTGGTAGAAGGGGCGCGCCGCCGGGGCGCGCCAGTCGATGAGGAGCGAGTCGTGCTCGGCGTCGGACAGCCCGATCCGCCCGATGTAGCGGCGTGTGGCGTCGGCGAGGTCGAGCCGTCCGAAGACGAGGCGGTTCTCCACCTGGTCGAGGCGGGCGAGGGTGTCCTCGTAGTGGGCCGCGAAGGCGTCCCGCTCGGAGCGGTTCTGCGGCGACCCGGAGGGGCCGGCGCGGCGGACGGCCACGAGACGCTCGCGGTAGTCCGCGCGCAGCTGGTCCAGCCGGGCGTAGGCGCCGTCGACGAACGTCTGGTCCTCGGCCCACACGCTCGGTGCCGCCGTCGGGTTCACCGCCACGGGTCCTCCGCTCACTCGCACCCGGTCTCGTCCGGGCAGGCAGACCATTATCAACGACGAGCGGACCCGTGGGGCGACGCGTCGGTGGGCAGCCCTGCCGCTTGCGTACGATGACCGGGACGAAAGGAATGATCACGTGCTGCACGAGGCGACATCGGGGCACGCACGTGCCGGTGAGGAGCCGCTGCACGTGCTGCTCGTCGAGGACGACGACGGTGACGCGCTCCTCGTCGAGGAGCTCCTCGCCGAGGCCGACCTCTACCCGGACCTCACCCGCGCCTGGAGCCTCGAGGCCGCCCTCGACGCGCTCGCCGTGCCGGTGGACTGCGTCCTGCTCGACCTCGGCCTGCCCGACGCCAGCGGGCTCGACGCGCTCGTCCGGCTCCGCGAGGTCTCCGACGCGGCCCTCGTCGTCCTCACCGGGCTCGACGACGCCGAGCGGGGGGTGCGGGCCGTCGCCGCCGGAGCCCAGGACTACCTCGTCAAGGGCACCGTCGGCGGCGAGGCCCTCGGGCGGGCCATCCGGTTCGCGGTCGAGCGGCGCCGCGCCGAGCGCGCGCGCCGCGACGACGGCCCCGCCGCGCTGACCGACGGCACGTCGCGTCTCGAGCGCGGCCTCCTCGCCGGCCCGGAGCTTCCCGCGGGAGCCGTGCGCGTGACCGTGCGCCACGACGGGGCCGGTGGGCGCAGCGACCTGTCCGACGCCGTGCGCCGCCCGGACGGCACCGTCGCCGCCCTCCTCGCCGACGTCTCCGCCGCCGGGCAGGAGGCAGCGACGCTCGGCGCCTCGCTGCGGATCTCCTGGCGGGCACTCGTCCTCGCCGGCCTCCCGGCGGGGGACGTCCTGCGCAGCCTCGACGGGCTCGTCCGGGCCGAGCACCTCGACGGTGGCTGCACGGCGGCGGCGGTCATGGTCGAGGTCGACGCCGCGTCGCGGCGCGCGCGCGTCCACGTCGCCGGGCACCCTGCACCGCTCCTCCTCGGCGCGGACGGCGCGGTGCCCGTCGAGGTGGCCGGCCCCGCGCTCGGGGCGGGCGAGGGCGCATGGCCCGTCGCCGAGGTCCCCCTCGAGCCGGACGGCCGTCTCGCGCTCGTCTCCTGCGGCCTCGTCGGCGCCCGTTCCTCGGAGGGCGAACCTCTCGGCCTGCGGCGCCTGCGGGACCTGCTCGCCGAGGGCGCGCGGACGACGGGCGACGACGCCGAGCTCGCCGAGTCGCTCCTGCGCGCGGCCAGGCGCTACGCCGCGGCGTCGACCGAGGAGCTCGCCGTCGTGCTCGTCGGCTGGGACCCCCGGTGAGCGCGGGCGCACCTCCGCTGAGCGACCGCCCGACCGGCTGGACCCTGCGCAGCCGGGTCCGGACGGCGCTCGTCGCCGGCGGGCTCGTGCTCGGCCTCGTCCTCCTCCTCGCGTTCGCGGCGCTCCTCCAGGTGAGCCGGCACGAGAGCCGCGTGACGGAGGTCCTCTTCGACGCCGTCGTCAGCATGGAGGACGCCCACGCCGACCTCGTCGACGCCGAGGGGTCCGTGCGCGCCTACGCCCTCACCGCCGACCCGGCGGTGCGCGGCCCCTACGACAGGCTCGACGTCGCCGCCCTCGCCGCCGTCGCCGAGGAGGTGACCGCCGCCCTGCCCGACGACGGCGCGCTCGCCGGCGCCCTGGACGACCTCCTCGTCGCGGTCGAGGTGTGGCGCACGGAGTTCGCCGAGCCGACCGTCGCGCGTGCCGGGGACGGCCCGGACGAGGCGTACGCAGCCAACCGGGCGCGCGGGCTCGCGCTCTTCGCCGACGTCCGCGCGGGCATCGACAGGACGCTCGGCACCCTCCTCGACTACCGCAGCGACGCGGCGGAGAGCCTGCGCACGTGGCGGACCGTCCTCGTCGTCTCGATGGTCCTCCTCGCCGTGTCGGCCGTCGCGGTCGGCACCGTGCTGTGGCGGCTCCTGCGGGCGTGGGTGACCGACCCGCTGGAGCGGCTCGCCGCGTCGAGCCGGGCCGTGGCCGCCGGGGACCTCACCGCGCAGGTCGAGGGCGACGGGCCCGACGAGGTCGTCGGTCTCGGTGCGGACGTCGAGCAGATGCGCCGCCAGCTCGTCGCCGAGCTCGAGAGCGTCCGCCAGGCGCGCAGCGAGCTCGAGGCCTCCAACCGGGACCTCGAGCAGTTCGCCTACGTCGCCTCGCACGACCTCCAGGAACCGCTGCGCAAGGTCGCCTCCTTCACCCAGCTGCTCCAGCGCCGCTACGGCGGCCAGCTCGACGAGCGGGCGGACCAGTACATCGAGTTCGCCGTCGACGGCGCGAAGCGGATGCAGCGCCTCATCCAGGACCTCCTCGTGTTCTCGCGCGTGGGCCGGGGCGGGGAGGAGGCCGGCGTCGTCGACCTCGACGCGTGCCTCGCCGACGCCCTGGCCAACGTCTCGGACACGCTCACGACGACGGGCGGCCAGGTCCTCGCCGCGGACCTTCCCCCCGTGCTCGGGCACCGGGTCGTCCTCACGCAGCTCTTCCAGAACCTCTTGAGCAACGCCGTGAAGTTCCGTCACCCCGATCGTCCGCCGCGCATCGAGATCCGGGCGGAGCGCTCGGGGGAGGAGTGGCTCTTCACGTGCGCGGACAACGGCATCGGCATCGAGCCGCGGCACGCCGAGCGCGTCTTCGTCATCTTCCAGCGGCTCCACGCCAAGGACGCCTACGAGGGCACCGGCATCGGCCTGTCGTTGTGCAAGCGCATCATCGAGCTGCACGGCGGGCGGATCTGGGTCGCGGAGCGCGAGCCGGACGACGTCGGCACCGTCCTGCACTGGACGTTGCCCGTCCTGCGCGAGGAGGCGGCGTCCGCGGACGGGTCGGGCGGGGCCCGCGCCCATGGGTGAGAATGGCAGCGGCGCGACCATCGCGGTCGCCGGGACGTCGCAGGAGGACGCGTGAGCGAGGCAATGATCGAGGTGCTGCTCGTCGAGGACGACCCGGGGGACGTGCTCATGACGCAGGAGGCGTTCGCGGACTACAAGGTCGCCAACCGCCTCACGGTCGTCAGCGACGGCGAGTCGGCCATGGCCTATCTCCGCAAGGAGGGTGAGCACGCCGGTGCCCCCACGCCCGACCTCATCCTGCTCGACCTCAACCTCCCGCGGATGGACGGGCGAGAGGTCCTCGCCGAGCTCAAGGAGGACCCCGCCCTCCGGCGGGTACCCGTCGTCGTCCTCACGACGTCGGAGGCGGAGGAGGACATCCTGCGCAGCTACGACCTGCACGCCAACGCGTACGTGACGAAGCCGGTCGACTTCGACCGGTTCATCGACGTCGTGCGCAAGATTGACGACTTCTTCGTCTCGGTCGTCCGGCTCCCGCGCCGCTGACGCGGGGAATTCGCGCCCGCCGGCGCGCGTTTGCACCTGGTGAAGGCTTGAGGACACGAGGAGGCGCACATGCGCGAGCTGTACACGCTGGGACCCGCGGCGCAGGACCTGCCCGAGGTGCCGGTCCTCGTCCACGCGCTGCACGGGGCCATGGACGCCGGCCGGGCCGGGGCGCTGTTCGCCCGGCACCTGCAGACGGCGCTCGGCGCGCGGCGGGTGGCCACCTTCAGCAGCGACGAGCTCATCGACTACCGGGCCCGCCGTCCCGTCATGACGTTCGAGGACTGGCACTGGACGGACTACGCCGAGCCGACGATCGCCGTCGACCTCCTCCACGACGACGAGGGTGCGCCGCTCCTCCTCCTCCACGGCCCTGAGCCCGACCTGCGCTGGGAGGGCTTCGTCGACGCCGTCATCGAGATCGTCGAGCGCTTCGGCGTCGAGCGGACCATCGGCGTGCACGGCATCCCCATGGGCGTCCCGCACACGCGCCCGACGACCGTGACCGCCCACGCCACCGACGCCACGCTCATCCCGGCCGTGCCGGGCATCATGGGCACGCTCCAGGTCCCGGGCAGCGCCGCGGGCCTCCTCGAGCTGCGCCTCGGGCAGGCGGGGCACGACGCCCTCGGCTTCGCCGCCAACGTCCCGCACTACCTCGCCCAGAGCGACTTCCCCCAGGCGGCGGCCGAGCTCGTCCGCCAGGTCGCGCGCAGCGGCTCCCTCGCGCTGCCGCTCGGCGAGCTCGAGGTCGCCGCGAGCGAGACGGCGGCGCAGATCGAGCGCCAGGTGGCCGAGTCCCCGGAGGTCGGGGCGGTCGTCCACGCGCTCGAGCAGCAGTTCGACGCCTTCATGGACGGGGCCGGTGACGAGCGCCGGGCGACCCTCCTCGCGCAGCCCGTCGAGCTCCCGACGGCGGAGGAGATCGGGGCCGAGCTGGAGGCGTTCCTCGCCGACCAGTCGGACAACCCCGGCGACGACGCCGCCGCGGACGACGACGCGTAGCCCCGCCCTCGCGGGGCTCAGCCGGGCCGAGCCGGAACGCTAGAAATGCGACGGGGCTCATGCCATGCTTTCCCGCGTTGCAGTTGCGAATCGCTTACGTGTGACCCCGGCCGCGGCCGGGCCTAGCAAGACGTGGGACGAAGCATTTGCGGCGCAGGGGGACCGGCACAGGGCCGGTCCCACGACGTCCCCGGAAGGACACAGCACCATGGCAGAGGGAAGCGTCAAGTGGTTCAACGCTGAGAAGGGCTACGGGTTCATCGCCCAGGACGGCGGCGGTGCCGACGTCTTCGTGCACTACTCGTCCATCCAGTCCGACGGCTACCGGAGCCTCGAGGAGGCCCAGCGGGTGGAGTTCGAGATCACCCAGGGCCCGAAGGGTCCGCAGGCCGAGAGCGTCCGTCCGCTCTGAGCCGCACCGCTGACGACGGGTCCGCACCGCTCGGTGCGGGCCCTTCGTCGTCGTGGGGGCGGGCCGGGTCCACCAGCGGGGGGGTCGTGCCGACGAAGTCGTCGAGCCGCTCGCCGTCGACGAGCCGCACCGGCAGGGCGAGGCGGCGCAGGACCCGCGCGAGGTCGGGCCCGGGCAGGGGAGCGGACGAGCACGCGAGGACGACGTTGCCGAACCGGCGTCCCCGCAGGATCGCCGGGTCCGCGACGAGGGCGACGTGCTCGAAGACCGCCCGGAGGGTGGCGACCTCCTCCCGCGCACCGCGCAGCGGCGGACGGTCCGTGAGGTTGACGAGGTAGAGACCGCCCGGGACGAGCGCCGCCCGTGCCTCACGCGCCGCCTCGAGCGTGCGCAGGTGGGCCGGCACGGCGGGCCCGTTGAAGGCGTCACGGACGAGGACGTCCCACGCCCCCGGCGCGAGCGTGCCGAGCGCGGCGCGCGCGTCACCGACACGGATCCGCAGCCGCGGGGCGCGCGGCAGGTCGAACCACTCCCGCGCCAGCCGCGCCAGCTCGGCGTCGATCTCGACGACGAGCTGGGAGGACCCGGGACGAAGGGCGTCGAGCGCCCGGGCGAAGGTGCACGCGGCGCCGCCGAGGTGGACGGCGCGCAGCGGACCGGGCCGCAGGACGTCGAGGACGGCGAGCATCTGCTGCATGTACTCGAACTCGAGGTACGTCGGGTCGAGGAGGTCGACGTGGGAGCTCTCGGCGTCGTCGAGGTAGAGCGTGACGGCGCTCGGGCGGTCGGGGTCACGGATGAGCTCGGCCATGCCGGTGCTCGTGCGCACCGGGCCGGCAGGGAGCTCCCTGACGGCGGCTGCCGGCTTGGCCGGGGCCCGGCGCGGTCGACGGTCCGGCATGGGGCTCAGGGTAGCCCGTCGCCGCGGCTACCCTGGGCACAGGATGAGCAGAGGACCACGCAGCGCGACGGCGCGGCGCGACTGGGGCAGCGACGACACCGGCGCCACGGTGCTGCACGTCGACATGGACGCCTTCTTCGCGGCGGTCGAGCTCCTGAGCCGGCCCGAGCTGCGGGGGAGCCCGGTCATCGTCGGGGGCGCGCACCGGGGAGTCGTCCTCTCCGCGACGTACGAGGCGCGTGCGTTCGGCGTCCACGCGGCCATGCCCATGTCGCGGGCGCGCGCGCTGTGCCCCCGCGCGACGGTCATCGGCCCGGACCACGCGAGCTACGTCCGCGTCTCCGCGCAGGTCATGGACATCCTCGCCGACGTCACGCCGCTGCTCGAGAAGGTGAGCATCGACGAGGCCTTCCTCGACGTCGCCGGCGCGGCCCGCCGGCTCGGCAGCCCGACCCGGATCGCCGAGCTCGTGCGTGAGCGCATCCACCGTGAGACGGGGGTCCCGGCCTCGGTCGGGATCGGGGCGACGAAGTTCGTCGCCAAGCTCGCCTCCGGCCACGCGAAGCCGGACGGCCTCCTCCTCGTCCCGCGCGAGGCGACCGTCCCCTTCCTCCACTCCCTGCCCGTCGGGGCACTGTGGGGCGTGGGTGAGCGCACCCGCGAGACCCTCCACCGCCACGGGATCGACACGGTCGCCGAGCTCGCCGCGCGGCACCCGCGCGAGCTCCACCGCGTCCTCGGGGTGGCCGCCGGCCAGCGCCTGCACGACCTGGCGCGCGGGATCGACCCCCGGCGGGTCGAGCCGGGACGGGTGGAGAAGTCCGTCGGCACCGAGACGACCTTCGAGACCGACCTCACGGACACGGGCACCCTCACCGCCGTCCTCCTCGACCAGGCCCACCGGTGCGCGGCCCGCCTGCGGGCCGACGGCATGCTCACCCGGACCGTCGTCGTCAAGGTGCGCCTCGCCGACTTCACGACGCTCACGCGCTCGCGCGCCGTCGAGGCCACCGACGTCGCGCACGACATCTACGCCGCTGCGAGCGAGCTGTTCGCCCGCGTCGAGGTGCCACGGAGCGGGGTGCGGCTCATCGGTGTGCGCGCGGAGAACCTCGCCGCCGCCGGGAGCACGGGCGTCCAGGGGCGCCTCGGGGACGAGCCCGCGCGGCGGGAGGCGGAGGCCGCGATGGACGGCGTCCGGGCCCGGTTCGGCGCCGGTGCGCTCGGTCCCGCGACGCTCCTGCGACCCTCCGCGTCGACCGCCAGGGAGGGCGGCGCAGAGCGCTGAGTGCCTCCGGCTTTCCCAGGGGCCTCCTGCGACCTATCCTTGGCACACAGCCCCGGTCGGGGCCGCGACGGCGAAGCGAGGGTCCGATGCCACTCTCTGAGTACGAGCAGCGAGTGCTCCATCAGATGGAGCAGCAGCTGCGCTCCGACGACCCGCGCCTGGCGAGCTCGCTCTCGACGCAGACGAAGGTTTCCGTCCGCCGCCTCGCGCTGGGTGCCCTGGCGGTCCTCGCCGGCCTGGGGATGCTCGTGGGCGGCGTCGCCCTCAGCTACGTGTGGCTCGGTGTGCTCGGCTTCGTCGCGATGCTCGGCGGCGTCATGCTCGCCATCAGCAAGCCCCGAGGGGCCCCGGCGGCTCCCGGCCCGGCGCCGCGCCGCGGCGGCCCCGCCGCCCCCCGCCGGCCCGCGTCCTCGCGCTCGTTCGTGCAGCGCATGGAGGAGCGGTGGGACCGCCGCCGGGAGCAGGGCGAGCGCTGAGCGATCGCCGTCGCGCACGGCCGGTGGTGACGCCGCGCGACTGACCGGTCCGCGCTGACGGGCTGGCGTGCCCGCCGACCCGGGCATGACCGCTCCCTCTCCTTCCCTCCCGGGCCGCGCTCCCGCCGCCGCCGGCCTCCCTCCACCGCCGCGCGGGCGCCACCGCCTGGTGCGCTCCGGGCGCGGGCGGTCCTCCCGCGCCGATGCACGGCGAGCTCCCGTGTCACCCGTGCGCCGCGCCGCTCCTCCACGACGCGCCCCGCCGTGAGCGGTCCTCCACGACGCTCCCCGCCGCGCGCCGTCGTTCCCGCGGCCCCCTCCACATCGCTCCACGCCCGGCCCTCGTCGCCGTCCTGGCCCGTACCGGCCTGCGCCGGGGCGCGCGGGGGCGCGGAAGTCCGGGCCGTCCAGGCGCGCGGTGCGCCGCGCGCGCCGCGCCGCGGACGCAGGTGCGCCGACTTGTCCTCCACTCCGCACCACGGGCCGTGACCTGCGCTTTCGTCCGCATCCCACCCGACATCCGACTCCCCGGGCCTTGCCGGGGGAGCAAAGTGGAGTAATGTGGTGCGCACTGGTGGCGGAGTGGTCGGCGAAGGGGGTGTGCCCGTGTTCCTCGGCACCCACGCGCCGCGCCTGGACGACAAGGGCCGGCTCATCCTGCCGGCGAAGTTTCGCGACCAGCTCGCCTCCGGGCTCGTGCTCACGCGCGGGCAGGAGCGGTGCCTCTACGTCTTTCCCGTCGCGGAGTTCGAGCACATGCACGACCAGCTCCGCCAGGCGCCGGTGACCAGCAGGCAGGCGCGCGACTACCTGCGTGTCTTCCTCTCCGGCGCCGCGGACGAGGTACCCGACAAGCAGGGCCGCATCACGATCCCGACGACCCTGCGCCAGTACGCCGGGCTCGAGAAGGACCTGGCGGTCATCGGCGCCGGCTCGCGCGTCGAGATCTGGGCGGCGCCCGCCTGGGAGAGCTACCTGGCCGAGTCCGAGGCGGCGTTCGCCGACACGGCGGAGGAGGTGGTCCCGGGCCTCTTCTGACCAGCACCCGCACCACCCACTGCACCACGCACCACCCGTAACGGACACCCGGTCCCGACCCCGCACGGCGAGGTCTCTCACCGCGACTCTGACGCACTTCCCCGGCGCCAGAGCAGGCGGAGAGAGTCCTGGTCGGGCGGTGGAGGGCCCCCGACCACCTTCGAAAGGGGTGAGCACATGAGCGAGTCCCGTCCCACGCACGAGCGCCACGTCCCTGTGCTCGCCGAGCGCTGCCTCGAGCTGCTCGCCCCCGCGCTCACCGAGCCGGGGGCGGTGCTCGTCGACGCCACCCTCGGGATGGGCGGGCACTCCGAGCTCGTGCTGGCACGGTTCCCCGCGGCGCGGGTCATCGGCATCGACCGCGACCCGCAGGCCCTGACGCTCGCCTCGGCCCGGCTCGCGCCGTTCGGCCCGCGGTTCACGCCCGTCCACGCCGTGTACGACGCCATCGACGACGTCGTCGCCGCCCACGCCGGCGGGGTGGTCCAGGGGGTCCTCATGGACCTCGGCGTCTCCTCGCTCCAGCTCGACGAGACGGAGCGCGGCTTCGCCTACTCCCAGGACGCGCCCCTCGACATGCGGATGGACCCGACGACGGGGGAGTCCGCCGCCGACCTCCTCGCCGCCGCCCCTGAGTCCGAGCTGCGGCGCATCCTCCACGTCTACGGCGAGGAGCGCTTCGCGGGCCGGGTCGCGGCCGCCATCGTCCGGCGCCGCGCCGAGGCGCCCCTCCTGCGCACCGGCGAGCTCGCCGAGCTCGTCCGCGACGCCATCCCCGCCGCCACCCGCCGGACTGGCGGGCACCCCGCCAAGCGGACGTTCCAGGCCCTGCGGATCGCCGTCAACGACGAGCTCGGCGCCCTCGAGACGGCGCTCCCGCGGGCGGTCGAGGCGCTCGCCGTGGGCGGGCGGCTCGTCGTCCTCGCCTACCACTCGCTCGAGGACCGGGCCGTCAAGACCGTCCTCGCGCGGGGGGCGACGTCCTCCGCCCCGCCGGACATGCCCGTCGAACCTCCCTCGCACCGGCCCTACCTGCGCCTCCTCACCCGGGGCGCCGAGGAGGCCGACGCCGACGAGCGGGAGCGCAACCCGCGGGCGACGTCCGTCCGCCTGCGCGCCGCCGAGCGGCTTCGCCCCACCCCTGACCACCTCAAGGCCACGACCAACCGTCGAAGGAGAGCCGCATGAGTGCGATGCCGGCCCGCACAGCGAGCACCGAGACGTGGCGCACGTGGCAGCCGAGGCTGCGCGTCGTGCGCAACCCCGCCCCGGCGCGCTCGCTCATGCCGTACTTCCTCCTGTGCGCGGCGATCCTCCTCGGCTCGCTCGTGGGCGCCCTGCTGCTCAACACCCAGATGGCCGTCGGCGCCTACGAGCTCCACGACTCCCAGCGCGAGCTCAACCGCCTCGTCGAGACGGAGGCGTCGCTGCGCCAGCAGGTGGAGGTGGCGGGCTCGCCGGCCACGCTGCAGCGCTCCGCCGAGGAGCTCGGCATGGTGCCCGCCGACTCGATCGGGTTCATCCGCCTCGCCGACGGCTCCGTCCTCGGTGACCCGGTCCCGGCCGGGGCCGCCGAGTGACCGCCGGTGCGGGCCTCGCCCGCCGCCAGAACCTCGTCCTCGTCGCCGTCCTCGCGATCATGATGGTGTTCGGCGGGCGGCTCGTCTACGTCCAGGCGGTCGAGGGGCCCCAGCTGGCCGAGGAGGCGCTCGACAAGCGGCTGTCGTACTCGACCCTGCAGGCCCCGCGCGGTGACATCCTCGACGCGAACGGCGAGATCCTCGCCACCTCGGTCCAGCGGTACAACGTCGGCGTCAACCAGCGGATGATCCGCGACTTCACCACCGAGGTCGACGGCGAGCAGAAGACCGGGGCCGTGGCCGCCGCAGCGCTCCTCGCCCCGCTCCTCGGCCGCGACGCCGCTGAGCTGGGCGCGCAGATGGTGGGCGACTCCACGTTCGTCTACCTCGCGAAGGGCCTCACGCCGGACCAGTGGCGGGAGGTCAGGGCGCTCGGGATCCCGGGGATCGAGCCCGAGGCGACGACCGAGCGGATCTACCCCAACGGCAACACCGCGGGGAACGTCGTCGGCTTCGTCGGGCGGGACGGTGAGGGTCTCGCGGGGCTCGAGCTCGCGTTCGAGGACGAGCTCGAGGGCGTCGAGGGCAGCAGCGTCGTCGAGATCGGCCTGCACGGTCAGCGCATCCCCGCCGGCCAGCGCTCGATGACGCCGAGCCAGGCCGGGCAGACGATCCACACGACGATCGACCGCGACATCCAATTCCGGGCCCAGCAGGTCATCGACGAGTCCACGGCGACGTACGGCGCCGCCTGGGGTGCCGTCGTCGTCCAGGAGATCGCGACCGGGCGGATCATCGCCCTCGCCGACTCCGGCGCCGTCGACCCGAACAACTACCAGGCCACCGCACCGGAGGCGCGCGGCTCACGCGCCGTGCAGGCCGCCTACGAGCCCGGCTCGACGGGGAAGGTCCCGACCTTCGCGAGCGCGCTCGAGACCGGGGTCGTCGAGCCGACGACGGTCTTCACCACCCCGGACCGGTTCACGACGCCGTCGGGCCAGACCTTCTCCGACGCGGACCCGCACGCGACCGAGGACATGACGGTCGCGGGCATCCTCGCGACGTCCTCGAACACCGGCACGGTGCAGATCGGCGACCTCATGAGCGACGAGGAGCGGTACGACTACCTCCGTGCGTTCGGCTTCGGCCAGGCGACGGGGATCGGCCTGCCGGGGGAGACGGCCGGCATCCTCGCCCCGCCGGAGAGCTGGGACGGGCGCCAGCGCTACACGACGATGTTCGGCCAGGGCATGGCGGTCAACCTCATCCAGAACACGGCCGTCGCGGCGACGATCGGCAACGCGGGGGTCCGCCTCACCCCGCGGCTCGTCGACGGCTTCACCGACGCCGAGGGCCAGTTCGTCCCGAGCACCGCCGAGGAGGGCACGCAGGTCGTCAGCCCCGAGACGGCGGCCGAGATGCTCACGATGATGGAGGGCGTCGTCGCGCGCGAGGGCACCGGCATCCTCGGCGCCGTCGACGGGTACCGCGCCGCGGGCAAGACGGGCACCGCCCAGGTGCCGGACGCCAACGGCAACCTCAACCAGACGGTCGTCAACTTCATCGGCGTCGCGCCCGCGGACGCCCCGCGCATCGCCGTCGGAGTGGTCCTCTACCACCCGAGCAACCAGCGGCCCTCCTCGATCATCGCGGCGCCGGTCTTCAAGGACGTGGCCGCGTTCGCGCTGCGCCACCTCGGCGTCCCGCCGTCGGGTACCGAGCCCGAGCTCTACCCGCTGCGGGCGGAATGAGTGCCGGGCCGATAGGTTGTCGAGACGTGACTGACGACGACCTGCGGCCGGCCCGGATCGAGCCCACCGACCTGGGCGATCTCGCCCGCCGCTTCCACCTCACCCCGGCCGCCGGTGGCGCCGACCCCGCGGGAGTCCGCGTCATCGGGGCGAGCGTGGCGAGCTCCGACACCGCCCCCGGTGAGATCTTCATCGCCGTGCCCGGCGCCCGCGCGCACGGCGCGGCCTACGCGTCCCAGGCCCTCGCCGCCGGGGCCGTCGCCGTCGTCACGGACGCCGACGGCGCCGCCACGTGCGCCGCGACCTGCGCCGAGCGCGGCGTCCCGGTGCTCCTCACCACGGACCCCCGCGCGCTCGCCGGTCCGCTGAGCGCCGAGGTCTACGGCCACCCCGCCGAGCGCATGCGCGTGCGCATGGTGACGGGGACGAACGGCAAGACGACGACGTCGTACTTCCTCGACGCCATCGCGCGCCACCACGAGGGCACGAGCGCCGTGCTCGGCACCGTCGAGCTCCGGGTGGGGACTCGGACCGTCCCGAGCCCGCGCACGACCGTCGAGGCGCCGGTGCTCCACCGGCTGCTCGCCCTCGCCGTCGAGGAGGGCGTGGCGGCCGCCAGCCTCGAGGCCTCCTCCCACGCCCTCGCCCTCCACCGGGTCGACGGGATCGTCGCCGACGTCGCGGGGTTCACCAACCTCCAGCGCGACCACCTCGACTTCCACGGCACGATGGAGGCCTACCTCGCGGACAAAGCGGTCCTCTTCACCCCCGAGCACGCCCGCCACGCCGTCGTCTGCGTCGACGACGAGTGGGGTGCGCGGCTCGCGGTGAGCACGCCGCTGCCCGTCGACCGCGTGCGCGCCTACGACGGCGACGCCGAGGCGGACTGGACCGTCCACGACGCCCACATCGGCCTCGACGGCGTCGCCTCGACGTTCACCCTGCGCGGGCCGGACGGGGAGGAGGCCCTCGCCTCGTGCCCGCTGCCCGGGCGGGTCAACGTCCAGAACGCCGCCCTCGCGATCGTCATGGGCGTGCGCTCCGGCGTCCCGCTCGAGGTGGCGGTCGAGGCGGTCGCCGGCGCGCACGAGATCCCGGGCCGCATGCAGCGGGTGGGGCAGCGCGGCGGCGGGCGCCCGCTCGCCATCGTCGACTTCGCGCACACGCCGGAGGCGCTCGACCTCGCGCTGCGGGCCGTGCGCCCCATCACCCCCGGTCGGCTCATCGCCGTGTTCGGGTCCGACGGCGACCGCGACCAGGGCAAGCGGCCCATGCTCGGGGCCGTCGGCGCGCGGCTCGCCGACGTGCTCGTCATCACCGACGAGAACCCGCGCTCGGAGGACCCGGCGACTGTTCGGCGCGCCGTCCTCGACGGCGTGCGAGAGGTCCGTGGCGACGCGATGCCCGACGTGGAGGAGGCGCAGACCCGCGCCGCAGCGATCGAGCGCGCCGTCGGGCTCGCGCGCGAGGAGGACACGATCATCATCACGGGCAAGGGCCACGAGCCGCACCAGGAGATCGCCGGGGTGTTCCACCCCTACAACGACGTGCCCGTGCTGCGGGACGCGCTCGAGCGCCGCTGGGGTGCGCTGTGATCGCCCTGCGGGCGGCGGACGTCGCCGCCGCCGTCGGCGGCGATCTCGTCGGTGCCCCCCGGGACCTCCTCGTCGACGGCACCGTCGTCACGGACTCGCGCCTCGCCCAGGAGGGCTCGCTCTTCGTCGCCGTCGCCGGGGAGCGCACCGACGGGCACGCGCACGCCGGGGCCGCCCACGCCGCCGGGGCCGTCCTCACGATCGCCGAGCGCGCGCTCGACGTCCCGCACGTCCGTGTCGCCGACTCCGTCGTCGCCCTCGGCGAGCTCGCGCGCGTCGTCCTCGAACGGCTCCACGCCGCCGGGACGCTGCGCGTCGTCGGGCTCACCGGCTCGGTGGGCAAGACGACGACGAAGGACCTCCTCGGCCAGGTGCTCGGCGCCGCCGGGCCCACGGTCGCCCCGCGCGAGTCGTTCAACAACGAGATCGGCCTGCCGCTCACCGTCCTCACGGCAACCGCCGAGACGCGCTTCCTCGTCCTCGAGATGGGGGCGAGCGGCCCCGGGCACATCGACTACCTCACGCGCATCGCGCCGCTCGACGTCGCCGTCGTCCTCGTCGTCGGGCACGCCCACATGGGCGGCTTCGGCTCGATCGAGGGTGTCGCCCGCGCCAAGGCGGAGATCGTCGCAGGGCTCCGTCCCGACGGCGTCGCCGTGCTCAACGCCGACGACGCGCGCGTGGCCGCCATGGCTGCCGGCGCCCCGGGGCACGTCCTCACCTTCGGGCGCGGCGAGGGCGCCCAGGTCCGCGCCACCGGCGTCGCCTGCGACCCCGACGGGCGCGCCTCGTTCGACCTCGAGACCGACGCCGCGGGCGTCCGGTCCTCCCACCGGGTGCACCTGCGCCTCGTCGGCGAGCACCAGGTCCACAACGCGCTCGCCTCCGCGGCCGCGTGCCTCGCGCTCGGCCTCGACGCCGGTGCGGTGGCCGCCGCGCTCGCCCATGCCGGCGCCGTCAGCGCGCACCGCATGGCCGTGACCGAGCGCGCCGACGGCGTGCGGGTCATCGACGACTCCTACAACGCGAACCCGGACTCGATGGCCGCCGCCCTGCGCACGCTCGCCGCGATGCCGGCCGGGCGTCGCGTCGCCGTCCTCGGCGACATGCTCGAGCTCGGTGACTCGGCCGCCGCCGACCACGCCGCCGTCGGCGCCCTCGCGGCGCGTCTGGGGACCGACCGGCTCATCGCCGTCGGCGCCCACGGCGAGGACGTGCGGGTGGGTGCGGCCGCGGCCGGGCGCGGCGAGGGGCCCGCCCCGGAGGTCGCCGTCGTGGCGGACGTCGCCGAGGCCGAGGCGCTCCTCGGTGCCGACCTGCGCGCGGGTGACGTCGTCCTGCTCAAGGGCTCCAACGGGTCGGGGCTGTGGCGCCTGGCCGACCGGCTCCTCCCCGGCGCGGGGGAGGCGACGACCCCGTGATCACCGTCCTCATCTCCGGCGCGGTCGCCCTGCTCCTCTCCCTCCTCGGCACCCCGCTGTTCATCCGCTTCCTCGTCAAGCGCAACTACGGGCAGTTCATCCGCCAGGACGGGCCGACGGCGCACTACACCAAGCGCGGGACCCCGACGATGGGCGGTGTCGTCATCATCGTCGCCACGCTGCTCGGCTACGCCGTCGCCAACATCTCCGCCGGGCGGCTGCCGAACGCCTCGGGCCTCCTCCTGCTCTTCCTCATGGTCGGGCTCGGGGTCATCGGGTTCCTCGACGACTACATCAAGATCAGCCGGCAACGGTCCCTCGGGCTGCGCGCCCGGTGGAAGATCATCGGCCAGGCCGGGGTGGGCATCGCGTTCTCCGTGCTCGTCCTGCAGTTCCCCAACGAGAACTACCGCACGCCCGCCTCGACGCGCATCTCGTTCGTCCGGGACACCGGGCTCGACCTCGCCTTCGCCGGCGTCATCGCCGGCGTCGTCCTCTTCGTCATCTGGTCGAACTTCCTCATCACGGCGTGGTCGAACGCCGTCAACCTCACCGACGGCCTCGACGGCCTCGCGACAGGTGCCTCGGCCATGGTCTTCGCGGCCTACACCGTCATCGCGATGTGGCAGTCGAACCAGAACTGCCAGTACCTCGTCGACCCGACGGCCGCGTGCTACGAGGTGCGCGACCCGCGCGACCTCTCGCTCATCGCCGCCGCCCTCGTCGGCGCCTGCTTCGGCTTCCTGTGGTGGAACGCCTCCCCGGCGCAGATCTTCATGGGCGACACGGGCTCCCTCGCCCTCGGCGGGGCGCTCGCCGGCTTCTCGATCCTCACCCGAACCGAGGTCCTCACGGCGATCATCGGCGGCCTCTTCGTCCTCATCGTCATGTCCGACGTCATCCAGATCGGGTTCTTCAAGATGACGGGGAGACGGGTGTTCCGGATGGCGCCGCTCCACCACCACTTCGAGCTCAAGGGCTGGGGAGAGGTGACGATCGTCATCCGCTTCTGGCTCATCGCCGGGCTGTGCGTGGCCGTGGGCCTCGGCATCTTCTACGCCGAGTGGGTGGCGGCCGGTGGCTGAGGAGCTCGCGGGCGCCCGCGTCGTCGTCGTCGGCCTCGGGACGTCGGGCCGGGCCGCGCTCGACGTCCTCGCGACGACGGGCGCCCGCCCGGTCGGGATCGACGCCGCCGAGGCCGCCGTCGAGGCCGCGCGCGCGAGCGGCGAGGTCCCGGCCGGGGTCGAGCTGCGCGCGAGCGGCGGGCCCGAGGGCCTCGCGCGGGACGTCCTCGCGGCCGAGCCGGACGTCGTCGTCGTCTCACCCGGCGTCCCCGCGACGTCCCCGCTCCTGCGCGCCGCCACCGCGGCGGGCCTCGAGCTGTGGAGCGAGGTCGAGCTGGCGTGGCGCCTCCAGGTCGCCGCGGGCGCCACCACCCCGTGGCTGACCCTCACCGGCACGAACGGCAAGACGACGACGGTCGGCATGCTCGCCTCCATGCTCACGGCGGCGGGGGAGCGGGCACCCGCGGTCGGCAACGTCGGCACGCCGATCGTGCGCGCCGTCGCCGAGGGCGCCGCGGACGTCCTCGCCGTCGAGCTGTCGAGCTTCCAGCTCCACCTCACGCACACCGTCGCGCCCGAGGCGAGCGCGTGCCTCAACGTCGCCCCCGACCACATCGACTGGCACGGCTCGTACGAGGCGTACGTCGCGGACAAGGCCCGCGTCTACGCCCGCACGCGCCGGGCGTGCGTCTACAACGTCGCCGACCCCCAGACCCGGCGCATGGTCGAGGACGCCGACGTGGCCGAGGGCGCGCGGGCGATCGGCACGACCCTCGAGGTGCCGGGCGTCGGCGAGCTCGGCGTCGTCGAGGGTGTCCTGTGCGACCGGGCGTTCGGCCCGCGCCGCCAGACCCACGCCGAGGCCCTCGGCGACCTCACCGACCTCGCCCACCTCGCCCCCGCCGGGTCCCCCGTGCCCGCCCACGTCGCGGCCGACGCGCTCGCCGCGGCGGCGCTCGCGCGCGCCCACGGGCTGAGCCCGGCCCACGTGCGCGACGGGCTGCGCGCCTACACCGCCGGTGCCCACCGGATCGAGCTCGTCGCCACCCGCGGCGGCGTCAGCTGGGTCGACGACTCCAAGGCCACGAACGCCCACGCCGCCGCGGCGAGCCTCGCCGCGCAGGAGACCGGGCGCGTCGTCTGGATCGCGGGCGGGCTCGCCAAGGGCGCCCGCTTCGACGAGCTCGTCGCCTCCGTCCGTGACCGGCTCCACGCCGTCGTCCTCATCGGCCTCGACCGGGAGCCGTTGCGCGACGCGCTGGCACGACACGCGGGCGAGGTCCCGCTCGTCGAGGTCGACGCTGGTGAGACTGGGGACGTGATGTCACGCGCCGTGGCCCACGCCGCCCGTCTCGCCCGCCCGGGGGACACGGTGCTGCTCGCCCCGGCGTGCGCATCGATGGACCAGTTCGCCGGCTACGGCGAGCGGGGGGCGGCGTTCGCGCGCGCGGTGCGCGAGTTGGGGGTCTCATGACGACGCTGGACCAGGGCACGCGCACGGGCACGACGGCGGCCCCACGCCGCGACCCCGCGGCGCTCAGCTACTACCTCGTCGGCGGGGCCACGCTCCTCCTCCTCGCCATCGGCGTCGTCATGGTCCTCTCCGCGTCCTCGATCACCTCGATCCGCGAGAACGACGGCAACCCGTACGGCTACTTCCTCGACCAGGCGAAGTTCGCGCTCATCGGGGTGCCGATCATGCTCGTCGCGAGCCGGGTCCCCGTCAGCTGGTACCGCAGGCTCGCGTGGCCGGGCCTCGCCCTCGGGCTCGGACTCCAGGCGCTCATCTTCACGCCGCTCGCCCGCGGGGAGAAGGGCAACACGAACTGGATCTGGATCCCGGGCGTCGGCCAGTCGATCCAGCCCTCGGAGTTCCTCAAGCTCGCCCTCGCGCTCTGGCTCGGGCTCGTCCTCGCCCGCAAGGGGCGACTGCTGGGCCAGTGGCAGCACGTCCTCGTCCCCGGGCTCGTCGTCGCCGTCGCCGCGATCGGCCTCGTCCTCGGCGGCAAGGACCTCGGCACGGCGCTCGTCGTCGCCGCGGTCGTCGCGGGGGCGATGTTCGTCGCCGGCGTGCCGATGCGCTGGTTCGCCGCCGCCGGCGCCGTCGCCGCGGGCGGCGTCGCGTTCCTCGTCGTCGCCTCGGCCAACCGCATGCAGCGGATCATGGCCGTCTTCGGCGGCGACTGCGACGAGACGGTCGCCTGCTACCAGACCCTCCACGGCCTCTACGGCCTCGGCACGGGCGGCATCTCCGGCGTCGGCCTCGGCGCCTCCCGCGAGAAGTGGTCCTACCTGCCCGAGGCGCACAACGACTTCATCTTCGCCATCCTCGGGGAGGAGCTCGGCCTGCTCGGCACCCTCCTCGTCCTCGGCCTCTTCGCGGCGCTCGCCGTCGGGCTCCACCGGATCATCCGGCGCCACCCCGACCCGTTCGTCAAGATCGCGACCGGAGGGATCGCCACGTGGATCCTCACGCAGGCCGTCATCAACATCGGCGTCGTCATCGGCCTCCTGCCCGTCATCGGCGTGCCGCTCCCGCTCGTCTCCGCAGGTGGCTCGGCGCTCATCGCGACGCTGCTCGCCATGGGTGTCGTCCTCGCGTTCGCCCGCTCCGAGCCCGGCGCCGGCGACGCCCTGCGCGCCCGCCGCGGGACGGTCCGGCGCTCCCTCGCCGTCGTCGGACAGGGGGGACGGCGTGGCTGAGCCGGCGCCCCTGCGGGTGCTCCTCGCCGGCGGAGGCTCCGCCGGGCACGTCAACCCGCTCCTCGCCACCGCCACCGACCTCGCCGCCCGGCCGGGCGGTGCGACCATCACCGTGCTCGGCACCGAGGCCGGGCTCGAGGCGCGGCTCGTCCCCGCCGCCGGCCTGCCGCTGCGGATCGTCCCGCGCGTCCCGCTCCCGCGCCGCCCCTCGCCGGACCTCCTGCGCCTGCCCACCCGCCTGACGGCGGCCGTGCGCGCCGCGCGGGCAGCGATCACCGAGTCCGGGGCCGAGGTCGTCGTCGGGTTCGGCGGCTACGTCTCGACCCCCGCCTACCTCGCCGCCCGCGCCGCGGGCGTGCCCGTCGTCGTCCACGAGCAGAACGCGCGCCCCGGGCTCGCCAACCGCCTCGGTGCTCGCTGGGCGCGTGCCGTGGCCGTGACGTTCCCGGGCACCCCGCTGCCCGGTGGCCAGCTCACCGGCATGCCCCTGCGCGCCGGGATCGCCGCCCTCCTCGCCGAGCGCGCCACGCCCGAGCTCGCGGCCGCGCGCCGCCGCGCCGGTGCCGCCGCCCTCGGGCTCGACCCGGCCCGCACGACGCTGCTCGTCACCGGCGGGTCGCTCGGCGCGCAGCGGGTCAACGAGGCGGCGAGCGCGTGCGCCGGCGACCTCGTCGGCGCCGGCGTCCAGGTGCTCCACCTCACGGGGGCCGGGAAGGACGCCGCCGTGGCCGACGCCGTCGCCGCGGCGGGCGCGGGGGAGCACTACCACGTGCGCCCCTACCTCGACGCGATGGAGCACGCCTACGCGTGCGCCGACCTCGTCCTCGCCCGCTCGGGCGCCGGCACCGTGAGCGAGCTCGCGGCGCTCGGCATCGCGGCGGTGTACGTCCCGCTGCCCATCGGCAACGGCGAGCAGCGGCTCAACGCCACCGGCGTCGTCGACGCGGGCGGCGGCCTCCTCGTCGAGGACGCCGACCTCACCGCGGCGCTCGTGCGCTCCCACGTCGTGCCCCTCCTCGCGGACCGGGCCCGCCTCACCGCCATGGGCGAGGCGGCCGCCGCCGCGGGCGTGCGCGACGGCGCGGCCCGCCTCGGTGACCTCGTCCTCGCCGCGGCGGGACGGGGCGCGGCATGAGCGCGGCGAGCGGGACGGGCGCGCCGGCCGGGGCCCGGGCTCCGGGCCGCGCGCACCTCATCGGCATCGGCGGCGCCGGCATGGCGCCCGTCGCCGAGCTCCTCGCCGCCCGTGGCTGGCAGGTCTCCGGCTCCGACGCGCGCGAGAGCGTCGCGCTCGAGCGGCTACGGACCCTCGGGGTGGACGCCCGCGCCGGCCACGACGCCGCGCACGTCCCCGACGGCGCTCGCGTCGTCGTCTCGACCGCCGTGCGCCCCGACAACCCCGAGCTCGTCGCCGCGCGGGAGCGAGGCCTCGACGTCCTCCACCGCAGCGAGGCCCTCGCGCTCGTCGCCGACGGCCAGGACTTCGTCGCCGTCGCCGGCGCCCACGGGAAGACGACGACGTCGGCCATGCTCGCCGTCGCCCTCACCGACCTCGGGCTCGACCCGAGCTACGCCATCGGCGGGAAGGTCCTCGCCCTCGGCGCGGGCGCCCACCTCGGCACGGGCCGCGCCTTCGTCGCCGAGGCGGACGAGTCCGACGGCTCCTTCCTCGCGTACTCCCCGGCGCTCGCGCTCGTGACGAACATCGAGCCGGACCACCTCGACCACTACGGCTCGCGCGGGGCCTTCGAGCAGGCCTTCCGCGACTTCGTCGCCCGGATCGTGCCGGGCGGCACCCTCGTCGCGTGCGCCGACGACGCCGGTGCCCTCGCCCTCGTCGAGGACACCGCGGGCGCCGTGCGGACCGTCACGTACGGGACCGGGCCCGCGCCGTCGCCGGGGCGCGAGCACGTGCGCCTCGTCGGGGCGACGTCGGACGGGTCCTCCGCCCGCGCCGAGCTCGTGAGCGGGACCGGGACGGTCACCCTCGAGCTCGCCGTCGGCGGCCTGCACAACCTCCGTAACGCGGCCGGCGCGTGGTGCGCGGGCGTCGCGCTCGGCGCGGAGCCGGCCGCGATGGCCCGGGCGCTGGGACGCTTCACCGGCACGGGGCGGCGCTTCGAGGCGCGGGGCGAGGCCGGCGGGGTGCGCGTCGTCGACGACTACGCCCACCATCCCACCGAGGTCAGCGCGACCCTGCGCACCGCCCGGCTCGCCGCCGGGCAGGGGCGCGTCCTCGCCCTCTTCCAGCCGCACCTGTACTCGCGCACCCGCACCTTCGCCGCGGAGTTCGCCCAGGCGCTCTCCGCCGCCGACGTCGTCGTCGTCACCGACGTCTACGCCGCGCGCGAGGACCCGGTGCCCGGTGTGGACAGCTCCCTCATCACCGACGCCATGGCCGACCACCCGGACGCCCGCGTCGTCGGGGACCGGTTCGACGCGGCCCGCGCCGTCGCCCGCCGGGCCCGCCCTGGGGACCTCGTCCTGACGATCGGTGCCGGTGACGTCACCGAGCTCGGCCCGGTCGTCCTCGCCGAGGTCGCCCAGGACGCGCAGACGCCATGAGGCCGCCCCCGCAGCCCCGCCGCCCCGCGCGGGACGCCCCGCCGCCGGCCCTCGCCGCCCGCGACGGCGGTCGCCCGGCCGAGCCCGCCCAGGCCGAGCCCGGCCACGACGAGCCCGGCGAGCACGCCCCGATGCGGCCGGCGCAGCCCGCGTGGACCGCCGCACGGTCCGCCCGCGGGCGCGCCGCCGTCGACATGCCGAGCACCGGTGCCGACGACGCGCCGGGGAGCGCCGTCGCGCTCGCGACGCTCACCCGCCCCGCCGTCGCGACGGGGCTCGCCGAGCGCCAGGCCGAGCGCGAGTCCGCACGGCGCCGGCTGGTCCTGCGCCGCCTGCTCCTCACGCTCGCCGTCGTCGCCGCCCTCGCCGCGATCGGCTGGGCGCTCCTCGTCTCTCCCCTCCTCGCCCTCGACCCGGAGCAGGTGAGCGTCGCGGGCACGGGCACGACCGTGGCGGCCGAGGACGTGCTCGCCGTCGTCGAGCCGCAGGTGGGGGTCCCGCTCCCGCGCGTCGACGTCACCGGGGTGCGCGCGGGCCTCGAGGACCTCACGACCGTCCGCACCGCCGAGGTGACGCGGGCGTGGCCGCGCGGGCTCGAGGTCGTCGTCGAGCCGCGGGAGCCGGTGGCAGCCGCGGCGAGCCCGGACGGCTTCACGCTCCTCGACCGCGACGGCGTGAGCATCGGTGCGGCCGCGGACGCCCCCGCGGGGCTCCCGCTCGTCACCGTCCCCCTCGACTCCCCGGACACGGCCGCCTCGCTCGCGGCGGTCCTCACCGTGCTCGCGGGCCTGTCCCCGGAGCAGCTCGCCGAGGTCGCGACCGCCGGCGCCCCGACGCCCCGCTCGGTCACCCTCGTCCTCGCGGACGGTGCGGAGGTCCGGTGGGGGAGCGCGGACGAGACGGAGCTCAAGGCGGCGGTGCTCGAGGTGCTGCGCGGGCAGCCCGCGCGCGTCTACGACCTCACGGTCCCGCGCTCCCCGACGACCGTCTCCTGAGCGGGGCCGTGGCGACCGCGGGTGTGGCGGGGGACACGCGCGCGACACACCCCGCGATGTCGTTGCCGGGAGGCAGGTGCGCACCTAGCGTCTCCGGTGCCAGAAAATGACATAAGTCTCACCCTCAGGTACAGGTTGAGGGTTTGGCAACGCGAACGAGCGAGAGGGGCCGACGTGGCGGCACCGCAGAACTACCTGGCGGTCATCAAGGTGGTGGGTATCGGTGGCGGCGGCGTGAACGCCGTCAACCGGATGATCGAGGTCGGGCTCAAGGGCGTCGAGTTCATCGCCGTCAACACCGACGCCCAGGCACTGCTCATGAGCGACGCCGACGTCAAGCTCGACGTCGGCCGTGAGCTCACGCGTGGGCTGGGGGCCGGGGCAGACCCGGAGGTCGGCAAGAAGGCGGCGGAGGACCACGCCGAGGAGATCGAAGAGGTCCTGCGCGGCGCGGACATGGTCTTCGTCACCGCGGGCGAGGGCGGCGGCACCGGCACCGGCGGCGCACCCGTCGTCGCGCGGATCGCCCGCTCGCTGGGCGCGCTGACCATCGGCGTCGTCACGCGGCCGTTCACGTTCGAGGGTCGCCGGCGCTCGACGCAGGCGGAGTCCGGCATCGACGCGCTGCGCGCCGAGGTCGACACGCTCATCGTCATCCCGAACGACCGGCTGCTGTCCATCAGCGACCGCGGCGTCTCGGTGCTCGACGCGTTCCGCTCGGCGGACCAGGTGCTCCTCTCCGGCGTCCAGGGCATCACGGACCTCATCACGACGCCGGGCCTCATCAACCTCGACTTCGCCGACGTCAAGTCGGTCATGCAGGGGGCGGGCAGCGCGCTCATGGGCATCGGCTCCTCCCGCGGGGAGGACCGGGCCGTCCAGGCGTCCGAGCTGGCGATCTCCTCGCCGCTCCTCGAGGCGAGCATCGACGGGGCGCACGGCGTGCTCCTGTCGATCCAGGGCGGGTCCGACCTCGGTCTCTTCGAGATCCACGAGGCGGCCCGGCTCGTCCAGGAGGCCGCGCACCCGGAGGCGAACATCATCTTCGGTGCGGTCATCGACGACGCCCTCGGCGACGAGGTCCGGGTCACGGTCATCGCGGCCGGCTTCGACGGGAACAACAACGTCCAGCCGTCCGGCGCCCGGGGGGTGGGCCAGGTCTCCTCGTCCACCCGTGCGGGTGCGCTCCCCCCGGCGCCCGCGGCGCAGCCCGCCGCGGCGCCCGTCACGGCGAGCCCGGCGCAGGCGCCTGCGCAGGCCCCTGCCGTGGCCCCGTCCCCGGAGCCGGTGCACGAGCAGCCCCAGCACGCCGGGGGCAACGGTGCGCAGGTCCCGGCCTTCCTCGGGGAGGACGGGGAGCCGGCGCGGACGCGCTCGTTCGAGGTGCCGCGGGTCTTCGACGAGGAGCCCGTCCGGGCCCGCCGCGAGGAGGACCTCGACATCCCCGACTTCCTGCGGTAGTCGGGCATGACCCTCGAGCTCCTCGTCGCTGAGCTCGGCCCCGGGGGGGGGGGGGGGGGGGAGAGACGTACGAAGGGTAGGTCCCCCACAGCTGATGTGGTGGGCTCACCACGCGCGCCGGTGGCGTCTCCGCCCCGCCCTGGGCCGCGGCGGACGGTTCCGGCGGGCTCAACCTCGCCTTCCACACCGACGACGACCCCGACCGCGTCATGGCCAACCGGGACATCCTCGGCCGGGCGCTCGGTGCGCGCGTCGCCTGGGTGAGCCAGCGGCACGGGGCGGGCGTGCGCGTAGTCGACCGCGTCATGGGCGCCGGGCGGACGTCGCTGGGCACGGCCGACGTCGTCGTCGCCGACGCGCGGGCCTCGGCCGACCCGCTCGCCGTGGCCGTCATGGTCGCCGACTGCGTCCCCCTCCTCCTCGCCGGGCGCGACGGCCGCGTCGCCGCCGCCGTCCACGTCGGGCGCGGGGGGCTCGTGCGCGGCGCCGTGGCGGCGGCGCTCGACGCCCTCGCCGCGCGCGGCGCCCCGGCCGCCGACCTGTACGCGAGCATCGGCCCGAGCATCTGCGGGCGCTGCTACGAGGTGCCCGCGGGCCTGCGGGACGAGGTCGACGCGCTCGTCCCCGGCACGGCGACCCGCACGGCGTGGGGGACGCCGTCCCTCGACATCGCCGCCGGAGTGCGCGCCCAGCTCCGCAGCGCCGGCGTCACGCGCCTGCAGCACCACGACGCGTGCACCCGCGAGGACGAGCGCTTCTACAGCTTCCGCCGCGACGGGGTGACCGGGCGCTGCGCCGGCGTCGTCCGCGCGGGCGACACGCCGTAGGGACGTGCGGGGGCGTGCGCCCTCGCTGGTCTAGCGTCACGGGTAGAGCGGACACGACCCGTGATCGCGTCACACAGGTAGCCAAGCACGAGGAGCACCCCATGGCCGGAGCGCTGCGCAAGACGATGGCGTACCTCGGGTTGTCCGAGGACGAGCGTGAGCAGCAGTACATCGACGAGTTCGACGGCGCCGAGGCGTACGACGAGCCCGTCCTCGAGCCCGAGCAGCACACCGAGCGCACGGCTCAGGTCACCCCGATCAGCCGGGCGAGCGTCGTGCGCGCCGAGCCGGAGCCGGACCTGCGCCGGATCAGCACCGTCCACCCGACGACGTACAACGAGGCCCGCGTCATCGGCGAGGCGTTCCGCGACGGCACGCCCGTCATCATGAACCTCACCGGCATGAGCGAGACCGAGGCCAAGCGCATGGTCGACTTCTCCGCCGGCCTCGTGTTCGGCCTCCACGGCACGATCGAGCGCGTGACGAACCGCGTCTTCCTCCTCTCGCCCGCCACCGTCGAGGTGGCCGGCAGCGGTGAGGGCGAGGGCGGGCGAGGGCGCCTGTTCAACCAGAGCTGACGTGGGAACGCTCTTCTCCGTCCTCTACCTGCTCCTCCTGCTCTACATGCTCGTGCTCGTCGCGCGCCTCGTCCTCAGCTGGGTGCAGGTCTTCGCGCGGGACTGGCGGCCCCGTGGGATCGTCCTCATCCTCGCGGAGGTCGTCTACACCCTGACGGACCCGCCGCTGCGTGCGCTGCGCCGGCTCATCCCGCCGCTGCGGCTCGGCGGCATCGCGCTCGACCTCGGGTTCATCATCCTCTTCCTCGCTGTCAGCCTCGCGATGCAGTTCGTGGCCCAGCTGGCGGTCAGGCTGTGAGCCCCGCGCGCGAGCCTCGGCACGTCCGGCGCCCACATTGGGCTACCGTGGTGCGGTGAGTGGCGGCTTTCCCACGATCATGACCGAACAAGACATCGAGGTGACGACAATGGCGCTGCTCACAGCAGACGACGTCCTCAACAAGAAGTTCCAGCCCACCAAGTTCCGCGAGGGCTACGACCAGGACGAGGTAGACGACTTCCTGGACGAGGTCGTCAACACGCTGAGTGCGGTGACGGGCGAGAACGAGGAGCTCAAGGCCAAGCTCGCCGCCGCCGAGCGTCGGATCGCCGAGCTGACGAGCGGCGGCGCCGCCGAGGCCACGACCGCCGAGCCGGAGGCCCAGCCCGAGCCGGAGCCCCAGGCGGAGGCCGAGCCGGAGCCGGAGCCCGCAGCAGCCTTCGCGCCGCGTCAGGAGACCCCCGTGCCCGCGGCGGCCGACGCACCCGAGGAGCCCACGCAGCGGGAGTCCGCGACGGGCATGCTCGCCCTCGCGCAGCGCCTGCACGACGAGTACGTGCGCAACGGCCAGGAGGAGGGCGACCGCATCCTCGTCGAGGCCCGCACGAAGGCGGAGAAGATCGTCCGCGAGGCCGAGGACAAGCACAACCGCACCCTCGCCCAGCTCGAGCAGGAGCGCTCGCTCCTCGAGCGCAAGATCGACGAGCTCCGGGTCTTCGAGCGCGACTACCGCACTCGCCTCAAGAGCTACCTCGAGTCGCTGCTGAGCGACGTCGAAGGCCGCGGCAACGTCTCGGGACGCAACGACTCCGAGGCCCCGCAGTTCCGCAAGTGAGCAGCTGACGACGGCGGCGGTCCCCGTGGGGGCCGCCGCCGTCGTCGCGTGCCAGGGAGGCAGCGCGATGACCACCACCGAAGTTCGCCGCAGACGGGGCCGCACCGGCCTGCTCGTCCTGCTCATCGTGCTCGCCGTCGGCCTCGCCGTCGTCGACCAGGTGACGAAGTACGTCGCGGAGGCCAACCTCACGCCGGGCGTCGTCATCCCGCTCCTCGGCGACGTGCTCGGCCTCCAGCTCATCTACAACCCCGGGGCCGCGTTCTCCCTCGCGACGGGGATGACGTGGATCTTCACGGTCGTCGCCGTCGTCGTCGTCGTCGTCGTCCTGCGGGCCGCGCGCAAGCTCGGGTCGCTCGGCTGGGCGATCGCGCTCGGCATGCTCCTCGGCGGGTGCCTCGGCAACCTGTACGACCGGCTGCTGCGTGACCCCGGCTTCGCCCGCGGGCACGTCGTCGACTTCATCAACTACAACGGCTGGTTCGTCGGCAACGTCGCGGACATCGCGATCGTCGCCGCGGCGGTCCTCATCGCCATCCTCGCCATCCGCGGCATCGAGATCGACGGCAGCCGCGCCGGCGACGAGCCGGTCGTCGCCGCGGCGCCCGCCGAGGAGCCGGCCGACGACGACACCGCTGCCGACGCGGACGTCGACGTCGCGGCGTGGGTGACCGGACGGCCCGCGCGCGGGGACGCGCCGGTGGCGGACGGACCGGGGGCTGACGGCCCGGCCGTCCCGGGCGACGCTGCTCCGGAGCGCGGCGACGCCGCCGTGGCGGGCGGCTCGACGGCGGGCGGCTCGACGGCGGCTGACGCCGACGCCACCCCGCTCGCCGCACCCGAGGGCGCGAACGGCACGGCACGGTCCCGGCGCGATGTCTGAGACCCGCTCGCTCCCCGTCCCCGACGGCCTCGCGGGCGAGCGCGTCGACGCCGCCCTCGCCCGGCTCCTCGGTTTCTCCCGGACGCGCGCCGCCGAGCTCGCGGCTGCGGGCCACGTCGTGCTCGACGGCGTCGTCCTCGGCAAGTCGGACCGGCTCGTCGCCGGCGGCTGGCTCGAGGTGACCATGCCCGACGCCCCCGCGCCCGTCGCTCCGCAGGCCGTCGACGGCATGACGATCGTCCTCGAGGACGACGACCTCGTCGTCGTCGACAAGCCGGTCGGCGTCGCGGCCCACCCGAGCCCGGGCTGGACCGGGCCCACCGTCGTCGGCGGGCTCCTCGCCGCCGGGTACCGCATCGCCACGTCCGGCGCCGCCGAGCGCCAGGGGATCGTCCACCGGCTCGACGTCGGCACGTCCGGGCTCATGGTCGTGGCGAAGTCCGAGCACGCCTACTCCGTCCTCAAGCGGGCGTTCAAGGAGCGGACGGTCTCGAAGGTCTACCACGCGCTCGTCCACGGGCACATGGACCCCTCGACCGGCACGATCGACGCCCCCGTCGGGCGCGACCCGCGCCACGACTACCGCTTCGCCGTCACCGCCGACGGCAAGCCGTCGATCACCCACTACGCCACGCTCGAGGCGATGCAGGGCGCGTCGCTCCTCGAGATCCACCTCGAGACGGGCCGCACCCACCAGATCCGCGTCCACACCTCCGCGGTGCGCCACCCGTGCGTCGGCGACGTCACCTACGGCGCGGACCCGTCTTTGGCGGCCCGCCTCGGGCTCGGGCGGCAGTGGCTCCACGCCGTCCGGCTCGGCTTCGCCCACCCCGCCACCGGGTCGCCGGTCGAGGTGAGCAGCGACTACCCGGCCGACCTGGCCGGTGCACTGGAGCGGATGCGCGCGGGAGGAACGCGATGAACGACGCCGTCGTGGTCGAGCGGGTGACGTCCCGCGCCGAGCTCGAGGAGGCCTGGGAGGTCCGGTTCGAGGTCTTCGTCCGCGAGCAGGGGGTGCCCCTCGAGGAGGAGGTCGACGACGCCGACACGGCGCCGAGCACCACCCACGTCCTCGCGCGCTCCGGCGACGCCGTCGTCGGGACCGGGCGCCTCCTCAGCGACCCGGACCACGCCGGCGAGGTCCACCTCGGACGCCTCGCGGTGCGCGCGGCCGCCCGCGGGAGCGGCGTGGGCGCCCGCCTCGTCACCGCGCTCGAGGCGATCGCCCTCGCCGACCACGGCGTCGCCGCCGGGGCGCCGGACGGCGGCGCCGACGGCGGCGCCAGGGACCTCACGGTGCGCGTCGTCCTGGCCGCGCAGGAGTCCGTCATGGGCTTCTACGCACGCCTCGGCTACACCGTCGTCACCGGCGAGCGCTTCCTGGACGCTGGCATCTGGCACCAGGACATGGCCCGCCACGTGCGGGCGTGAGGCACCGGCCGGGCGTGCGGCGCGCCACGCCCAGGCAGCCTCGAGGACGTCTCCGGGCGACCTAGACTGGAGCGCATGACTGCTGGACGACCCGACGACTTCGTCCACCTCCACGTGCACACCGAGTACTCGATGCTCGACGGCGCCGCCCGCCTGGACGACCTCTTCACCGAGGCGACGCGGATCGGCCAGAAAGCCGTGGCGATGACGGACCACGGGTACCTCTTCGGGGCCTACGACTTCTGGTCCGCGGCGAAGCGCCACGGCATCAAGCCGATCATCGGGATCGAGGCCTACCTCACGCCCGGCACGTCGCGCTTCGACAAGACGCGCGTGCGCTGGGGCGACGAGTCCCAGGCCTCCGACGACGTCTCGGCGCGCGGGGCGTACACCCACATGACGATGCTCGCCCGCACGACCGAGGGGATGAACAACCTCTTCCGGCTCGGGTCGCAGGCCTCCCTCGACGGCCAGATGGGCAAGTGGCCCCGCATGGACCGCGAGCTGCTCAACACCTACGGCGCCGGCCTCATCGCGACGACGGGCTGCCCCTCCGGGGAGGTCCAGACCCGGATCCGGCTCGGGCAGTACGACGAGGCGGTGCGCGCGGCGGGCGAGTTCCAGGACATCTTCGGCGCGGAGAACTTCTACGTCGAGCTCATGGACCACGGCCTCGACATCGAGCGGCGGGTCATCAAGGACCTGCTGCGCCTGTCCAAGGACATCGGCGCGCCGCTGCTCGCGACGAACGACTCGCACTACACGCGTCCCGAGGACGCGAAGATGCACGAGGCGATGCTCTGCCTCCAGTCGGGCTCGACGCTCGCCGACCCGGACCGGTTCCGGTTCAACGGCGACACGTACTACCTGCGCCCGGGCGCGGAGATGCGCGACCTGTGGCGCGAGCTGCCCGAGGCGTGCGACAACACCCTCGTCGTCGCCGACCAGTGCGACGTCACTTTCCGCACGACCGCCGAGGGCGCGAACTACATGCCGCGCTTCGAGGTCCCGGCGGGCGAGGACGAGCACTCGTGGTTCGTCAAGGAGGTCGAGAAGGGGCTCGCCTACCGGTACCCGGCCGGCGTGCCCGACCACGTGCGCAAGCAGGCGGAGTACGAGGTCGGCGTCATCACCCAGATGGGCTTCCCGGCGTACTTCCTCGTGGTCGCCGACTTCATCAACTGGGCGAAGGACAACGGGATCCGGGTGGGGCCCGGCCGTGGGTCCGGCGCCGGCTCGATGGTGGCGTACGCGCTGCGCATCACCGACCTCGACCCGCTCGTCCACGGCCTCATCTTCGAGCGGTTCCTCAACCCCGACCGCGTCTCGATGCCCGACTTCGACGTCGACTTCGACGAGCGCCGGCGCGGCGAGGTCATCCGTTACGTCACCGAGAAGTACGGCGACGACCGCGTCGCCCAGGTCGTCACGTACGGCACGATCAAGGCGAAGCAGGCCCTCAAGGACTCCGCCCGCGTGCTCGGCTTCCCGTTCCAGATGGGGGAGAAGCTGACGAAGGCGATGCCGCCGTCGGTCATGGGCAAGGACATCACCCTCACCGGCATCTTCGACCCGCGGGACAAGCGCTACGCCGAGGCGGAGGAGTTCCGCCAGCTCCACGCGACAGACCCGGACGCGCAGGCGGTCGTCGAGACGGCGCAGGGCCTCGAGGGGATCAAGCGGCAGTGGGGCGTGCACGCGTGCGCCGTCATCATGTCCTCCGTCCCGCTCCAGGACGTCATCCCCGTCATGCGCCGTCCCCAGGACGGCGCGATCATCACGCAGTTCGACTACCCGACGTGCGAGAGCCTCGGGCTGCTCAAGATGGACTTCCTCGGGCTGCGCAACCTCACCGTCCTCGACGACGCCCTCGTCAACATCGTCGTCAACGGCAAGGAGCCGGTCGACCTCGAGCGGCTCACGCTCGACGACCCGGCGACGTACGAGCTTCTCGGCCGCGGGGACACCCTCGGCGTGTTCCAGCTCGACGGCTCCGGCATGCGCACCCTCCTGCGGCTCATGCGCCCCGACAACTTCGAGGACATCTCCGCCGTCGGCGCGCTCTACCGGCCGGGCCCCATGGGCGCGAACTCCCACACGAACTACGCGCTGCGCAAGAACGGCCAGCAGCCGATCGACCCGATCCACCCCGAGCTCGCCGAGCCCCTCGCGGAGATCCTCGGGACCACGCACGGCCTCATCGTGTACCAGGAGCAGGTCATGGCGATCGCGCAGAAGGTCGCCGGGTACAGCCTCGGCCAGGCCGACCTGCTGCGTCGCGCCATGGGCAAGAAGAAGAAGTCCGAGCTGGACAAGCAGTTCGCCAGCTTCGAGGCCGGCATGCTCGAGCGCGGGTACTCGCCCGCCGCCGTCAAGACGCTGTGGGACATCCTCCTGCCGTTCTCGGACTACGCGTTCAACAAGGCGCACTCCGCGGCGTACGGGATGGTCTCGTACTGGACCGCCTTCCTCAAGGCCAACTACCCGACCGAGTACATGGCGGCCCTGCTCACGTCGACGCAGGACAACAAGGACCGCCTGGGGCTCTACCTCGGCGAGGCGCGGCACATGGGCATCACGGTCCTGCCGCCCGACGTCAACACCTCGGCGGCGAGCTTCACGCCCGTCGGCACGCAGATCCGGTTCGGCCTCGCGGCGATCCGAAACGTCGGCGGGCACGTCGTCGACGCGATCATCGCGACGCGGACGGAGAAGGGGGAGTTCACCTCCTTCCAGGACTTCCTCGACAAGGTGCCGGCCGTCGTGTGCAACAAGCGCACGGTCGAGTCGCTCATCAAGGCCGGCGCGTTCGACACGCTTGGCCACTCGCGCCGGGCGCTCGTCGCCAGTCACGAGCGGGCGATCGACTCGGTCATCGGCGTCAAGCGCAAGGAGGCCGAGGGGCAGTTCGACCTCTTCGCCTCGGTCTTCGGTGACGACGACGGCGCGGGCAGCGGGTTCACCGAGGAGATCCCCGACCTGCCCGAGTGGGACAAGCGCGAGAAGCTGGCGTTCGAGCGGCAGATGCTCGGCCTCTACGTCTCCGACCACCCGCTCTTCGGACTCGAGCACGTGCTCCAGCGGGCCGCGGACACCTCCGTCGCCTCGCTGCTCACCGACGAGGGGCGCCCCGACGGCACGATGGTGACGATCGCCGGGCTCATCACCTCGCTGCAGCGCAAGATGACGAAGAACGGCAACCCGTGGGCGATCGCGACGGTCGAGGACCTCGAGGGATCGATCGAGGTGCTCTTCTTCCCGCAGACCTACGCGACGGTCTCGACCGTGCTCGCCGAGGACACGATCATCACGGTCAAGGGCCGGCTCAACCGGCGCGACGACATCCCGACGATCAACGCCTCCGAGATCACCCTGCCGGACATCACGTCCTCGACGGACGGGCCGATCCAGGTCACCCTCGCGGCGAACCGCTGCACCACGCCCATCGTCGAGCGGCTCAAGGGGATCCTCACCGACCACCCGGGCGGGTCCGAGGTGCGCCTGCGCCTGACGAGCCCGGGGCGCGCGACGGTCATGCGGCTCGAGGACAGCTTCCGGGTGGAGCCGTCGTCGGCGCTCTTCGGGGACCTCAAGGCGCTGCTCGGCCCGAGCTGCCTCACGACCTGAGGCGGCCCGGCGCGCCTCAGGGGCGGCGGTCGCCCGTGCCCAGGAGCCGCCACGTCGTGGGGAGCAGGGCGGCGGCCAGCGCAGCCTTGATGGCGTCGCCGACGAGGAACGGGACGACGCCGAGCGCGAGCGCCTCGCCGAGCCCGACGTCGAGGAAGGCCATGAGCCACGGGACGCCACCGGCGTAGACGGCGAGGGCGCCGAGCGCGGTGGCGGTCCACGCGCCGAGGGGGCGCCGGTCCGCGCCGCGCCGGGCGAGCGCCCCGACGAGGGCGGCGGCGAGGACGTAGCCGAGGACGTAGCCGAACGAGGCCATGTGCCAGCCCGAGGCCGCCCCGGCGAACCACGGCACGCCCGCGATGCCGGCGAGGGCGAAGAGCCCCATGCTCGCCGCGCCACGGACGGGCCCGAGGGTCGCGCCCACGAGCAGGACGGCGAAGGTGCCGAGCGAGAGGGGCACCGGGGTGAACGGCAGCGGCACCGCGACCTGCCCGAGGACGCCGGTGAGGACGGCGCCGCCGGTGACGAGGGCGACGTCGCGGACGCGGCTCGCGGGGATGAGGTCGGCGAGGACGGCGGGACCGGCAGTGGTGATCGTCATGCGTTCACGGTAGCGACGGCGGGGGCGCCGCCGGGTGCGGGCACGCACAAGAACGCCGAGGCGGCGCTGTGCGATCCCGGCATGACGGGGGACGTCATCCGGTGGGTTCCTGACCCGGGGCCGTGCCGTCAGCCGACGCGGGCGCCGACCGCGCCGGTGGGCTGGTCGACCTCGACGAGCATCCCCGCGGAGAGCTGACGGCCGCGGCGGGTCTCGACCTCGCCGTCGACGCGGACCTCGCCCTCGGCGATGAGGTCGCGGGCGTCCGCCCCGGAGTCGACGAGGTTCGCGAGCTTGAGGAACTGGCCCAGGCGGATGGTCCCGTCGGTGACGGGGACGGTGGGGACGTCGTCGGCGCTCATGGGTCGATCCTGCCAGGTGACGGACGCGGCGGGGCGGCGACCTGGACGCGGCGACGGCCGGGCGCTCGACGGACCTACCATCGGGGACATGCTCAGGCGTATCGACCTTCGCGGATCGTCCCTCTCTCCCAGCGAGCTCGCCGCGGTGCTGCCGCGCGCGGCCCTCGACGTCGAGGGAGCCATGGCGCAGATCGCGCCCGTGCTCGCCGACGTCAAGGCGCGGGGCGCCGCTGCCCTCCGCGACACCTCCGAGCGGTTCGACGGCGTGCGCCCGGAGCACCTGCGCGTGCCGGCCTCCGCGCTCGAGCAGGCGCTCGACCAGCTCGACCCGGCCGTCCGGGAGGGGCTCGAGCTCTCGATCGCCCACAACCGCGCGGGCCACGCGGCGCAGCTGCCCGTCGAGCGGAGCACCGAGATCGTGCCGGGCGGGTTCGTCCGCCAGCGCTGGGTACCCGTGCGCCGGGTCGGGCTGTACGTGCCCGGCGGGCTGGCCGTCTACCCCTCGAGCGTCGTCATGAACGCTGTCGCCGCGCAGGTGGCCGGCGTGGACGAGCTCGCCATCGCGAGCCCGCCGCAGAAGGCCTTCGGTGGCCTGCCGCATCCCGTCGTCCTCGCCGCGTGCGCGCTGCTCGGCGTCGCGGAGGTCTACGCCGTCGGGGGGGCGCAGGCGGTGGCGATGTTCGCCTACGGCGCAGCCGGTGAGGCGGGCACCGCGGACCCCGAGCGCCTGTGCGAGCCGGTCGACGTCGTCACCGGGCCGGGCAACATCTACGTCGCGGCGGCCAAGCGCGCGGTCATGGGCACCGTCGGCATCGACGCCGAGGCCGGGACGACGGAGATCGCCGTCCTCGCGGACGCCGGGGCGAACGCCGCCGCGGTGGCGGTCGACCTCATCTCCCAGGCCGAGCACGATCCCGCCGCCGCCTCCGTCCTCGTCACCGACTCGCCCGAGCTCGCCGACGCCGTCGACGCCGAGATCGCCGTCCGGGCCGCGCGTACCAAGCACGCCGAGCGGGTGCGCACGGCGCTGACGGGGCCGCAGTCCGGGACCGTCCTCGTCGCCGACGTCGAGCAGGGCATCGCCGTGTGCGACGCGTACGCCGCCGAGCACCTCGAGATTCACACGGCCGACGCGGCCGCGGTCGCCGCGCGCATCCGCAACGCGGGCGCGATCTTCGTCGGGACGTACTCGCCGGTGCCGCTCGGGGACTACCTCGCCGGCTCGAACCACGTCCTGCCCACGGGCGGGACGGCGGCGTTCGCCTCGGGCCTGAGCGTCATGGCCTTCCTCAAGGGCGTCCAGGTCATCGAGTACGGGGAGACCGCCCTCAAGGAGCTCGCCGCCCCGCTCACGGCGCTCGCGACGTCGGAGGACCTTCCCGCCCACGCCGAGGCGGTCAACGCCCGGTTCGAGTAGGGCGTGTCGTCGCGCCGGCGCACTCGAGCGAGCGTCGGGGCTGCGCGGCCTGTCCGGGTTCGCCGGGCTGGCACCGCTCCGCTGCACGCTGCCCGCCCGCTGAGTGACCGTGCCCGCTGAGTGACCGTGCCCGCCGGCGACGCCGTGCCACAGGCGGCCTACCGCTGCGCGAGGACGAACGGCGAGACCGCGGCCGCGCCGGCCTGGCGCAGGAGCCGTGCCGCGACGGTGATCGTCCAGCCGGAGTCGGTGTAGTCGTCGACGAGGACGAGGTGGCGCCTGGGCAGCGCGGCGGCCGTCGCCTCGGGCAGGTCGAGATGGAGCCTGCGGTGGACACCGGCGAGGCGCTGCGCCGAGTTGATGTCGTGCCGTCCGGCCTCGACGTGCGGCGCAGGCGCGACCGAACCGACGACCTTCACCCCGAGGATGTGCGCGACGCCCGCCGCGAGGTGGCGCACGAGGCTGGGCCGGCTCGCCGACTCGACGAGGACGACCCCCTCGACGGGTCCCGCCCCGCCGGTGCTCCCGGCGCCCCCGAGCCCGGTGCCCGCACGCGCACCGCTCGCCAGCCAGTCCTCGAGGACCTGCTGGACGGGGCCGCGCAGGACGGGCGGCAGCTCGCCGTCGCGGGGGCCGCCCTCGGGTCGCTCCGCTGTGGGGTTGAGGTCGAAGAGCTCGCGGAGGGCGACGGACCAGCCGAGGCCGTCGAGGCGGCCGACGGCGCGCCCGGTCTCGGCGCGCTCGTCGTCGCCGATCTTGCCGCGCAGCTCGATCCCGAGGGCGTCCATCCCCGTCGGCCACTGGCGTCGTGCGGTGACCTCGATGCCGGGGCGGTCGAGGCCGGTCCGGGTGCGCGACACCGACTCGGCGCCGGGCGCCGCCGGGAGGTCGAGCCCACCGCAGAGGTCGCAGCGGCCGCACCGCCACCCGGGCGCGAGGTCCGGGTCGTCGAGCTGCGCACGCAGGAACGCCATGCGGCAGGCGTCGGCGGCACCGGCGGGCGCGGTGGCGCCGTCGTCGCCGGTGGAGAGGGCCGGCTCGTCGCCGGTGGAGCGGGGCGCGGCGCCGTCGCCGGGAAGGCCGGTCGCGGCGTCGTCCCCCAGCCGCTCGTAGGCGAGCATCGCGGCCTGCTCCCGGGCGCGGGCCTCCTCGACCCGTGCGTAGCGCTCGCGGTCGTACTCCCACGCCTGCCCGGTGGTCTCCCACCCGCCCTTGACGCGGCGGAGCGCGCCGTCGACGTCGAGGACCTTGAGCATCATCTCGAGCCGGTTGCGCCGGAGGTCGACGTGGGTCTCGAGCCGCGCCGTCGACATGACGCCGCCCGCCTCGAGCGCTGCGAGCGACTGCCGCACGGATGCCTCGGGGGGGAAGGCCATGGACCCGAACCAGGCCCAGATGTCCGCGTCCTCGCGCCCGGGCAGGAGGACGACGTCCGCCCGGTCCACCCCGCGGCCGGCGCGCCCGACCTGCTGGTAGTACGCGATGGGGGAGGACGGGGCGCCGAGGTGGATGACGAACGCGAGGTCCGGCTTGTCGAAGCCCATGCCGAGCGCGGAGGTCGCCACGAGCGCCTTGACGCGGTTCTCCTTGAGGTCGCTCTCGAGCTGCTCACGCTCGGCCGGGTCGGTCTGCCCGGTGTAGGAACGGACCTCGAGCCCGGCGGCACGCAGCTGCTCCGTCACCTGCTGGGCCGCGGAGACCGTGAGGGCGTAGACGATGCCCGAGCCGTCGTAGCGGGGGAGGTTCTCGGCGAGCCACGCGATGCGCGTCGCCTGGTCCGGCAGCCGCAGCACCCCGAGGTGCAGAGAAGGGCGGTCGAGGGAGCCGCGGAGGACGAGGACGTCGCGCTCGGCGCGGCCGGCGGCCTGCACGCCGAGCTGCTCGGCGACGTCGGAGCTCACCCGGGCGTTCGCCGTCGCCGTCGTGGCGAGCACGGGGATGCCGGCGGGGAGGTCACCGATGAGGGTGCGGATGCGGCGGTAGTCGGGGCGGAAGTCGTGCCCCCAGTCGGAGATGCAGTGCGCCTCGTCGATGACGACGAGGCCGGCGCTCGCGGCGAGGCGGGGGAGCACCTCGTCGCGGAAGGCGGGGTTGTTGAGCCGCTCCGGTGAGCACAGCAGGACGTCGACCTCGCCCGCGGCGATCGCGGCGTGGACGCCCTCCCACTCGGTGACGTTCGCCGAGTTGATCGTCACGGCGCGGATCCCCGCGCGGGAGGCGGCCGAGACCTGGTCCCGCATGAGCGCGAGGAGCGGGGAGACGATGACCGTGGGGCCGCTGCCACGGGCACGCAGGAGGGCGGTGGCGACGAAGTAGACGGCGGACTTGCCCCACCCGGTGCGCTGGACGACGAGCGCCCGGCGACGGTGGGAGACGAGCGCCTCGATCGCCGTCCACTGGTCCTCGCGCAGGCGCGCGTCGGGCGAGCCGACGAGCGACCGCAGAGCGGCCTCCGCCTCGACGCGCAGGCCATCGGGTCCGGCACCCCCGCCGGGAGTGGTGCCGGGGCCGGCGGCGGTACCGGTGCGGTCGGGAGCGGTGGCGGCAGCGTTCCCGGCCGCACGTGCGTCCGGGATCGCGTCGTCGAGCTCGATGCCGGCTGCGGGGTGGTCGCTCACGGTTCCTCCAGGGTGGGCTGGGGGTCCACGGTGCCACGTCCGGCGCCAGGGTCGGCACCGGGGTCGCCCGGCGGTGGACAGGGCGCCGGCGTGGCCGTCGACCGCGCGGCTCGCGCCGCCTCGTCCGCCGCGATCGCCCGGCACGTCTCCCAGCTGTGTGAGCGCCACCGTAGACGTTCCCGCGGGAACGTCTACTGAGAAGCGTTCCCAGCACCTGCTGGATGCTGCCACGACGACGAGCGGCCGTGCCGCCGTCGGCCGCGAGGCACCGATGCTGCGGGGGCAGCGCGTGCGCCGGCTCGACGACGTCACGCCGCTCAGTCGTCTGACGGCCCTGCCGTGAACCGCCAGCGCGTGGGGCGGGTCGCGAAGTCGTCGTCACGCTCGATGACGGAGAGCACGCGCTCGGGCGTCACCTCGACGACGACGTGCGCGAGGACGAAGTCCGCACTGATCTCCGGGGACAGCGGCCGGTACTTCGCGACGTACCGGTGCGCCCACTGCTCGCGGCACGCGTCGTCGGTGACGACCTCGGCGCGCCCCTCGAGGGAGACGCACTCGACCGTGTCGTCGGTGGCGACGACGACCTGCGGGTTGACCGCGACGTTGCGGGCCTTGCGGGACCGCGGGCCGCACGAGAACGCGAAGCGCCTGTCCTCCTCGTCCCACACGCCCCACACCGGCAGCGCGTGCGGCCGGCCGGCGGCCGAGACGGTGACGAGCCAATAGTTCCGGCCCCCGGAGAGCCTCGTCGCCGCCCAGCTCCACGGGAGCGGGCGCCACGTCTCGGCCCGGACGCCGTAGTCCGGCATGTACGGCAGCTCGGCGACGGGATCGGCCATGGCGAAACCCTAGTGACGGGCGACGTGACGGTGAAGGCGCCGCCCGCTGCCGCCGCCTCGTTCGCCACTCCGCAGGGCGGCCGACGGCGTGACGACCACGCCCCGGGGACGTTCCCGCGGGAACGTCTATCGAGATGCGTTCTCACCGAGATCCGCCGTCAACCGGAACGGTTCTCCTGGGAGCAGGGCGCCCGGCTTCGGCCCGGCCCGCGCGCCTGCCTAGACTCAGGCCCGTGACCAGCACGTCGGCCGACCGGCCCGAACCCTCCCTGACCATCGCCCCGCTCCCGGTGCGGCCCGGCCTCGAGGGCATGGAGCCCTACGGCGCGCCGCAGCTCGACGTGCCGGTCCTGCTCAACGTCAACGAGAACCCGCACGCCCCGGCGCCGGACGTCATCGCGGACATCGCCGACGCCGTGCGTGCCGCCGCCGCCGGGCTCAACCGGTACCCGGACCGGGACTTCCTCGACCTCCGCGCCGAGCTCGCCGACTACCTCCGGGTCGAGTCGGGCGTCGTTGGACTCGCCGCCGAGAACCTGTGGGCGGCGAACGGCTCGAACGAGATCATGCTGCACCTGCTCCAGGCCTTCGGCGGCCCAGGGCGTTGCGTCCTGTCCTTCGCCCCGACGTACTCGATGTACCCCGAGTACGCGCGCGACACCCTCACGGGGTGGGTCGCCGGCCGGCGCGAGGACGACTTCACCATCGACGTCGCCCACGCCCTCGACCAGCTCACCGAGCACCGGCCCGCCGTCGTCCTCCTCGCGAGCCCGAACAACCCGACGGGCACGGCGCTGCCGCTCGCCACCGTCGAGGCGATCGCCGAGGCCGCCGCGACCGCCGGGCCCGTGGGGCCCGACGGTGCGCCGACGGCGAGCGTCGTCGTCGTCGACGAGGCCTACGCCGAGTTCCGCCGCGAAGGAACGCCGAGCGCGCTCACGCTCCTCGAGCGCTACCCCCACCTCGCCGTCTCGCGGACGATGTCGAAGGCGTTCGGCATGGCCGGTGCCCGCGTCGGCTACCTCGCCGCCGCCCCGGCGCTCGTCGACGTCCTGCGGGTGGTGCGCCTGCCCTACCACCTGTCCGCCGTGACGCAGGCGGTCGCCCGGGCGGCGCTGCGCCACCGCGACGCGCTCATGGGCCAGGTCGCCACGCTGCGGGCCGAGCGGGACGCGCTCGTCGTCTGGCTGCGCGACCACGCCCTCACGGTCGCCGACTCCGACGCGAACTTCGTCCTCTTCGGTCCTTTCCAGAACCGGGAGCAGGTGTGGGAAGGTCTGCTGGAGCGTGGGGTGCTCATCCGGGTGGTCGGACCGCCCGGCTGGCTGCGGGTCTCGATCGGGACCCGCGAGGAGATGGCTGCCTTCCGGGCGGCCCTGGAGGAGGTGCTCGGGTGGTGATGGCACGCAAGGAGCGCGCAGGCACGGCCGGTCCCCGGACCGCCCGTATCGAGCGCAGCACGTCTGAGTCGAGCGTCCTCGTCGAGCTCGACCTCGACGGCACGGGCGCCACCGACATCTCGACGTCGGTCCCCTTCTACGACCACATGCTCACCGCGCTCGGCAAGCACTCGCTCATCGACCTCACGGTCCGCGCGACGGGCGACACCGAGATCGACGCGCACCACACGGTCGAGGACGTCGCCATCTCCATCGGCGAGGCCCTGCGCGAAGCGCTCGGCGACAAGGCAGGCATCTCGCGCTTCGGCGACGCGCTCGTCCCGCTCGACGAGGCGCTGGCCCAGGCCGTCGTCGACGTCTCCGGCCGCCCCTACCTCGTCCACTCCGGCGAGCCCGCCGGCCAGGAGTACCACCTCATCGGCGGGCACTTCACCGGCTCCCTCACGCGCCACGTCTTCGAGTCGATCGCCCACCACGCGGGCATCTGCCTCCACGTGCGCGTCCTCGGCGGGCGCGACCCGCACCACATCGTCGAGGCGCAGTTCAAGGCGCTCGCCCGTGCGCTGCGCTCCGCCGTCGCCCGCGACCCGCGGGTGAGCGGCGTGCCGTCGACCAAGGGGGCGCTGTGAGCGAGGAACCGGTTCCCGTCGCGCTCGTCCTCACGCCGGTCGCCTCGGCGGCCGCGCTCGCGGGCCTGTGCTCGATGACGGGCCTCGACGTCCACGTCGTGCCCTCCCGCGGCGGCGCGGTCGCCGTCCTCGAGCTGACGTCGTCGGGTGCGGCGCTCTCGGCCCAGGGCGACGCAGCGGTCGGTGCCGCGCCGACGCCGCCCGGGACGGACGTCCCGGCGGGCGACGGCGCGGACCTCACCACGGCGGACGGCGCCGCCCCCGCGGCCACGCCAGCCGCAGCCGACGCGGCCGCGCCCGGCGACGACGCAGCTACGCCCACCGACGCGTCCGTGCTCCCCGGCACGGCGGACGACGCCGGGACGGGCATCGACTGGGACATCTCCGAGCTCCTCGGCCCCGAGGTCGGCGACGGCGTCCCGCCCGCCGCCGACGAGCTGGCCCGGACCCTCTCGCGCCTGTCGAAGTCCGGCGTCGTCCTCCTCACCGCGACGCTCGCGACCGACGCCGGTCTCGAGCCGGGCCTGTCCGGGCAGCTCTCGGCCCGGCGCTACAGCGAGGGCGAGCCGGGGGAGGAGGTCCCTCCCGGGCTCATCCTCGCCGGGGCCGACGAGGTGGTCGAGGACCTCATCCTCGGGCGCTGCCGCGTCGAGGACGTCCGGGGCCACGAGCGCTCGGGCACGCTGCCCCGCTGGAAGGCGGCCCAGATGTTCGCCAAGGGCTTGCGCCGTCGTCGGCCCTGAGGCGCACGCACCTGCGCGCTCCTTGTAACCTGAGTGGCGTGAGCACCAAGCCGAGCGTCGTCGTCCTCGACCACGGGTCCGGCAATATCCGCTCCGCCGTCCGCGCCCTCGAGCGCGCCGGGGCGGACGTCACCCTCACGGCCGCGCCCGACGCCGTCGCCGAGGCGGACGGGCTCGTCGTCCCCGGGGTGGGCGCCTTCGCCGCCGTCATGGAGCAGCTGCGCGCCGTCAGCGGCCCGCGCCTCATCGAGCGTCGCCTCGCGGGCGGCCGCCCCGTCCTCGGCATCTGCGTCGGCATGCAGGTCCTCTTCACGGAGGGCCGCGAGCACGGCGTCCCCGCCCGGGGCCTCGACCAGTGGCCCGGCACCGTCGAGCGCCTCGAGGCGGACGTCGTGCCGCACATGGGATGGGCACCCGTGAGCGCCCCCGAGGGCTCGCGCCTCTTCGACGGCATCGCCGACGAGCGCTTCTACTTCGTCCACTCCTACGGCGTGCAGACCGACCCGACCGCGGACTTCGACGCCTCCTCCCCGCTCGCCACGCCGCTCGTCACGTGGGCCGACCACGGCGGCCGCTTCGTCGCCGCCGTCGAGAACGGGCCCCTCGCCGCGACCCAGTTCCACCCCGAGAAGTCCGGTGACGCCGGCGCGCAGCTCCTGCGCAACTGGGTCACGTCCCTGCGCTGAGGCGCGCCCCGCACACACGCGCCTCCGGCGCGCGACGAAGGAGAACCCATGCCCACGCCCCGTCTCGAGCTCCTGCCTGCGGTCGACGTCGTCGACGGGCAGGCCGTCCGGCTCGTCCAGGGGGAGGCCGGGTCCGAGACCTCCTACGGCGACCCCGCCGCCGCGGCCCGCGCCTGGGTCGACCAGGGCGCGGAGTGGATCCACCTCGTCGACCTCGACGCCGCCTTCGGGCGCGGGTCCAACGCCGAGCTCCTTGCCGGGCTCGTGCGCTCCCTCGACGTCGCCGTCGAGCTCTCCGGCGGCATCCGCGACGACGAGAGCCTGGCGCGGGCGCTCGCGACCGGCGCCCGGCGCGTCAACCTCGGCACCGCCGCCCTCGAGGACCCGGAGTGGACGGCGCGGGTCATCGGCGAGCACGGCGACCGCATCGCCGTCGGCCTCGACGTGCGTGGCACGACGCTGGCGGCCCGCGGCTGGACGCGCGAGGGCGGGGACCTGTGGGAGGTCCTCGAGCGGCTCGACCGCGACGGCTGCACCCGGTACGTCCTCACGGACGTGACGAAGGACGGCACGCTGCGCGGGCCGAACATCGAGCTCCTGCGCGCGGTGTGCGCGCGCACCGACGCGCCGGTCGTCGCCTCGGGCGGCGTCTCGAGCCTCGAGGACATCGCGGCCCTGCGTACCCTCTCCGGCATCGGCGTCGAGGGCGCCATCGTCGGCAAGGCCCTCTACGCGGGGGCGTTCACCCTGCCCGAGGCGCTCGACGTCGCGGGCCGCCCGTGAGCACCGGCCGCGGCGCGCCCGGGGGCGCCGCGGACTCCGCCGGCCAGCCCTGGGCGGGGCGGGTCCTGCGGCCCAACCCCTTCGCCGGTGACGACGGCAGCGCCGACCCGGCCGTCGCCGCGGCCCTCGCGGTCGACGACGACGGCGAACGGCTCCGTGCCGTGGCCCGCGCGCTCGCCGCCGCCCGCGTCATCGTGCCGGTCGTCGCCCACGCGCACCCCGGCCAGGACGACGGCGGGGACGTCGCCGGGCACACGAAGCACGGCTCGGGCGACCCCGCCGCGGACGCGTGCGCCTCGGCCGCGATGGTCTCCGTCCGTACCCCCGACGGCCGGGCCGCGCTGCCCGTCTTCAGCTCGGTCGCGACGATGACGGCGTGGAACGCCGGGGCGCGCCCGGTGCCCGTCGAGGCGCCGCGCGCCGCGCTCGCCGCGGTCTCCGACGCCGACAGCCTCCTCGTCCTCGACCCCGGCGGGCCCGTTCCGGCCCTGCTCGGCCGCCCGGCCGTGTGGGCCCTGGCCCAGCAGCGGGAGTGGGTGCCCTCGTGGGCGGACCCCGAGCTGCCCGGCGTCGCCGCCCAGGCGCTGCGCGGGATCCCCGAGCTCCTCGGCGTGCGGCTCGAGCGAGGTCGCAAGGCGGAGCTGCGGGCCGTCCTCGCCGTGGGCGCCGACCTCACCCGTGCGCAGGCCGAGGCTGCCGTCGCGCGCGCGAGCGAGGCGCTCGGCGCGGACCCCGTCCTCACCGACCGGGTCGACTCCCTCGAGCTCTACCCCGTCGTCGGGACCTAGGGCGTCGGGGTGGGCGTCGGCGCCGGGGTCTCCGGCGGGGCCGTCGTCGGCAGCGGCGTCAGCGGCTCGAGCGGGCCGGGCCCCGGGGCACCGCGGCTGGGCGTGCCGGGGGTGGGCGTGCCGGTCGGGTCGGCGGCACCGTCGTCGTCCGGGGACGTCGCGGGAGCGGTCGGGGTGGCGGGTCCCGCCGAGTCGCACGGCGTGAGCGGGGTGAAGGCCTCCTCCGCCAGGAGGTCGTGCAGCGTGCTCACCGGCACGATGTAGCTGTTGCCCCACATGTCCATGGCGTAGACGACGCCGACGACCTCGCCGTCGGCGTTGAGGACGGCGCTGCCGGACGAGCCGTGGTCCACCTCGGCGTTCGTCCGCCCCACCATCCCCAGGTCGGAGCCGAGCGGGTCGGGCTCGTACCCGAGGACGGTGCCGGTCGTCGTCGTCAGCCGGCCGCCCTGGGGGTAGCCGACGACGGTCACCTCCTCACCCGCCGCCGCGTCGATCTCCGCGAGGCCGGGCACGCTCGCCAGCGGCTCCTCCGTGCGCACGAGGGCGAGGTCGGCGACGTCGGTGGCTCCGGCGGAGACCGCGTCGATCTCCCGGCCGTCGTACGTCGTGATCTGCAGCCGCGCCGAGTCGGCCGCGACGTGGCGGTTCGTGATGATCGTCCGCTCGTCGAGCGCGAAGCCGGAACCCGTGGAGAGCTGGCCGCACCCGACGTTGCGCACCCGCACCGCCATGCGCTCGGCGGCGTCGACACCGTCGGGGGAGAGGCTGCCCGGGTCCGCGACGTGCGGCGCCTCGGCCGAGGGGAGGAAGCTCGTCGGCATGTCCCCGGGCCGCTCCGGCACGACGCCGCAGCCTGCGAGGAGCGCGAGCGCGGCGGCCGAGGCGGCGAGCGGGGCGACGGGGCGGCGCCTCACTCCTCGACCTGCCGCTGGAGCTCGTCGTTCGCCTCGATGGCCGCCGCGCAGAAGCTCGACACCTGGGTGCGGTACTCGGCGAGCTGGGCCGGGTCGTAGGACTCGCGGTCGTCGAGGTAGACGATGAGCTGCTCCTGGCCCTGGACGCAGTCCTCCATCGCCCGGGCCACGGTGGCCGCCGCCGCGGAGATCCGTGCCTGGTAGGCCGCGACCTGCCGCTGGACCTCCCGGTCGTCGCCCGTCTGCGCGACCGCGTCCGCGAGCTCGGCGATCCGCTCCTGGGCGTTGGTCAGCTGGTCCTGCGTCGTCGTCAGGGCGTTCGCGGACTCGGCGAGGTCGGCCTTGACCTGGACGAGCTCCGCGCCCAGCCCCTGTGCGACGGAGTCGAGCTCGCCCGCCCGCTCGGACCACTCCCGCGCGAGGACGAGGAGGTAGGCACCGGTCCCGAGGGCGAGCACGAGGAGGACCGCGAGGACGACGACGGGCCACCGGCGCCGGGCGCGCCCGGTGACCGGCCCGTCGGGCGGGGCGTCCTCGGTGGCGCCCGCGGCCGTGGGGGCCGGCGAAGCGGCGGTCCCGTCCGCGTCCGCAGCCCCCGCCGGCGCGGCGGGGTCGTAGGATCCGTACCGCGCCGGGTCGTAGACCTGGGCGTGCGCGCCGGCAGACGGCGGCGCCGCCGTCTCCTGGCGCTCGTGCGGGTCCGTGGTCATGCGTGGTAGTCTCTCAGACTGACCGACCGAGGGTGTACGCCCTCGGTGTGCAAGCGGAGTTCCTCCCACCTCGTCTCGACCGTCCCGCCGCACCTGGGTGTGACGACAGAGGCATGGTCCTGGTCCTGAGGGCGTATGCCCTCAGCGCACGCTTCGGCGCGCGTCGACCTTGAGGCCTCCGTGCGCACCCGCGCCGGAGGCCTTCTCCGTCCGCGGCATCGACGACAGCGTGAAGGAGCAGCACATCAGCGAGCCCCGCATCAACGAGCGGATCCGCGTCCCGGAGGTCCGGCTGGTTGGACCAGCCGGCGAGCAGGTGGGTGTGGTCCGCGTCGAGGACGCACTCCGACTGGCCGAAGAGGCCGACCTCGACCTTGTCGAGGTCGCGCCGGACGCACGGCCGCCGGTGTGCAAGCTCATGGACTACGGCAAGTTCAAGTACGAGTCGGCCATGAAGGAGCGTGACGCCCGGCGCAACCAGGCGAACACGGTCCTCAAGGAGATCCGTTTCCGCCTCAAGATCGACCCGCACGACTACGAGACCAAGAAGGGTCACGTCGTCCGGTTCCTCAAGGGTGGCGACAAGGTCAAGGTCATGATCATGTTCCGCGGTCGCGAGCAGTCGCGCCCCGAGATGGGCATGCGCCTCCTCCAGCGTCTCGCCGAGGACGTGTCCGAGCTCGGCTTCGTCGAGAGCACCCCGCGCCTCGACGGCCGCAACATGACCATGGTCATCGGGCCGCACAAGAAGAAGGCCGAGGCGCGCAACGAGCAGCGCCGCGAGCGTGAGCAGAAGGCGGCGGACCAGACCGCCGCCGAGGCCGCCGAGGCCTCCCCGGCCACCGAGGCCTAGCCTCCACCGATCAGCGACCGGCTCGACGAGCCGGTGAGTCCGTACCCGTGCCGTCGCACGGGCCTACCCGAGGAAGACGATGCCGAAGAACAAGACGCACTCCGGTGCGAAGAAGCGTTTCCGGATCACCGGGAGCGGCAAGGTGCTGCGCGAGCAGGCCAACCGCCGGCACCTCTTCGAGAGCAAGTCGAGCAGGCGCACCCGCCGCCTGGCGATGGACAAGGCGGTCGCCCCCGCCGACGTCAAGAAGGTCAAGAAGCTGCTCGGTAAGTGATTTTCCGCCCTACCCTTTAGGAGAACGACGTGGCACGCGTCAAGCGGGCGGTCAACGCCCATAAGAAGCGCCGCACGACCCTCGAGCGCGCCAGCGGTTACCGCGGCCAGCGCTCGAGGCTGTACCGCAAGGCCAAGGAGCAGGTCACCCACTCCCTGACCTACAACTACCGCGACCGCAAGGCTCGCAAGGGCGACTTCCGCCGCCTGTGGATCCAGCGCATCAACGCTGCGGTCCGCGCGCAGGGGATGACGTACAACCGCTTCATCCAGGGCCTCAAGGCCGCTGAGGTCGAGGTCGACCGCCGCATGCTCGCCGAGCTCGCGGTCAACGACCCGGCCGCGTTCAACGCACTCGTCGAGGTGGCCAAGGCCAACCTTCCCGAGGACGTCAACGCCCCCGCGGCCTGAGCCTCGCTCACGCCGTGACCGGACGCCCGGACAGCCCCGAGCTGACCAACCCCCGCGCCGAGCGGGTGCGGATGGTCGCGGGGCTGGCCGGGCGTTCGGCGCGTCGGCGCCACGGCCAGTTCCTCGTCGAGGGCCCCCAGGGGGTCCGGGAGGCCGTCCGCCACGCCGCGGGTCAGGTCCGTGACGTCTACGTCACGGCCGCCGCCGCCGACCGCTACCCCGAGATCGTCGCCGACGCGCGCGCGGCCGGGCTCTACCTCCACCGCGCCACCCCCGACGTGCTCACCGCGATGAGCCCGGACGCCCAGGGCGTCCTCGCCGTCGTGCGGAGCGAGGGCCCGACGACGACGGCGACCCTCGCCGACGTCCTGGCCCTGCGCTCCGGGGAGGGCCCCCGCCTCGTCGCGGTGCTCGCCCAGGTGAGCGACCCGGGCAACGCCGGCACCCTCGTGCGTGCCGCTGACGCCGCCGGTGCGGACGCCGTCGTCCTCGGTCCCGGCAGCGTCGACCTGCTCAACCCCAAGGTGGTCCGCTCGAGCGCGGGCTCGCTCTTCCACCTCCCCGTCCTCTCTGCGCCGGACCTGGACGAGACCCTCGCCGCCCTGCGGAGCCACGGGCTCGCCGTCCTCGCCGCCGACGGCGCGGGCCGGTGGGACCTCGACGAGCTGGCCGACCTCGCCGGCCGGCCCGCCGCGGGCGCGGGTGAGGGCTGGCCCCCGGGCGCACCGGCCCTCGCCGCGCCGACCGCCTGGCTGTTCGGGAACGAGGCGCACGGGCTCACCCCCGAGCAGGTCCGGGCCGCCGACACCTCGGTCCGGGTGCCGATCCACGGGCACGCCGAGTCGCTCAACCTCGCCACCGCCGCGACCGTGTGCCTCTACGCCTCCGCACGCGCCCAGCGGCGCTGAGCGTCAGCTCTGGACGTAGTCGATGAGCCGGTCCCGCTCGGCCTGGAGCTCGTCGAGGCGCTGCTTGACGATGTCGCCGATGCTGACGATCCCCGCGAGCCGCCCGTCCACGACGACGGGCATGTGCCGGACCCGTCGCTCCGTCATCGTCCGTGCGAGCTGCTCCGTCTCGTCCGACGGGGAGCAGGTGAGGACGTCGGTGCTCATGATCTCGCCCACCGTGGCCGCCTCGGGCGGGCGTCCGTCCGAGCCCCGCAGCGCGGCGACGACGTCGCGCTCGCTCACGATCCCCGTGACGGCGCCCCCGCCGTCGGAGACGACGGCCGCACCGATGCGGTGCTCGCACAGGAGCTCGACGAGCTCGCCCAGCGACATGTCGCTGCGCACGGTGACGACGGCGTCGCCCTTGCGGCGGAGGACCTCGGAGATGCGCATGAGGCCGACCGTAGCACCGGGTGTGACGTGGGTCACGGGTGCGAGCATGGGGGCATGAGGCTCTTCGTCGCGATCCGCCCGCCGGCCGCGGTCCTCGACCACCTCGACGCCGCGACCGCCGGGTTCCGGGCCCTCGTCGGCGGGGGAGGGCCGCCCGCCCTGCGCTGGACGGCGCCGGAGCAGCGTCACGTCACCCTCGCGTTCTACGGCGACGTCCCGGACGGGGTGCTCGCCTCGCTCGCCGCTGACCTCGCCGACGTCGCGGCCGGCGTCCCGCCCCTCAGGCTCGAGCTCGCGGGGGCCGGGTCCTTCACGCGCCGGACGCTGTGGGCCGGGGTCCGCGCCGCCGGGGGTACCGACCCGGCGGCGCTCGTCGACCTCATGGCCGCGTGCGAGGCGGCCGGGGTCGGCCTGCGCGGTCCCGCGGCGGCCACCACCCACGCGCCCCGGGACCGGCGCCGTGCCCACCTCACGCTCGCCCGGGTGAGCGCCCGCTCGCGCGACGTCGACCTCGGTGCGGTCGTCCACGCGCTGTCGGTGTACGTCGGACCCGCGTGGACGGCGACCGAGATCGAGCTCGTCGCCTCCGAGCTCGGCAAGGGCCGCGGGGGAGGCCCGCTGCACGACGTCCTCGAGCGGGTGCCGCTCGGCGGGGGCGGGCACGACGACTAGAGTCCTCGGCTGGACCTCGTCCATGCACACGCGCCCGGAAGGTACGGATGACCACCCCCGATCCCACCCCCCTGTCCCCGCTCGACGCCTCGGCGGTCGACGCGGCGGTCGACGCGGCCCTCGCGGCCCTCGCGGCGGCCACCGACCTCGCCGGGCTCAAGGAGGCGCGCCTCGCCCACACCGGCGACCGCAGCCCCCTCACCCTCGCCAACCGTGAGATCGGCCGCCTCGACCCGGCGGACAAGGCGCGCGCCGGCAAGATCCTCGGCCAGGCCCGCGGCCGCCTCACCAAGGCCGTCGCCGCGCGGCAGGCCGAGCTCGAGGCCGAGCACGAGGCCCGGGCACTGCGCACCGAGACTGTCGACGTCACGCTGCCGACCGACCGGCGCCCGGCCGGGGCGCGCCACCCGCTCGAGCTCCTGGCCGAGGACATCGGCGACTTCTTCGTCGCCATGGGCTGGGAGATCGCCGAGGGCCCCGAGGTCGAGCACGAGTGGCTCAACTTCGACGCCCTCAACCACGGGCCTGACCACCCGGCCCGGCAGATGGCGGACACCCTCTACGTCGAGGGCACCGCGGAGGCGGCGACGCCGGGCCTCGTCCTGCGCACGCACACCTCGCCGGTCCAGGCCCGCACCATGCTCACGCGCGACCTGCCCATCTACATCGCGTGCCCCGGCAAGGTCTTCCGCAACGACGCCCTCGACGCCACCCACACGCCGGTCTTCCACCAGGTCGAGGGGCTCGCCGTCGACAGGGGGCTGACGATGGCGCACCTCAAGGGCACCCTCGACCACTTCGCCCGCGCGATGTTCGGGCCCGAGGCCCGCACCCGCCTGCGGCCCTCGTTCTTCCCGTTCACCGAGCCGAGCGCCGAGATGGACCTGTGGTTCCCGCAGAAGAAGGGCGGACCGGGCTGGATCGAGTGGGGCGGCTGCGGCATGGTCAACCCCACCGTCCTGCGCTCCGCCGGCATCGACCCCGACGTCTACACCGGCTTCGCCTTCGGCATGGGGATCGAGCGCACGCTCATGCTCCGCCACGGCATCTCCGACATGCACGACATCGTCGAGGGCGACATGCGCTTCTCGAGCCAGTTCGGCACCACCGGAAAGGGGAACTGACATGCCGTACGTCCCGCTGTCCTGGCTCGCCGAGCACGTCACCGTCGCGCCGGGAACGACCGCCGCCGACCTCGCCGCCGCCCTCGTCCGCGTCGGCCTCGAGGAGGAGGACATCGTCCCCGCCGCCGTCACGGGCCCGCTCGTCGTCGGGCGGGTCCTCTCGCTCGTGGCCGAGGAGCACAAGAACGGCAAGACGATCAACTACTGCCGCGTCGACGTCGGTGCGCACAACGACGCCCCCGGCACGGGCAGCGAGCCCGCCGACGTGCCCTCCCGCGGCATCGTCTGCGGCGCGCACAACTTCGCCGTCGGTGACCGCGTCGTCGTGGCCCTGCCCGGCACGACGCTGCCCGGGGACTTCCACATCGCCGCCCGCAAGACGTACGGCCACGTCTCCGACGGGATGATCTGCTCGGCCACGGAACTGGGGATCGGCGAGGGCCCTGCTGCAGCTGCCGGGATCATCGTGCTCGAGGAGATGCTCGGGGCGGACGCCGTGCCCGAGCCCGGCGCGGACGCCGTCGCGCTCCTCGGTCTGGGTGCGGAGGTCCTCGAGATCAACGTCACCCCGGACCGCGGGTACTGCTTCGCCATGCGCGGCGTCGCCCGCGAGTACGCCCACTCCACCGGCGCGGCCTTCACCGACCCGGGCCTGCCGGAGAACCTGCCCGGTGGCCCGCCGCCCCCGGCGACGGCGGACGGCTTCGCCGTCGAGGTCGACGACGACGCCCTCGTCGCCGGAAACGCCGGCTGCGACCGGTTCGTCACGCGCGTCGTGCGCGACCTCGACCCCGCGGCGCCCACCCCGGCGTGGATGAAGGAGCGCCTCGCCCAGGCGGGCATGCGTCCCATCTCGCTGCCGGTCGACGTGACGAACTACGTCATGCTCGACCTCGGCCAGCCGCTCCACGCCTACGACCTCGCGAGCCTCGCCGCGCCCGTCGTCGTGCGCCGCGCCCGCGCCGGCGAGCGGCTGACGACGCTCGACGACGTGGAGCGCACCCTCGATGCCGAGGACCTCCTCATCACCGACTCGCCCGACGGGGAGCGCGGTGCGCGCATCCTCGGGCTTGCTGGCGTCATGGGCGGGGCCGAGACCGAGGTCGGGCCCGGCACGCGCGACGTCCTCGTCGAGGCCGCGCACTTCGACCCGGTCTCCGTCGCGCGCACCGCCCGCCGGCACAAGCTCCCGAGCGAGGCGGCCAAGCGCTTCGAGCGCGGCGTCGACCCCCGGCTGCCCGCCGTCGCCGCGCAGCGCGTCGTCGACCTCCTCGTCGCGCACGGCGGCGGCAGCGCGGACCCGGCCGTGAGCGACCTCGACCGCGCCGCGAGCCCGACCCCCGTCCGCTTCCCGCTCGACGAGCCCCGCCGGCTCACCGGCGTGGACTACCCGCGCGAGCAGGTCGTCGCCCTCCTCGAGGAGATCGGTGCGAGCGTGAGCCCCACCGGGGACGACGGGGTCGTCACCGTGACCCCGCCGACGTGGCGCCCGGACCTCGTCGGCCCCGCCCACCTCGTCGAGGAGGTCGCCCGGCTCGCCGGGTACGACGCCATCCCCTCGATCCTGCCGACGGCGCCCGCCGGCCGCGGCCTCACCACCGGCCAGCGCCGGCGCCGCGACGTCGCGCGGGCGCTCGCCGACCTCGGGCTCGTCGAGGTGCTCTCCTACCCGTTCGTCGGTGACGCCCACGACCGCCAGGGCCTGCCCGCCGACGACGAGCGGCGCCTCGCGCTGCGCCTGGCCAACCCCATGGCCGACGACGCGCCGTGGCTGCGGACGTCGCTGCTCGACAGCCTCCTCGCAGTCGCCCGCCGCAACGTCAGCCGCGGGCTGAGCGACACCCGCCTCTTCGAGCGCGGGCTCGTCACGCGCCCGGCCGGCGTCACCGCGGCGGGCGCGCCCGGCGTCGGCGCCCGCCCCACGGACGCCGAGATCGCCGCGCTCGACGCGGCGGTCCCGCACCAGCCCCGGCACGTCGCCGGAGTGCTCACCGGCCGACTCGTCCCCGACGGCGTGTGGGGCCCCGGCCGCGCCGCCGACTGGGCGGACGCGCTCGACGCGGTCCGCGCCGTCGGTTCGGCGGTCGGCGTCCCGCTCACCGTCGAGGCCGCCGAGCGGGCGCCGTGGCACCCCGGGCGGTGCGCTGCCGTGCACGCCGGCGGGCAGGTCGTCGGCCACGCCGGCGAGCTCCACCCGCGCGTCGTCGCGGCCTTCGACCTCCCCGCGGGCGCCGTCGCGTTCGAGGTGGACCTCGACGCGCTCACGGCCGCCGCGACGGACTCTCCGGTGACGCCGGTGCCCGTCTCGACGTACCCGCCGAGCAAGGAGGACATCGCGCTCGTCGTCGACGCCGGGGTCCCGGCCGCGGACGTCCTCGCCGCGGTGCTCGACGGCGCCGGCGACCTCGCCGAGGACGTCCGCCTCTTCGACGTCTTCACCGGCGGCCAGGTCGGTGAGGGCAAGAAGTCCCTCGCGTTCGCGCTGCGCCTGCGCGCACCGGACCGCACGCTCACCGCCGAGGAGACCGCCGCCGTGCGCACGCGCGTCGTCGACCTCGCCGCCGCGCGGACCGGGGCGGTGCTCCGTGGCTGAGACGCAGGTGCGCCCGGACCTTCCCGCCGCGGTGCCGCCCGCCCGCACGGCCCTCGTCACCGGCGCCTCGCGCGGCATCGGGCGCGGCCTCGCGCTCGGCCTCGCCGCCGCGGGGCTCGACGTCGCCGTCCTCGCCCGCGACGGCGGCAGGCTCGCCGAGGTCGCGGCCGAGATCGAGGCGCTCGGGCGCCGCGCCGTCGCCGTGACGGCCGACGTCGCCGACCCCGGCGCCGTCGCCCGCGCCGTGGCGACGGCCGAGGAGGCGCTCGGCTCGCTCGACCTCCTCGTCAACAATGCCGGCCGCATCGACGCCGAGGTCCCGCTGTGGGAGGCCGACACCGAGGAGTGGTGGTCGGTCGTCGAGACGAACGTGCGCGGGCCGTTCCTCCTCGCCCGCGCCGTCGTGCCGGGGATGCTCGCGCGCGGGGGCGGGCGCGTCATCGACCTCAACTCCGGCTCCGGCACGCGCGACATGGACGTGGCCACGGCCTACAACGTCTCCAAGACCGCGCTCTTCCGCATCGGCGGCAGCCTCCACGAGGCCGGGTACGACCGGGGGCTGCGCGCCTTCGAGCTCGCCCCGGGCGTCGTGCGCACGGACATGACCGACGGCATGGTCATGCACGAGGGCCGCACCAGCTGGACGGACCTCGCCGAGGTCGTCGACATCGTCGTCGCCCTCGCGGGCGGCGACCTCGACCACCTGTCCGGTCGTTACCTGCGGGCCGGCACGGACACCGCGGACGAGCTGCGGGCGCGGCGGCCCGACCCGGACCCGGCGTCGCCGGCGCGCCGCCTGCGGGTCGTCGACTTCTGACCGCGCGCCTCGCGGCGGTTCCGCACCATTCATGCAGTCTCGTGTATTGTTATGCACATGGCTGTCACTGTTGCCGTCGCGGGAGCGAGCGGGTACGCCGGGGGAGAGGTCCTGCGGCTGCTCCTCGCCCACCCCGAGGTCGAGATCGGAGCCCTCACCGCGCGCTCGAGCGTCGGTGAGCCCGTCGGGGACCACCACCCGCACCTCCTGCCGCTCGCCGGCCGCGTCTTCACCGAGACGGACGCCGCCGGGCTCGCCGAGCACGACGTCGTCGTGCTCGCGCTGCCGCACGGGACGTCGGGGGAGGTGGGGGCGGCCATCGAGGCGGCCGGGACCGGCACGCTCATCCTCGACTGCGGCGCCGACCACCGCCTCGTCGACGCGGGCGCGTGGGAGGCCTTCTACGGCGGTGACTACGTCGGCGCATGGCCGTACGGCATGCCCGAGCTGCTGCACGCCGGCGAGCGTGTCGCCACCGCCCAGCGCGAGGTGCTGCGCGGGGCGCGCCGCATCGCCGTCCCCGGCTGCAACGTCACCGCCGTCACCCTCGGGCTCCAGCCCGGCGTCGCCGCGGGCGTCGTCGACGCCGCCGACGTCGTCGCCGTCCTCGCCAACGGGTACTCCGGGGCCGGGAAGTCGGCCAAGGCGCACCTCCTCGCGAGCGAGGGGCTCGGCTCGGCCGTGCCCTACGCCGTGGGCGGCGGGCACCGGCACGTCCCGGAGATCGAGCAGAACCTCGCCGTCGCCGGCGCCCCGCGCGTCCGGCTGTCCTTCACCCCGACGCTCGTGCCGATGTCCCGGGGGATCCTCGCGACGGTGAGCGCCCCGCTCGCCGCGTCCGCCGCCGGGCCCGGGGCCGCCGACCGCGTCCGCGCCGCGTGGGAGACCGCCTACGCCGACGAGCCGTTCGTCCACCTCCTGCCCGCGGGCCGGTGGCCGACGACGGCCGCGACGACCGGCTCCAACCACGCCTTCGTCCAGGTGACCCTCGACGAGCGCGCCGGGCGCGTCGTCGTCGTCTGCGCCCTCGACAACCTCGGCAAGGGCACCGGCGGCGCCGCCGTCCAGTCGATGAACATCGCGCTCGGTCTGCCCGAGACCCTCGGCCTCCCGACGACTGGAGTCGCACCGTGAGCATCACCGCACCCAGCGGGTTCCGAGCCGCCGGGGTCGCCGCCGGCCTCAAGTCCTCCGGCAACCCCGACGTCGCCCTCGTCGTCAACGACGGTCCCGACCACGTCGTCGCCGCGGTCTTCACCGCCAACCGCGTCGTCGCGGCGCCCGTCGTGTGGTCGCGGGCCGTCGTCGGGGACGGCGTCGCCCACGCCGTCGTCCTCAACTCCGGCGGGGCCAACGCCTGCACGGGCCCGGACGGCTTCGGTGACACCCACCGCACGGCCGAGCACGTCGCCGCCCGGCTCGACGTCTCCGCGGGGGACGTCGTCGTGTGCTCGACCGGGCTCATCGGCGAGCGGCTCGACATGCCCGCCCTCCTCGGCGGGGTCGACGCCGCGGCCGCGGTCCTGAGCGACGACGGCGGCCACGACGCGGCGAGCGCGATCATGACGACGGACACGCATGCGAAGGAGGTGCTCGTCGAGCGCACCGCCGACGACGGGGCATGGTCCGTCGGCGGGATGGCCAAGGGCGCGGGCATGCTCGCCCCGGCGCTCGCGACGATGCTGTGCGTCCTCACGACCGACGCCGTCGTCGACGCCGAGACCGCGCGCACGGCGCTGCGGGAGGCGACCGGGGCGACCCTCGACCGCATCGACTCCGACGGCTGCATGTCGACGAACGACACGGTCGTCCTCCTCGCCTCGGGCGCGAGCGGCGTGCGCGTCGCCCACGCCGAGCTCGTCGAGGCACTCACCGCAACGTGCGGGCAGCTCGCCCGCGCGCTCATCGCCGACGCCGAGGGCGCGAGCCATGACGTCGCGGTCACCGTCCGCGGCGCGACGAGCGAGGACGCCGCCCTCGCTGTGGCCCGCGCCGTCACCCGCTCCAACCTCGTCAAGGCCGCGATCTTCGGCAACGACCCCAACTGGGGCCGGATCATCGCCTCCGTCGGGACCGTCCCGGCCGCCGTCGCGCCGTTCGAGGCGGACGCGCTCGACGTGGCGATCAACGGCGTCCAGGTGTGCCGGGGCGGCGGCGTGGGCGAGGACCGGACGCGGGTCGACATGGCGTCGGACCGCGAGGTCCGCATCGACATCGACCTCCACGCCGGCACCGCACCGGACGTCACCGTGTGGACGAACGACCTCACGCACGACTACGTCCACGAGAACAGCGCGTACTCGACATGAGCGCCACGAGCGGGAACGACGAGTTCTACTTCAACACCGAGACGGACCTCTTCGCCTACCAGAAGGCGGAGGTCCTCATCCAGGCGCTGCCCTGGCTCGAGCAGTTCTCCGGCACGCGCGTCGTCGTCAAGTACGGCGGCAACGCCATGGTCGACGACGAGCTCAAGCACGCCTTCGCGCAGGACATCCTCTTCCTCCACCAGGTGGGCCTCCAGCCCGTCGTCGTCCACGGCGGCGGCCCCCAGATCTCGTCCATGCTCGACCGGCTCGGGCTCGAGAGCGAGTTCCGCGGCGGCCTGCGCGTGACGACCCCGGAGGTCATGGAGGTCGTCCGCATGGTGCTCACCGGGCAGGTGCAGCGCGACCTCGTCTCGCTGCTCAACGCGCGCGTGCCCCACGCCGTCGGGCTCTCGGGCGAGGACGGCGGCCTCTTCCGCGCCGAGCGCCGCTTCGCGAGCGTCGACGGCGAGCCCGTCGACGTCGGGCTCGTCGGGGACGTCGTCGAGGTCGACGCGCGAGCCGTCGAGGACCTCCTCGCCGCCGGCCGCATCCCCGTCGTCTCGACGATCGCGCCCGACGTCGACGACGCCGGCCAGGTCCTCAACGTCAACGCCGACACCGCCGCGGCGGCGCTGGCCACGGCGCTCGGTGCGCGCAAGCTCATCGTCCTCACCGACGTCGAGGGCCTGTACCGGGCATGGCCGGACCGCGACTCCCTCGTCCGGCGGATCACCGTGAGCGAGCTCTCGCTCATGCTCCCGGACCTCCAGGCCGGGATGGTGCCGAAGATGGAGGCGGCCCTGCGGGCCGTGCGCGGCGGCGTGCCGCAGGCGCACATCATCGACGGCCGCCAGCCGCACTCCATGCTCCTCGAGGTCTTCACCGACGAGGGCGTGGGCACGCTCGTCATGCCGGACCAGGCCGAGGAGGCCCCGTGAACGACGCCCTTGCCACGACGAGCGCCGGCGAGCTCGGCTCCGCGGGGTGGTCCGAGCGGTACTCCGCCGCCCTCATGAACACGTTCGGCGCCCCGCAGCGCGTCCTCGTGCGCGGCGAGGGCGCGTACGTGTGGGACGCCGACGGGCGCCGCTACCTCGACCTCCTCGCCGGCATCGCCGTCAACGCCCTCGGCCACGCCCACCCGACCCTCGTCTCCGCCGTCTCGGCGCAGCTCGGGACGCTCGGCCACGTGTCGAACTTCTTCGCCACGCCCGCCCAGGTCCACCTCGCCGAGCGGCTGCTCGAGCTCGTCTCCGGCGGCAGCGTCCCGACGGGGTCGCGGGTGTTCCTCGCCAACTCGGGCGCCGAGGCGATCGAGGCCGCGTTCAAGCTGGTGCGCCGCCACGGCGGCGCCGCCCGCCCCCGGGTCCTCGCGCTCGAGGGGGCGTTCCACGGCCGGACGATGGGGGCGCTCGCCCTCACGCACAAGCCCGCCTACCGGGAGCCGTTCGAGCCGCTCCCGGGAGGCGTCGAGCACGTCCCCTTCGGCGACCTCGCCGCGCTCGAGGCCGCCATGGGCGACGACGTCGCCGCCCTGTTCCTCGAGCCCGTCCAGGGCGAGGCCGGCGTGCGGGTGCTGCCGCCCGGCTACGTCGCGGCCGCCCGCGACCTCACCCGGCGCCACGGCGCGCTCCTCGTCCTCGACGAGGTGCAGACCGGCATGGGGCGCACGGGCGCGTGGATGGCGCACCACCACGACCACATCGGCGGCGGGGTGGTCCCGGACGCCGTCGCGCTCGCCAAGGGGCTCGCCGGCGGCCTGCCGATCGGCGCGCTCGTCGCCCTCGGCACCGAGGCCGCGAACCTCCTCGGGCCCGGCCAGCACGGCTCGACGTTCGGCGGGAACCCCGTCGCGTCCGCCGCCGCGCTCGCCACCATCCACGTCATCGAGCGCGACGGGCTCCTCGCCGCGGCCCGTGAGCGCGGCGCCCAGCTCGTCGGCGGCGCGCGGGCCATCGAGCACCCGCTCCTCGCCGGCGCCCGCGGCGAGGGGCTCCTCGTCGCCGTCGAGCTGGCGCGGCCGTTGGCCTCGCACGTCGTCGCCGCCGCGCTCGAGGCGGGCTTCATCGTCAACGCGGTCGCCCCGGACGCCGTCCGGCTCGCACCGCCCCTCATCCTCTCCGCCGAGCAGGCGGAGTCCTTCCTCGCGGCGCTGCCCGCGGTGCTCGACGCCGCCGCGGCGGCGGCCGACTCCGAGAACCAGGAGCCCTGATGCGCCACTTCCTCCGCGACGACGACCTCGGCGTCGACGCGCAGCGCGCGGTCCTCGCGACGGCTCTGCGCCTCAAGGCCGGCGAGGTGGTCCGCCCACTCGCCGGGCGCAGCGTCGCCGTCCTGTTCGACAAGGCCTCGACCCGGACGCGCGTCTCCTTCTCCGTCGGCATCACCGAGCTCGGCGGCGTCCCGCTCGTCCTCGACGCCCAGGGCACGCAGGTGGGCCGCGGCGAGCCGGTCGAGGACACCGTCCGCGTGCTCGACCGCCAGGTCGCCGCGATCGTGTGGCGCACGTTCGCCCAGACCAACCTCGAGCGCGCCGCCGCCGTCTCCCGGGTCCCGGTCGTCAACGCCCTCACCGACGACCTGCACCCGTGCCAGATCCTCGCCGACCTCCAGACGCTCGCCGAGCACCGGGGCGGGCTCGCCGCCTCCGGCCCCGCGCTGGCCGGCCGCTCCCTCGCCTACCTCGGCGACGGGGCCAACAACATGGCGCACTCCTACCTCCTCGGCGGCGCGACGGCCGGCCTCGACGTGCGTATCGGCTGCCCGGCCGGGTACGAGCCGCGACCCGACGTCGTCGCCCGGGCGCGGGAGATCGCCGCCGCCACCGGCGGGAGCGTCACGGTGACGCGGGACGTCGACGCCGCCGTGGCGGGGGTGGACGCCGTCGCGACGGACACGTGGGTCTCGATGGGCCAGGAGGGCGAGGCGGCCGACCGGGAGGCGCCGTTCGTGCCCTACCAGGTCGACGCCCGCGTCATGGCAGGCACGGCCGACGGGATCTTCCTCCACTGCCTGCCCGCCTACCGGGGCGCCGAGGTCAGCGCCGACGTCATCGACGGCCCCGCCTCCGTCGTGTGGGACGAGGCCGAGAACCGGCTCCACGCCCAGAAGGCGCTCCTCGTCCACCTCCTCGCGCAGGACCTGCCGTGAGCAGCCCGAGCATCCCGGCGACGAAGGCCGCCCGGCACGCGCTCATCGAGCGGATCCTCACGCACTCGCGCGTGCGGTCGCAGGCGGAGCTGAGCGCCGAGCTCGCCGACCACGGCGTCCACGCGACCCAGGCCACGCTCTCGCGCGACCTCCTCGAGCTGCGCGCCCTCAAGGTGCGCTCCGCCGACGGCTCGCACGTCTACGCGCTGCCGCTGGAGGGCGTCGCCGGGGCCCTCGCCGCCCCGACGGCACCGGACCCGCACCAGCGCTCGTCCCGGCTCGCCCGGTGGTGCAACGAGCTCCTCGTCACCGCCGAGACCTCCGGACCGCTCCTCGTCCTGCGCACGCCGGCGGGTGCCGCGCAGTTCCTCGCCTCCGCGCTCGACCAGCAGGTCCTCGAGACCGTCCTGGGCACGATCGCCGGGGACGACACCGTCCTCGTCATCACCCGGGACGCCTCGGCGGCCACGGCGATGGCCACGCACCTCCTCGACCTCGCGGCTCCCGGTGGGAGCGCCGCAGACCTTTCCGCACAACGCACTGGAGACACGACAGAATGACTGAGCAGAGCACGTCCACCGCAGCACCGACGTCCGGCAAGGAGCGCGTCGTCCTCGCCTACTCGGGCGGGCTCGACACGTCGGTGGCCATCGGCTGGATCGGGGAGCAGACCGGAGCCGAGGTCGTCGCCGTCGCCGTCGACGTCGGCCAGGGCGGGGAGGACCTCGAGGTCATCCGCCAGCGCGCGCTCGACTGCGGCGCTGTCGAGGCCTACGTCGCGGACGCCCGCGACGAGTTCGCCGCCGAGTACTGCATGCCGGCGCTGCGGGCCAACGCCCTCTACCAGGACCGCTACCCGCTCGTCTCGGCCCTGTCCCGGCCCGTCATCGTCAAGCACCTCGTCCGGGCTGCGCGGCAGTTCGGCGCGACGACCGTCGCCCACGGCTGCACCGGCAAGGGCAACGACCAGGTGCGCTTCGAGGTCGGCATCACCTCCCTCGCGCCTGACCTGCGCTGCATCGCCCCCGTGCGCGACCTCGCCCTCACCCGCGACGTCGCCATCGAGTACGCGACGAGGCACGACCTGCCGATCGAGACGACGAAGCACAACCCCTTCTCGATCGACCAGAACGTCTGGGGCCGCGCGATCGAGACGGGCTTCCTCGAGGACATCTGGAACGCCCCGACGAAGGACGTCTACTCCTACACCGACGACCCGACGTTCCCGCCCGTCGCGGACGAGGTCGTCATCACGTTCGCGCAGGGCATCCCCGTCGCGCTCGACGGCGTGCCCGTCACGCCCCTCCAGGCGATCACCGAGCTCAACCGCCGTGCCGGCGCCCAGGGCGTGGGGCGCATCGACATCGTCGAGGACCGCCTCGTCGGCATCAAGTCCCGCGAGGTCTACGAGGCGCCCGGCGCCATCGCCCTCATCACGGCCCATGCCGAGCTCGAGAACGTCACCGTCGAGCGCGAGCAGGCCCGCTTCAAGAAGACGGTCGACCAGCGCTGGGGCGAGCTCGTCTACGACGGCCAGTGGTTCTCCCCGCTCAAGCGCTCCCTCGACGTCTTCATCGAGGACACGCAGCGCTACGTCTCGGGCGACGTCCGCCTGCTCCTCCACGGGGGCCGCGCCGTCGTCACCGGGCGCCGGAGCGAGACGAGCCTCTACGACTTCAACCTCGCCACGTACGACGCGGGCGACGCCTACGACCAGTCCCAGGCCAAGGGCTTCATCGAGATCTACGGCATGACGACGAAGCTGGCGGCGGCGCGCGACGAGCGCTTCGGCGCGGGCGTCGATCTCGGCCAGGGCACCCTCGGCGGCGGCCAGTGAGCGAGCCCCTGAGCCTGTGGGGAGGGCGGTTCGCCGGGGGACCGGCGGACGCGCTCGCCGAGCTGTCCCGCTCGACGCACTTCGACTGGCGCCTCGCTCGCCACGACATCGCCGGCTCGCGCGCCCACGCCCGGGCGCTCTGGGGCGCCGGGCTCCTCGACGGGCCCGAGCTCGCGGGCATGCTCGACGCGCTCGACGCGCTCGAGCGTGACGTCGTCTCCGGCGCGTTCGCGCCCGAGCCCGGCGACGAGGACGTCCACACGGCCCTCGAGCGGGGCCTCATCGAGCGCGCCGGCGGCGAGCTGGGCGGCAAGCTGCGGGCGGGCCGCTCGCGCAACGACCAGATCGCCACGCTCGTGCGGATGTACCTGCGGGAGCAGGCGCGGCTGCTCGCCGGCGGGGTGCTCGACGTCGTCGAGGCGCTCCTCGACCAGGCCGGCGCCCACCCGGACGCCGTCATGCCCGGGCGCACCCACCTCCAGCACGCCCAGCCCGTGCTCCTCGGGCACCACCTCCTCGCCCACGCGTGGCCGCTGCTGCGCGACGTCGAGCGGTGGGCGGACTGGGACTCCCGGGCCGCGATCTCGCCCTACGGCTCCGGCGCGCTCGCCGGGTCCTCGCTCGGGCTCGACCCGTCGGCCGTGGCCGCGGACCTCGGCTTCAACGGCGCCGTGGAGAACTCGATCGACGGCACCGCCGCGCGCGACGTCGTCGCGGAGTTCGCGTTCGTCGTCGCCATGACGGGGGTGGACCTCTCGCGCATGAGCGAGGAGATCATCCTGTGGGCGACGAAGGAGTTCGGCTTCGTCACCCTCGACGACGCGTTCTCGACCGGCTCGAGCATCATGCCGCAGAAGAAGAACCCCGACGTCGCCGAGCTCGCGCGCGGCAAGGCCGGCCGGCTGCTCGGCAACCTCACCGGGCTGCTCGCCACCCTCAAGGGGCTGCCGCTGGCCTACAACCGCGACCTCCAGGAGGACAAGGAGCCGGTGTTCGACGGGGTCGACACCCTCGAGGTGCTCCTGCCGGCCGTCGCCGGCATGGTCGCGACGCTGACGTTCCACACGGCGCGGATGGCCGAGCTCGCGCCGCAGGGGTTCTCCCTCGCGACGGACATCGCCGAGTGGCTCGTGCGCGAGGGCGTGCCGTTCCGCGACGCCCACGAGATCGCCGGGGCCTGCGTGCGCACCTGCGAGGGCGCCGGCAAGGAGCTGTGGGACCTCACCGACCCGGAGCTCGCCGCGATCTCGGGCCACCTCACCCCGCGCGTGCGGGAGGTGCTCACGGTCGAGGGGTCGATCGCCTCGCGTGACGGTCAGGGCGGGACCGCGCCGGTGCGCGTCGCCGAGCAGCTTGCGCGCGCCGGTCAGCGGTGCGCGGAGCTGCGCGCGTGGGCGAGCCCGGCGGCACCCGCGGACGAGTGAACGGGCCGTTCGAGCGCCGGGCGCTCGAGGTCGCCCCGACGCTCCTCGGGGCGCTCGTCACGGTCCGCGACCCCGAGCGGGGCGCGGTGACCGTCCGGCTGACGGAGGTCGAGGCGTACGAGGGGGAGGGGGACCCCGGCTCGCACGCCTACCGGGGGCGCTCCGCCCGGACGGCGCCGATGTTCGGCGCCGGCGGGCGGCTGTACGTGTACTTCACGTACGGCATGCACTGGTGCGCGAACGTCGTGTGCGGGCCGGAGGGGACCGCGTCGGCGGTCCTGCTGCGTGCGGGGGAGGTGGTCGCGGGGCGCGACCTCGCCCGGGAGCGGCGCGTCGCGGCACGCCGCGACCTCGACCTCGCCCGTGGCCCGGCGCGGCTCGCCCAGGCCCTCGGCCTCGCCCGGGACGACAACGACGTCGTCCTCACCCCGGGCGGTCGGGCCGAGATCGCCCTGGCGCCCCCGCCGGACCCAGGCACCGTCCGTCAGGGGCCGCGCGTCGGCGTCGCGGGACCGGGTGGGGACGCCGGGCAGTACCCGTGGCGCTTCTGGCTCGCGGGTGAGCCGAGCGTCTCGACGTACCGGGCGGCGCAGCCGCGGACGCGGACGCGGCACACTGGTCCCCGGACACCGTTCCCCGAGCGAGAGGCACAGGCGTGAGCAACGACATCCTTGACGAGCTGGAGTGGCGCGGGCTCCTCGCCCAGTCCACCGACCGCGACGCGGTGCGCGCGGCGATGGCTCAGGGGCCGCTCACGTACTACTGCGGCTTCGACCCCACCGGGCCGAGCCTGCACCACGGCCACCTCGTCCAGCTCGTGCTCCTGCGCCACCTCCAGCTCGCCGGCCACCACGCCCTGGCGCTCGTGGGCGGGGCGACCGGCCTCATCGGGGACCCGCGCATGTCCGGTGAGCGCACCCTCAACGACCGGGACACGGTCGCCGGGTGGACCGACCGGCTCCACGCCCAGATCTCGCGCTTCCTCGACTTCGAGGGGTCGAACCCGGCGCGGATGGTCAACAACCTCGAGTGGACGGCGCCGCTCAGCGCGATCGACTTCCTCCGGGACGTCGGCAAGCACTACCGGCTCGGGACGATGCTCGCCAAGGACACCGTGGCGCGGCGCCTCGCGAGCGACGAGGGCATCTCGTTCACGGAGTTCAGCTACCAGATCCTCCAGGGCATGGACTACCTCGAGCTCAACCGCCGCTACGGCTGCACCCTGCAGACCGGCGGCAACGACCAGTGGGGCAACCTGCTCTCGGGCGCGGAGCTCATCCGCAAGGCGGAGGGCAGGGTCGTCCACGTCATGACGACGCCCCTCATCACGAAGGCGGACGGCACGAAGTTCGGCAAGACCGAGGGCGGGGCCGTGTGGCTCGCCCCGGATATGATGAGTCCGTACGCCTTCTACCAGTTCTGGCTCAACACGGACGACGCCGACGTCGTGCGCTACCTCAAGGTATTCACCTTCCGCACGCGGGAGGAGATCGAGGAGCTGGCCGCGGCCGTGGCGGACCGGCCGCAGGCGCGTGAGGCGCAGCGCGTCCTCGCCGCCGACGTGACCACCCTCGTCCACGGCGGGGAGGCGACGCAGCGGGTCGAGCGGGCCTCGCGCGCGCTCTTCGGCCGGGACGACCTCGACGCGCTGGACGGCGGCACGCTCGGTGACGCCGTCGCGGAGCTGCCCCGTGGGACGGGGCAGGTCGGCACCGACACCGTCGTCGACCTCCTCATCGCCACCGGCCTCGCGGCGGGGCGCTCGGCCGCACGGCGGACCATCGCCGAGGGCGGTGCGTACCTCAACAACGTCAAGGTGACGGAGGAGGACCACGTCCTGCGCGCGGAGGACCTCCTCGCCGGCCGATGGGCGCTGCTCCGGCGCGGGCGCCGCAACCTCGCCGTCGTCGACGCCGCGCTGCCCGACGTGTGAACGAGGTCACGGCGGCGCCGCGCCGGGCCTCCGGCGCCGCTAGGACGTAAAACCCCAGGTCAGGGGTGGGTTCGACCGCCGGCACCGGCACGCTGCCGCGGGTTTGACGAGGTGAGCCGGGCCCCGTAATGTTTCACCTCGCCGCCCCAACAGGGAGACACGGACAGGAGCTCGCAAGAGCGGATGGCCGGTTCCCGGGAGTGGCCCCGACACCCAGATGACGGCGTGAGAACGCCGGCTGATCGGTGTGCCGGGAGCCCGGACCGCGAGCCTGGGAGGAAGATCCGCGAGAAACTGCGGATTTGACTCCGGCCGAGCGGGACAGGTAAGGTAGAGAAGTTGCCCCGGATCGGGTCTGGCGCGGTTGTGCTGGGTCTGGGCGGTGTGCGTCTGTTCCTTGAGAACTCAACAGTGTGCCAAGTTTTTGATGCCAAATGTCCTGGCGTTGCTTGGGTCTGCTTGCCCTTCGGGTGGGTGGTTCGGGTGCGTCGGGGCTTATGTTTTGTTTTTGGTTGATGCTCATCTCGGGCCCCGTCCTGGGGTGGGTGTCGTGCCAGATCGAGGCTGGGTTCCCTTCGGGG
>NZ_JAZGON010000010.1:0-141331 GCF_036421975.1 Georgenia wangjunii | reverse complement strand
ACCACAGCGTGGTCGAGCGGCGCTCTTGCATGATCACGACACCGCCCTGCGGCACTCCTTGATGATCACCGGGGTGGGGATCAGGAGGGGGGGATCAGGAGGGGGTGGGGGAGGGATGCCGGACGGGGGTCGGCTGGGCGCCGGCGGCCTCGAGCAGGAGGTCGCGAACCTCGGTCGCGGCCACGTGCGTGCGGGGGCGCGCAGGGTCGGAGCACAGGAGCACCGGCCCGTCCGCCGGGCTGTCCGGGAGGCGGCCGTGGCTGCCGCGCAGCGGCGACGGGTCGAGCGGGACGACGTCCATCGTGTACCGCATGCCCGCCTTCTTGCGGGCCAACGCCTTGGCGGCGCGGAGCTTGACCCACCGGTCCTCGGGGTCCATGAAGAGCTCCACCGGGTCGTAGCCCGGCTTCTTGTGGATCTCGACGAGGCGTGCGAAGTCGGGCGCCTTGGCGTCGTCGAGCCAGTAGTAGTAGGTGAACCACGAGTCGGGCTCGGCGACGAGGACGAGCTCGCCCGAGCGGGGGTGGTCGAGCCCGTGTGCGGCCTTGCCCTCGACGTCGAGGACCTCGGCGACGCCGGGTGTGGCGGCGAGGAGGTCGCGGATCGCCGGGACGTCGGCGGGGTCGCGCACGTAGACATGGGCGAGCTGGTGGTCGGCCGCGGCGAAGGCCGGCGACGTCCACGTGTCGAGGAGCTCACCCGTGCTGTTCGTGTGGACGTTGAGGTAGCCCGCGCGGCGCAGCACCCGGTTGACGTCGACGGCGCGCGAGACGCCGGTGATGCCGTACTCGCTCAGCACGACGACCGTCGCACCGAGGGCGCGCGCGTCCGCGAGGAGCGGTGCGAGGGCCGCGTCGACCTCGCGCGCCGCCTTGACCGCCTCGGGCCCGTCCGGGCCGAAGCGCTGGAGGTCGTAGTCGAGGTGAGGGACGTAGGCGAGGGTGAGGTCGTGGTCGGGCATGACCTTGCGGGCGGCGCCGATGATCCACGTCGAGCTCGCTATCGACGCGCCCGGCCCCCAGAAGGTGAAGAGCGGGAACGGGCCGAGCTCGGAGACGAGCTCGTCGTGCAGCGACGGCGGCCACGTCCAGCAGTCCGGCTCCTTGCGGCCGTCCGCGTGGTACTCCGGCCGGGGCGTGACGGTCGTGTCCGCGCTCGAGCCCATGGCGTACCACCAGCAGACGTTGGCCACCGTGTACCCGGGGCGCTGCTCGCGGATGGTCTCCCAGACCTTCTCCCCGCTGACGAGTCCGTTGTGCTGGCGCCACAGGAGGATCTCGCCGAGGTCGCGGAAGAACCAGCCGTTGCCGACGATCCCGTGCTCGGCGGGCATGAGCCCGGTGAGGAAGGTCGACTGCGCTGAGCACGTGACCGCGGGCAGGACGGTCTCCAGCTCCGCCTGGTAGCCCTGCTCCGCGACAGCCCGCAGGTTGGGGGTGTGCTCGAGCAGGCGCGGGGTGAGCCCGACGACGTCGAGGACGAGCAGCTTCTTCACAGCGCCTCCAGGGGTGAGGGGACTTCCAGGGGTGGCCGGGCGGTCGCTCACAGCGCCTCCAGGCCGAGGTCGACGAGGAGGTCACGGGTCCAGCGCAGCTCGGCGGCGAGGCCGGCGACGAGCCCGGCGTCGTCGGCGGGGCGCAGGTGCGCGGGCAGGACGGACCACGTGTACGTCTCGACCTCAAGGTGGTCGGTGAGGGCCCGGGGGCCGCCGACGAGTGCCCGGGCTGCCTCGCGCAGGTAGGTGCTCGTGCCCTCGAGCGGCGCGTCGGGCTCGGCGTGGACGGGGACGTGGAAGTGGACGCGCCACGGCCTCTCGCCCGGCAGCCCGCCGTCGGCGAGGGCCTCCGGGAGGTCGTCGACGGCGCGCACGGCCGCGCCGTCGTGCTCGCGCACCTGGTGGAGGAAGCGGTCCTCGGCGAAGCCGCCGAGGGCGGCGCGGGAGGCGGGCGCGGCCGGCTCGGCCACGTGGAGGGCCGCCGCGAGCTGGGACTTGACGACCTCGAGGCCGGCGCCGTCGAGCGCGGCGAGGGAGGCGGCCGGGTCCTCAAACCCCGTCGCCATGTGGCACATGTCGAGGCAGACGCCGAGGTAGTCGGGGTCGAGGCCGCTCAGGTGCTGCGCAGCGTCGGCCGCCGTCTCGACGACGCAGCCGGGCTCGGGCTCGAGCGCCACCCGCACCCGCCGGCCCGTCTCGCGCTCGACGTCGGCGAGACCCGCGGCGAGCCGGTCGAGGCCCGTGCGGGCCTGGGCGTGGCGCTCGGCGGACCACGGCGTGCGCCACGCGAGCGGCAGGGTCGAGATGCTGCCGCGGGCGGCGTCGTCGGGCAGGATCGCCGCGAGGACGCGGGCGCAGTCGAGGGTGTAGGTGAGCCGCTCCTCCTCGGTCCAGTCCGGCCGGTAGACGCGGTGCTTGACGACAGGCGCGTGGAAGCTCGCGTACGGGAAGGCGTTGAGCGTGACGACCTCGAGGCCGGCGCGCGCGAGGCCGTCCCGCAGGCGCGCGAGGTCCGGCGCGGAGCGCACGAGCTGCGCGGCGGCGTCGGCGGGCAGCCACAGGCCCACCCCGAGCCGGGCGACGTCGAGCTCGGCGCGCACGGGCCCGGCGAAGCGCTCCAGCTGGTCGAGGAGCCCGTCGACGTCCTCCGCGGGGTGCACGTTCGTGCAGTAGGCGAGGTGGACGACCGTGCCGTCGCCGTGGCGGAACCGCAGCGCTCAGCCCTCCTTGGTGACGGGCTCGCCGCGCAGGACGGAGTTGCCCTCGTACGTGGCGGCGTCGGTGGTCTCCTCGTCGAGCAGGAGGCGCCCGCTCTGCCCGTAGAAAGCGACGGGGTTGCGCCACAGGACCTCGTCGACGTCGTCGTCGGTGAACCCCGCCGCGAGCATGGCCTGACCGGTCTTGAGGGTCTTGAGCGGGTCGCTGCGGCCCCAGTCCGCGGCGGAGTTGACGAGCACGCGCTCGAGGCCGCGCCGGGCGAGGATCCGCACCATGCGGTCCTCGTCCATCTTCGTGTCCGGGTAGACGGAGAAACCCATCCAGGCGCCGGCGTCGGCGACGATGTCGACCGTCGTCTCGTTGAGGTGGTCGACGACGACGAGCTCGGGCGCGAGGCCCACCTCAGCGACGATCTCGAGCGTGCGGCGGGTGCCGGAGGCCTTGTCCCGGTGCGGGGTGTGGACGAGCACGGGCAGGTCGTGCTCACCGGCGAGCTCGAGCTGGCGGACGAAGACGTGCTCCTCCTCCGGCGTCATCGAGTCGAACCCGGTCTCCCCGACGGCGACCACGCCGTCCTTCTCGAGGTAGCGGGGCAGGATGTCGAGGACCCCGATGCAGCGCGGGTCGTTCGCCTCCTTGGGGTTGAGCCCGATGGTGGCGTGGTGGACGATGCCGAACTGGGCGGCGCGGAAGCGCTCCCAGCCCAGCAGGCCGTCGAAGTAGTCGATGAAGCTCTCCACCGACGTACGCGGCTGGCCGAGCCAGAACGCCGGCTCGACGACGGCGCGGACGCCGGCGGCGTGCATGGCCTCGTAGTCGTCGGTCGTGCGCGACGTCATGTGGATGTGCGGGTCGAAGATGCGCACTGCGTCTCCTGCGGGCTCGGTGGGGTCTCAGGGGGTGGGGAGGCGACCGGTGAGGCCGGCGGCGCTCACCTGGTCGGGGAAGTCGGCGAGGAGGGCGGCGGCGTCGGCCGGCACGTCGCGCCCGGCGGCGAGGCGCTCGTTCGCGTACGCGGCGACCATCTCGCCGAGCCGCGCGTCGGCGCGCTCCGGCAGGGCGTCGACGGCGGCGAGAGGCACCCCGACGAAGAGGCACTTGAGCACACCCTGGCGCCACGACTCGGTGTCGTAGTGACGGGTGGCGTAGGGGCCGAGCGCGGCCGCCACGAGCCGGGTGTCGTTGGTGCGCAGGGCGTCGGCGAGGAGAGGGACGGCCTCGGCGCCGAGCGGGAGGCGGTCGAGCGCGAGGAGGACGGCGCGCTTCTCGTCCGCGTCACCGAGGCGGTAGAGCTCGGCGACGTCGTCCGCGAGCCGGTCCGTGGGCACGGCGTCCGCGTGCGCGGCGAGGAGGGCCGCGCGGACCTCGTCCTCGACGCGGGCGTCCGTCCCGGGCAGCGGGCCGCGGCCGACGCGGCGCGCGGCGGCGGGGAAGAGCCGGTGGATGGCCGCCGGGTCGGCCGCGACCTGGGCGAGGAGCCCGTCGAGCTTCGCGGCACCGTCCTCGCCGAGGGCGGCGCGCAGCGTCTCGGCCGCCTGCGCGGCGCTCATCGCACGGCTCCCGCCGCGGCGCGGGCGTAGGTGCGCAGGGCGGTCATCGAACGGGCGGCGACGGCGGGCGCGGAGTCGCTGTGGCGGCTCAGCTCGACCGAGACGAGGCCCTCGTAGCCGATCTCCGCGAGCGCGGTGAAGACCGGCGGGAAGTCGATGTCACCCTCGCCGAACTCGAGGTGGGCGTGGACGCCGCGGCGCATGTCGTCGATCTGGACGTGGGCGAGGGCGCCCGCGCTGAGCCGGACGCAGCCGTCGGGGGTCTCCGCCTCGTTGCAGCGCGCGTGACCGATGTCGAGCGTGACCTGCAGCTGGCGGGGGTTGTCGAGACGGGCACGCAGCTCGAGGGCGTCGGCCACCCGGGAGACGAGCATCGACGGCTCCGGCTCGAAGGCGAGGGTGATGCCGGCGCGCTCGGCGACGGGCAGGAGCCGCCCGACGGACTCGACGAGACGGTCCCAGCCCTCCTCCTCCGACGTACCGTGCGGGAGGTTGCCGGACCACAGGTGGACCACCGGGGCGCCGAGGTCCCCGGCGATGTCGATGGCCCGGCGGATGAGCTCGGAGCGGCGTTCGCGGCCGGTGTCCGAGACGAAGGTCGGCTCGAACTGCCGGCGCGGGTCGAGGAGGAAGGGTGCGCCCGTCTCGACGACGGACGCGAGCCCGAGCCGCTCGAGGAGGCGTGCCGTGCGCGCCGTGCGGTCGACGACGTCGTCGGCGAAGGGATCGAGGTGGTGCGGGTCGAGCGTGATGGCGGCACCGTCGTAGCCGAGCTCGGCGATGATCTCGAGCGCGTCGTGCAGGCGATGACCGGTGAAGCCGTTCGTGCCGTAGGCGAGTCTCATGTTGCGGACAACCTCCTCGTGGCTAGCCGGGCGACGGGCCCGGCGGCGAGCACGACGGCCGCGGCGGGCAGTGCGCCTGCCCCGGCCGTCAGGGAAGCCTGGAGCGGGATCATCCCGCGGATCCCGACGCCGGTGGCCCGGCGCACCGTCGGGGCGTCGGGGCGGCGTGCGGCCTCGAGCTGGGCTCGGCCGACGGTCCAGGCGTACGTGGCGGCGAGCCCGGCGGCAGCGAGCCGGGTGAGGCCGCTCCGGTGCGGCGGCGCGGCGGCTGTCGTCGCACCCGCCGGCAGGGGGCGGCGCGCACCTGCCCCGGCGGCGCGCCCGCCGAGGGCGGCTGCCCCGGCGGGGCCGGCGAGGAGCGCCGCCGCGACGGCGACGATCGCCGTCGTCGCGGCGGCGCCGCGCGGCACGGCGGGGGTGGTGCCGGTGACCTCGCCGCGGGAGAGGGCGGTGACGGCGACCGTGTGCGCCGTGAGGGCGAGCGCCGCCGGAAGGGCGGGCCGGGGGTTGCCGGCCGCGCCGAGCATGACGTCGAGCCCGCGGTTGGCGGCCATGACGACCGGCGCGAGGGGGGTCGGCTTGGCGAGGAGGTCGTAGCTCCACACGGTCGCGGCGAGCGCGGCACCGATCACGAGGTGGCGCCGGCCGGCGGCGGCGGCGAGCCCGACCCCGGCGGCGGTGAGCCCCGCGGCGAGCGCGAGCGCGTGCCGGGGGCTCACCCGGCCCGAGGGGATAGGGCGCTCGGGGCGCTCGACGGCGTCGAGGTCCCGGTCGGCGTAGTCGTTGAGGGCCATGCCGGCCCAGTACAGGCAGGCCGACGCGGCGGGGAGGAACGCCGTGCGCGCCCCGGCGGGCCAGCCGGCGGCGGCCGCGCCCGCGAGCGTGTCCCCGGGGACGGTGAGGGCGGCGGGGAGGCGGACGAGCTCGGCGAGGTCGCGGGCCGTGGTCATGAGCGGCTCCCGTCGTTCGCGGGCGCCGCCGTGAGGCCGCGCGCGACCGGCGCCGGCGCGCAGCGCCGTGCCGGCTGACCTGGGATGCGGCAGCTCATCAGACCTCTTCGTCTCGGTGGAAAGTCCGCGCGGACTTTCGTTCGCAATCAACGGATAAAAGGTACCCCATCGACGTATGTGTCGGGGAGCTGCCGGGTGGGCGGGACGGGGCCGGGACGACGGCGGCCCACCGGCCCGCGGTCAGGCCCGTGAGTCGGGCCCGACGGCGGAGATCCGGTGGATGGCGACGATGATCTCCGCCTCGCGGCCGAGGTCGACCATGCGCACCCGGCCACCCTCGATGCTCACCGGGCGCACCCGGCGCTTCTCCGGCTTGCCGGTCGGCCCGATGACGATGACGGAGACCGGAGTCCCCGTCTGCGCGGCCTCGTGGAGGAGCGCGACGGTGTGGACGGGGTCCGTTGCGGCGAGGTCGCCGCTGGCACGGTTTGCGGCCGCGTGGGCGGCGCGGTCCTGCCCGGCGCGCATGCGGGCGACGAGGGCCGCCAGCTCGGCGTCGTCCATCGTCCGCACGTCGAGCTCGACGGGAGCGGGAGGCGCCACGGGCCGGCGTGCGCGCGAGGCCGGGCGCAGCCGTGCCCCGCCGGCGCCCCCGGTACGACCGCCGGTGCCGGGCAGGCCGACGACGACGGTGCCGTCCGGTCCCTCGAGCGCCGGAGCGGCGTCGGCCGCGCGCAGGGCCTCGATGAGCTCGGCCGGTGAGGCGCTCGAGACGAGCACGGTGGGCGCGATCGGGCGCAGGCGGAGCCCGGCGAGGCGCGGGTGGCTGACGAGGGCGCTCGCGGCGGCGGCGTCCTGGGTGCGGACGTAGCTCGCGGCGGACCCGACGCGGACCTGGCCGTGCTTGCGCGCGGTGTCCGTGACGAGGTACTCCAGCGCCTGGGGGAGCGGCGTGCGCGAGGCCGCGCGCAGCCGCTCGACGAGGTCCTCGCCGGCGACGCCCGCGTCGAGCGCGCGGCGGATCGAGACAGGTGTGAACCGCACGGTGAGGGCGGCGCCGCGGCTCTCGACGTCGGCGGACAGGGTGATGAGCTCGTCGAGCGCCGGGCCAGGGCGGCCCGGGACGATGCCGGTGAGGTCGCCCTGGACGACGAGCTCCTCGACCGGCTCGGGGAGGGCCGCCTCGAGCGCGGTGGCGGCGGCGGCGACCCCGATGGCGGTCGCGAGGCTCACCGTGCCGGAGCCCGCGGAGGCGGCACCCGCGCCGGGAGCGTCGAGGAGCGCGCGGCCGGCGGCGGTGAGTGCCCCGGCCCCCGTGAGCCCGAGGAGCTCGGCCTCCCCGAGGACGGCCGCGACGCTCGTCTCGGGCGGGGTGGCCCGCGGGGCGTGCCACGTGAGGATGGCGTGCAGCTCGGCGGCCGTGGGGGCGGCGCCCTCGGGCAGGTCGGCGAGCGCCTCGAGCGCGCGACGGCGCAGGCGGGCGGCCCACCCGCGCTCGAGGCCGGGCTCGAGCGCGGCGCGCAGGGCGCCGTGGTCGTTGCGGGTGCCGACGAGCCACGCCGTGCGCCGCGAGGCGAGCCACGCGGCGGCGAGGTGTGCCCAGCGCCGGCCGAGCGTGCTCTCCCGCCACTGGAGCGACTGCGCGGTGGGCTCGAAGAGGAGGCCGTCGTTGCCGTCGTCGACCGCCTCGACGAGGTCCGCCGTGGCCGCGACCTCGGCGATCGTCGCGGCGGTGGCCGGGTCCGTCTCCAGGGCGGTGGCGGTGCGCTTGAGCTCGCGCACGCCGAGGCCACCGCTGCGCAGGACCGCCGCGGGGGCGTCCTGCCACGCCATGAGGAGGAGGGCGACGAGCCGCACCGACTCCTCGGCGAGGCGGGCACCCTCGGAGCTGACGACGTGCGCGGGGCGCGTCGCGATCCCCGCCGTCGGGGGCGCGACGGCCGGCTCGGCGTGGGTGCGCCCGTCGCGGGCGGCGAGGCCGACCTCGAGCGGCAGGACGAGCTGGGTGGCGCTGAGCCGGTGGAGGATGCCGTGGTCGAGCAGCCAGCGGGCGCCGGGGCTCGGCGCGCCGGCGCTGACGACGCCGACGGGCGGGCCCCACCGGAGCGCGTCGAGCATCCGGGCGGCCGCCGACGGGGCGTCCTTCATGCGGGCGGAGAGCTCGTCCGCCGTGCGCGGCGGGGTGCCCCCCGCGGCGGTGCCCCCGGCCACCGCCGCGCCGAGCGAAGCGAGGCTGGGGCCGAGCCCGGCGGGGTGCGGGCCGAGCGCCTCGGCGAGGGCGAGGACGGGCCGCCCGCCGACGGTGAGCGCGAGCTCCTCCGCGCGGTCGACGACGTCGCGGGCCTTCGCGGCCGGCAGCCCGACGGCGCGCCCGAGGTCCTCGGCGGACGTCAGCCCCAGGGGTGCGAGGGCGACGAGGGCCTCGACCACCTGGAGGTCGCGGGTGGTGAGCCGGGCGAGGACCCGCTCGACGGACGGGCGGGACGCGGCGCGCCCGCCGAGCACCGTGACCGAGGACGGCGTGGGCACGCCGAGGTCGGGGCGCTCGCGCAGGAGGAGCGTGAGCTGGTCGTCGGTGCGCTCGGCGAGGGCGCGCGCGAGCTCCTCGCTCGTCGCGGTGCCGGGCTGCATCGGGTTCATCCGACCCACATTACGGCGCGCCCGGGGTCCCGGTGAGCCGCCGTCGCGCCGCGCGCCGGAACCTAGCCCTGCTCCGGCTGCGCGGTCGCGGCCGGCCTGGCCTCGAGGGGCGGGGTGCCGAGCATGTGCCACACCTGGAACGAGGAGAGCGTCGCGGACGGCCCCGAGGGGTTGATCCGCATCTCCTTGACCCGGCTGCGCAGGAAGAACCGCATGAGCCACTCGACCGGGAACCGGCGGCTGGAGAAGTCGGCGCCGTACGCGGCCACCTCGGCGGGCGAGGTGAAGACGACCATGACGGGGCTGCCGTCCGCCTCGTGGCGCGCGAAGACCGGGCCGGCCGTGGGTGTCCCACCCTCGGTGTCCTCGGTCTCGGGGCGCTTCTTCTCGGCGAGGAAGAGCTGGGAGTCGGGCGCGCGGAGCGCGTCGAAGAGCTCCTGGATGCTGTGCTCGCGGGCGAGGAGGTCCTTGACGGCGGTGTTGCTCGGCGCCGAGAGGGCGTAGTTGACCTCGGGCTTGCCGAGGGCGCACGAGGGGCCGCCCGGGTCGAGGATGAGCCAGCGCAGGTCCTCGTTCTGCCGGAAGAGCTCGAGCACGGTGGGGCCGGCCTGGGCGAGGCCGACGAGCTCCGCCGGCGGGGTGGTCCCGGCCTTCTCGTGGAGCTTGCGCCGGAAGTCGGCGAGCGCGACGTTGCTCGTGAAGGCACCGATCCCGCGCGAGCCGTCGGGCGCGGTGACGGTCGTCAGGCGCATGTCCGGCTTGCCGCCGTCGGTCTTGTGCACGTCGGACCCGGTCGCGTCGAGGACGAGGCGCCCGCCGAGGGCCTGGCGCAGCACGTGGAGCATGCGGTCGCGGTCGGGCTGGGCGGCGAACGTGGCGATCGCCTCGCGCAGCTGGGGGTTGTCCGGCTTGGCCCGCGGGGGCGCGGGCGGCGTCGTCCGGCCCTCCCGCGCGGCGGTGAGGACCTCCTCGACGGTGCCGGGAACGGAGCAGTAGTACAGGTGCAGCTCGTCGGCCGCGGTGAGGAGGTCCGCCGGCGCCGCGTCGCTGAGGAGGTGGACGCTCGCCCCGCCGAGGTCGCCCTCGACGATCCCGTCGACCTGCTCGACGACGGCGAGCACCTGGCCCTCGTCGGCGCTCGTGCCGTGGCGCACCACCCACGCGCCGCGCTTGTCCGTGAAGGGCAGCGGCGCGCCGACCGTCTCGATGATGTCCGCGAGGCCGAGCGAGCCGCCGAGGCGCAGCCGGCGCTGCTGGGGCCGCGAGCCGTCGGGGATGGCGATGCCGTCCCGGTCGACGTGCACGTGCACGGCGCCCGGCGCGCGGGTGCTGCGCGGGGGAGCGGGCACGTCCGGCACCGGCGGCACGCCCACCCGCGGGTCCCCGGGCGCCCCGTCGGCCGCGGCGACCGTCGCCTCGTCGGCCGCCGCCTCGTCGGCCGCCGCCGCGCCGCCCGCGCTCGTCGTCAGCCGCGGCGCCGACGCCGTCGTCGCGGGCGCCTCGATGCGCTCGGTGGGGCTGTTGCCGGTCAGGTCGCTCACGTTGCCGTCCTCGTTGTCGTGGTGCCCGACGTCGGTCGGCCGGGCGTCGTCGTCGGGCTGGGTCGTGCCGGTGGGTGGGGTCGGGCCCGCCTGCGGGGTCTCGCCCTCGGCGAGGGGGACGCTCAGGCCCGCCGCCGTGATGCGCTGCGCGACCCATTCCGGCACGAGCTCGCGCCGGCGGGGGTGGCGGGTGAGGAGGTGGACGAGGTCCTCGGCGTCGAGCGAGGCGTCCGCCGGCCCCCATGAGTCCGGCTCCTTGTCCGGGTTGAGCGTGGCGGCGACGGCGATGCGTGGCTCTGGCCAGCCGGTCGCCGTCGCGACGATCGTCGCGCTGATCCACGTGCCCGCGCCGGGGCGGGCGCCGATCTCCTGGAGCTCCCGGGCGTCACGGTAGGCGTCGCGCTCGGGGTCGAGCTCGCCGGTGCGGGACTGGCTGCCCTTGCCGCGCACCTCGGTGATGCGGATGCGGACCCGGTCGCGCAGGGGCCGCAGCTCGAGGTGCAGCTGGTCCCAGCCGGGCTGGGTCTGGACCGTGCGCATCATCCAGCGGGCGAGCGAGGTGACGAGCTCCTCCTGCCGCATCATGGGCGGGACGCTCATGGTGCTCGCTCCTCTCCGCGTACCGGCGGCGTGGTGCCGCGTCGTGGCGCGGCCGCTGGTGTGACGCGCCGCACTCTGCCCAGCACGCTACCTCGCACCGATTAGCACTGCGTAGGTGCCCGGTGGCCGGATACCCTGGGCCGGTAACGATGCACGTGTCCGCTGCGCCGCCGCAGGTGGCCCGACCCCCCGCAGAGAATCAGAGGTAGGACGTGCCCACCGGCAAGGTCAAGTGGTTCGACGCCGACCGCGGCTTCGGCTTCATCGCCGACGACGACGGCGGCGAGGTGTTCCTCCACGCGTCGGCGCTGCCGGCCGGGGTTCAGAGCCCGAAGCCTGGCACGAAGGTCGAGTTCGGCGTCGCCGAGGGGCGGCGCGGACCGTCGGCCCTCTCGGTGACGATCACCGAGCCGACGCTCTCGGTGGTCCGCGCGCACCGCAAGCCCGCGGAGGACATGGTGCCCATCGTCGAGGACCTCATCCGGGTGCTCGACCGCGCCTCCGGAGACCTGCGCCGCGGGCGCTACCCGGAGAAGGCCACGGGCGCCAAGGTCGCCCAGGTCCTGCGGGCCGTCGCCGACGAGTTCGACGCCTGAGCCTGCGCCGCCGCGGCTCGGTGCTCACTGCCCAGGTCGGGGCTCTCGCGGTCCGCTGCCCGCGTCGAGGCTCTCGCGCAACCACGGCAGCCGACCTGCGGGGAGCGCCATCTCGATGGTGCCTTCGTCCGTCGGGATGCGGACGAAGGCGCCGGCGCCGACCGGACGCGTGAACGCGTCGCGCCAGGTGTGCGGGCTCTCGACCACCTCGAGGCGCGTCGCGTCGATCGAGAACGGTGCGACCGACGACCCCGTGTAGGGAGTGATCCGCAGAGCGCCGCTGCCCGGCCAGATCTGGGCCTGCGACCACCGCCTGCTCAGCCGCGGGTGGCCGTCCCGCGTCCGCACATTGACCTCGAGGGAGTCCCCGGCGGTCGTCTGGCTGAGTCGGCGTGTGCCGAGGTACACGGCGACGAAGACCGAGAAGTGGAGCAGCGACGCGAGGCCGGCGTGAAGGGACTCGACGCGATCGCCACGCCACAGCCACAGGCTCGCGGTCACGGTGACGAAGGCGAGCGCGCCGACCACGGCCAGCGCAGCCACGCGGCGTCTTCTCGTCACGCCCGTCAGGATCGCACCGCCGGTGCGCGTCCGCTCCGGGAACGGGACGGCGACGAGGCAGGACCGCATCACGTCCGAGCCCAGCCGCCCGCCGCCACGCCTACACTGGTTGACGTGTCCGTAGCTACCACCGCCCCGGCCCGCGCTAGTTCGAGGTCCACCGCCAAGGAGGCGGTGCTCGTCGGCGCGGTCGATGTCGCGCGCGCGGCCGCCGTCGAGCTCGTCGGCGCCGGTGACATCGGTGAGCACCGCGGCGCCGTCATCGACGGCGAGCGGCTCGTGACGCACTACTTCGAGACGCTCAACCCCGGGTACCGCGGCTGGCAGTGGGCCGTGACGATCACCCGCCCGCCGCGCGGCCGCAGCGCCACGGTGTGCGAGGTCGAGCTCGTCGCCGGTGAGGGCGCGCTGCTCGCGCCCGTGTGGGTGCCGTGGGCGGACCGGCTCCGCCCGGGCGACGTCGGCGCGACGGACGTCCTGCCCTACGCGCCGCAGGACGAGCGGCTCGACCAGGGCTACGAGGCCACGGACGCCGACGCCGACGTGCTCGGCACCGACCTGCACCACGAGCTCGGCCTCGGCCGGGCCCGCGTCCTCTCTCGCGACGGCCGGAACCAGGCCGCCACCCGCTGGTACGACGGCGACCGCGGCCCGGCCGCGCCCCAGGCGCAGGCCGCGGCGGCGCCGTGCTCGACGTGCGGCTTCTTCCTCAAGATGGCGGGGTCGATGCGCACCGTCTTCGGCGTCTGCGCGAACGAGTGGTCACCCGACGACGGCCGCGTCGTCAGCGTCGACCACGGCTGCGGCGCGCACTCCGAGACCCACGCCCCCGAGGCTGTCAGCGACTGGCCGCTCACCCCGCCCGTCATCGACGAGTTCGACATCGAGGTCGTCGCGAACGAGCCGCTCAGGCCGGCTGATGACGCGAGCACCGATGCGGCCGACGCCGCGCCGGCTGACTCTGAGCCGGCCGACGCCGCGCCGGCTGACTCTGAGCCGGCCGACTCTGAGCCGGCCGTCGCCGCTCCCGCCGCCATCGAGCAAAGCGAGGCGAACCCGGGCGAGGCGTGAGCCTGGCCGGGCCTGACCGCCTTCTCGAGGCCCTCACGGGCCACGGCCGCCGGCTCCAGCACCTCGCCCGGGCGCCGCAGGAATGAGCGGCCCAGGTCGGCGGGGGCGGCCCACCACCGCTAGCCTCGGAGGCGTGCAGGAACCGACGGGGGGCGGTACCGCGGCGCGCCCGAGCTACCGCAGCGTGCTCGTGCGCCAGCTCCCGTTCGCCGGGGTCTTCCTCCTCGTCATCCTCGGCGTGCTGCTCTACGCGCCGGAGTCCTTCGCCAGCGCGACCTTCTACGCCGGCGCGCTCGCCGCGCTCCTCGCCACGACGCTGTCCATCGCGCTGCCGTGGCACTGGATGCACGAGCGCGCCCGGGTGGTCGTGCCGCTCCTCGACATCCTCGCCATCGGGCTCGTCGCGAACTCCGGCTTCCCCGCCTCGATCCTGCTCGTCTTCCCGGTCATGTGGATGTCGGCGACCTTCGGGGTGACGGGGGCGGTCGTCTCCGTCGTCGTCAGCTCGATCGCCGGGTGGGGCTCAGCCCTCACCCGCGACGCGACGGTGGTCGAAACCGACAACGTCCCGCGACTCCTCCTGCTCCCGGTCGTCCTCACCGCCATCGCCACGTACACCTACCTCGCGGAGCGCCGGTCCTCCGCGCGCCGGGCCCTCCTCACCCGCCAGAGCGCCCTCATCGAGGAGGCCCTCGCGGACGCGAGCCGCCAGCGGCAGGTGCTCGACTCGATCCTCAACACGATCGACGTCGGTGTCGTCGCCCTCAACCCGGACGGCACGATCGGGACGATCAACCGGGCCCACGCCGCCGTCGTCGAAGGACGCCTCAAGCTGGGCGACCACGTCAGCGTCCACGGCGGCATAGGCGGCTTCCGGGAGGACCGCGTCACGCCCCTGGGCCGCGACGGCTCGCCGCTCGTCCGCGCGGCGCGTGGGGAGTCGATCGACCGCGAGCTCACATGGTGGGACCAGGGCGGCGGAGAGTTCACGGCGTTCCGTATCTCCGCCGCACAGCTCGAGGAGGGCGACGGGACGGGTGGGGGCGCCGTCGTCCTCTACCAGGACATGACGGCCGAGATGAACGCCCTCGCCCAGCGCGAGGACTTCGTCTCCTCGGTCTCGCACGAGCTGCGCACCCCGCTCACGTCGATCCTCGGCTACCTCGAGCTGACGACGGACGACCCGGAGCTCCCGGAGCGGCTGCGCGGACAGCTGGGCGTCGTCGAGCGCAACGCCCAGCGCCTCCAGCGGCTCATCGGGGACCTTCTCTTCGCCGCGCGCACCCGCGTGGGGTTCGACCTCGAACCGAGCACGACGGACCTGCGGGAGGTGCTCCTCGACTCGGTCGAGAGCGTCGTCCCGCGGGCGCGCGAGGCGGAGGTCGAGCTCGACATCGTCGCGGACGAGTCCATCGTCGTCCTCGCCGACCGGACCCGTCTCGCGCAGGTGGCGGACAACATCCTGTCCAACGCCGTGAAGTACAGCCGGCCCGACGGACGGGTGACGGCGGTCCTCGACCGGGTCGACGGCGTCGCCCGGTTGCGGGTGCGGGACACCGGCATCGGGATCGCGCCCGCGGAGCAGGAGAAGGTCTTCGACCGCTTCTACCGGGCACGCTCCGTGCGGCAGGGCCCGGTGCCTGGCACCGGCCTCGGGCTGCACATCTCCCGCCTCATCATGGCCGCCCACGGCGGCGCGATCGAGCTTGCCTCCGAGCCCGGGGTGGGCACCGAGATGACGCTCACCCTGCCGCTGCACGCGGCGGGCGACGACGCACCGGAGCGCCACTCATGACCCTCGACGTCCCCACGCTCCTCGTGTTCTCGGCGGTCATCGTCATGACGAGCTCGGGCATGTTCCTCGCCGAGGCCTGGGCCCGTATCGGCCAGGAGGTCGACCGGCTGTGGTCCATCGCGTTCGCGTCGGCGATGACGACGGCCGTCGCCTACCTCGCCACCGCGGTGGAACCGGACCTGTGGTGGATCAATGCCATCGGGAACGCCACGAGCGTCCTCACGGTCTGGGCGATGTGGTGCGGCATCCGCGCGCACGAACGCCGCAGCTCGCGCATCGCCCTCGCGTTCCTCGTCGCGGGGGTGACCGCGGTGGCCGTCCTCGTCGAGGGGCCCGACGGCGGGTCCTGGGCGGGCGGGGTGGTCGTCCTCGTCGGCACGGCCCTTGGCGCACTCGGTGCCTCTGCCGCGATCCTGCGCGGGAGCCTCCGCAGCTCCCGTCCGGGGGCGCTGCTCGCGATGATCCTCGCCCTCGCCGGCGGGTACTACACCCTCCGGACCTTCATCTTCATCACGGCTGGGCCGACCTCGGAGATCTTCGTCACCTACCTCGGGACGGCGCCGTCGACGATCATCACGTCGGTCCTCGTCAACGCTGCCGCCTTCGTCGGCGTCATGCTCCGTACCCGGGGCATCGCGAGCGAGCGGGCACTCGCGGCGGCGAACTTCGACCCGGTGACCGGCGTGCGCTCGGCGGAGTCGTTCGCGACGTGCGCCACCCAGGAGCTGCGGATCGCCCGGGCTGCGGCGCAACCCGTCGCCTTCATCGTCATCGCACCGGAGGAGCTCGACGCCATCGCCGTTGCCTACGACCGCGGCGTCGCGGTGCAAGCGCTCGTCACGTGCGGCGAGATCGTCGGCGAGCACAGGCCCGCCCACGGCCTCGTCGGCAAGGACCCCGCAGACGAGGACGTGTTCCACGTGCTCGTGCGCGGGTACTCGGGGGCCGAGGTGCTCGAGTGGGCGACGTCGGTGCGCAAGGACCTCATCAACAGCCCCGTCCCCGTGCCGGGGAGCCACGTCCGGCTCACGGCAAGCTTCGGCGTTGCCAAGGCGGCCGACGCCGGGTACGACCTGCCCGCCCTGCGTGAGGCGGCCGCGGGTGCGGCGCGGGCGGCCCTGGCTGCCGGTGGGAACCGCGTCGTCGTCGCCGGCAGCGGGCCGGACACCCGGCCCGGGCGCGCCGCGAACGACGGGGCCCGCTCGGCGGGCTGAGCCGCCTCCCCCCGGTGCCGGCGCGCGACCCGCCGCCGGCCCTCGCGGAAGAGCCGTCCCACGGTGGCCTGGCTCACGGGGATGGCGCCGACCTTGAGGTTGGGCCCGATCCTCAAGACCGACGCGCACCACTCGCGCTGATCCTGAGGTGATCTCAGGCCTGCTTGAGCGGAGCGCTGAGGTTCGGTGAGCAGTATCGGTCTCGGTCAAGAACCGCTACCGAACGAAGGAAACATCATGTCGCGCTCCACCACCGCCCCCAGCTCCTCCAGGAAGGCCACGAAGGCCGTCGTCGCCACCGCCCTCGGTGTCGCCCTCCTCGCCGCCGGCGGCAGCACGTTCGCCAACTGGTCCGACACGCAGGAGTACGGCGCGAACGACATCAACAGCGGCCTGCTCACGCTGACGAGCACCGGCGGGGAGTGGACGAACTCGCTCGGCGACGACGTCGACCTCGCCGCGTACGCTGTCGTCCCCGGCGAGGTCCTCACCTTCTCCGACACCGTCACCATCAACGCCGAGGGCGACATCCTCGCGGCGACGCTCGCGACGAACGTCGCCACCATCGCCGCCGGCTCCAGCGCCGCCGCCGAGGGCTCCGTCCCCACCGAGCAGGACGTCGCCCTTGCCGACGCGCTCGTCGCCAGCTACGTCTTCACGGTCGACGGCACGGTCGTCAACGAGGCGAACCCCTTCGCGGTCACCGCCGACAACAACGGCGACGAGCTCGACGTCCAGGTCCAGGTCACCTTCCCCGACTCGGTCTCCGGCACCACCGCCCAGGACGCCACCGCGAACCTCGACGGCCTCGAGGTCGTCCTCACGCAGAACGCCGTCTCGGCCAACTGACCGCGATGATCTCCCTCCGCCCCCGCCTCCTCCGTGCGGCCGCCGCCGGCGCGCTGGCCCTCGTGCTGCTCAGCGGCACCTCGGCGAGCTACGCCCTCTGGTCGGACACGGTGGCGGCGGGGAGCGGTCAGATCGCCAGCGGCGCGCTGCGCCTCGAGCAGCAGCCGATGACGATCACGCTCGAGCGTCCCGCGGCCGACGGGACGGTGACGTCGCAGGACGTCACGACCACGCTGAGCGCCCGCCGCCTCGCCGCCGGCGACACGGTGGTCTACCGGGTGCCGGTACGGGTCGTCGCCCGCGGTGACCTGCTCACCGCGACGCTCGCCCTCGACACGACGGGGCTCGTCGGGCCGGGCAGCTCCACCGAGCTCGCCGCCGCGGTGCGGACGTCCACCTCCGTGGCGCTGACCGGGGCGGGCACCCCGGTCACCGGGACCGCCGCCTCCCGGCGCATCACCCCCGCCGACGACGGCGGCACCGTCCTCGCGACGGTCCGCCTGACGATCCCGGCCGCGCCCGCCGCGGGCCAGGACTGGGCCGGCCGGCTCCAGCAGCAGACGCTCGCCCCGGGCGCCGTCCGCTGGTCGCTCACGCAGAACTGAGAGGAGGAACGATGAACCGCACCCGCCCCGCGCGCCACCGCGCGCCGCAGCCCCGCCGTGGGCTGCCCGCCGCCGCCGCCGCCGCGACCGCCGTCGTCGCCCTCCTCCTCGCCCTCACGCCGTCGACCGGCACGCAGGCCCAGTGGTACTCCGAGGTCCAGGTCGCCACGCCCGGCGCGACGACGGACTCCCTCTCGCTGACGATGACCCCGGCCTCGGCCACCGTCGCCTCCGTGACGAACGGCTCCGCCGAGCAGACGGCCGCGTGGGCACCGCGCACGCTCAGCGTCACGCCGGCCGCCGGCAGCGGCACGACCAGCGCCGACGTCGCGACGTTCCTCCGCGGCGCGCGGGTCGGCTACACCGCCGGCACCTCGTGCGCCGCTCCCGCCGCCACGTGGACCGCGGCGCCGGTCACGTCCGGTACCGCCGCGGCCGTCACCCCAGTGACCGGCTCCGCCGCCCGGGCCACTCTTGTCGCCGGCGGCAGCCACGTGCTGTGCCTCGACGTGCGGCCCGCCCTCACCGGCTCGGCGCTGTCCGCAGCCCTCGCCGGGCGCACGATGACGCTGACGACCACCGCCGACTCCCGCTCCGTCGGCCCGGCCACGTGGACGTCCCCGGTGGCGACGTGGGCCACGACGTACCGGGTCGACCTCCCCCGACCCGACGCGCTCTCGTGCTCCGAGGGGGCCTTCGTCCCCACGACGCTGAGCTGGCGCTGGGCGGGCACGACGGCGGGGTCCACCCCCGCCATCGACCGCTGGGAGATCTGGCGGGTGTCCGGTGGGCGCGCCACCTCGCTCATGGCCACGGTCGGCGGCGCCGAGCGCGGCCTGCGCGTCACCAACGGCGACCTCGGGGTCTCCCTGTGGCAGCAGCAGGACCTCATGGTCCGCGCCTACCCCTTCGCCGGGAGCTCGGCGTACTACGCGGAGAGCACGCAGGTCGTCACCCTCCAGCGCAACATGCTCTCCAACCCCGGCTGCGCCGGGACCAAGACCAACACCTCGACGAACCCGGTGGTCCTCCCATGAGCGGCTCGCACACCGCCCCCCGTCCCTCCTCCACGCGGCACCGTGCCGCGGCGCGGCTCGGCGCGCGCTCGGTGGCGCCGTCCCGCCGGAGCACGTCCGGGCCGTCCGGCTCGCGGCCGACGACGCGGCGCGCTGGCGCCGGTGCCCCGGCCGTCCGCCGCCACGCCGCCCCGCGGGCCGAGGCCGCCGTCCAGGCCGAGGCCGTCGTCGAGGCGCAGGGTGCCGCGGAGGTGCAGGCCACCGTCGCCGCGAGCCCGGCCGTTCCCGCGGGGGCCGTGGCCCTCCCGGTGACGACCACCGCCGTCGCCGCGGCGCGCCGGCCCGTCGCCGTGCTCGCGTCGCGGATCGCGAACGTCGCGGTCTGGCTCGTCCTCGCCGTGGTCGCCGCGCTCGCGATCGCGATCGTCGTCCTCCCGCGGTTCATGGGCTGGGTGCCGCTGACGATCCTCACCGGCTCGATGGAGCCGACCATCCCGACCGGCAGCCAGGTCGTCGTCGAGCCGGTCTCCGGCGAGGCTGACGCCGCACGGCTCGGGATCGGCGACGTCATCACCTTCCTGCCCCACGCGGACGACCCGACGCTCGTCACGCACCGGATCGTCGGGCGCACGCTCGCGGCCGGCGGCGGCGTCAGCTTCGTCACCCAGGGCGACGCGACGAACGCCCCGGACCCGTGGGAGGTCACGGCGGTCCAGGTGCGCGGGCACGTCCGCTACCACGTGCCCTACGCGGGCTACGTCGCCAACGCCCTGTCCGGGGACCAGAAGACCACGGCCTCGGCCGTCGCGGCCGTCGCCCTCCTCGGCTACGCCGGCATCCAGCTCGCCGGCGCGGTGCGGACCCGCCGTCAGGCGACGTCGAGCGCGGCGGTCTCCGTGCCGGCGCGCTCCGACGTCGCGGGCGCCGGGGCTGTGGCCGGCGCGTGAGGGACGACGGCGACGCGCAGCGTGTCGACGGCCGTCTGCTTCATGTACTCCTCGGAGTACCCGGTGCTGACGAGCAGGTCGTAGCTGAGGGTGAGGACCACCTGCGTCGCGGCGGGGTCGAGCGGCGGCAGGACGAACGTCGTCGCGTAGCTGTAGGGGTCGCCGGTGACGTAGCCGGGGTGGACGCTCGCGCGGTCCTCGTACGCCGGCGGGGAGGGCAGCGGCGTGCCGTCGGCGTCGGTGACGGACGTCGTCACCGACAGGCGGGACAGGTAGACGTCGGTGCCGTAGAGCTCGGGGTACGTCGTCACCGAGAGGCTGACGGGCTTGTTCGCGTTGGACGTCCAGTCGCCCACGGCGAGGTCGGACCAGTAGTCGACCGTGACGCCGAGCGTGCCGGCGGTGAGCTCGCGCCGGGTGGACCCGCTGCCGAGGTCGTTCGGGAGCGGGGCGATGGGCGCTGCCGCGGTCGGCAGGGGCGCGGGTGCGTCCTCGACCGTCGGCTCGGCCGTGGCACCGGTGGCGGACGGCTCGGTGGAGGGCTCGGCCGTGGCCGGTGCGGCCGCGCCGCCCTCACCCTCGGCGGCCAGGGCCGCTTCCTCCCACGGCGGCGTCCCGCAGCCGGCGAGGGCCAGGGCGGCGATGGCGAGGAGCGCGGAAGCGCGGTGGCGACGTGACATGGGTTGACCTTCCTGGTCGCCGTGGGCACGGCGAGATAACTGAGCTTCGTACGGGTGGGGTGTCGTGGTGCGCCGGGCGGCTGAGGCTGGTGAAAGCGGGGCCGCAGCGGCGCCGTAAAAGCACGTTAGGGCCCGGATCGCCTAAAACCCGCACCCATGATGGAACCTTGAGGATCGATCACCCCGGGCCTTGCCCGGCACCGCGGGGGTTAGCCCCGGGGGTGAGGGTGAGTGGACATTCCGGTCATCAAACGATCACCCGCTGGTCATTAACCACGATGTCCGTTCACGCGGTGTGCTGTTCCGCGTCGCGGCCTGAGATTCCTACTCGGCTGCCCCCGAGAACGAGGAAGCGCATGACCGAGAACGCAACCCAGCCGCAAACCGCCGCCCCTCCGGGCCGCACCGCCACCGTGCCCACGGGCACCGGCACCCTGACCACGAGCCGGGCGCTCGTCACGAGCGAGCGCACGGTGGACTCCGTCATCGCCGAGATGGAGCGCTTCTCCTTCCAGCACGGGGAGCTCGTGCTCGAGGAGGAGACGGCGCCGGCCCGCATCGGCTGCGTCGTGCCCGCGTACAACGAGGAGGAGACGATCCGGCCCGTCCTCAAGAGCCTGCTAGCGCAGACCCGCCGGCCCGACGTCATCCACGTCGTCGTCAACAACACGTCGGACAACACCTTCAAGCTCGCCAAGAAGTTCTCCGGGCGCCACACGCGCAAGCGCAACGGGCACGAGCACACGACGACCGTCGTCGTCCACGACATCGGCAAGAACCCGGACAAGAAGGTCGGCGCGCTCAACTACGGCTTCCTCATGGTCCAGGACTACGACTTCCTCCTCGGCGTGGACGGAGACACGATCCTCGCCAAGGACACGGTCGCCGAGCTCGAGCACGAGATGCTCAGCGACCCGCGCATCGGCGGCGTCTCCGCGATCTACACCCTCGACAACCGCCAGCGCGGGCTCGTGGGGCCGCTCCTCCTCACGGGTCAGCGCGCGCAGTTCGCCGCCTTCAACATGCAGAACCTCGTGCGCGGCCGGAACATGGCCGTGCTCGGCGGACAGTGCTCGCTCTTCTCGATCCCGGCACTCAAGGACGTCATGGACGAGCACCACCAGCGCTCGCCGTGGGTGCGCGACTCGGAGGTGGAGGACTCCCTCCTCAGCCTGCAGATCAAGAACCTCGGCTACTCGACGAAGATCTCGCCCGTCGCGCGCGCCCAGGTGGGCGGCATGACGACGATGCGCGCGCTCGACGGCCAGCAGGTCAAGTGGAACTACGGGGCCATCGACCTCATGTGGCCCGGCCAGCGCGGGGACACCCACGGCCAGCCGTTCCACCCGAACATGCGCCTGCGGTGGATGGAGAACGTCTCCATGCTCACCAACATCGTCACGCGCATCAGCTTCCTGCTCCTGCTGTTCGCCAGCCTCAGCATCGGGGCCTTCGTCTTCTCGCCCGTGTGGCTCATCCCGCCGCTCGTCGCGATCGCGCTCAACGTCCGCACCGCACTCGCGATGAGGGACCACACCTGGCGGGACGTGCTGTTCGCCGTCCTGTTCCTACCGGCGGAGATCTACCTATGGATTCGGATGGGCCACTTCGTGAGAGCGTGGGCGAAGTTTCTCTCCGCCTCGCGCACGGACAACTGGGCGGCTCAGGCCCGGGCGGAGGGCGGCCGTGGATGGGCCTATCTCAGCCCGCTCGTCCTCGTCGTGTTCGCAGCCGCCGCACTGACGTGGATCTGGACGACGCTCCCCGAGATCGTCCAGGTGTCCCTCCTGTGGGTCGGGTGGCCGGCGCTCGGAGTCCTCACGGCGGTCCAGACGCTCTTCATGCTCCGCCGGCTCATGCGCCGGCAGCACGGGTACCGGGTCTGACCCCCGTGGCTCCGGGGAGAGTCAAGGGAGTGATCAACCAGCGCGTGCTCGCCGAGCTGAGCCAGGACATCGGCGCGGCGGCCACACGCGACTTCATCCGAGGCTTCGTCGCCATGCTCGACGGTCGGGTGACCCGGCTGCGCGACGCCCTCGCGGCACGCGAGATGGAGACTGCGCGGGTTGCCGCGATGAGCCTGCAGAGCTCGGCTGTCATGGTCGGCGCCGAGCCGCTCGGCGAGGTGGCGAAGGACCTCCTCGCGGCGCTGGACGCGGACCAGTACGACGCCGCCTGCGATGTGACGGTCGAGCTGTTCGTGCTCTCGGCCGCCACGCGGGTGGCGCTCAAGGAGCTCGTCAGCATGCGGCCGTGACCGCAGCTCATCCGCGCTCGCTCGAGCGGATGGGGCGCGGCCCCCATCCGCTCGAGCGTGTCTTGGTAGTGGCCGGCGTGCACCCGACCGGCCGGGAGCCCTCCCGCGCGGCCTCAGGCCTCAGCGGGAGGGGGTGAGGCGGTAGCCGATGCCCCGCACCGTCTCGATGTAGCGCGGCTGGGTCGCGTCCTCGCCGAGCTTGCGCCGCAGGTTGGCGACGTGGACCTCGACGGTGCGCTTGTCCGCGTCCGTCACCGGCGTCCCCGAGTTGTAGTCCTCGCCCCACAGGCGCCGCGCGAGCTCCGCCTTGGCCAGGACGCGGTGGGGGTTCTCGATGAGCGCCGCCAGCAGGTCGAACTCGCTGCGGGTGAGGTTGACGCGCTCGCCGTCGACGTCGACGAGGCGCCCGGGAACGTCCACGACGAGCCCGTTGTGCTTGCGGATGCCGGGCGGCGTTCCGGGCCCGGGCTCCGCGGGTGTGCCCGCCACCGCCGTCGGACCACCCGCGTGCTCGGGCGTCGCCGTGGCGGAGGCGTCGGCCGGGGCGGGCTCCGCGTCGGCGGTATCGCCGGGCATCGGTGCGCCTGGCGCCGCGAGGTTCCGCGGTCGGCGCAGCATGGCCTCGATGCGAGCCCGCAGCTCGCGGGGGCGGAACGGCTTGGTGAGGTAGTCGTCGGCGCCGGCGTCGAGGCCCATGAGGGTATCGATCTCCTCGGCGCGGGCGGTGAGCATGACGATGTAGGTGTCGGAGAAGAGCCGGATCCGCCGGGCCACCTCGAAGCCGTCGATGTCCGGCAGCGAGACGTCGAGCGTCGTCACGGCAGGACTCTCCGAGCGCACGAGCTCGACGCCCTCGGCCCCGCTCCCGGCGCTGCTGACGGTGAAGCCGGCCTGGCTGAGCGTGGCGACGAGAAGACCGCGGATGTCGTCGTCGTCCTCGATGACGACGGCAGCGCGAGCGCCGTATGCAGGATCAGCCATGTGGCCGAACGTACCGGGGGCGGTGCCACCGCGGCGACACATGTCGCTGGCGTGCTCTCACGACTGGACGTTGGTCGACGTGCGGGGTCCTCCACGCGGTGCGATTGTGAGGTTCCGCGAGCACGGTGTGCCGTGGACCGCGGCACCGGGGGGTGCTGCACAGGCCCGCGTCCCGCCTTCCGAGCGGACTCTCATAGCCGCCAGCAAGGGAGCCTCGGCTCCAAGGAGGAGAAGCGATCGATGTTCTTCCACAAGCAAGAGCTGCAGTTCAAGTCCACCCCTGACAAGCCGGACGCCATCTACGCCCGCAAGCTCCAGGAGGTGCTCGGCGGGCAGTACGGCGAGATCAGCGTCGCCATGCAGTACGCGTTCCAGGGCTGGAACATGCACCTGCCCGGCAAGTACCGCGACCTCGTCTTCGGGATCGGTGCGGAGGAGTTCGGGCACGTCGAGATGCTCGCGACGATGATCGCCCAGCTCCTCGAGAAGGCACCCCTCGGGATCACGACGGACGCCGTCCAGGACGACCCGACGGTCGCCGCCGTCGTCGGAGGCATGGACGTCCAGCACGCCATCGTCGCCGGCGCGGGTGCCCGTCCGGTCGACTCGAACGGCAACCCCTGGCAGGGCTCGTACATCACGTCGAGCGGCAACCTGCTCGCGGACTTCACGGCGAACGCGAACGCCGAGATGCAGGGCCGCATCCAGGTCGCCCGGCTCTACCACATGACCGATGACAGCGGCGTGCGGGACATGCTCGCGTTCCTCCTCGCGCGCGACACGATGCACCAGAACCAGTGGCTGCGGGCGATCGAGGAGCTCAAGGCAGACGGCCTCGAGGAGCTCCCCACGCCGAGCAACTTCCCGCAGAAGAAGGAGCACACGGAGGTCTCCTACCAGTACCTCAACTTCTCCGACGGCGTCCACGCCAAGGAGGGTGGGTGGGCGTCGGGCCCGTCCATCGACGGCAAGGGCGAGCACACGTACCACGACGGCCCGACGACGTCGGCGCCGATGCCGCCCCCGACCCGCCCCGACGCTCGGCTCTACGGCACGACCGACCTGCCGAACCGCGTCGAGAAGATCGCCGGGACGGTGCAGGACAAGCTGCACCGCGAGTAGTCGCCGGCGGGCTGCGGCGTCGTCGCGGCGTCGCAGCCGGAGCTGACGGGAGCGGGAGCCGGCCGAAGGTCGGCTCCCGCTCCTGCGTGCTAGGAGCCGGTCAGGGGAGGCGGAGCGCCGCTCGGGCGATGGTCCGCACGGCGGGGCGCATCTGGTCGAGGGACTGGCGGTACACGGCCTCGTCCAGGCGGTAGGGGTCGACGACGTCGTCCTGCTCGGCGGGCACGTGCGCCCGGCGTGCCGACGCGAGCGGGATGAGCGCCGCGAGCCGGTCGGCCGGTGCGGCGTCGGCCCCGGCGGCGGCGTCGAGGTCGGCGGCAGGGACCTGCTCGGTGAGGCGCGCGAGCTCACGGAGCGTGAACGTGCGCCGGACCGCGGCCGGGACGAGGTCGACGACGTCGCCCCGGTGCAGGCGGGTGGCGGCGAGGACGAGGTCGGCGTCGCGGACGAGGTCCGGGGTGAGCCGGCGGGCCGCGAAGCCGGAAGTGTCGACGTTGATGCCCTCGAGCAGGGCGCTCATGGGGCCGTGGATCGGCTCGCCCACGAGGGCCCCGGTGCCGGCGCTCGTCACTCGGATGTCCGGCACGTCGGCGAACGCCCCGCGGAGCAGGCGCTCGACGGCGGGGGAGCGGCACACGTTCCCGGTGCACACCACGAGGATCGTGAAGCTGTCGCCGCCGCGGTACGCCATGTGTGTCTCCTCGTGTCGTGCATCACCCGTAGGGGAGCATCATCTCGCGTCGGCGAGGTCGTCGTGACTGTTCGTGCGCGCACCGCGGATGGCCGCTCGGGCGACTGCTCCCGCGATTGCTCTGAGGCTTCGCTGGATCATCCCGGAGTAAGCGGTGAAACAAAGTCCGCGCGTCGAAGATATCCGCTCGCCGCATAATCCTGGTGAATGGCGAGTTGCGCACCGCGCAAAGCGCTGGCCGGGCGTAATTCGGTGGGCGGACCGATATCGCCGATGAAGGGATGCACAGCGACGCCGGTGCCCAGCTTTTCGCGCCGATGCCCTGCGGGCGTCGGTGGCGGGTCCGTGCCGACCTCGTAGGGTCGGGAGGATCGCTGCGTCCCTCGGCCCGCGCCGCTCTCGCAGGCCGTTCACGACCCGAGGAGCCCCGTGCCGTCCTATCGCGTCCGCATCGGCGTCGGGATGCTCCGCCCCGGAGTCGACCCGGAGAGCGTCCTGCCCTGCGGGGCGGACGCAGCCGCGGCGCTGACGACTGTCGAGGCGCGCGACGTCGAGCTGCGCGGAGGGCGTGCCAGGATCCTCGTGCGGTTCACGGCCGCCGACGACGCCGACGCGCACCTCACTGCCCGGGCCGTCCACGCCGCCGTCGACGCACTGGCGCAGGTCGGGTTGCCGGAGCTGACCTGCCGCTACGGGAACCGCTGGATCTCCGTGCGGTAGGTCGCGCCGGTCGGTCAGGCTCGGGGTGCCGGCTCGCGGAACCGCCGAGCCGGGCCGGGGCTCATCGCTCTCGGGCCGGGGCGCGGAGGAAGCCGGCGACGGAGAAGCACGAGGCGACGAAGGCGATCGCCATGATCCAGCGCACGTTGCCCCACTCCCAGCCGTGCTGCAGGCCTTCGAAAGCCAGGTACCCGAGGATCGGAACGGCGGCCACCCAGCCGGCGCGGCGCCAGCGCTCGCGCGCGCGCCTGCCCGACGTCGATCGCGGCAGCCGTGAGGCGTACGCGCCGGGAGAGCCGAACTCCTCCGCCATGCTGGTGCCATTGGTCGCAGCGTGACCACGGGCCTCGGCGATGGTCGAGCGCACGTCGTTCTCAGGCATCTCGATCCGGAGGCGCAGGATGCCGGCCAGCTGGGCAGCCCACTCGTCATCAGACGCCACCGTGCCGGCGGAGGTTGTGGTGCCGTCGGCGGCGGTGATCGTGCCGTGCGCCTCGATCGTCTCGGTCTGGCGTCGGGCGCGGATCTCGTCACCGCCGGGCAGGAAGCGCACGATCGCGACGGTGACGAGGGCGTGGACAGCGACCAGGGCGACGTACCACCACACAGATCCGGTGAAGAGCGGGCGGTCGTTGCCAAGGATGATGGCCGCCAGCAGGGCCGATCCTCCGGCGACGGCCGGAACGAGCGCGCCGGCGATCGCCCACAGGCGGCGGGTCCGCATGAGCAGCGTCTCGAACGTCGTGATGGACACGAAGGCTGTGATGCTGGTCAGCGTGGGCAGCAGCAGCTTGCCGAGGGAGTAGTCGGTCGTCCAGTTGCCGGAGACGACCTCCAGGACCATGAGCATGACGACGAGCAGGCTCGCCATGCACGCCGCCGGGCCCGGGACGTCCCACCAGCTCGTGCTCGGTTCGGGAGGGGCGAGTGGCGCGCCGTCGGCCCGCCACTGCTCCATCTGCGTCCCGACGTACTCGACGGCCTCGCCGAACAGCTCCTCCGGCCCCTCGCCGGACTCGCGCACAAGCTCCAGGACCCGCGTCAGCTCGTCGGTGACGAGAGCGGGGTTGATCCGGTCCAGGTAGAAGCGGCCGATGACAAGCTCGGCCCACTCCCTGTCGGCGGCTTCACCGCGGGCCCGCGCGAAGGCGGTGGGCAGCGCGTCGATGCTCGGTCGGCTCCTCGTGGTCATGCTCAGTGCCCCTTCGCGGGATCGAGTGCTTGCGTCAGGCCATGCCACTTCGTGAGCCCGTCGACGAGGTACTCCCGGCCGGTGTCGGTGATGGAGTAGTCCTTGCGGCCGGGACCGGAATTGCCCTGCTCCCAGGTCGTCTCGACGTGGCCCGCGTCCCCCAGGCGGCTGAGCGCCGGATAGAGCGAGCCGCCCTTGAGCCGGCCGAACCCTCGACCCTCGAGGCGCTGGGCGATCCCGTACCCGTGCAGCGGCGCGTCGAGCAAGCAGCCGAGAATGGCCAGGTCGAGGCTGGCTCGGATCCAGGGCAGAGGCCACTCGGGGTCGGGCATAGATCTAAGTATATGATGTACCTACGTACGTAATGCAAGGATGCCGGTCCGGACCGCGAGCGGGGCTACTAGGGTGGCTCGGTGCTTTCTCGACCTCTGCCCCGTTCCGTCCTGCCTGTTGCGGCCTGCGCGCTCCTCCTTGCCGGATGCTCGAGCCCGGCCCTCGCCCCGGCTGCGTCGCCGGGGGCGTCGCCCGCGCCGACGCAGACTACGGAGGAGGAGCCTGCCTCGCCGACGCTGCCGCCGCGCGACTCCGTCGTCGTCGAGGGCGAGATCAACGGTGCGCCGGTCGAGGTCGAGGTCGGTCCGGTCGTGCGCGACGGAGAGCTCGCCGTCCTGCGCGTGGCGACGACCGCGACCGGGGCCGAGGACGTCAACCTCGGCGGTGCGCTCGGCTTCGCCTTTACCGACCTCGGCCGCGTGGCGCCCGACGCCGTCCGCCTCGTCGACGCCGCAGGCCGCACGGTCGCCCTCATGGCGCACGACGCCGACGGCACCCGTGCCACCGAGGTCGATGACCTCCGGGCGCGTGCAGGCGAGGGGCCGGCCACGTTCCACGCACTCTTCGCCGCCCCGTCCGGGGACACCACCGCCGTCCTCATCCCGCACGTCGGGTTCGTCCCGGACGTGCCGGTCGTGGCCGACGGGCCGGTGGGCGCGGCCGACGTCGCCGCCGTCATCGACGCCCAGCCGGCGGGCCTCGTCGCGCCGGTCCGTGCGCTCGATTCCTACCGCGAGATCGCCGGCGGCACGGTGCGTGCTCGCGAGGTAGGGCAGCGGACCACCGTCGGTATCACCACCGACGTCCTCTTCGCCGACGACTCGGCCGACCTCTCGCCCGACGCCGACTCCGCGCTCGCGGCGGCCGGCGCCGAGCTGGCCGGCGTCGAGGCGGGCGAGCTCGTCGTCGTCGGGCACACCGACGACGTGGGCACGCCCGCGCACAACGCCGACCTCTCCCGGCGCCGCGCGCAGGCCGCGGCGACCCGGCTCGGGGAGCTCGTCGATCTCACGCACTTCGACGTCACGGTGGAGGGCCGTGGGAGCGACGAGCCCGCCGTCCCGGGCACCTCGGACGAGGCGCGCGCGGCCAACCGGCGCGTCGAGCTGGTCTTCGCCAGCGCGAAGCGTCCGGGCACGGACCCGGCCGTGGCGTCCGAGGGCGCGCACCCGGAGGCGGTGGGTGCCGTGGGCGGTGCGGCCGAGGGGGTCGTCGTCACCTACCGGGAGGACGAGGTGCGAGTGACCGTCGAGAGCGTCCGGCGCGTCGGCAAGGTGCTCGTGGGCGAGCTGCGCCTCGAGCGGGTGGGCGGTGAGCGCGGGACGATGCCGTGGCCCGTGTCCCAGACGGCGCTGGACGCGCGCGGTGAGTTCTCCCCGCAGCTCCAGTTCGCCGCCACCGGCGTCACGCTCCTCGCGGGGAACGAGCGGGTCTTCCCGCTCGACTACCTCGTCTCCGACGAGGACGACTCCTACCGCCACCCGCTCGCCGAGCTGACGGTCGCCGACCCGCTGGACGTCGGGGACACGGACACGGTGACGGTCGTGTGGCCGGATATCGGTGCGGACACCGTCACGCTCGACCTGCCGCGGGTCGCGCTCGTGGGCGGGCTCGTCGAGGCGGGCGCCGCCTGGCGGATCACGGACGTCCCGGTCGAGGAGTAGGCGGACCCGACCGCGGCCCGGGGCGGCGGACCCCGGGCCGGGCGCGGGCAGTGGCCCCGCCGCCACATCCAGGTGGTGACGCGGCTGAGCGCGGCCCTATGCCTCGAAGATCTGCCCGCTGGGTGGGAACCAGGCGAGGGCCGTCGCCTTCGGCTCGCCGGCTCCCCAGCGGGCGTCGCGCTCGGCCGGGTCGACCGACAGGTCCGGCCAGAGCATCGGGACGCCGGCCGCCGCCTGCGGGATGGCGTGGTCCATGAGCTGGACGTGGAGGTGCGGCTCGGACGTGTTGCCGGTGTTGCCGACCGCTCCGAGCTGCTGCCCCGCCGTCACCCGTTCGCCGGTGCGGACCGTGGCCGAGCCGCGGCGCAGGTGCGCGTACGCGGCGTACGTGCCGTCGTCGTGCGCCACGATGACGTGGTTCCCGAGGATCCGCGACGCCCCGCCGAGCTCACGCACGAAGCCCTCGATGGTCATCATCCACAGCACGGTCGGCCACGTGTCGCGGGCGCCGTGGTCGCGGGCGGCGTCGCGGGCGGCCACGACCGTCCCGGGCGCCATGGACAGGACCGGTTCGCCGAAGGCGGGGTACGACTCCGGCCGCCGGGTGCGTAGCGACCATCCGAGCGACGCGCGCGCATCGGACGAGGGGCGCAGCAGGTCGACGGCGTACGTCTGCCCGTAGGCCTTGACCCCGTGGCTGGGGACGGCTGAGCCGGGGCTGTTGAGCGCCACCCAGCGTCCGCGCACCGGCGCCGGCAGCGGGACCGGCGCCCGCTCGGAGCGCGGTGGGCGGACGAGCGAGAGGAGGAAGAGGCCGACGACGAGCACGAGGTCGAGCCGCGCGGGCAGCCACGTCGGCAGCGTCACCCCGGTGATGACCGCGAGCGCGAAGAGGCGCAGCCACAGCGTCTGCCAGCGGGCGATCGTGCGCTTCATCGGCGGGCTCCGAGGACCGTCGTGAGGAGGGGGACCACGCGCGCCACCGGCACCTCGTAGCGCCCGCCGCCCGCGGCCCGGAGCCAGCCGGCCGCGACGAGCTGGCGCACGTGGTGGTAGACCTGCCCGCTCGTGCCGATGCCCTCGGTGCCGGTCAGCTCCTGGACGGTCCGGGCGCCGGAGAGCACCTGGCCGAGCAGGCGCAGGCGCACGGGGTGGCCGAGCGCGGCGAGGCTGTCGGCGCACTCCGCCCAGTCGAGGCCGAGGAGGTCGTCGGTGGTGGCGCCCTCCTGCCACTCGGCGGCACGGCCGTCGGGCAGCGTCACGGTGCCGGTGATGAGGACAGCACCGGGTGCCTCGACCCGGGCGTGGAGGCCCTCGAGCGCCCAGAAGACGGAGGGGTCGGGGGTCCTTGCCGCGGGCGGCGCGGTGGTGGGCGCGGTGGTTGCGGCGGGCGCACCCCTGCCCGCGCGCTCCTCCGGGTGCTCCGTGCGCAGCGCTTCGGCGCTGGACACGAGGCGCTCCAGCTCAGCGACGCGTTGCTCGAGGGTCGCCAGACGATGGTCGCTGCTCATCCGAATACGGTAGTACGTAATTCCGTACATGCATACACCTGCGCCCGCCGGTCCGGCCAGGCGGGTGCCGATCAGAAGCGGCGGGCGCTCGGCGGCGGTCGCGAGGGAGGCCGCTGACGCGACAAGAGCGAAGCGGCGCCGCAGGGGCGCGACGTGAGCCCGACGCCCCTGCTCGCCGGAACGTACCCCCGGGCCCCTGGATGAGCTGGCCGGTGAGGCGCGGGGGCCGTCGTTCCCGGGGGTCCGGCCGACCGGCCGCCGATGGATAGGATCGAGCGGTGCGAGTTCCTAGGGGGAGGGCCGCGTCATACGTGGCGATCGGCGCGCTTGTCGTGCTCAACGCCGTGCTCATCTTCATGCTGCTCCGCCCGCCCGAGCCGCCGGCGAGCGACCCGCTCCCGGACTTCACGCCGGAGCCGGCCACGACGTCGGCCAGCGCCGGCACCAAGGTCCCGCCGGGCGGGACCACGTCGCCCGAGCCCGCCCCGGACGCGACAACCGGCGCACCCGCGCAGGTCGGCGCCCAGCCGGCCCAGCGCCTTCTCGCCGCCTCGACCGAGGCCGTCGCGTGGCGCGCGAGCACCGGCGACTGCGAGGCCCCCGCTGTCCTCGAGTACACCGAGGACGGCGGCGCCACGTGGTCCGCCCGCGAGCCCGGCGTCACTCCCGTGTCGCGGATGAAGGTGCAGTCCGGTTCGGCCATGTTCGTCATCGGCGGCACGGACGGCTGCAGCCCGACGTACCGCTCCACGTCGAACGCCGGCGTCACGTGGTCCACGGCTGACGAGTACCTCGGCGGCTCGTGGTTCCTCCTGCCTGCCGACCGGACCCGCATGAGCGCGCCCGCCGGCGAGGTCCCGGTCCCGTGCGAGGGCGAACCGGTCGGCCTCGCCGGCCTCGACGCCGAGCGCGCCGCCGTCCTGTGCACCGAAGGCACTCTCCAGCTCACCTCCGACGGCGGCTCCACATGGGCTGCCGCGGGCTCGACTCCGGGTGCTCTCGCGCTCGGGCTGCGGCCCGACGGCTACGTCCTCGCCACCGCGAGCCCGGACTGCGCCGGCGTCGAGGTGCGCCTCCCCGACGCCGCGGGCGCCGGCCTCGACGACGCCGCCGGCTGTGCCCCCGCCGCCCAGGCCGAGCCCGGGCAGGTCGCGGTCTCCGCCACGTGGGACACGGTGTGGCTGTGGTCGGGCGACGAGGTCCTCGTCTCCGCCGACGCCGGCCAGACCTGGTAGCGCCGACCTCGCTGCCGGCCCGCCGGGCCGGCAGGCCAGCGTAAAGAAGGTGCGCCCGCGCGGGGGACCTCCAAGACTGATCAGTGCGAGGTCCCACCGAGCAGCGGCGCAGCGTCGCCCCAGACGGAGCGGCGCAGCGTCGCCGGAGAAGGAGCGGCCGTGCTGAGTACCGCGCTCACCGCGCAGACCCGGCGCGCGGCCCTCGACGCCATGAGCGACGACGAGGGCATCGACGTCCTCGTCGTCGGCGGGGGAGTGACCGGCGCGGGCATCGCCCTCGACGCCGCCACCCGCGGCCTGCGCACGGGGATCGTCGAGGCGCAGGACTGGTCCGCCGGCACATCGAGCCGCTCGAGCCGGCTCGTCCACGGCGGCTTGCGCTACCTCTACCAGCTCGACGTCGGGCTCGTCGCCGAGGCGCTCAAGGAGCGCGGCACGCTCCTGACGACGACGGCGCCGCACCTCGTCCAGCCGCAGCCGTTCCTCTGGCCGCTCAAGACGCCCGTCGTCGAGCGCGCGTACAGCGCTCTCGGCGTCGGCCTGTACGACTCCCTCTCGATCCTCGGCTCCCGCGGGCGCTCCGTCCCGGTCCAGAAGCACTACACCCGCGCCGGCGCCCGCCAGCTCTTCCCGTCGCTGCGCGAGGACGCGCTCGTCGGGGCGATCCGCTTCTACGACGCCCGCGTCGACGACGCCCGCCTCGTCATCGCACTCGTGCGCACCGCCGTCGGCCACGGCGCGCTCGCGGCCAGCCGCGCCCAGGTGACTGACCTGCTCAAGGACACGACCGGCCGGGTCGTCGGCGCCCGCGTCCACGACCTCGAGGCCCGCGCTACCCGCGAGGTCCGTGCCCGTCACGTCATCATCGCCACCGGGGTGTGGACCGAGGACACCCAGGCGCTCGGCGGCACGGACGAGGGCCTCAAGGTCCTCGCGTCCAAGGGCATCCACATCGTCGTCCCGCGGGAGCGGATCGCGGGCAGCGCCGGGCTGTTCGTCCGCACGGAGAAGTCCGTCCTCTTCGTCATCCCGTGGGAGCGCTTCTGGATCATCGGGACGACGGACACCGCCTGGCACGAGGGTCACCAGCACCCCGTCCCCACGCGCGCGGACATCGACTACGTCCTCGAGCACGCCAACTCCGTCCTCGCGGACCCGCTGACCCGCGCCGACGTCATCGGCACGTGGGCCGGCCTGCGCCCCCTCCTCCAGCCGGGCACGAAAGGGCCGGCGCCGACGTCGACGAAGGTCTCCCGCGAGCACACGATCACCGAGGCGGCGCCCGGCCTGGCCGTCATCGCCGGCGGCAAGCTGACCACCTACCGCGTCATGGCGCAGGACGCCGTCGACTTCGTCCTCGGCGAGGCGCGCGCCCGCGCCGTCCCCTCCATCACCGCGGCGGTGCCGCTCGTCGGCGCCGTGGGCTACCGCGCCGTCACCCGTCGGCGCCCGCGCATCGTGCGCCGCTACGGCTGGACGGCCGAGCGCGTCACCCACCTCCTCCACCGCTACGGCGCGGAGATCGCGACGCTGCTCGCGACGGTCGACGGCGATCCCGCCCTCGGTGAGCCGCTCGCCGCGGCGCCGGAGTACCTGCGCGCGGAGGTCGCGTTCGCCGTCACGCACGAGGGTGCCCTCCACCTCGAGGACGTCCTGCGCCACCGCGTCCGCCTCGACGACGAGACCCGCGACCGCGGCGCCGGCGCCGCCCCGGAGGTCGCGGAGATCATCGCGCCCCTGCTCGGGTGGGACGCGGCGCGCACGGGCGCCGAGGTCGAGGCCTACCGCGCGCGGGTCGCCGCGATCGAGGCTGCGCAGGAGGAGAGCAGCGACGCCGCCGCCGAGGCTGTGCGGCTGCGCGCCCCCGACCTCGTCCCCCTCGTCCCGCTCGTCCCGACCCAAGGAGCCTCGTGACCGACTACGTCCTCGCCATCGACCAGGGCACGACGAGCACGCGCGCCATCGTCTTCGACCACGACGGCACGGTCGTCTCCGTCGGGCAGGAGGAGCACGAGCAGATCCTGCCGCGCGCCGGCTGGGTCGAGCACGACCCGATGGAGATCTGGCGGAACACGCGCGACGTCGTCGCCCTCGCCCTGACCCGGGCGAACCTCAGCTACCGCCGGATCGCCGCCGTCGGGATCACGAACCAGCGCGAGACCACGGTGGTGTGGGACCGCAAGACCGGCGAGCCGGTCCACAACGCCATCGTCTGGCAGGACACGCGCACGCAGAAGATCGTCGACGAGCTCGCCGACGGCGAGGGCCACGACCGGTACAAGGAGCGCACCGGCCTGCCGCTCGCGACGTACTTCGCCGGGCCCAAGGCGCGGTGGATCCTCGACAACGTCGACGGCGCCCGCCGGCGCGCCGAGGCCGGCGACCTCCTCGTCGGCACGACGGACAGCTGGGTCCTGTGGAACATGACGGGCGGGCCGGACGGCGGCGTCCACGCCACCGACGTCACGAACGCCTCGCGCACGATGCTCATGAACATCGACACCCTCACGTGGAACGAGGACATCGCGAGGGAGATGGGTATCCCGCTGCCGATGCTGCCGGAGATCCGCTCGTCGGCGGAGGTCTACGGCAAGGGTCGCGAGGCGGGGATGGTGCCGGGCGTACCGATTGCGGCGATCCTCGGCGACCAGCAGGCGGCCACGTTCGGGCAGGCGTGCTTCGAGGTGGGTGCCGCGAAGAACACCTACGGCACCGGGAACTTCCTCCTCCTCAACACGGGCACCGAGCTGGTCCGCTCGCAGAACGGGCTCATCACGACGGTCGGGTACAAGATCGGCGACGCGCCCCAGGCGTACTGCCTCGAGGGCTCGATCGCCGTGACCGGCTCCCTCGTGCAGTGGCTGCGCGACAACCTCGGCATCATCTCCGACGCGGCCGAGGTGGAGGCGCTCGCGGCCACCGTGGAGGACAACGGCGGGGCGTACTTCGTCCCGGCGTTCTCCGGGCTCTTCGCCCCGCACTGGCGCTCCGACGCCCGCGGCGCGCTCGTCGGCCTCACCCGGTACGTCAACAAGGGGCACCTCGCGCGGGCGGCGCTCGAGGCGACGGCGTTCCAGTCGCGGGAGGTGGTCGACGCGATGAACGCGGACTCCGGCGTCGACCTCACCGAGCTGCGCGTCGACGGCGGGATGGTGGCCAACGAGGTGCTCATGCAGTTCCAGGCGGACATCCTCGGGGTGCCGGTCGTGCGGCCCAAGGTCGCCGAGACGACGGCGCTCGGTGCGGCGTACGCCGCGGGAATCGCCGTCGGGTTCTGGTCCGGCCAGGACGAGGTGAGCGAGCACTGGGCCGAGGACAAGCGCTGGGAGCCGGCGATGGAGCCCGACGAGCGCGAGCGTCTCTACCGGAACTGGAGCAAGGCCGTGCGCCGCACCTTCGACTGGGTGGACGACGACGTCACCTGAGTGGCGCGGCGGAGCCGGCGACTGCAGGGCCGCCGCACCGCCCCGCTGGACGGGGCTACTGCTACTCCGGCGCCGCCGGGACGTGGTCGAGACCGACCATGTCGAGCACCTGGGCGGCCAGGCTCGCCGGTGGAGCGACGATGGTCATTCGCTGACCGTGGATGGCGTGCTGGTCGCGGGCGCCGAACAGAGCCCGGACGCCGGCGCTGCCCAGCACGTAGGTCTCGGTGAGATCGACGACGAGGGGGTGCACACCGCCGCGGCTGGCGATCTCCAGGTTCGCGGCGAGCTCGGCGACGTTGGTGATGTCCACCGAACCCGATACCCGCAGCGTCCGCGGCGGGCCGTCCTCGAACGTGGCGGAGAACTCCACTGCTGGGCTCCTCGGTTCGAGGGGGGCCGGCTCGGACGCCAGCACGGCGGGATGGTGCATCCTATGGCGCAGCGTCACCACCGTTGTGCCGAGTCGTTCCCCCGGCGCGTCCGGGGCGTCCGGCCGTCCGTGGTCGATGGTCAGGTCATCGATGACCTTCCCGGCGATCCACAGTCCGCGCCCGCCGACGTCAGCCGGTGCTGCCCCGGGGGCGCACCAACGGCCGTCATCGCCCACGGCCACGTTGAGCATCCCGTCCGTGCCGAGCTCCGCGTGCACCCGCACCACGCCGTGCTGGCCCGACGGGTAGGCGTGCTGGACGGCGTTGCTGACGAGCTCGGTCACCGCCATCTCGATCGCCCGGAGGTCCTCGGGCCCCGGACCGAGCGGTGCGAGCCAGCGACGCACCGTCGCCCGTGCGGCGGAGACGCCCCTCGGCTCGGCGGGGAGCTCGTGTCGCAGCGCCTCGACGGGCGTCGCGCGGCGCTGCACCGCGAGCACCGTCACGTCGTCGTCATAATCGGTCCGGGTGAGCAGCTCCATGCTCCGCTGGGCGACCCTGTCCACCACCGGCGTCGGCGCACCGGTCGGAGCGGCCCCGTCCGTGGCTGCCTCGCCCGCGACCTGCGCCAGCATGGCGAGCCCGGCGGCGAGCGGCTCACCGGGCCGCTCGATGAGGCCATCGCTGTAGAGCAGCAGCACGTCACCCGGGTGGATCTGCTCCGTCGCGGTCGTCGGCCGTGATCCGGTGCCCAGCGGTGCCCCGCCGGTTGCTGCGAGGTACCGCGTGCTCCCGTCCGCGGCGATGAGGAGGGGAGGTGGGTGCCCGCACGTGCTGTACTGCAGCACCCCGGTGGCCGGGTCGAGCACGCCGGCGCAGACCGTGGCCGCCCGCAGCGCCGGTGTCCGCGTCGCCATCCGGTCGGCCTGCGCCAAGGACTCCTCGAGGTCGCCCGTCTCGACCAGCGCGACGTCGAGCACCGCACGCAGCTGTCCCATCGTCGCCGAGGCCGCCACGCCATGGCCGACGACGTCGCCGACCACCAGCGCCAGGCGGCCGTCCTCCAGCGCGACGGCGTCGAACCAGTCACCACCCGCCGCCTGGTCGCGCGCCGCGACCAGGTAGCGCGCGGCCACGCTCACGGCGGGCAGCACCGGCAGGGCGGTCGGTAGCAGCACCTGCTGCAGCTCCATGATCACGTCGCGGGCGGCGAGGTAGCGCCGCTCGACGTCGCTGCTCCGTCGTTCCGCAGCGTCGGCCCCCGCCTCGCGCTGGTGATCGGTCACGGATGGTAACTCTCGCAGACCGAGCGGAAGACGCCACCCGGGTGAAGCCGGCCCATTGACCGGGGCCGTGGTCGGGCGTGCCACCGCCGTGCGCCTGGTGGTGGCTCCGGCGCCGTCGTGCCCCAGACGGGCTCGCCCGTCGTGCCTGTAGCTGCAACGGACGTACTCCGGGGCGGAACCACGTCGGTCCGTCGGTGCGACATCGCTCCCGGATAAGTCGCACCCTTGCCGTCGACGGTCTGGTGCCGCAGGGCCAGGCGCTCAGTCATACCGCCGCGGGCGTCCCTGGGGCATTTGCGAAGATCATTCGTCACGATTTGATTGCGATCGCTCGTGATCGACCGCCCGCCGGGGCCGATCCGCGGCCCTGCGGCGATAACGGCGGGTATCCCGTGCGCGAAGAATCGACGTCGGGACGTCCAAGAACGGGCGCCGAGGGGCCCTGGGATCCCGGTTCGGCTCGACTTTCGGCTAGACGTGCACCTCAGTCGTTGACAGTGCATACCCGACGGCGGGAGCGTGCATTTGTGGGAGATGCGCGGGGGAGGGCTGCGCATCTCCCGTGCTTGTCGGCTTGGGGGATGCGTGGTGGAGGGCTGCGCATCCCCCAACGCCGGCAGAGCAGCTGAGGGGCGCGACGGTGCCGGGCGTCAGCGACCGGACTCCGTCGTTCCCGTTGGCTCGACGGTCGTGGGTGCCTCCCGCAGGTCGTCTCGTTCGCGCCGCACCCGCGGCGCCCCGTACTAGCGTGGTCGCCCGTGCCTCTCCTCAGGCCGGGCGACCCGCTTCCGCGCCGCCCCCGTCGCATCCTCGTCGCCGGCGCGTCCGGAGCGGGCAAGACCACGCTCGCCGCCCGCCTCGGTGAGGCGCTCGGCATCCGCCACGTCGAGATCGACGCCCTCTTCCACGGCCCCGGCTGGGTCCCGCGCCCCTCGTTCGTCGGCGACGTCGAGGCGTTCACCGCTGAGGACGCCTGGGTGACGGAGTGGCAGTACCGCCTCGTGCGCGGCCTGCTCGGTGAGCGGGCCGATGTCCTCGCCTGGCTCGACCTGCCGCGCCGGACGGTCCTGCGCCAGGTCACCGCGCGCACCGTCGTCCGGCGGCTCCGGCGTGAGGTGCTGTGGAACGGCAACGTCGAGCCGCCGCTGCGGACGATCCTCACCGACCGCGACCACGTCATCCGCTGGGCCTGGCGCACCCACCGCAGCGTCGAGGAGCGGGTCGCCCGCCTCCTCGAGCAGCGGCCGGACCTGCCGGTCTACCGGCTCCGCAGCCACCGCGAGGCCGACCTCTGGTTCCGCCGCGTCGTCGACGACGCGCAGCGCGACTAGCTCCGGGGGGCGCGCGCCGAGGGCTGCGACCGACGGCGCCAAGACCGACCCGCGCAGGCCTTTCCGCTGGTCCCCGCTGCGGTCGCGATGAGGCACACGCAGTGCCAGAGTCGCCGTCGTGGACCCTGACGCCGCACCGGCCAACCCCGCCCCACCCACCACCGTCGCCCCGAAGGACGGGCGCCGAACGTTCTTCGGGCACCCCCTCGGGCTCGCGAACCTCGCCGGCGTGGAGATGTGGGAGCGGTTCAGCTTCTACGGGATGCAGGGCATCCTCGTCTACTACCTGTACTACTCCGCCACCGAGGGGGGCCTCGGGCTGACCGAGGCGGAGGCGACGTCGATCGTCGGCGCGTACGGCGGGCTCGTCTACCTCTCCGCCATCCTCGGCGCGTGGGTCTCCGACCGGCTCTTCGGCGCCGAGCGCACCCTCACCGGCGCCGCCGTCCTCATCATGCTCGGGCACATCTCGCTCGCGGTCATCCCGAGCTTCGCCGGCGTCGGCATCGGGCTCATCTGCATCGCGACGGGCTCGGGCACGCTCAAGGCGACGACGAGCTCCGTCCTCGGCGACATGTACGAACCCGGCGACGACCGCCGTGACGCCGGCTTCTCCATCTACTACATGGGCGTCAACCTCGGCGCGCTCGTCGGCCCGCTGCTCACCGGTCTCCTGTGGGACATGCGCGGCTTCCACTGGGGCTTCGGCCTCGCGGCCCTGGGCATGGCGGCCGGGCTCATCCAGTACCTCGTCCTGCGCCGCACGACGATCGGCGCGGCCGGCCACGAGGTGACGAACCCGCTCCCCGCCAACCAGCGCGTCCGCTACGCCGGCATCGTGGGCGCCGTCGTCGTCCTTGTCGTCGTGCTGTCGTTCCTCGGGATCATCACGGTCGCGCGGCTGTCCGGGATCGTCGTCGTCCTCACGCTCGCCGCCGCGGTGGCCCTCTTCGCGCTCATGCTCCGCTCGCGCAAGATCGACGACGTCGAGCGTGGCCGCGTCGTCTCCTTCATCCCGATGTTCGTCGCGAGCGCCGCGTTCTGGTCGCTGTTCCAGCAGCAGTTCACGGTGGTGGCGGTCTACTCCGACCAGCGGCTCGACCGTGACCTCTTCGGCTGGACGATGCCGCCGAGCTGGGTGCAGTCCATCAACCCGGTCTTCATCATCATCTTCGCCGGCGTCTTCGCCGCGATGTGGCAGCGCCTCGGCCCGCGCCAGCCGACGACGCCGTGGAAGTTCGCCATCGGCACCGTCGTCATGGGCATCGCGTTCCTGCTGTTCATCCCGTTCGCAGGCGGCGGCGAGAACAGCACGCCGCTGCTGTGGCTCGTCCTCATCCTCTTCCTCTTCACGATCGCCGAGCTGTGCCTCTCCCCGGTGGGGCAGTCCCTGTCGACGAAGCTCGCGCCCAAGGCGTTCCACACGCAGATGGTCGCGCTGTTCTTCCTCTCGATCGCGGTCGGGTCGGCCGCCTCGGGCTGGCTCGCGCGGTTCTACGACCCGGACAACGAGACGCCGTACTTCCTCGTGCTCGGCGGGGCGTCGATCCTCATCGGCGTCGCGATAGCGGCGATGAACAAGTGGATCACGCGAAAGATGGCCGGGATCCACTAGCACTCGGGCGCCGACGGCGGATGTCTCCTTGCGGGCCGGGCGCCGACGGCGGATATCTCGTTACGGCAGCGCGCGGACGGCTGTCGTCTGGGCGCGGCGCGGGTCGTCTCGAAGCCATTGACCCCGACTGGCGCATGCCAGTAGCGTTGGCGCGTTGAATCCTTTCAGGGCTCGGCGAACCGGCCAGTGGCAACGATGCCCTCGGCTCGGGCTGAACATCACCGCTCAAGGGAGAGAAGATGTCCAAGGACCCACGCTGGCGCAGGGCACTCGTCGGTGCCACGGCCGCCACGCTCGTCGCGGGAGCGGCGCTCACCGGCGCGGCGGCCAACGCCTACCCGGCCCCGATACCTGCCGGCACGCCCGCCACCTCCTCCTTCGCGGAGGAGCTGGAGAGCAGGTACATCGATCCGGACCGGATCTACAGCAGCGATGTCCGCTGGTGGCTGGGCGAGGCCGCCCACACGGACGAGACCCTCCTCGAGGAGATCCAGGCGCTGTACGACTCCGGGTTCCGGGGCGTGGAGCTGGCCATGCAGAACGACAACGGCGCCCCCAACGAGGACTACGGCTACGGCTCCGCGATGTGGACCCACAAGTGGAACCTCCTCATGAACACGCTCCTCGATCTCGGGATGAGCGTCTACCTCACGTCCGGCACCAACTGGGACACGTCCAACGTGCCCGGGCTGGACCCGACGAGCCAGGCGGCGATGCAGAACCTCGTCCTCGGCACCGCGACGGTGGAGGCCGGCCAGAGCCTCGCGGCGCTGCCCGCACTGGAGGAAGACGCGCGGCAGGAGGGGGCTCAGTTCGTCACCGCCTACGCCTACCGGCTGGTCGAGGGCGACACCGTCGACCCCGAGAGCTTCATCGACCTGGCGCCGCTCGTCACGCAGGGCGCCGACGTGTGGACGCAGGACCTGGACTGGACGGCACCGGACGACGGGGCGTACCGCGTGTTCGCCATCTGGAGCCAGGGCACCTTCCAGGCCTCGAACCCGGCCGCGCAGCCGAGCTACGCGACGAACTACTTCGACGAGCGCGGGGTCGCCGCCCAGCGCGCGTTCTGGGAGGACAACCTCCTGAGCGACCCCGCGCTGCGCCAGAAGATCCTCGACGGTGACGTGCAGCTCTTCATGGACTCGCTGGAGATCGAGTACGGCGACGGCGGCTTCACCTTCTGGGCGGAGGACATGGCCGAGGAGTTCGAGGCCCGCAAGGGCTACGACATCACCCCGCACCTCTTCCTCATCTCCGGCGTCGTGGCGAACGTGCACAACCCCTACGACTCGGTTGCGACGACGGGGGACTACCGGCTCGAGGGTGCGGAGCAGCGCCGCCAGGAGATCGTCAACGACTACCAGGACGTCCTGACCGAGCTCTACATGGAGCGGATGCTCACGCCCCTCAAGGAGTGGCTGAACTCGGTCGGCATCGACACGCGCGTGCAGATCTCCTACGGCAAGCCGATCGAGATCTCCGAGCCGATCATGGCGGTCGACTACCCCGAGGCGGAGAACTTCAACCAGTACAACCAGGTCGACATCTTCCGTCTCTGGACCGGCGGCGCGAAGCTCGAGAACAAGGTGCTCTCCACAGAGTCGAGCGCGCAGGCCCCGGCGTTCAACGCGACCCGTCAGCTGCACCTGCGGGACGCGTACTCCCACTACGCCGCCGGCTTCCAGCGGGTGATCTGGCACGTCTGGGCGGCCGGCTTCGGCTACGGCAACTACGAGTGGCCGGGCTTCGCGCCCTTCGGTGGTTTCGGCGGCGGGGCCGGCGGGCGCCACGACTTCTTCCACCACCCCGGCACGCGGCACCCTGACTTCGCGGACTACGACGAGTTCAACGCGCACCTGGGCCGCGTGCAGCAGCTCATGCAGACGGGCGAGTCCCGCACCGATGTCGGGTTCGTCCACCAGAACTGGGCCCAGGGCGTGCGATTCGGGGGCGGCGTTGGCAGCGACAACGCGGCGATGAACTGGCAGCTCGCCCACCAGGGCGTCTACTACCGGTCGACCGAGCTGCAGGACAACGGCTACACGTACGACTACTTCAGCCCTGACTTCCTCTTCGACGGCGACGTCGCCTTCGACCCCGAGACGCAGACCATCGAGAACGCCGGCTACAAGGCGCTCGTCCTCTACCAGGACTGGCTCGACGTCGACGGCGCCCAGCGGATCCTCGACTGGGCGCAGCAGGGGCTCAAGGTAGTCATCCTCGAGGACGCCGCCTCGCGCACCCCCTTCAACGACGCTCGAGGCGACGAGCTCGCGGCGATCGTCGACGAGCTGAAGGCGCTCCCGACGGTCCGCACGGCTGACGTCTTCGACGCCCCGGCGGCCGGGTACTTCAGCGCCGAGCCGGGCGGTTACGACGACAACGTCATGGAGAAGCTGCAGGAGCTCGGGGTGCACCCCTACACGGGGTTCGCGGAGGAGAACCTCCAGCTGCTCACGCAGACGAGGCAGGACGAGGCGGGCAACCGGTACGTCTTCGCCTACAACTACGGCGACGACGAGTACCACCAGTACAGCCACAAGGAGAGCGTCCGGGACCTGACGTTCGGCACCAACGCCCAGACCGACATCGAGGTGGACGGCCACTACGTCCCGTACGTCATCGACGCGTGGACGGGCGAGGTCGTCGAGCTCGCCGACTACCGGTGGGAGGACGGCCGCACGGTCGTGCCCCTCGACGTCGACCAGTACGACATCGAGCTGCTCGCGTTCGAGAAGGTGGACAGCGAGAAGCTGCACATCGCCTCGACCGACGCCCAGTCCGCTTACGCCGTGCCGGACGGCGTGGCCGTGCGCGCGACGGAGAGCGGTGACGTGACGACCGAGCTGAGCGACGGCCGGGAGTACGTCCAGGACGTCACGGTGCCGGAGGCGTACGACATCACCGACTGGGACCTGACGGTGCAGTCGTGGCGCCCGAACGAGACCGCCGGTGACCTCGTCCGCACGGAGACCATCGACGGGCTCACGACGGTCAACCGGAAGACGTCGACGGCGATCACGCCGATCGACGTGCAGCTGGAGACGCTGACGACGTGGAACAACATCCCCGAGGTCGGTGAGGCCGTCTCCGGCACCGGCCACTACGAGGCCACCTTCACCTGGGACGCCGACGCGGCCAGCGGCGCCTACCTCGACTTCGGTGACACGCTCGAGTCGAGCATGAAGGTGTGGATCAACGGGCAGAAGGTCGGCGGTCACGTCAGCACGAACCCGACGAAGGTGGCGCGGGACGTCGGCGGTGTCGGCGGGCCGACCATCGACGACGGCACCGGCCAGCAGGTCCCCCTCGTGGGCGACTCGCTCTACACCGGTGGTCTCAACTGGATGGATCCGCAGGCGGACATCAGCCCGTACCTCGTGGACGGCCAGAACGAGATCGTCATCGAGTACAGCTCGGTCCTGTCCAACGTCCAGCTCGACCGTGAGGTCGTCTCGGCCGAGGAGCACTTCCGGGGCTGGTGGAAGAACAACCAGGAGTACCTGGAGTTCGGCCCCCGGCAGGCAGTGATCACGCCGTTCGTCGAGCTCGAGTACGCCGCCGAGGAGCCGACCGAGGAGCCGACGACGGACGAGCCGACGGAGGAACCGACCACGGGCGAGCCCACGGTCGCCCCGACGACGGCGGCACCGACCGACGGCACCACGCCGCCCGGCTCGGGCGGGCCCGGCGGTGAGCTCCCGAGCACCGGCGCCGACGGCGTGGCAACGGGTGCGCTCGCGGCACTCGTGATGGCCCTGGCCGGCGCGCTCGCGCTCGCGGCGCGGCGCCGGGCGGTGGGCGTCAGGTAGTCGGCCGAGACCGGAACGACGAGGGGTGGGGGGGGGAAGGGGGCGGAAACCTCACCACCCTTTTCCCCCCCCCCCCCACCCCTCGCCGTCTGTGTCCCGCCGGAGTCCGGCTGGTACCGAACCACCCCGAGAGGCGCCCTCCCCGACCCCGACCTAGCGTGGACAGCCCGCAGAAGGACAAGAGGAGACGCACATGAAGGCTGTCGTGTTCAAGGGCCCGTTCGATCTTGCCGTGGAGGAGGTGCCCACGCCCACGATCGAGGAACCGTTGGACGCGATCATCCGCATCACGACGGCGAACATCTGCGGGTCGGACCTGCACCCCTACGAGGGCCGCGCCGAGCTCGACGCCGGCATGGTCCTCGGCCACGAGAACATGGGGATCGTCGAGGAGGTCGGCTCAGGCGTCAACCGCATCAAGGTCGGCGACCGCGTCTCCGTCCCGTTCAACCTCGCGTGCGGCACATGCCGCAACTGCAACCACGGCTTCACCTCCGCGTGCCTGCGCGCCAACCCCTCCGGGCAGCCCGGCGCCGGGTACGGCTACCCCGCGATGGGCCCGTACTGGGGCGGCCAGGCCGAGTACCTACGGGTGCCGTGGGCGGACTTCAACCTGCTCACGCTGCCCGAGGGCACCGAGAACGAGGCCGACTTCACGATGCTCTCCGACATCTTCCCCACTGGGTACCACGGCGCCGAGCTCGCCAAGGTCGGTCCGGGCAAGACGGTCGCCGTCTTCGGCGCGGGACCGGTCGGGCTCATGGCGGCCTACAGCGCCATGCTCCGCGGCGCCGCCCGCGTCTTCGTCGTCGACAAGGAGCCGGACCGCCTGCGCCTCGCCGAGGAGATCGGCGCCACCGCGGTCGACTTCTCCAAGGCAGATCCGGCCGAGGTGATCATGGACGCGACGCAGGGCTTCGGGGTCGACTGCGGCATCGAGGCCGTCGGCTACCAGGCCCACGACCCGAGCGGCGAGGAGCACCCCGAGATGGTGCTCGACAACCTCGTCGCGGTGGTCCGGGCGACGGGCCACATCGGCGTCGTCGGCGTCTACATGCCCGAGGACCCGGGCGCGGCCACGGAGCAGGCCAAGGAAGGGCGGATCGCGTTCGACTACGGGCAGGCATTCACGAAGGGGATCAGCATCGCCGGGGGTCAGTGCCCGGTGAAGGCGTACAACCGCGAGCTGCGCGACCTCATCATCGCCGGGCGCGCCAAGCCGTCGTTCATCGTCTCCCACGAGCTCGACCTCGACTCGGCCGTCGAGGCCTACGACCGCTTCGACAAGCGCGAGGACGGCTGGACCAAGGTGCTGCTCCACCCGGGCAGCGCCGCGTAGGGCTCGCCTCTCGGAGGACGACGACGCCGCCTCCGCCCGCTCTCGGGCGGGGGCGGCGTCGCTGCGCGGAACTGGCCGAGCCAGCGGGCCCTCTCCCGTGGTGTCGCGGCACTCCTGCATGATCACGAGAGAGGGGGAGGGGGAGGGGGAGGGGGGCCGGTGTCCTGGCTCCCGACTCCGGGCGCCGGCGCCCGGTGGCCGGCGGCCGACTTCGGTCCCGTCTCCCGGAGACATGACGCGCGTCGCGCTCTAGAGTTAGCGCTAACAGTCACGCGCTCGGTCGTGGACGACGCAAGCGAGCGACTGGTGCACGGCCCTCTTTGGCAACGTACAGCGGCACATCCGGTCGGCCCGGGTGGGAGTCGCACAAGCGGGGAGGAGGAGACGATCAACGCAACGACCCAACCCGGTTACTGACCCACCACGTCGGCAGGTCCCGAGGACGCAGTCGCTTGGAGATCCGCACCGACCACCCGCGACAAACGACGTCGCCGGTGATCGAGGAGGGATCGGTGGCCATGAGCGAAGGCGAACTCACCCGCCTGGTCGTCCCGCCGGAGGGCGACAGGCCCTCGAGTGAGCGAAAGCAGAGCAAAGGAGCATGCGATGTCAGAACTCCCACACCCTCCCTCGTTGACGAGCCGGAGACCCAGAAGTAGAGCCTCGTCTCGCCTCCTCGCCGTCGGGATAGCAGGTGCTTTGTCCGTCGGGATGCTGGCAACCTCGCCGGCGGCCGTGGCCCAGCTTCCGGTCGAGGTCACGGCCCTGGCCACCGACGACGAGAACGCGCAGATCGACTGCAGCTCGGCGATCCAGTCCGACCTCACCGACGTGCGCGGCGACCTCATGCTGCCGACCGTCGGCAGCGAGTGGGGCTCGACCATCGCCTGGGCGTCGAGCGCGCCGGAGGTCATCTCGACGTCGGGCTGGGTGACTCGTCCGGCGAACGGTGAGGCCGCGGCGAACGTGACGCTGACGGCGACGGCGACCCTCAACGACGCCGTCGCGACCTGCACCTACGACGTCACGGTGACGCCGATGCCCGAGGAGAAGGTCTACGAGCGCTACCTGTTCGCGTCGTTCCACGGCGGGGACGACGGCGGCCGGAACGGCGAGCAGATCTGGATCAGCGCGTCCAAGGGCAACGACCCGTTCAACTGGTACGAGGTGAACTACGAGGACGGAACGTCCGTCTCCGACCCGATCCTCCAGACCGTGACCCCGCCCCGCGGGACGACCGGTCTGCGTGACCCCTCCCTCATCCGGTCCGCCGACGGCGACCGCTTCTACCTCCTGGCCACGGACCTCAAGACCTACCAGGACGGACAGTCCTGGTCGTACCGGCAGTCGCGCGGGTCCCGCAACCTCGTCATCTACGAGTCGGACGACCTCATCAACTGGTCCGAGCCGCGCTTCGTCGAGGTCGAGGACGAGCACGCGGGCAACGTGTGGGCGCCCGAGGCGTTCTACGACCCCAACCTCGGCCAGTACATCGTGTTCTGGTCCTCGAACCTCTACCCGGACACCGACATCGCCAACCGCAACACCTCGCAGATCTCCTACAACCGCGTCCGGATCGCGATGACGCGGGACTTCGTGACCTTCACCGAGCCGACCAGCTGGATCAACCTCGACCGGTCCACCGGCCGGCAGGGCTGGGGCATGATCGACTCGACGATGATCGCCACGGACGACAAGATCTACCGCCTGACGAAGGACGAGAACGGCTTCCGGGTCCTGCTCCAGTCCATCGACTCGTGGGAGGACCTGTACGACACGTGGGGCGCGGAGGAGACCACCCCGCACGTCGTGAACCGGAACCCGATCAACCCGCTGACGGAGAACCCGAACGCGTGGACGATGGTCGGCGACCCGAACGGGTCGAGCAAGTGGCAGATCCCCGGCCTGAGCGGCGGGAACCTCGAGGGCCCGCTCGTGTTCAAGGACAACGTCGAGGACATGTACTACGTCTTCATCGACTACGCCTCGGGCGGCGGGTACGTGGCCTGGCGCTCGCCCTCCATGGACCTGCCGCCGGACGAGTGGGAGTACCTGGGCCAGTCCTGGTGCAACACCACGGGCCTGTCCAGCAACTGCACGGCGGAGTCGGAGACCTCGCCGTACTGGTCGCTGCCGGTCAGCCCGCGCCACGGGTCGGTGCTTCCCGTCACGCTCGAGGAGTGGGAGGCCGTCATGAGCCACTACAACTCCCCGGTCCACGTGGAGACCTCGCTCGTCACGGAGGACGGCTCCGCCGTCGCCGAGGACGAGTGGGTCAACGAGGCGCCCGAGCTCGAGGTGACCTGGACGGACTTCAACGGCACCGACCACGCGCCCGCGTGGCTGCGCCTGGTCGAGGGCCACAACGACGGACCTCGCGTCGTCTCGCCCGACATCATCACGTCCGGGATCACCCAGGGTATGACGCTGCCGGTCAACGCGGTCGAGGGGACGAACTGGGCCCAGGTCGAGTACCGGGACGCCTCCCTCGGCGGAGACGACGTCATGCTGTGGACCGTCGACGTGTCCTACAAGCTCGACACGACGGCGCCGACCGTCACCGCCTCGGTCGACGGCGCGGAGCTCGCGATCGCGGCGACCGACCCGGCGCCCGCCAACGGCGCTGAGAACTCGGGCCTGGCGTCCTGCCAGTACCAGGTCGAGGACGGCGCGTGGACGGACTGCGCGCCCACCGTCACCCTCGACGCCGCGGCCAGCGACCGCACGATCACCGCCGTCGCGACCGACAACGCGGGCAACGAGACGACCGTGACGACGGTGGCCGAGGGCACGGGGCTCGACGTCACGACCGACGTCGCCATGCGCTGCGTGGTCGGCAGGACGGTGCTCGCCGTCCGGCTCGGGAACGACAGCGAGGTGCCGGTGAACCTCGAGGTCTCGTCGAGCTACGGTTCGAAGTCCTTCACGAACCTCGCGCCGGGCAGGGGCGTCGCCCAAGCCTTCACGACCCGCGCGGTGAACATCCCGGCGGGTGAGGTCGAGGTGACCGCCCGCGCGATGATCGACGGCGAGGAGTTCACGCAGACCTTCGTCGAGGACTACTCCGCCTCGAGCTGCGGCGGCTAGCTCGAGCGGATCGGCCGGATGCCGGCGGCGAGGACCCCCTCGCCGCCGGCATCTGTCGTTCCACCGAGCCCGCCGCGCGCCTCCGAGTTCCGGCGGCCGACGGGCAGCTCACCACTGACAGCCCAGTCGCTCCAGGCGAGCGTCAGATCGCGCGCGCACTTATCGCGAGCGGTCCACCCAGGTGAGGATCTGGGCGGCCGCTTCGTGAGGGGCGAGCCGGCTGTTGTCGAGGCGCATGTGGCGGTGCTCGCTGAGCAGGAGGGCGCCCGGAAGCGGTAGGCCGAGACTGGCCTCATGCCCCGTGTTCATGACGAAGCGCTCCATGTCGCGGACGTTGGAGTCCGACCACGGCACGTCCCGCTTTGACCGCTTCTCCGCCAGGCGCAGCTCGGTCCGGTTCCGCTGCAGGCGCGTGTCCAGGTCCGCGGCCAGCTCCACGAAGGCCACATCCGCGCGCCTTTCGACATAAGGGCGGATGTGCGTGGCCAACTCGTCAGCGTCCGTCTGCAGGTCAAGTCCCCAGACGTACGTGAGCAGCAGGTCCGTGCCGAACGAGGCGGCTTCCTCGACGACCTGAGCGCGCCAGGTGCTCAGGAGGCGATTGAACGGCGGCGTGCCGTAGTCGAAGACCTCCAGGAGAGGCTCGATCAACGCGTGGTTGTGGAGCAGGCGGAACTCGCTGCGGTTGGCGATCTCCCGTCCGACGGTCATCTTCCCGACGGCGGGAGGACCGAAGATGACAAGGAGCCGCATGAAGCGACTCTGCCACACAGGGGTCAGCGATCTACGCTGCCCGCCCATGCGCGCACCCCGAGGCGCCTCTCCTCACCCGCACGAGACGCAGTCGTTTGCGCCGTCTTCCTCTCGTGAGCACACTGCGCTTCCGCATGATCACGAGAGGAAGACGGACGTTGCCCGGGGTTAGCCGCAGGTGCGGGCGCCGTACGCAGCGGTCACGGTCGTCGTGCCGGGCAGCCCGTCGGCGGTGGACGACACCGTCACCTCTCCGGCCGGTACCGATCCGAGCCGGGTGGTGAAGGCGACCGACGTCGAGCGGTCCGCACCCAGCGTCACCGTCTTGGACCCGTACGGGCTCGTGATGACGGCCTCGACCGGCTGGTCGGACTCGTTCGTCACCCGCGCCGTCTCGACGACGCGGCCGACGACGCAGCGCGTATCCGCCACGACCGAGACCTCGAGCCCGGGCGGGAGCTCCGGGTTCGCGGCGCCCGGTGCGAGCACCTGGAGGCTCCGCAGGCCGGCGTCGCCCGGCGTCCAAGCGGTCGTCACCGCGACGTACCGCGCGGTCCGGTCGACGGCCACGCTGCCCACCTGCTCGCCGGCTGCCACCTCGGCGACATCCTCGAAGGTCAACCCGTCGTCGCTCGTCGACACCGTGAGGCCCGGCGCCGCGGCGCCGTCCCACGTCGCAATGACCGTGCCGATGTCGCGGGCGGCACCGAGGTCGGTCACCATCCGCCCGCCCGGGCCCGGCACCCACGAGGTGCTCGGGTCGCCGTCGACGGCGAGCGACGGTGACGTCATGCCCGCGGGCAGCACCGACGCCGGGAACGTCAGCGTGCTCAGCGCGTAATCCGGAACGGGGTACGGCGCAGCGTCGAGGAAGAGCAGGCGGGCCGTGTCCTCGGCCGCGTCCGCCCCGACGACGACGGCGCGCGTCTCGCCCGTCGCGACGTTGCGGACGTCCACCGCGGCCGCAGCGCCCTCGGGCGCCGTCAGCTCGATGCTCCGCCCGTCCGGCACCGACGCCGCCAGCCCGGCGAGCCCGCCTTCGCCGTCCCCGGCACTCACGACGAACCGCGGCGCGAGGACGACGGCGCTCCCGGCCGGCACCTCGACCTCGAGCTCCGACGAGCTCGCCCCCACGGTCTGCGACCCCGCGTAGAGCGCCACCTCGGCGCCGTCGTGGGGGACGGTGACGGTCGTCGTCATGGCGTCGGGGCTGAGGTTGAACAGGGAGACGTAGCCGTCGAGGTCGCTCACGAGCACGGCCTCGTCGTCGGCTGTCGCCACCGCGCGCCCCGCCGTCGCAGCGGTCACGGCAGCGTCCCCGACCACCATCTCGACGAGCGCGCCGCCGCCGTCGTCGGCGAGGCGGATCGTGTGCCGGGTGTCCCCGGACCGCGCCACCGTGATGGGCGCCTCGGCGCCGCGCACGACGAACCCGCCCGTGTCCTCGACGTTGATCCACCCGCCGGCCGACTCGAGGATCTCGTCGCCGCGCTCGCGGTGCCGCCCGACGGTCTCCCACGTGACGCCGTCGAGCGAGGTCTGGACGAGGTACTCCTGCCCGGCGGCGGACTCCCAGCCGAGCTGGGCGTGCGCGACGTCGCGCGCCTCGCCGAGGTCGACCTGGATCCACGAGTCGCCGCGCGTGCGGTCGGCGCGCGAGACGGCCCACCGGGTGGAGGCGTTGCCGTCGGTGACGAACCCGGGGGAGCGGCCCTCGTCGTTGCTCGACGCCGTCGCCGGGCGCCCGGCGGCGAGGTTCGCCCCGCCGCCCGGCCCGAAGACCCGGAAGTGGTAGAGCGAGTACCCGTAGTCCGGGTTGCCGCGCACGCCCTGCATGCGGACGTAGCGGGCCGTCACCGGCCCCGCCTCGCCGTCCGCCCGCGCGAGGCCGACGTCGTCCAGCCGCGCCACGTTGGCGTCCTCCGGCGCGTTGCCGTAGCGCTCGACCGTCGTCCACGTCTCGCCGTCGAGCGAGGTCTGCACGAGGTACTCCTGGCCCGCGGCGGACTCCCACGCGAGGCGGACGGCGCCCACCTGCGTCGCGGCGCCGAGGTCCACCTGCACCCAGGAGTCGCCGCGCGTGCGCTCCGCGGGGGCGACGGCCCAGCGCGTCGTCGGGTTCCCGTCGGTCACCCGGCCCGCCTGGCGCCCGTTCCCCGTGTCCTCGCTCGAGGCCGCCGCCGGCTTCCCCGCCGCGAGGTCCGCCGCGGCGTCGGGTGCGAAGACGTGGAAGGCGTACATCGAGTACCCGTACGTCGGGTTGCCGCGCACGCCCTGCATGCGCACGTACCGGGCGCTGACGGCGTCGAAGGAGAGCTCGTCCACGCGGGCGGCGTTGGCGTCGGCCGGGTCGGTCGGCCGCTCGACCGGGAGGGAGGCCGTGACCTCGCCCTCCGCCGTCGTGTACGTGCGGGAGCCGTCGAGCCCGTTGTACCCGCTCATGTCGAGGTTGCGGACGTGGACCGTCCCGTCCCCGCTGCCCGCGCCGGAGGACGCGTAGATCGCCGACCCGGTCGGCAGCGTCACCTGCCCCGCGTAGCCGTCGCCGATCCGGAAGAGCGAGGACGTGCCCTCGAACCCGTCCCGCGGCCCGGTGTAGGTCCGCACGGACCGCTCGTCCACGCGCGCCCCGGTGGTCGGGTAGAGGAACGGCGAGCTGCCGGAGATGTGGAAGAGCCACGAGTCGTGCGCCGGCACCCACGGGAACTTGACGAAGCCCTGCCGGCTCACGGCCCCGGCCCACGCCGCCTCGGACTGCTGCATGACGATCCCCGGCTCCGCGCCGAAGTCGCGCACGCCGGCGAGCGCCGCGAAGAGCTCGTCCTCGGGCGTGGGGACGACGGGCCCGGCCCCGGACTCCGCGGCGTGGACGTGCAGCAGGTAGGAGATGGCGATCTCCGCGCGCGCCTCGGGCTCGTACTTCGGCTCCCCGGAGAACTTCGTCAGCCGGTACACCGGCGGGTACATCTGGTAGTCGGTGAGCGCGGCGGCGAGGGAGGCCTCGGCGCGGGCGGCGTGCGGGTTGCGCAGCACCTGCCCCTGGAACGCGAGAGGCAGGACGTCGCGGCCGTAGAGGAACTCGCGGTCGTTGACGAGCGGCATGAGCGGCTCGCCCTGGGCGGACATGACCATCTCGATCGTGCGCCACAGCTCGGCCGAGTTCGGCTGGGTCAGGAGGATCTCGGGGATCTCCTGGTCGGCGAGGAGGAAGTGGATGGCGTTGCGGGCGCCGGAGCGCCAGATGTCCGACTGGTAGTGCGGCCCGAAGGAGCCGTGGTTCTCCACGAGGTAGGTGTCCCAGATGTTCTGGGTCGTGTTGCTCGAGATGGGCTTTCCGGCGACGACGGCGGGGTTGTTGCGGTCCGCCGTCGGCTGCCCGGCGGCGTTGCGGCCCCAGTCGGCGAGCTGGGCGGCCCAGCGGCCGGCGTCGGGGTCCTCCGGCGCCCACGCGAGGCCGGGTGCGAGGGCCTGGGTGTAGACGCCCGCCTCCTCCAGCGCGGTGTCGCCGTCGTGGTTGCCCTGCGGCCAGTGGGCGTTCCACCCGCCGGAGAGCGGGTCGCGACCGAAGTTGAGGTCCGCGGTGTAGCGGGCCTGCTCGGCGGCGATGGTCGTGAGGTTCGCCTGGGTCGTCGCGTCGAGCTCGTCCCACAGGAGCCGGCCGGCGGCGAGGAAGTAGGACTGGAACGTCGACTCCCAGAAGAGCTGGCGCCCCCACGTGCCCTGCGGGTCGACGAGCCGGTTCGACGCCGCGTAGTGCGTGATCGTCGCGAGGGTGTGCTCGCGCAGGGCGTCCTCGCTCGTGCCCGCGAGCTCGGCGTCGTACTCCCCGTGCGTGAGGAGGACGGCGTTGCCGAGGACGACGGCGAAGTTCATGTCCCGCAGCTCGTAGATGCCCGCGGCGGAGTCGTAGACGGACTCGGTCCAGCGCGTGTGGCGCAGGAGCGCCTCGTAGTAGTGGGCAGCCGTCGTGTCCGGGGCGCCGTACGCCGGCGCTTCCTCCTGCGCCTGCTGCGGAGGCGTCGTGTCCGCGGCGGCGGGCAGCCCGGGCAGGAGCAGCGCGGCGGCCGCGGCGAGGCCCGCGAGCCGGCGGCGGGTTAGTCGCCGCTGCCGCGGCGGGCGCGGCTCGGAGGTGCGGGTGGTCGTGGGGATCGCGCTGCGTCGCATGCCGGCACCTCGTCGTCGTGTGAGCCAGGGCGGGCGGGGGAGCGGCGCATCGTCAGCTCCGGCGACGGCGGCACCCCAGGTCCGTCATGGACGTTACCAGGCGCGTATGACAGCGCAGCCATATCGGAAGCGCCTCGCGAAGTCGCCGCGCAACGGCCCCGCGGGGTTTGGAAGCCGTCGACTTGCCAAATGGGTGAAGTTCGGGGCGCCTCGACCATGGGTGGTACCGTCCTCGACTATCGGCTACGAAAGTTTAGACGTTCGTCTAGACGGGTAGGCGGGACATGAGCCAGCACCACGATCCACCGGTGGCTGGGAGGACGACGGGGACGAACGCCGCCGACGCCCTCAAACAACGCGGAAGGTTCAGGGGCGGATGAGCGACGAAGCACTCGGCCGTGCGCGGGCGCGCACGGCGTCGATGGCCCGACGGGCACGGCGCACGAGGACGAGCACCATGAGCGGGGCCGCATCATGACCGCGGGCGGCTTTGCGGCCGCGCCGACGCGGCCGCGGCACCGGACCCGGACGACGACGGCGACCACGGCGGCGGATACGACTGCGACGCCCGAGAAGACGACGGCTCCCGCGCGGGCGAGGGGCACGGAGGCCAGGCTGGGGCCGGCGGCCATCGTGTCCGCGCTGCTCACCGGCGTGCTTGTCGTCGCGGTCCTGGCCGCACTGGCGCTCGCCGTCGCGCCGCGGGTTCTCGGGGGAGCGCCGCTCACGGTGTCCTCGGGCTCGATGGAGCCGCTCTACTCGGCCGGCGATGCCGTTGTCGTCGTCCCGGTCGCGGCGGCGGAGATCCAGGTCGGGGACGTCGTGGCGTTCCAGCCCGTCTCCGACGACCCCACGCTCATCACGCACCGGGTGGTCGCCACGGTGCTCGGCGGTGAGGGCGGCACCCAGTTCGTCACCCGCGGTGACGCCAACGCCGCCGATGACGCCCCGATCGTCGCGGAGCAGGTCATGGGCCGCGCGCTCTACCACGTGCCCGCCGTGGGGCGGCTGGGCACGTGGGTGGGCGACAACGCCGGCGGGTTCGTCGCGGCCACCGCGATGGCCCTCTTTGCCTACGCCGCGGTCCAGCTCGTCCGGCGGTAGACCCGGACGGCGACGCGGAGCCCGACGGCGGTCCTCGCCTTTCGTCGCACCGCACGCGTCGGGCGCACCCCCGGGGAGTGATGAGATGTACGCGTGAGCTCACTCCTTCCCCTCCTTGACGACGACGCGCCGGCGCCCGGCCGCCGCGAGCGCGGTATCGCCCGCAAGCGGCGCAGCCGGCTGCCGGTGTTCGTGGGTTGGGGCGTGGTGGTCGCCATCGTCCTGCTCGGCGTCGCGGTGATCCTCCTCGCGCTCGACGCGCGGACCGCGTACGCCGAGCTACGGGCGGCCATGCCGCAGGTCTCCGAGCTCAAGGCGCAGGTCCTCGCGGGGGACAACGAGGCTGCCGCCGCGACATCCGCCGAGCTCCAGGAGCACACGAACAAGGCGCGCGACGCCCTCCACGGCCCACACTGGGCGCTCGCGGGCATCATCCCCGGCATCGGCCCCAACGTCGACGCCGCGCAGACCGCCGCCGTGGTCGTCGACGACCTCGCGACCGATGTCCTGCCGGACCTCGTCTCCGTCACCGACGCGGTGAGCCCGGCCGCCCTCGCCCCAGTCGACGGCCGGATCGACCTCGTCCCCTTCACGACGGCGGCGCCCACGGTCATCGCGGCCAACGAGGCGGTCTTCGCCGCGACGGAGCGACTCGGCACGATCGAGTGGGACGCCATCCACGAGCGCCTCCGCACCCCGCTCGCCGAGCTCGAGGCCGAGCTCGGCGACGTCGCCGCGCTCACCGAGACCGCCGCCCGTGCCGTCCAGCTCATCCCGCCCATGCTCGGCGCGGACGAGCCCCGGCAGTACCTCCTCATGGTCCAGAACAACGCCGAGCCCCGGAGCACCGGCGGCCTCACCGGGGCCTTCGTGCTCCTCCGCGCCGAGGCCGGCGCGATCTCCCTCGTCGACCAGGGACCCGCGGGCTTCCTCGGCTCCTACACCGAGCCGGTCCTCGAGCTCACCGATGCCGAGGTGGCCCTGTTCGGCGACCAGATCGGCCGGTACCCGGGGAACATCACGGCCACGCCGGACTTCCCCCGCAGCGCCGAGCTTGCGTCCGCAATGTGGCGCACCACCCACGGCTCCGAGCTCGACGGCGTCGTCAGCATCGATCCCGTGGCACTGGGGTCCATGCTCGCCGCCACAGGGCCCGTCACGCTGCCCACCGGTCAAGTGCTCACCGCGGCGAACGCCGCCCAGACGATGCTCAACACCGTCTACCTCGAGATACCGGACCCGGCGATGCAGGACGCCTTCTTCCAGGTCGCCGCCGCAACGATCTTCTCTGAGGTAATGGCCGGCGCCGGCAACCCGGCGGCAGCCGTGGGGGCCTTGACGCTGGCCGCGGACGACGGCCGCCTCATGGTGTGGCCCGCGCGGCCGGAGGAGCAGGCGCTACTCGCCGCGTCGACGCTGACTGGAGAGCTGCGCGGGCGGGACGGCGACGCCCCGGTCATCGGCGTCTACCTCAACGACCTCAGTGCTGCGAAGATGGCCTACTACCAGCGCATGGACGTCGACGTCACAGCGAGGGCGTGCCACGCGGACGGCTCCCAGGACCTCACCGTGACTGTCACGGTCGCATCGGAGGCGCCGGAGAATTCCGCGGATCTTCCGGTCGCACTCGCGGGCAACGGAGAGGTCGTCGCGCCGGGCGACATGCGCTCGCACCTCCTCGTCTACGCGCCCGAGGGGGGCCGCATCACCGCAGTTCGTGCCGCAGACGGAACGCGCCAGCCCGTGCTGCCCCACGTACACGACGAACTCGTCGTCGCGGCGCGCGAAGTGATTCTCTCGCCGGGCGACGTATCTGTGGCCGAGTATGATATCGTTGCCACCGCGGAAACGCCGCTCCCTGCTGCGACTAGAGTCACACCAGGGCCCGGTAGCGGAAAGTTTGCAGTCTCGGCTACCCCCTGCGCCGGTTGACCGGTAGGGTGGGGCCGACAGACCGGGCGGTTCAGACGTACCTCAGGGGGAAATCCATGATTCGACGCGCAATTGGCGCTGCTGTTGCAGCCGCCGTCATCGTTCTCGCACCCACAGCTGCGATCGGCTACACGGGGGCTGACTACGACGCAGTCGTCTCCACGACCAACCCCGCGCCGGGCGAGGCCGTATCGGTCGTCGTGACGGCCCCGTCTGGCACCGACGTCACCCTTACGGTGAGCGCAGACGGTGTCTCCGACGACGCAATCCAGATCGCCGGCACGAAGGCGCTCACGAAGACGGCCGTGAACGGCGAGGCCGTCTTCTCCTTGACCTTGAGCGAAGAGGGCGTCTACACCGCTGTCGCCACGGACGCTGACGGCAACGTCATCGAGACATTCACCCTCGTTGTGGGCGATGGCGTACCTGGTGAGGGCGACGGAGACGGTGACGACGCCGCTGGCGGCGACAGCGACGAGGCGGCCGGTCCGGCACTTCCCGAGACGGGAGCGACTGCGACGCCGCTGCTGATTGGTGGCGCCGTGCTGCTGCTCGTGGGCGCGGGCATCGTGTTTTTCATGCGCCGCCGCAGCCAGAACGTCTGAGCAACGCAGCACTGAAGCGCTGACGAGGGCCCCCGCGGATTTACGCGGGGGCCCTCGTTGTTCGCGAACGGTGCGACTGCAAAAGAGGTGCAGCTGGAATGCGTGTACGGGGTCTGATCATGCTTACGTGGTCGCTAGTATTCCTGAGCGGCTGTGCGGGTGTCATAAATCCCGGTAAGGATCCGGTGTCGACTCTAACGGAAGTGCCGACGGTGGCGTTGACTACTAGCGCCTATGCTGATGAATTGGTGGCATGGACCAACGCGGCACGCGTGAACGAGGGGCTGGATGCCCTCGCGGAATCGTCATGCGCTAAAACCGCAGCACAGGAGCGGGCGCGTGACCTCAGTGGCGGCGAGCTTGAGCACGCGCCTCTAGCCCCGGTCATTGAGGCCTGCGCGCCTCGGACAACTGCCGCGGAAAACTTGGCGAATAGCGCGGCGGCGCCCGCAGAAGTTGTCGACGCTTGGATGGGATCACCAGGGCACAGGGCAAATATCGTCGACCCCGCTCTCGCCGAGATCGGTATCGGATGCGTAAAGCACGGCAGCGAGATTCTGTGCTCCCAGGTGTTCCTCGGACCCTAACGGGCTCATCCCGATTCGGGGTGTAGTCGGGGTCTCTATCTGCCGGCCCCGAGTAGTGATCTGGCGATGTAATTCGTCAGGTCGCCGCTGGGACTGCGTCCCAGCGAGCGGTTCGGCACGGCGTGCAGTGTCCGCCGCGCGGAGTAGACCGACATAGACGACGGCCACACCCCTGGGGTGTGCATGACGGAGGCGAGCCGGCTCAACGAGCTCGAGCAGGAGAACCGCGAGCTGGGCCGGGCCGAATTAGATGGCGGATTCAACCGGTGGTCGCAACGAGTTCTGCGAACTTCTCCGATGGTGTCAGACAGCGGAGCGTCTTGCGGGGCGGCCATTGAGAGAGTCCTGAATCGCTATCAGGTCCGGGCGACTGATGATGCTCAGATCGGTGTTCTTGAGCAGGTACTGGCGTAACAGGCCATTGGTGTTCTCGTTGCTGCCGCGCTGCCACGGCGAGTGCGGGTCGCAGAAGTAGATCGGGACCCCGGTATTCGTCGTGAACTCGGCGTGCTTGGCCATCTCGGCACCCTGGTCTTACGTGATCGTGCGCGCCAGCGGCGCCGGCAGCGCCATGATGGCCCTGCGCATCGCGGTCTCGACATGACGGGCGCTCTTGCCGCCGGGTAGGTGCAGCAGGGTGAGTCGCGTGCTGCGTTGGATGAGGGTTCCGACGGCGCTGCGACTGTTCTCCCCGAGGATGAGATCGCCTTGCCAGTGCCCAGGGACGGCGCGATCCTCGACTTCGGCGGGGCGCTCGCTGATCATGACCATGCCGGGGATCCGGCCGCGGCCGTCGGTCGCCGTCCGGGGTCTGCGGGCCGTGCGTCCCGACCGCAGACACCGCGCGAGCTCACGGCGTAGCTGCCCGCGGCCCTGGAGGAACATTGACTGGTAGATCGTCTCGTGACTGGCGTCGATCTCGGCCCGCCCGACCCAGCCGCGCAGCGTCTCGGGATTGATACCGAGCTGCTCACCCACGCGCCGGCACGCCGCCTTGCCCGACCCCTGGTCCCTGGCGTCCAGCACGAGCCGGACCGCCCGCTCCCGAAGCTCCTCGGGATACTTCCTCGGTGCTGCCATAACTCTCATCCTCCGTGGATTGCGAGCCTTCACGAAACCCGGGACGGTTGACCGTTGCAGCGTCCTCCGGGAGATCCAGGGCGGCTCACATCCGGTAAGCATCGGCCCGCACCTCCCACAGCTGGCTCGAGGCCGCGATCACACGGGCCCGGCCCGGGCCAGAGCCCGCCGGCGCATCGAGTCCGAGGTCGAGCTCGCGCTGGCCCTGGTTCAGCTGCTCTCTGGTGGCCTGCATCAGCACGGCGATCTCGAGTTCATCGTGAGCTGACCCGACATGGGTCAGGCTCCGTCGGACACAACCGCGCGGGTCCACTACTCGCACGGCCGTAGCCCTCCGTCGAGGGGCCTGACTTCACGGATAAATGGCGACACAGCGTGCGGCTACCCGCGCCCCTAGTGTCCCGAATCAGGCACACGCAGCGCGCTGACCAGCGTAAACACACTCAGCGGGGCCTTTTCCGTGGAAGCCGGCCAGGGGAGTCGGCCAGAGACACGCAAATGGGCCTGGCTAGGCACGTATGAGGTCATGCGAGCCTGTGGGCGACATGTGTTGTACAGCTTGAAGGCGGTCCATTCGACGCTCCCGCGTTCAACTCACCTGCCAGCGCGCTCCGACCTTTGATTCCTGCGAGCGTGCCGGTTGCGGTCACCAGTCTCCACCGAACGGTACGAATCATACGAGTAGCCATATCGGTCGCCGTCTTGCCTGGAAACCTTATTGATAACAAGGCCAAGTAGATGAGCATTCACAGTCGCAAGCGACTCGAGGGAATCCCGCAACTGCCCCTTATGGATACGGTCCGCCCCCACCACAACGAGCATTCCGCCAACCCCGCTGCTTAGCACGGCAGCGTCCGTGACAGGAAGTAGGGGCGGGCTGTCCAGTATCACCACGTCGTAACGGTCCGTCAGGTCGCGAAGGAGCGCGTTCATTGCCCGCGACCCGAGAAGTTCGCTCGGGTTCGGCGGAACTTGGCCGGACGTTAGAACGTCTAAGGTGGAACTTCCCCAGGGTTGAAGGACATCGTCCAAACTGGCCTTGCCGATCAGCACCGTTGTGAGGCCCACCCTGCCCTCGAGGCCTGTGTACTCCGCGATACTAGGCCGGCGGAGGTCTGCGTCCACGAGGACTACCTGTGATCCCGCGTCCGAGAGAGAGACCGCTAAATTGACTGCAGTGGTGCTCTTGCCCTCACCGGAAACGGAGGAGGTTACGACAACTGAACTAGGCCTGTCGGCAAGGTCTAGAAACTGCAAGTTCGTGCGGAGCCGCCGGTATGCCTCGGCTCTTTGCCCCTGAGGGTCATCATGCATCACAATCGGGTGCGCGGAAGCGTTCTCGTCGTAGCCGATGGTGCCGATAACCGATACGTCCGTAACCGCCGCAAGGTCCGTCTCGGTGCGAACCTTTGTGTCCAGCCGATCTCGTAGGGATGCGACGGCGATCCCGAGAAGGGTCCCCAGAACGAGACCGACAAGAAGGTTGCGCGGCGTATTCGGTGCACTGGGTGTGGCCGGGGGCAAAGCAGGCGTCATGATCGTCGCGCGCACCGACTCGGCTTCGCCAGAAGCGCCGGGCGTGAGGGTCGCAGCAGCTGTGGAAAGTTCCGCCGCGACGGCGTTCGCAATCCTGGCGGAGAGTTCAGGAGATTCCGAGGCCGCCGATATCTCGAGCACAACGGTCTCGGGAGGCACCGATACGCTCAGCATGGACGCCAGTTGGCGGGACGTCACGCTGAGGTCCAGCGCATCTATTACAGGGTCAAGCACAAGCGGGGACCTCGCGACCTCAGCGTACGAACTCATCTGTCGTTCGGTGAACGTCGATCCTTGGGCGAGCTCTGAGACAGAGCCGCCAGCCTGGGTCGCAAAGAACACACTAGTCGTTGCCGTGTAGTGAGGGGTCATGTTGAGGGAGATCGCCGCGGTTAACGCGAACGTCGCGAGCGCCACGATCAGCGCAGTCGGCCAGCGTTTCGCAAGTACTCGTGCGTAGTCAGTAAGTTCCACGATAGTTCACCTAACGTTAGATCGGGTCTGAAGGTTTATGATCGAGGCGTGTCTGCTTCCCCGTAGCGAGTGGCGATGGCGAGGCAGTTTGTCGCGGAGCCTGCACACCCGTTGAACTATGTGCGATGGCCAAGGCGATTCCGAAGAATGCCCACGCCGGGCGAAAGTTCTCCAGGTTGAGCGTCATTGCCTCGATCCCTAGCCCAGTAATGCCGAGTAGACATAACACTGCAACGGGAGACCCACGGAGGTGCGCGCGATAGAGCAGATGCGCAACCAGAAGGGGGAGCCATAGGAAAACACCTAGGCCCACCATGCCTGCTTCGGCGAGCAGGCTTAGGTATGTATTGTGGGTTACCAGCTCGATGCCAAGGCCGTGCATATCAGACGCTCGCGCTGGAAATTGTCCAGGGCCGATTCCGAGCATCGGGCGTGTCGACCACAACTGCACCGCAGCGGCCCAAAGGCGCGCCCGCACATCGTTCTGCACCTCACCGGAAAAAAGCGACAGTGTGCGTGTTAGCGCATCCGAGGTCCATGACACCGGCAGTGCGAGGAAGAGTACCGCCACGCCCGCCACCGATGCGAGCGCGGCTGTGCGAAGTTGCCGTGCCCTGGCGCCGCCCCCCGCTATAGCAACGGCGAAAAGAACGGCCACAACGAGGCTCGCGAGTGCCGCCCTCGAGCCCGTCAGCATGATCGCCACGATGATAGGTAGGAGGTGCCACGATAGAGGACGCCTTGTCGCCAGGACATTCGCAGCGGCAACCACACCGACGGACACGATCAGGTAGGTCGCATAAGCATTTGGATCTTCGAAGGTTCCAGTCGCTCGATACGCGAAACTCAGGCCTAGGTTCAGTCCTAGCGTGTATGCGCCTACGCCTAGAATGCCGACGAGAGCGGCAGCGGTGGCGGCGCCTCGCCAGAGCAACAAGATGCGATAGTCGCCCGCGCGAAATGCTCGTGTCGCCTCGGTGTAAAACCAGTAAAGGTAAACCGCGACGACGCCCAACTTAAGGCACGCAAAAATTCCAGCCGAGAGATCAGTTGAGTAGTGTAGGAGAGCGGCTGAAACGAGCGACAGCCACAGCGTCACCTGCCACCAAAGTGCGAAACTTAGGACGGGCGAACCACGATTGGTGGCACGTCCAGGCGAGCGCGGTCGCGCGAAAAGTGAAAGCACCGCCAGGGGAACAAGAACATCCGCCAAGCCAAGATTAACGCGAGCGCCGAGGGGTGCGTAAAAAGCTATGGGGAGCATGAGAGTCCCCAACTCTATGATGCTCAACTTCAGCCGCGTCGATACGACGAACGCTATTAAGAAGGCAAACCCTAATGCCACCACGAGCATTGCTAGCGAGCCACGAGACGACGCGACCGGTACGATGGAGAACCCGGCGATTGCAATGAGACACCAACGCGTCAACGGAGCGTCGTTCATGCAGAGGCACCGCCGTTCTCCATCGACACCCCGAGTCGGCGCGGCATGCACATACGACATTGCGGCGCTACTACCGTATCGAACCCTCCTACGTCTACTCTCCGGGCCACCGTGCTGCGCCTTACGAGCGCGGCAGGGTGGGGCCGCCAGGGGCACCTGTCACGATGCATTCCGAACATCCCTTCCGAAATGTTGGGCGACGGCACGATACGAGAGTGCAAGCGCTATCAGGTGCATGGCGGCGGCACACACAGAGTAGACCCATAGGGCGGTCAGTGGCGGCGCGTCAAGCTTGCGTGAGAGGTACAAGCTGGCGACAACGACGACGACCCTGGCAAAGTCCCATCCGACCTGGGTGCGGGTCTTCTGAAGAACGATCAGCGCCTGCGTCAGGGGCACCGCAAGGATCTGGCATCCGACCGCGATTGCAAGCGGCCGCGCATAGTCTCCGCTCATCGACCATTCGCTACCAAGCAATCCATGGAGAAGCGTGGGAGCCGCGACCAATATGGTGACGGTTGTCAAAACGGCCGCCGCAGACAGTCGTCGAAACGTCCGGATAAACAGTGTTCGTGCGCCCGGATCCTCTTCTCGGACGGCCCTAGCAAATCTGGCGAGAAATACTTGCGCAACCGAAGCTGCGACAAGCGCAACCGGTACAGAAACGCTTCGCTGCGCCATGCCGAGCCATCCCGCAACAGCGGGACCATAGAGCCCGGATACGAGCACGACTGGCAGGTGCACTCCTGCCACGTTCAGTAGCCCGGACGGCGCCAGTAGAAGGGGAAATCGGAGGTAGACCTTAGCGCTAAGCCATAGTCGGCCGAGGTGGGCCCGTAGCGGGCGCACCTTATTGCGGCGCCACGCGGCCCGAATCGACGAGCGGCTTAGTAGACTAACTACCCCAGCAAACTCTCCCGCAGCTTGGCCGAGGAGGAGGCCGGCGGGAGTCGGGGAAACGAGTCCCGCGCCACACTGGTATGTGACGAGAACAAGGCTCCGGATCACGCTTCGACGCGCTATCGCGCCGTATCGTTGACGTCGAAGCGCAAGGTAGTGAAGTACCGTGAAGGCTGCGGCGACGGAGGAAATGAGCGGCACGTAGAGTATCCACGGATAGAGGTCGTGGTGGCCGAGATGCGTAGTAATGAGTTCACCGCTCGCGAGAATGACCAGCGTGCCCATGACCCCCGTAGCGACAGCCATTATCAGGCTAACGAAAGCGACCGACACCGCGTCCGAGTCCTTCGCCGGTATAGCGATTGCGAGTTCATATCGTCCGGTCGCCAGTGGTCCGACCATCACGGCGACGGCAACCACAGCGGTAAAAACGCCGAAGCTATCGGGCGTGTAAAGGCGCGACAGAAGCGGCATACTCGCGAGGACCAGCACCTGACCCACAATAGTGCCCGACATAAGTTTCCCGAGGCCGCGGACGCCGGGGCTGATTCGAGCGGTGATTCCTGCCGTTACAGAAGACAGCGTGAACACGGTCGGCCCTCCGGACTCATTTAGGAAAGTGCCGTGTTCTGGAGGACCGTGTGGACGAAGGCAAGTCGCTTTTGCTCTTTAGGGCGCGCCGAGACGAGTTCCATGGTCTCACGGGGTACGGAGCGCCCCTTCCAGTGCCGTACGAAACTGCGCACCGCTGTCACGGATTGCTGGTCCACTTCGAATCCATATCCCAGATTCAAGACGCCCTGCGCCCTTGGCAAGTCAGGATCTTCATGGGCTATTATACACGGCAGCCCTTTCGCCAAGTACTCGCGAACCTTCAGGGGTGATGGAGTGCGGCGCCCGACACGCTCCAGGGCCAGATTGCCGAACCCCACATCCATGGTGCGGAGGACGTCATTCAGCGCATCGAGACCTTGAAAGGCTAGGACATGCACGTTTGACGGCGCGTTGCTTGGAACGTCCGTTACGCCGACGACGAAGAAGTCAAATTCTGGGAGTTGCTTTGCGAGGGCAAGGTATTTGTCCACGCCCTGCCATGCGTAGGGCGATCCGACACTCAGGATGCAACGCGGTCTGGCCACGGTGCTCGCTGGGGGTTCCGCGTATGCTGGGTCAGTGGCTGGCAGAACGATGCCGTTTGTGATCACCGTGTGGGGAACGTTCGATAAATTGAGGTGCGGAAGATTGGCGAGACTCGGATCTACAAAAACGATACCGTTTACGCTGCGGATGAGCCAGGGAGCGAGCCCTGCCATGATGCGTTGCGGAGCGGAAAGCAACTTTTTTTCAGCGGCGATATCGCCGTGCAACTCCAGCACCGTCGGCCACTTGCGGGCAGCCGCAATCACGGCCGGAAATGGATCGGAACGGAGGTACATAGCGTCGAATGACAAGCGTCGCAGTGTTCGCGGAATCTGTAGGGATGCGTGCAGCGAGTTTCGCCCGGACAAAACATGTAGCCCATGTCCTTTGGGTGCTTCTATGTGCGGCATCCTACTTTCTTCGCGGCAACACACGATTATCTCAGCGCGTACGCCGCTCTGGCGCCACAGGTTCATCCGATCGAAGAGTCTATCAAGAATGCCTGGATGCCGTGAGGGGTCGAAGCCGAAGACGTTGGCGATAGTGAACTGGCGATCGGGCACTAGGATGCTCCATCTTGCGAATGCGGCGAACGTTTATTGCGCTGGGTTTGGCTGGTCGTTGCGAGGTGTCGAGCGAGCACAACAATGACCCGGCGTCCGTACTTCATGACCGAGAAAAAAGATACCATCGCCAGAGTAGGAAGGCGGATGGCTCCTGCCGTGTACAGATGCCTATAAGCGAGAAGCTCCCCCTTCTCCATTGCGAGAAGATCGGCGCTCAAGCCAGACTCACCGAAATGTGGCTTGTGCTGTGCGCCAAGAGGAGTGCCGATCAACACTGCTCGACCCCCGGAGTGCACTATGCGCAACCAGAGGTCGTAGTCCTCACTATGGCGCATTCCGACATTGAAACGGTGGGCAACGTCGCGACGAACTAGAACGCTCGACGTTACGAACAGGTTCCGCCTTAGCAGCGTCGTCCATCGTCCAATCATCCTAAGCGGGATCTGACGGGTGCGGACTCGCGTGATCGTCGTGGAAGCTGTCGGCGAGTCGACGATGTGTCCTACAAAAGCTACGTCGGGGATACGCTCAAGTGCATCTACCTGAACTGCAAGTTTCGAGGGATACCAGGAGTCGTCGGCGTCTAGGAAGGCGACATACGCGCAGTGTGAGCGCGTCCAGCCCGTGTTGCGGGCCGTCGCGGGCCCCTGATTAGACTTCATTCTGACGACAGTAATAGGGAGGTCTTCGTAATCGGCGACGATGGCGGTCAGTAGCGCCGATTCTGCCTCTGCGCTGCCGTCGTCCACCACTATAACCTCGGCCGGCGCGAAGACCTGGGAGCGGATTGATTCAAGTGCGCGCCCGATCGTTCGACTCGACTCGTAAAAGGGTATGATGACTGTCACGTCGGTGCTCGGGATACCGGTCGAGCAGCGGTGATCCTGCGCTGAATGCTGGCCGATCATCGTCGTTCCGTTTCATCGGCGATGATTTTGATGTGCTCTGTCCAAGCGCGCCATAGGTCGCTCTGATTATACCTGCTAAGGATGTGATCGTAAGCGTTCAGGCCGAAAAGCGCGGCTTCCGCGTCGTTCGAAATTATTCGGCACAATGCATTGGCGAGCTGGCTGGAGTCTCCGACGGGTACGCTTAATCCGGTGTGATTCGCAATGACGGCCTCGCTCGCGCCGGTCGCGTTGCTCGCTACGGTTGGCACTCCGTATGAGGCCGCCTCTAGTACTACGTTCGGCAAACCCTCGCGATAAGAGGGGAGCGCCAACGCGCGCATGCCGCGGTAGAAATCGGACAGGTCCGACTGGTGTCCCATCAAGCGAACCCCAGGCGTGCGCGCTAGGCGGTTCTCGAGCGCGCGAGAAGCGCCGTCGTCTTCCGCGGCACCGGCTATGTGCAGTTCGGCACCGGGACATCTGTTGCGCACAATTGTCCATGCGTCGGCGAGGTCCGCGAGTCCCTTGTCCGGAGTGATGCGTCCGACGAATCCAATATAGGAGCCGTCTCGACTTCGGTAACTGTCGGGAGCGCTCAGTGGTGCCACGCCGTTGGCGGACCCGTTGTGTAAAATTTCAACCTCACCCTCTCGTGCGAGACGTAGATGGACGAGTTGTCGTCGGAGTTCATAACCCACGGCGACCGTGCTCGTGGCGCAAGCGATGGCTAGGCGCTCGCTCAAGGAGAGCAGGAAGCGAGTCGCGCCTGAGGTAGTCTCTAGTCGCAGCCCGTGCACGACGTAGATGGATGGTGTGCGGGTTAGGCGAGAAGCAATCGTGCCTAGAAGTCCCAGTTTGGGTGAGCCCCAAACAGCAATGGCGGGGCGCTCGACGCGCAATATGCGAATGAGTGCCAGTAGGGTCGCCAAGTCCCTTATCGGTCGGGGGTCTCGGGCGGCTGAAAGTGGAATGTAGCGCGCGCCCTCCGACTCGGCAAATGTGCGGGGGTCACCCTCGTTAGAGCATGTGAGCGCGACGTTCCACCCTGATCGCGCCAGATGTTGGTGGAAGCCTGAAAAAAACCCGCGCACGGAGTGGCCGCTCGTGACGCCGAATAGTATCTTCGGCGTTTCAGTGCGTGACCCATATCGTGCTGTCATGCTCGCCCCTCCCAGTTTGACCGTGGCGCAACTAGGTGTGGGATTGTGTCGAGCCACCCAGGGGTGCGCGGTTGGCCGAACCAGAGAAGTTCAAGGCGACGTGCGTTCGCACTCATGGCTGGATGTGCCATGCCGCTCACGCGAGCGAGTCTGACCAGGACGCGGGCTACTGACTCGGGGATGGTCTTGGGTGGACGCCCGCCGATAAGGTGGAGGAACTCCGCGGTAGTCAGCCTCTCGTCCGGGGTTAGCACCACAGGCGGGAGTTTGCCCGGGAAGGTCGCAAGGAATTCGACACTCATTGCTACGGTGCGGACCTGAACTTGAGGCGTGTGCCGAACCCCTCCGCCGGCCACGCTGGACAGTCGGCTGGCCGCAAGGCGCCCGACAGATCGACTCACGGACCGTTCCGGCCCGTGCACTGAGGTGGGCCGCAGGGTACAAACCTCAATCCCGGGTACCGACGCTACCCACCGTTCGCCAAGAGCTTTGCTGGCTGAGTAGGGCGAAAATGGCGCCGATCGCATGGTTTCGTCAAGAGTCGTGCGGCCTTGTACGGCGGCGGAACTTATATGGATTAGACGCGGCACGCGTGCGCGTGCGCACGCGCGGGCTAGGAGGAGCGGCCAATATGCGTTCGCGCCGATTAGTTGCGGAGAAGTGGGAGCGCTCGCGTCGGCGATTCCGGCGGCGTTCACGACAGCGTCCGAGCCGCGAACAGCGGCCTCTAACCATCGCTCGATGTCAGGGTCGTGGGTGTCCGGCCGGGGAGTACCGCTTAGATCACCGTCGTAGGTGAGGCGCGGCGCGCTCGGGGAACTGACTTCATGATCATGAAGGCGCGCCTCCGCGGCTATGGCGCTACCAACGAAGCCGGTTGCCCCGAACAGTGTAAGAGAGGTCATGAAGTGCTGTAATCCTTACTGGGAGTTCCGCTCTAGCGGCGACTGGTTGGCGGTGCGGGGCTCCTCCGGAAGCGCAGTGCGTTGGGCAAGAAGATGTAGACTAGCGTGCATGTGATCGCTGCGATGGTGGCGCCAGTGGCGGGTAGAAAAACATAGCCTAGAGTCAGGATGATTGAGAGCCCGGCGACAATCAGAGCAACCGCCGAGTGGCTCAAGCCGCGATTGTGAACGAGGGTCTGGTAAATGTGTTCGCGATGGGCTGCCGTGAGTGGCGCTCCGCGCAGCATGCGACGAATTAGAGTGAAGCCCGTGTCGGCGGCATAGAGCGCAAGCGGGGCTAGCAACAGCTTGAGGGGTACCTCGCTGGTGGCGCCGACGAGTATTCCGCCTGTCGCGAGTGCTCCGAACAGATAGCTTCCTACGTCGCCTAGGAACATCTGTGCGCGAGGAGCATTCCAGGGAAGGAAGGCAATCGTAGACCCCGCGGTCAGCGCGCCGACTAAGGCGAGTGCCGGAGTCTCGTTCGCAACGCCGACATAAACGGCTGTGCCCGCCCAGACAGCGAGCGATAGCGCCGTGATGCCGTTTATTCCGTCCATGAAGTTAACGACGTTTACGACGGTGGGCATAAGTATACCGCCTAGCAGCGCCCACACCATCCCACCCAGGATCAGACCAAGAACGGCACCGGCCGCCGCCTGGGAAGCTAATCTGGGGCGTACGGCAAGAGTTAGTTGGTCATCGGCGAATCCAACTAGCGCCAGTGTTAAGGCTGCCACAACAACTGCCCATGGCACACGAGAGCCAGAGATGGCCGCGAAAAGGGAGCCCGAGGCGATACCTAGGGCGCATGCGATACCGCCGCCTCGAGGTGTCGGGGCGGTGTGTGACGAACGGTGGTTCGGTAAATCAACGACTCCGTGCCGTGTGAGTGTGGTGCGAACTAGAGGTGCCGCGGCGGTCGTAACTGCGAATGCGATACCCGCGGCGAGCCAAATATCCACACGTCACCTGCCGGGCGATGTGTACGCCGACCGGGTCGGATTGAGGTTCGTGCCGGTGCTTGCAATCCAGTGCTCGGGAAACGAATCGGCGCCTTCCCACTGCCGTGGGTCGGTAGCTGGCACGGCGACGTGGGAGATGAGCGGATGGAACGGCCGGCTGCCGGCCTCGTCCACGCTGAAGAGGTCCTCGTCGAGCTTCTCTCCCTCTCGGAGCCCGGTGAAGACGATCTCGATCTCCTTGCCGGAGTGGGCGATGAGCCGACGGGCGACGTCGAGGATCTTGATGGGCTCACCCATGTCGAGGACGAGCACCTCGCCGTCACGGCCGATCGCGGCTGCCTGGATGACAAGCTCGCACGCCTCGGGGATGGTCATGAAATAGCGGGTGACGTCGGGGTGGGTGACCGTGACCGGTCCTCCGCCCTCGATCTGAGTGTTGAAGGTGTGGAGCATGGATCCGCGCGAGCCGAGGACGTTCCCGAACCGGACGGAGAGGTAAGAGCCCGTGGCCTCGGTCGCTTGCCAGGCGGTGAGCTGCTCGGCGATCCGCTTGGTACGACCGAGCACGCTGGTGGGGTTCGCGGCCTTGTCCGTGGAGATGTTGACGAACTGGCCCACGCCGTAAAGGCCCGAGAGCTCGAGGAGGTTGAGCGTCCCCATGACATTGGTTTTCCAAGCCTCGTCCGGGTACTGCTCGAGCATGGGCAGGTGCTTGAGTGCCGCGGTGTGAAAGACCACCTCGGGCTTGTGCCGGGTGAAGACCGCCTCGAGTGCTTCACGGTCGCGGATGTCGCATAGCACCATGTCCGGCGTGTCCAGCAGGCCCCGGCCGTAGATCGATAGTTGCACGCCGTGCAGCGCCGATTCATCGCGGTCGAGCAGGATCAGCTCGGCCGGGCCGAACTTGTGTACCTGGCGGGCGAGCTCGGAGCCGATTGAACCTCCCGCGCCAGTGACGAGCACGCGCTTACCTGTGAGGTAACCCGCGATGGACGAGATGTCCGTTTCGATCTGTCGGCGGCCGAGGATGTCCGAGATCTCAACCTTACGCACGTCGCTCAGCTGGACGCGGCCAGCGAACATCTCGCTCACGGGTGGGAGGACGAGGAGCTTCATGCCGGCGCCCTCGACAAGGTCGGAGATCTCCGTGATGAGTTCCGGGCTCGCGTTGGAGATGGCAAGGATGACAGTCGTGACGTCCTCGCTCTTGGCGACCCCGAGGAGGTCTGACCGGTTGCCCAGCACGGGGATGCCGACCATCCGGAGGTTTCGCTTGCTCCGGTTATCATCGATGAGCCCGACGACGCGGTAGGGGGAGCTCGAGTCGGTATGGATGAGGCGGAGGAGTTGATAGCCCGCGTCGCCCGCGCCGTAGACGAGGGTGCGCTCGGCGTCGGCGGCGATGATGCGCGCGCGGACCCGCCAGACCCGGTAGCCCCAGCGGCCTGCCGCCGTCACGAGGAGTGCCATGGCGGGCGCCATGAGGGCGAGCCCGTTCGGAAAGTTGTCGAGCGGCCGGATTCCGATGAAGAGGCCGACGAAGGCCAGGCCCACGACCGCCGTCGACGCTGCGATCCCGAAGGTCTCCTCGAAGCTGCCGACCCGGTAGCGGCCCTGGTACAGCTTGAGCGCGAGTCCGATGACGACCTGAAGCCCGGCCGCGAGGCCGAGGTAGAGGATGACGGCGGACCACTGCACGTCCGTCAGGTAGAAGCTGTAGCGGCTGCCGACGACGAACGCGACGGCCAGCGTCCAGCTCGCGACGTCCCAGAGGACCATCGCGGCGCGCCGAACCATAGGTCTGTTGAACAAAGGAACCCCACCCGTTCCGAGGAAAAACGCTGACGCCTCCGGTATAGGGGCGCTCCTCCAGGGTACCCAAATCTTCACGTGTCATTCTCGTGAGAAGGCCCACCTCGAGTCTATACCAACGTCTACGCGCAAGGGTCCGCGGCGTGGGCGGCTAGGACGTATGGTGCGATGAGGTAGAGGATGGCCCGCCATGACCTCCGCCGTGCGCTCCGACGGGCCGATGTTCCCTCTCCGGAGCGTCGTGCTCGGAGCGTTCGTCCCCTCCCTCGCCTTCGAGGTGGGCGTTGGAGCAATGCTCCCCATCATCGCCATCACGGCGACGGGCCTCGGATCCTCCCTCGCCCTCGCCGGGTTCATGGCAGCGCTCCTGCCGCTCGGCCAGATCCTCGCCGACCTGCCGGCGGGCTCCCTCGCCGCCCGGCTCGGCGACCGGGGGGCGATGCTGCTCGCCGGGCTCGTGGCCGCCGTCGGATTCCTCGGGTGCGCCCTGGCGCCGGGGCTCGGGGTGCTCGGCGCGAGCGTCCTGCTCATCGGCGCGGCCAGCGCCGTCTTCAACCTCGCCCGCCACGCCTACCTCACCGAGATCACCCCTCCGCTGCGTCGGGCGCGCGTCCTGTCCACGCTCGCCGGGGTGCACCGCATCGGCCTGTTCATCGGTCCGTTCGCCGGGGCCGCCGTCATCCACGGCGGCGATGTCCAGGACGCCTACTGGCTCGCCGTCGTCACCTCCGTGCTCGCCACGGTGTCGGTGCTTGCCGTCCGGCAGGAGAAGACCGCGGGCGGTCGCGCGCCCGGTGGGGCTAGCGGGCCGCGGCGGAGCATGACCTCGGTGCTGCGCGAGCACAGGCAGGTGTTCGCCACGCTCGGCGTCGCCGTCATGCTCGTCGGTGCCGTGCGCGGCGCGCGGCAGACGGTCCTGCCGCTGTGGGGTGAGCACCTCGGGTTCGACCCGGCGGTGACGAGCCTCGTGTTCGGGCTCGCCGGCGCCGTCGACATGCTCCTGTTCTACCCGGCCGGGAAGGTCATGGACCGCTACGGGCGGCTGTGGATCGGGATCCCGTCGATGGTGGTCATGGCGCTGAGCATGGTGCTCCTGCCGTTCGCGACGACAGTGGCCGCGGTGAGCGTCGTCGCCGTCGTCATGGGGCTCGGCAACGGCATGGGTTCCGGGATCCTCATGACGCTCGGCGCGGACGTCGCGCCGCCGGCGGAGCGTTCGCAGTTCCTCGGGATCTGGCGGGTGCTCCAGGACGGGGGCTCGGCAGCAGGGCCGCTCATCGTCTCGGCGGGCGCCGCCGTCGGCTCCCTCGCCGCGGGGATCTGGACGATGGGCGTGCTCGGGGGAGCGGCGGCGGCCGCGCTCGGAAGGTGGGTACCGCGGTGGTCGGTGCACGCCAACCGCACCACGCGCCGTCGGGCCGGGATCGGGTAGCCACCGCCCGGACCGGGATTTCGCAGGGGCATCCGGGGCGCAGTCACGGGCCCCAGCTCCGCTGAGATCTGTCCGACAGGGACGGGTCTTCGGTGCAGTGGGGCCCGTCCACCGTGCTTCTGCCGCGCGTGCGGCAGGACCTACCCGACGCTGCGCGCGTCGCGGTAGGTGAAGCGCTCGAAGCCCAGTTCCGCGATCTGCGCGGCCAGCTGCCGGCACTCCGCGTCCCAGGCGTGCGCGTCCCACCGGGCCAGCTCGTCCGCGAAGTCCGCGCGGGTGCCGGTGGAGCGGACCTGCTGGAGCGCGTACTCCCGCTCGCCGCGAGCGCACACCCGGCGGGCGACCTCGAAGGCGTCGCGGGCAGCGGTGGCGTGCGGGTAGACGGTGGTGCGCACCTCGTGCTCGACGCCGGAGGCGACGACGAGGTCGAGGCTCTCCCAGATGGTGCGGACGGCGTCGATCTCGACGCGCGGGGTGGGGTGGTCGTTCATGCTCTGGCTCCTCGGTCCGTCCGGTCTTGGATGAGGACGACGCTACGGACCGCAGGTGCGCGGGACCCCAGGATGTAGGGGTGTGTTGGGACGGTGGGCACAACATGTAGAGGTGGCATGTCCCGAAGCGGTCGCCGTGCCGGGACGTACGTCCCCACCGCCTTCCTCGCGGGCGCTCGCGGACGTGCCTACCCTGCACACGCACCGACGACCGAGGAGACCACCGTGGACCGCAGTCGACCCATCGCCGTCACCGGCGCCACCGGCAACCTCGGCGGCGGCGTCGCCGCTGCCCTGACGGCGGCCTCCCGGCCGCTGCGGCTCGTCGTGCGGGACGCCTCCCGCGCGCCGAGCGGCGAGCACGAGGTGGCAGTCGCCTCCTACGGCGACCTCGACGCCTCGACCGCGGCCCTGCGCGGCGTCGACCTCCTCTTCATGGTCTCGGCCTCGGAGAGCGAGGACCGGCTCGCCCAGCACCGCACCTTCATCGACGCCGCCGCTGCCGCCGGGGTGCGCCACGTCGTCTACACGTCCTTCCTCGGCGCCTCACCGGGAGCGACCTTCACGCTGGCCCGCGACCACTGGCACACGGAGGAGCACCTGCGCGCTTCGGGGATGGCCGTCACCTTTCTGCGCAACTCGTCCTACCTCGACTTCCTCCCCTCCCTCGTCGGAGAGGACGGCGTCATCCGCGGTCCCGCCGGGAACGGGCGAGTGGGGGCCGTCGCGCGCGCCGACATCGTCCGAGCGGCGGCCGCTGTCCTGCTGGACCCGGCGACGCACGCCGGACGGAGCTACGACCTCACCGGGCCTGAGGCGCTCAGCCTCGCCGAGGTCGCCGAGACCATCACTCGGGTGACCGGCCGGACGACGCGCTTCCACGACGAGACGCTCGAGGAGGCGTACGCCTCGCGCGACGTGTACGGCGCACCGCGGTGGGAGGTCGATGCCTGGGTCTCCACCTACACGGCGATCGCCGCCGGTGCGCTCGACGTCGTCAGCGACGACGTCGAGCGGCTCACTGGCCGCACGCCCCTCAGCCTCGCCGACCTGCTGCGGCAGTAGCGGCGCCTGCGCCCGCGGCTCCTCCGCCAGGGCCGCCCGCTACGTCTTGGCGTCCTCGTAGCGGCGCAGCGCCTCGGCCCGCTCGGCCGCGTGGTCGACGATGCGCTCGGGATACCCGTGAGCCAGGCCGCCCGGGATACGCCAAGGCTGGTGCACCGCGGCGCCGGGGATGCGGGCGAGCTCCGGGACGTACCGGCGGACGTAGTCGCCGTGAGGGTCGTACCGCTCGCCCTGGGCGACGGGATTGAAGACGCGGAAGTAGGGCGCGGCGTCCGTGCCGGTGCCCGCCACCCACTGCCAGCCATGGTTGTTCGAGGCGAGGTCGCCGTCGCGGAGGTGGTCGAGGAAGTACCGCGCCCCGTGCTGCCACCAGACGTGCAGGTCCTTGACGAGGAAGCTCGCGACGACCATCCGCACCCGGTTGTGCATCCACCCCTCGGTGAGGAGCTGGCGCATGCCCGCGTCGACGAACGGGTAGCCCGTGCGGCCCTCCTCCCACGCCCTCACCCGCTCCGCCGCGGAACCGGCCGGGTCGTCGTACGCCATGGCGCTCAGGTCCGCGCGCAGGTCGCCCCAGGCGGACTTCGGCCGGTGCCACAGGACGTCGGCGTAGAACTCCCGCCAGCACAGCTCGGTGACGAACCGACGGGCGCCGTCGGAGCGCCCGGCCGGATGGGCGGCGACGTCCGCCAACATCGTGCGCGGGTGGATCGTGCCGTACTTGAGGTGGACCGACATCTGCGACGTGGCGTTGAGGTCAGGGCGGTCCCGGTTGCTGCCGTAGCCGGCGAGGTCGTCCTCGAGGAACTCCTCCCACCGCGCGCGGGCCGCACCCTCACCGATGGCGATGGTCGGCGTAGCCGGCTCGTCGCCCCAGGGCAGCGGCGTCGACTCGACCGGCCGGTGCCAGGTGAGGCCGGCGGGGACCGTGGCCGGGGCCGGCCAGCCGTGCTCGTGCCAGGCGCGCGAGAACGGCGTGAACACCTTGAAGGGCTCGCCGTCGGCCTTGCGCACGAGCCCGGGTCCGACGGCGTAGGGCGTGCCGGTCGCCACGAGGGGCACGTCGCCCAGGGCGAGCTCGACGCGGTGGTCCCGGCGACGTCCGTACGGCGTGCTCTCCCGGCTGACGTGCACGCTCGAGGCCCCGACCTCGCGGACGAGCCGGGGGATCTCGGTCTCCGGGTCGCCCACGCGGACGACGAGCGCGCCGTCGTACGCCGTCGCGAGGTCGGCGACGGCCGCCGCCAGGTGGGCGCGGCGGACCGTCCCCGCGGAGGCGAGGAGCGTCGGGTCGGCGACGAAGACCGGGAGGACGTCGCCGCCGGCCTCGTGCGCCGCGAGGAGCGCCGGCAGGTCGGACAGGCGGAGGTCCCGCCGGAGCCACAGCAGCGCAGTCATGCCCGCCATCATCCGGAAGCGGGTGGCGTCACGCGCGTTGTGACCGTTGACACACGCGCAGTCGGCGTGCCAACATCGCGGCGTGGGAAACCGGGTTCCTAAAGCAACCGCGAAGCGGGCTCGGCCGCAAGCGACCATCAGCGATGTGGCCGCCGAGGCCGGCGTCGCGCGCGCCACGGTGTCGAAGTACCTGGCCGACGGCTCGCGAAACTATTACGTCGCGGAGTCGACTCGCGAGCGCATCGCCTCAGCCATCGAGCGACTCGGCTATGAGCCCAATGCCGTCGCGCGCAGCCTGTCCAACAGCCGGTCCTACACGATCGGCGTCATCGTTCCGAGCATCACGAACCCGTTCTATCCGGGTCTCATCGCAGGCATCGAAGACGTGGCCGGCGCCGAGGGGTTCACCGTGATCCTGGGCAGCACGGAGGGGAGTCTGGAGCGTGAAGAGCGCATCGTCAGCTCTCTCCGTCAGCGGCAGGTGGACGGCATCGTGCTGGCCTCACAACAGGTAGAGGACGGGGTCGTGGAGCGCCTGGTCGAGTCCGGCCTGGACGTCGTCCTCGCGTCCCGCCCCGCCTCCAGCCTCATGACGGACACGGTCATGGCAGACGACATGGGCGGTACGCACGCGGCGATGGAGCACCTGCTCGAGCACGGTCACGAGCGCATAGGGCACATCGCGGGACCGGCCGGCGTCGCCACCTTCCGCAATCGCGCCGAGGCGTTCCGGGCCTCCTGCCACGAACACGGCGCGGGTCGGAACGCGACGCCGGTCGTCGTCCAGGCTGAGTCCGCCACCGTTGAAGGTGGTGCGCGCGCCGCGGAGGAGCTCCTCGCATCCCCGGGCGTGACCGCTGTCTTCGCCGCCAACGACCTGATAGCGATGGGCGTTCTTAGCTACTGCGCCAGCATCGGGCGGCGGGTTCCGGAGGACCTCGCCGTCGTTGGGTTCGACAACGTGTGGGTGTCACGGATGCCGGGGATCGACCTGACGACGGTCGACGGAAAGACCCGAGAGGTGGGACGGATGGCCGCAGAGCGCGTGGTGGAGCGAATCCGCGACCGATGGGCGCCGGTGCAGTCGGCGCCGGAGCCCCAAGCCATCACCCTCTCCACCGAACTCGTTCGCAGACGCACCTGCGGATGCCTGACCGCCTGACCGCCTGCCGACAGCTGTAGAGCGGAAGCCGGATCTAAGCCCACCAGTACGCCAACGACGGGAGACGGCATGGTCGATGTGGGCCAACGACGGCAGTAGGAAACCGGTATCACGTCGGTATAGCCCGCCGGCCCCTACGGTTCGCGACTTTGCCGGGGAGCCTGTGCGGCCTTCCGGGCACGTAGATGTTTCACCCCGCAACAGAGCAAGTTCTAGAAACTCAATGGAGAGGATTTACGATGACTGCGACGAAGACGATCCGCTGGGCTGGTGCCCTCGGTGTGGCCTCCCTGCTGCTGGCCGCTTGTGGCGGCCCCTCGGACGAGCCGGCGGATGGTGCGAGCGGCACCGGAGACGGCAGGGAGATTCCCCTGTCGCTCAACCAGACCGAGGACCACCCCAACTTCCTCGCGCTGAGCGAGTTCGCCGAGAACGTTGCCGAGCGCACCGAGGGGCGAGTGAACATCCGGGTGTTCCCCAACGCTGTGCTCGGTGAGCAGCAGGAGAGCGTCCAGCTGGTCGGGGACGGGTCCGTCGGGATGGCTAGCATCTCCGCCCCGCAGATGGTGAACCTCAACGAAGACTTCATGGTGCTCGACATGCCGCTGGTCTTCGACTCGGAGGAGCACCAGATGGCGACTATCAACGACATGGAGATCGTGGGCGAGCTGTACTCGTCCCTCGCGGACAGTCAGTCGTTGACGGTGCTGGGTGCGTACACGCAGGGCGCGCGCTCGGTGTACAACTCGCGCGGACCGATCGAGACGCCTGAGGACCTTGCCGGCCTGAAGGTTCGCGTGCAGGAGAGCCCGCTGCACATCGCGATGATCCAAGCGATGGGAGGAACGCCCACACCGATGCCGTTCTCCGAGGTCTACACCGCTCTGCAGGGTGGCGTGATCGACGCAGCGGAGAACAACGCGCCGTCCTACCTCACGCAGCGGCACTACGAGACCGCGCCGTACTTCTCCTACACGAACCACCTCATCGGAGCGGACTTCCTCGTCGTCAACTCAGAGCTCCTCGCATCCTTCTCCGAGGAGGACCGGGCGGTTGTCGAGGAGGAGTTCGCGGCTTCTGTGGAGACCTTCATGTCCATCTGGCAGGAGCAGGTGGCCGCAGCGATCGAGGAGACCACTGCCGCGGGGGCTCAGTACAACGAGGTCGATGCGGAGGCCTTCCGGGAGGTCCTGCAGCCCGTCGTGGACGACGCCCTGGAGACCGAGACGCAGCGTGAGCTGTTCGAGGCAATCCGTGACCGAGCCTGACCACGGACGGCGGTGCCGCCCGTGGCTGCAGTGAGGCGAGACATCGACGAGCAGGCCCGGCGCCTGTCAGAGACGGCGGCAGCGGCCGGGCTGGACCGGTTGCTGCTGGCGGACCCGCTGTCGTTGTCCTGGCTCCTCGGGGTGCGCTGGAGCGTCCGCATGGGCTCGGACAAGCCGTGCTTTGCCGTCCACCTCGACGCCCGGTCGGGCGGCCTACCCGCGGTGCATGTCGTCACCCCCCGCAACGAGGCGGCGCGCCTGGTCGAGGTCGAGCTGGCCGAGGTGGCCTACTCCGGGGAGATGGGTGTCCTCACGCACGAGTGGAACGAGGGTCCGTGGTCGGTGATCGACACTGACGGCCGACTCGGGTCCGACATGCCGGCTGCCGGGGTGCGGAGCATCGCGGAGGACATTGCTCGTGTCCGCCGAGCGCTCGTCGCGCCTCAGAAGCTGGAGCTCGCCGCCGTCACCGCGCGCGTGACGCGGATCGTGGAGGCGACGGCGAGGCGCGCCAGAGTCGGCATGACGGAGAGGGCTCTCGCTGCGGAGACCGTCGAGGCCCTGGTCCGTGACGGGCTGGAACCGCTCGTCGTGCTGGTGGGGTCGGGTACCGACCTGGACCGCTTCAAGCATCCGCTGCCCCGCGACGTGCCCATCGGCGGCCGGTTCATGGTCTCGGTCGGTGCACGGGGGGCGGGTGTGGTCACCAGCGTGACCCGCTATGGCACCTTCGACGGGTTGACTGCGCGGGAGGCGGACGAGTATCGGCGTCTCCAAGAGGTTGAGGCCGTCCTCCTGCGCAGCAGCACGCCCGGTGCCCGACTCGGCGCGGCCCTCGACGCGGGGAAGGCGGCGTACCGCACGCACGGCTTCCCCGCCGAGACCTGGCGCGAGCACCACCAGGGCGGGATCGCCGGCTTCGCACCGCGAGAAGTCATCGCTGGCGGCACTGACGACCCCGTGCTCCAGGAGGACATGGTCGTGGCATGGAATCCCTCAGCTTCCGGATGGAAGGTCGAGGACGTCGCACTGGTGTCAGCCTCCGGTGCCCACCCCCTAGGCCAGCCCGGCGAGGGCTGGCCCGCGCATGACGTCGGAGGCGTGACCCGCCCCGCCGTCCTCGAGATCTGAACCGACGAAAGGCATTGTGATGAAGAGCGTGCACCTGCTACCCGATCAGCTCGCCACCCGGCGCAGCCCGGCCGAGATAGGACAGGAGCTCACCTCGGTCCAGCGGCTGGAGGTACGAGACAGGACGGCGGTCACCACGCAGGACGAGGAGCTCGTCGTCGTCGTCATCCAGGGCGACCTCAGCTGGCACCACGAGGGCGACCAGGGCGACGCGACCTATCGCGACATGATCTACGTGCCCGCCCGCAGCGAGGTTTCTCTGACCTCGGCCGACGGGGCGACCGTCATGTGCTTCTGGGTGCCTTGCGACCGGGACACCGCCTTCGTCCACATCCCTTTCGCGGAGGTTGACGCAGACTCCGGCCGTCACCACACCTACGGTGATCCGGCGATCGGCAGCCAGCGGGACGTGTGGGACTTCATCGATGGAGATTTCGACTCCCAGCGCGTGCTCTGCGGGCAGTCGGTCGGGGAGCCAGGCGGGTGGACGGCGTGGCCGCCGCACGAGCACGGCGCCAAGCGTGAGGAAACCTACGTCTACTTCGGTCTCCACGGGTCGTTCGGCGTCCAGCTCGTCTACGAGAGAGGGGAAGGCATGGATGACCCGATGAGCGTCTCCCTCGTTCGGGAGGGGCATCTCGTCTCGGTGCCCGGGGGCTACCACCCCAGCGTCGGCAGCCCTGCCGGAGGCATGTCCTACATCTACTTCATGGCCTCTCGGCAGAAGGAGGATCGCAACTTCATGGACCTGACGATCCAGCCCGAGTACGGCGAGACGTTCGACTGACTGACAGGGCAGACCATTGATCAACGCACCTTCGCTGGCCAACTCAAACCTCCTTGACCTCGGGGAAGACCTCGACGCACTCGTGCGTGGGGGGTGCCGCACGGTCCATGTCGATGTCATGGACGGGCACTACGTACCGAACCTGTGCTTCCCCGTCTCCGCCGTCGCCGCGATCAAGGACAGATATCCGGACCTGGTCGTCGACGCTCACCTCATGGTGGACACCGTCGAGGACTACATCGAGCCGCTGCGCGTCGCGGGCTGCGACGCGATGAGCTTCCCCATCGACGCCACGCGGTTCGTCCGCAGGACGCTGTCCACGATCCAGGCCGCGGGCATGCGCGCCGGGGTAGCGATCAACCCGTCGCAGGACGTCGCCGTCGTCGAGCCGGTGCTGCGCTACGCCGACTACGTCGTCCTCATGTCCGTCGAACCGGGCTTTGCGGGCCAGACGTTCCTCGACGGGTCACTCGACCGACTCGACACGCTCGCCAGCCTCCGTGAAGCGACGGGGTCCTCCGCCCTCATCCAGATCGACGGCGGCGTCACCTATGACGTGGCGGAGGAGGGCGCGCGGCGCGGAGCCGAGATCTTCGTCACCGGAGTCTTCACCGTCTACGACCCCGAGCTCAGCCGTGAGCGTGGGATGGCGGAGTTCGACTCCAGGATGGCTCGTGCCGGCTATCCCGCCAGTTCGGAGCACCTCGCGGCGTTGCGTCGGACGACGGACTAGCGTCGCGCACCTCCGCCCCCTGCGGCGCCGGTCAGACGCGCGGTCGGGACGCTGTACGTCGACGGCGGCGCACCTCAGGTGCGCCGCCGTCGGCACTCTCGCGGGAGTAATCGCTACCGGCAACCGGTCCGATTACTCCGCGCGCTTGGGGCGGGCGCGGACGTGCGCCTGCTGCCCCTGGGGGCCGAAGAGCGCGAGGAACTCGACCGGCTCGGTGTCGGCGTGGCCGATCCAGTGCGGCAGGCGGGTGTTGAACTCGACGGCCTCGCCGGCGTCGAGGACGAGCTCGCGGTCGCCGAGCACCATCCGCAGCCGCCCGCTGAGGACGTAGAGCCACTCGTACCCCTCGTGCGAGCGCGGCGACGGCTCGGGCGGGGAGTCGGTGGCGTGGAGGATGTACTTGTACGCACGCAGGCCGCCTCCGGCGCGCTCCGTGAGCGGGATGACGGTGCGGTCGCCGTGGCGCTCGGGGCGCAGGTGCACGCGCGGGTCTCCCGTGGGCGGGGCGTCGACGAGCTCGTCGATCGGCACGGCGTACGTGCGGGCGAGGGGGAGCAGCAGCTCGAGCGTGGGGCGCCGCCCGCCCGACTCCAGGCGCGACAGGGTGCTCACCGAGATGCCCGTCGCCGTGGAGAGCTCGGACAGCGTGAGCTCGCGGTCGGTCCGCAGGGCGCGCAGCCGCGGGCCGACGCCCGCGAGCATGGCGTCCGCATCACTTCCGGCGGATGCGCTCTCGTCGTCGGTCATGGCTCCTAGTTTGCCATAGTGGCAAAGGCGGTTGCTGCTGCGGCTCGTCCCGGCGCACACTCGGGGCAGCCGGGCGCGGTGCCCGGCGGCAGGGTGAGGCAGAGGAGACGGGCCATGAGCGGAGCGCACGCACTGGACGGAAGCAGGACCTACGACGTCGTCGTCATCGGCGGAGGTGTCGCCGGGCTGAGCGGGGCGCTCACCCTCGCGCGGGCCCGGCGCTCCGTCCTCGTCATCGACTCCGGCGAGGCGCGCAACGCGCCGTCGGCCGGGGTGCACAACTACCTCGGGCGTGAGGGCACGCCGCCCGGCGAGCTCGACGGCATCGGCCGCGAGGAGGTCGCGCGCTACGGCGGGCGCATCGTCCCCGGGGCCGTCACCGCGGCGACGCGCGACGACGACGGGCTGTTCGCCGTCACCACCGCCGACGGCGGGTCCGTCCGCGCGCGCCGGCTGCTCGTGACGACCGGCGTCGTCGACGAGCTCCCGGACGTGGCCGGGCTGGCCGAGCTCTGGGGCCGCAGCGTGCTCCACTGCCCGTACTGCCACGGGTGGGAGGTGCGCGACCGCGCCGTCGGGATCGTCGCGACGGACATCGGCATGGCCATGCACCAGGCGCTGCTGTGGCGGCAGTGGACCGACGACCTCGTCCTCTTCCAGCACACCGCGCAGGAGCCGACGGCGGAGCAGCGGGCCCAGCTCGACGCGCGCGGGATCCGGCTCGTCGTCGGTGAGGTCGCGGGGGTCGAGGCGGCCGACGGCGCCGGCGTCATCGACGGCGACGAGGCCGACGGCGGGCGGCACCTCACGGGGGTGCGCCTCGCGAGCGGCGAGGTGGTCGAGCGGCACGCGGTCGCCGTCGCGACGACGCTCCACGCCCGCGCCGACTTCCTTGGCACGCTCGGCCTCGAGCCGGCCGAGCTGCGCTTCGACGACGTCGTCATCGGCGAGGCCGTGCCGGCGCTCAACCCGATGGGCGCGACGGCGGTGCCCGGCGTCTACGTCGCCGGGAACGTCACGAACCCCATGGCGCAGGTCATCGTCTCCGCGGCCGCCGGGATGATGGCGGGGGCGGTCATCAACGGCGAGCTCGCCACCGAGGACACCGAGCGCGCCGTCGCGACTCGCGCGGCAGGCGCCGTCGTCCGCTGAGCGCCGCTGCCTAGACCCGGCTCGCGTCGTCGGAGCCGCCGCACGCGCACGCGCACCCGGCGTCGTCGGCGCCAGCGGCGTCAGTGCTCGACGCGAGCAGGGCGACCGGGGAAGCGCAGCAGTCGTCGCCGCGCCAGGCCTCCAGGCCCTCCTTGACCGCGACGGCGGCGATGATGAGCGCCGCGAGCGGGTCGGCCCAGGTCCATCCGAGGGTGGAGTTGAGGACCAGGCCGACGAGGAGCACGGCGGAGAGGTAGGTGCACAGGAGCGTCTGCTTGGAGTCCGCCACGGCCGAGGCGGAGCCGAGCTCGCGGCCGGTGCGCCGCTCGAACCACGACAGGAACGGCATGACCGCGAGGCTCACCGCGGCGAGCGTGATCCCGACGGTGGAGTGCTCGGGCGCGGCGTCGGTGAGGAGCGACCGGACGGCGTCGAGGCTGACGAAGACGGCCAGGCCGAAGAAGGAGACGGCGATGAGTCGCATCGCCGTGCGCTCGCGCCGCTCGGGATCCGCTGCCGAGAACTGCCACGCCACCGCGGCGGCGGAGAGCACCTCGACGAGGGAGTCGAGTCCGAACCCGACGAGCGCCGCTGACGAGGCGATCCGGCCGGCCGTGATGGCGACGACGGCCTCGACGACGTTGTAGGTGATCGTCGCGGCGACGATCCACCGGATGCGTCGCGCGAGGACGGCGCGGCGGGCGCTGGTCAGCACGCCGGAACCGGGGGTGGTGGCGAGGCTCATGAGCAGGCGCACCCCTCCGGGCCGCAGCACGACGCGTCGACGGCGACGGCAAGGTCGAGGAGGCCGTCCAGCGCCGGCGCGAGCGCGTCCCCGGCGAGGCGGTACCAGGTGCGGCGGCCGTCCGGGACGGAGTCGACGAGGCCGCACCCGCGCAGGCAGGCGAGCTGGTTCGACATCACCTGCCGGGACACGCCGAGCGCCTCCGCGAGGTCCGACGGGCACGCCGGCGCCGCGCGCAGCTCGAGCAGGATGCGGGTCCGCGTCTGGTCCGACAGGGCGTACCCGAGGCGCGCGAGCGCGGTGGCGTGGGCGAGGGTGACCGTGCTCATGGCGACGACAGTACACGGGTCCGTGTACTGATGGCGGCGCGCCGAGACGATCGCGTCCGGGCCGCACGATGGCGGCCGGCTCGCACGTGGCCCCCGAGCAGTGGAGGTGCTCAGGCGAAACGGCGGCGCCCTCCCGGTGCTGGCGGGGACGCTGGGGGCGTCCGCGCGGGCACGGGGAGGGCGCTCGTCGGTGCTGGCTGCTGGCCGGTCCCGGTGGTGGGGCCGGAGCGAGGTCAGTGGTCGTGGGTCTCGCCCTCGTGGTCGTGGCCCTGGTCCTCGCCCTCGTGGTCGTGGTCCTCGCCCTCCTCCTCGTGGGCGTCCTCGGTGCCCGGGGCGCCGGCCTCGATGGCGGGCGGCGGGGAGCCGGTGACGGACGTGATCTCGTCCGGCGTGTGCGGCAGGTCGTAGCTGCGCATGACCTCGCCGGTGGAGAGGCTGACGGCGTGGAGCTGGTTCGTCGCCGGCTCGGTGACGTAGGCGATCGAGTCCGCCACGTGGAGGGCGGGGCGGGGCTGCTGCCACTCGAGCGGCTCCTCCCAGGGCGCGACGATGAGCGCGCGGGCGAGCTCCTCACCGGTGTCGGGGTTGATGACCCGCAGCGTGCCGTCCGTGGCGAGGACGAACGCCTCGCCCTGGGGGCCGCGGGCGAGGGAGCGGAAGCTGTAGCTCGCGCCGAGGTCGACGAGCCGGAGCGTGCCGGTCGCGGTGTCGATGAGGGCGATGCGCTCCGGGCGCTCGAGGTCCGCCTCCGGGTCGGTCTTGTAGTCCCCGAGGACGACGGCGGAGGTCTCGTGGCCGACGAGGTTGCCCGAGCGGGCGTAGGCGTCCTCGACCGGCACCTTGGAGAACGCGCCGCCGGAGAGCAGGAGCGGGCCGTTCTCGCAGCCGACGACGACGGCCTCACCGGCGGCGACCGCCTCGCCGTGCAGGCCGGGGCAGTCGTCCGAGCCGGTGATCTCGTTGCCGTCGGCGTCGAGGACGACGGCGCCGTAGCGGCCGTCGTCGTCGCCCGCGCTCGAGAAGAGCGTGCCGTCGCTCAGCGCGACGGCGACGCCGTGGTGGGCTGCGTCCGGGGCCGTCCACGTGTCGACGTGCGGCTCGCCGTCGGCGAGCTCGGTCGGGTCGAGGACCTGCACCTCGCCCGTGCCGTCCGCGAACAGAGCCGTCCGGCCGGCGTGGACGACGACGTGCCCGGCCTCCTCGGCCGGGAGGACGAGGTCGGTCAGGCGCGGGTCGCCCGCACGGTAGTGCGCGTGGTCGCCGTGCGCCTCGGCGAGGAGGGCGCCGTCGTAGGCGTGGAACCCCTCGGCGGTGGTGATGAGGACGTGCCGCCCGTCGCCCGCGGCGTTGACCCGCAGGTACCCGGGGAGCTCGACGTCGTCGAGGATCTCGCCCGAGCCGGTGTCGAGGGTCATGATGCCGCCGTCGTAGGTCATGACGATGCGGGGGTCGAGGGTGGCGACCTCGACGAGCGCGGCGCCGTCGTCGTCCCCGGTGGCCGTGGTGGCCTCGGCGGTGGGCGTCGCGGTGGACGCGGCCGGGGTGGTTCCCGCGCCGGAGCATCCGGCCAGGGTGGCCGCGAGGGTAACGGCCGCGAGGGCCGGGAGAGGGGTGGGTCTACGCATGGTCGGGAGTCTCGCTCATCTATCTCGGTGACGGATCTCGGTGCCTCCGATGCGGACTCGTCAGCCCCGAGAGGGCTCGCTGGGTCTGCAGAGGCAGTTCAGGCGCCGCGCCGGGATCGCCGGGCGGCATGATCATGAGACTAGATAGTGAGAACCATTATCGTCAAGCCCGTACGTCCGCCTCGCCGCCTCGCGCCCTTCCGCCTCACCCCCTCGTCAGGGCGGAGTTGTGTCGTGGTGCCTTAACGCCTGCGAAACACCCACCACAACCAGGCGAAACGCCGCCTCAATACGTTGCGGGGGAAGCGGAAACCATCCCTTGGCCGCATCGCGCGCTCAGCCGCTTCAGCGGGCGCGCCGTGCTGGAGAAACCCATGACCCTGGACCCTCGGCAACGCCCGCGCCGGCGCAGACTCGGCGCGAGCGTCGCCGTCACCGCGCTCGCCACGACCGCCATCGCGGCCGGTGCCACGACACCCGCGCTGGCCTACAACACCGTCAGCGTCGCCGGCGGTGACGCCTGGAACGTCCACGACGCGGCGAGCCCGGGCATCGACACCGGCAGCGTCATGGACACCGACGGCCGGGCCCTCATGGGCTACGGCGGCCTGCGCGTCGACGTCGCGGGCGGTGACAGCCCGCTCAACGGGATCCTCCTGCGGGGCTTCGAGCTGACCTTCGACGGGCTCGACACGTTCACGACGGAGCAGGGTGTCTCCGTCGACGGCGTCGTGGTCCAGCGCGAGCTCCACGTCGACCGGGGGACCAGCACGGGCCGCTTCTTCGACTCCTTCACCAACTCGACCGGCTCCCCGGTGAGCGTCTCGGTCGCCTTCGGCGGCCAGCTCGGCTACGACACGGGGACGAACCAGAGCGCGATCGCCGGCACGTCCAGCGGCGACCTCGCCATCAGCGACGACGACGGCTGGGTCTCCTGGTACTCCCCGACGGACGGCGCCGGCTCGGCCAGCCAGAACGGCCCCTCGGCGACGACGGTCGGCACCCCGGGCTACGGCGGCTCCCTCGAGCGGATGGGCACCTTCCTGCGCGACCCGTTCATCAACGACCTCCCCGCGAGCGGTGACGACGCCAACCACCCGGCGTTCGTCAACACCCTGACGATCGACCCGGGCGAGACGCTCTCACTGGCGACGTTCGTCGTCACCGGCCTCTCGGAGACGACGGAGATCACCGACGGCGCGACCATCCCCCCGGCGGGGAGCCAGGTCGCCGCCGTCCAGGAGCGCGCCGCGGCGCTGACGGAGGCGCCCGACTTCAGCGACCTCACGAGCGCCGAGGTCTGCTCGCTGGCCAACTACGACCTCACCGCGCTCGCGGTCGACTGCACCGCACCGGCGGGCGGGATCCAGGACGACGTCCCGGTCGCCTCCCCGGTGACGCTGCGGACCAGCGTGGCGTACGACGTCGTCGGCAAGACGATCACGGACCTGCGCCGCGACATGGACGCCGGCACGACGAGCGCCGAGCAGATCACCCAGGCCTACCTCGACCGCATCGCGGCCTACGACCGCGGGCCCTTCGGGCTGCACTCCGTCATCACCGTCGCCCCGACCGCCCTCGCGCAGGCCCGGGCCGCGGACGCCGCGCGCGCCGCCGGCGACGACCGGCCGCTGCTCGGCATCCCGATCCTCGTCAAGGACATCGTCGACACGATCGACATGCCCACCACCGGCGGCTCGCTCGTCTTCGACGGCTACCAGCCCACCGCGGACTCGTGGCAGGTGGCGAAGCTGCGCGAGGCCGGCGCGATCATCCTCGGCAAGGCCAACCTCGCCGAGTTCGCCAACGACGGGCACTTCAGCCCCAGCGCGTACGGCCAGGTGTGGAACGCGTTCGACCCGTCGCGCAGCTCGATCGGGTCGAGCGGCGGGTCCGCTGTCGCCGTCGCGTCGAGCTTCGCCGCCGCCGCGATCGGCACGCAGACCGGTGACTCGCTGTGGGGCCCGGCCGGGGCGGCGAGCCTGTTCTCGCTGCGCGGCACGGACGGCATGCAGAGCAGCGCCGGCACGATGCCGCTCACGCTCATCCAGGACTACGTCGGGTTCATCACCCAGTCCACGGACGACCTCGCCCTCCTCCTCGAGGCGACCGCCGTCGACAACCCCGACGACGTCCTCGACGACGTCGCCAACGGGCACCGTCCGGACGACTGGATGGAGTACCTGTCCGAGGACGCCCTCGAGGGCAAGGTCATCGGCATCCCCGAGGGGGCGTTCATCGACCCGTTCGGCACGCCCGAGACGAGCGAGGCGCTCCAGGCCCGGTTCGCGCAGTTCGAGGCGGCCGGCGCGACGCTCGTCGAGATGCCGGCGGCCCCGTCCGCACCCGGCACGCGGCCCGGCGGTGACCTCGGCTACGAGGGCTGGGCGCAGTGGATCGACGCCCACCCGGACAACCCGTACACGCTCGCCGAGCAGATCACGCGCAGCCCGCTGCGGATCCCGACGCGCGTCAACACCACGCCCTACACCGGCACCGGCCGGATGAGCGACGCCGAGCAGCGCGCGTTCGAGCAGTGGCGCGCCGGCTGGCGCACCGCCCTGGGGGAGTGGATGGACACGAGCGGAGTGGACGCCGTGCTCTACGCGACCGAGCTGAGCGACATCCACCTCAACGACTCCGTCATCCCGAGCTTCGGGCGGATCGACCCGCAGTCCTCGGGCGCCGGTGTGCCCACCGTCGTCTTCCCCGCGGGCGTCAACGTCCACGGCAACCCGGTGGGCTTCCAGCTCCAGGGCAAGGAGTTCCAGGACGCCGAGCTCCTCGGGTTCGCGTATGCCTTCGACGCCGTCGAGGCCGGCCGGGTCCTCCCGTCCATCTCCCCGGCGCTCGCCTACGCCCCGGCCGCGCCCGCGCAGGTGGTCGCGCCGCTCCCGGCGCTGGCGCAGGCGCAGCCCGTCGTGCCGTGGGAGCCGGAGCCCCCGACGGAGGAGCCGACCGAGCCCCCGGTCGAGGAGCCGACGGAGCCGCCGGTCGAGGAGCCCACGGAGCCCCCGACCGAGGTGCCCACGGAGACCCCGACCGATGTTCCCACGGAGACCCCGACCGGCCCGGCGCCCGGCCAGGGTGACGGCGACGACGACGGCGGCGCGCTGCCGGGCGACGGCGGCCCGGTCTCGGGTGGCCCGGGCACGCTGCCGAGCACCGGCGTCGACGGGATCGTCATGCTCTGGGCGGCGCTCGCCGCAGCAGGGACCGGCGCCGCGCTGCTCGCCGGGACCGGCGTGAGGAAGCGGAAGTCCATCCTCAGCGAGGTGTAGCCGGACCGGCGGAGGCGGCGCCCGTGATCACGGGCGCCGCCTTCGTCGTGGGCCGTCAGGCGGGGCCGAACCAGTCCTCCGCCGCCTCGCGCAGGGCCGCGTCGGCCTCGCGCGGGTAGGGGAAGCACGCGTTGTGCGCGCCCGGGAGGACGACGGCGCGGGCTCCCGCGAGCTCGGCGAGGTGGCGCGACCACGCCGCGGGAGCAAAGCCGTCCCGCCAGCCGGTGGTGACGAGCGTCGGGATCCCGAGCGCGCGCAGCTCGGGGGCGGCGTCCTCGGGGCGGTCGGCCATCGCGTCGAGCAGCAAGCGGAGGAGCGGCACGCCGCCACTGCTCACGTACGACGGGACCGCGGCCGGGAGCTCGCCCCCTGCCTCGCGCGGGAGCGTCGTGAGCGCGCGGGCCACGAGGGAAGGGACGGTCCGCGAGGAGGGGACGAAGGTCGGCCCGGCGAGGACGACGCCGGCCAGCCGCTCCGGTGCGAGCAGCGCCGCCCGGAGCACGCCCTGGGCGCCGGTCGAGTGGCCGAGGAGGATGACGTCGCGCTTGCCGCTCGCCTCGAGCCAGCGGACGATCCCGGCAGCGAGGCCGTGGACCGTCGGCTCGCAGGCGCGCGCCCGGCCGCGGTGCCAGCCCGGGAGGTCGAGCACGGTCGCGCGGGTCCACGCCGAGGCGGCGCGAGCCCACGGCGCGATGTAACCCGGGGCGCCGAGGCCCGGCACGAAGACGACCTCGGGGAGGCCGCGGACCTCGCCGGCGCTGAGCGAGCGGACCGGACGGCCGTCGACGACCGTCGTCGTCCGCGCGAGGGCGTAGTCGCCGTGGAGCTCCTGCCACCGCGCGCGCCACGGCTGGGGGTGACGCTCGGTTGTGGGCATGGCGCACGAGCGTATAGGCCGGGGGGCGGGGATGCCGCGCCAGGCCCGGCGGTCCAGGAGTGCGTTGGGGTGTGGCGCCGCCAGGTGGGACGGCGTCGGCCCCCTGGGCTGCGTGATCGTGCATACGTGCAGGACAACGTCGGGCCCCGGCCCCGCTCGCGTGGAGCGGGAACCGGGGCCCGATGGTCGTGCCGTGCGCGGGGAGCGGCTCAGCGGCGCGTGGTGCTCGTGCCAGCCGCGCGGCCGTCGTCGCGGCGGGGCCAGAGGGCGATCGCGAGGCCCGCGAGGGCGCTCACGACGTGGAGCCAGTTGTCCGCCTGGTTGATGTTGAGGAGGTTGGCGTCCGGGTTGTCGGCCACGATGAAGCCGTAGATCGCCGCGGCGCCGTAGCCGATGGCAAGGAGCCAGCCATAGGTGCGGGCGCTGCTCGCCTTCGACCACATGATGACGCCGGCGAGGCCGATGACGAGGTGGACGATGTTGTGCAGCGGGTTGATCGCGAAGCCGAGGAGCGTCTGGTCGTGGTTGTGCTCGGTGAACCCGTCGAAGCCGGTGACGAAGAATCCAGCGACACCGACCAGCAGGTAGACCACACCGATGACGAGCGCGAGGTACTGGTGCGGAGCCTTGCGGTCCGTCGCCGTTGACTGAGCCATGATTTCCCTCCAGAGGTGACGAGGTGCACGTGCGATCAAGGGTTGCGCATGACCGGTTTGTCCGCACGCCGGGGTGAAGGGCAGATTCCGACGAACCCGGCGGTTCTTCGATTGTTGACTGCCCCACGAGGTGCGGACACCAGGTGGAGATCACTGTTATGTACGTGGGCGGTCGACCTGGGCCAGGAGTCGACTCGCTGACGGGCGAAGCCCGTCGTCAAGCCTCGTTCGACGGCGGCGCCCCCAACCACGCGGCGAGGTCAGCCTCCTTGGGTGGAGCCTTAAGGGAGGCGCCCATGCTCGTGAACAGCTCCGTCACGAGATCAGGACGCTCGCCTGGGACGACCTCGAACTCTCCACGTGAGGTCAGAAGGTCTGCGATCTCCAGGCGCCACGCGCCCAGCCGCCCCGGAACGTCCAGTGTGAGGCGTGCAGTCTGCCGAATTCTCGCGGCTTCGGCTGGCGTCGTGTTCAGCAGTGTGTCGAGGTGCGGGGTCCTCAGGGTGGCGCTGGCCGACGTGGCACCGATGCGCTTGAGCATCGTCGCGTGGGGCTCGATCACCGTCAGTTCGAGGAAGTCGCCGACCGGCTCACGCCCGAATGCGCGTCTGTACGAGCTATGTTCCTTCAGGTGCTTGAGCTGCGGGTCCTCGATCCGCCACTTGTCGAGCCACTCTTCCCCGACGGCGGCGCGCAGATGTTTGACGGCCTCGTTCCATCTGCCGTCCGAGGCGAAGGAGCAGGCCCAGTCATAGGCGACGACAGGGGGCCACAGCCGTGGCTCCATAGCCTGCGCGCTGTCTGCTAAGAGCTTCGCCGCTATGAGAGTTTCCTTGGCCTTACTCAAGGCAGCCTGGGCGGCGTCGGCCCGGGCGGCAGCAGCCGTCCGGATGACGGCAGGCGTTCCCGGCACACTGGCATCGGCCTTCGCCTTGGCAGCCTCCTTCGCCGTGCGGCACTCATACGCCACCAACAGATTGAGCGCCGGCGCCAGGCGGGCGCGCATCGTCCTAAGCCACGACTCATCCACCCCGGGGGCGTACGTCGCGCTGCGAACCGCCGCGTCGAGCGCGTAGATCGCCGCGACGATGTTCGCCCTTTCCGCGCCCTGCGGCCCGTCCGGGCATCGGACGTAGGCGCGGTTGACGAGGGCGGCGAAGCGCGAATATCGAGCACGCAGAATCAACGACTCCGTCGGACTCGGTTCCTCGAGCGCGACGAAGTCACCCAGGAAGCTGGCATACAAGAGAAGGTCGTGCTGGTCAGTCGACTGGCGGAACCGGTGGTGCCAGTACTCGAGCAGCACCGGCCGGTTGTCGGGGTCCTCGGCCAGGGCCCGGCCGAGGATCTCGCCGCGCTCAGGCTTGTTGTGAACCAGATCGGTCTTGGCGACGAAGTGCAGCCCGATCCCTATCCAGTTGCTGGCGCCCGCAAGGGTGGGCATCGCGTAGCGTTCCGCGAACGCCGCGACGACGACCGCCGCACACATGCGGTGCATGTCGGGCAGCACCGGCGTTGCGTCCTTTCCCACCGCGGTCGTCTTTCCAGAGGAATCTGCCAGCGGCACGCGCAGACCAAGCAGGTCGCGTTCGACGACGTCCGCGCGCACCACCCGGCCGTGCTGTGAGACGGAGACCGCGTGCACGTCATCCGACTCGACCTGGATGCGAACCACCCATGGGGTGCGGGGGACGAGGAGCTCGAGGACTTTGTAGACCGCCTTGGCGACGCGGCCCTCGGGCGTCGTCGACAGCCCGGCCATGGCGAGGCCTGTGTCCCCGGCCGGAGCCGGCGTCTCAAGGCCCTTGAGGTCGCCGAGCGTCAGCTCACGGATGAGCGCGGCGACGTGCCCCGACGCGTTGTGGTCGTCCTTCCCGGAGTTGTCGGTGACCCGGACAGACAGGCGGAGCGACTGGCTCATGGCCCACGCCGTCAGCACCGCTCCTACGGCGAGGGTCAGCGCGATGGCCCCGAGCACGTGCTCGTGCTGAGGGAGGACGATCGGTGCCAGGGTCCCCATGGCGAGCACCGCCACGCCGAGTGCCATGCGCACGAGCCGGTCACCTTCACTGACCGCTACCGCCTTCCGGCCGGGGCCGCCCGGGCCGCTGCCGCGCCGCCCGCCGGTGGTGACCCACGTCGTGAGCCACCCGACCGGCCACGTCAGCAGCAGGGAGACGACAACGCCGACGGCGAAGATCGCCAGGGCGCCGACCGCCGTGTCCACAAGCGGGGCGAGGTGCTTCTTCGACAGTGCCTCCCACGACGTCTCCACCTCCTCGCTCCATGTCGGCGACGCCTCGGCGGCGAGCGAGCCCCGGTCGCAGGACCTCGCCGCCGCCCGCAGCACGTCCTCGAGCGTCGGCGCCGGCGGCGTCGCGGGAAGCGCGGGCGCCGAGCACCTCAGCGCCGCCGGTAGCCGGGTTGGCTCCCGATCGAGATCGACGCCGGGAAGGAGCAGAGCGAGCTCCGCCCTCGCCCGCTCGAGCGGACTCGGGGACCCCGTCGCGTCGGAGGACGGCTCCTCGGTTGCGGTCGTCCCTCGCGAAGGACTCGCAGGAGCGGCCGACGGCGAGGGCTCGTCGAGCGTCGCGGCTGCGTCCGCGGCTCGCGCGAGCTGCTTCCCCAGCGCCGTCCGGCGGAGCGCCTCGTTGCGCTCAGCGTGACAGCTCGCCCCCGCCCTGTCCGGGCGCAGGAGGTCCTCCACGCCGTCCGTCCCGACGCCACGGAGGTCGTCGATGAGGGTGAGCGCCTCCGCCGGTTGTCCCTGGGCGTTGAGGGCGGCCGCACGCGCGCAGACGTCGTCGACCGTGGAGATCGGGGAGACGGTGGCGACCGAGGCGAGCCCGGCCGGCGCCCGCGCCCCCGGCCCGGCGTGAGCGGCAGACGCCGCACCGGCGAGGACGGCGAGGGCGAGAGCGCCCACCCATGCCGCGCGCGACCGACGTCGGACGGGGCGGTCAGCACGGTCCATGACGGCTCCTCGTTGAGCAACGCACGACCTTTTCGGCGAGCGTAGTACGAGCGAGGGGCGCGCGGAATGCGCCCGGAGGTAGACGGCCCTTTCGGGAATGCTGTTCGATGACGCAGGGCATCCGCACCGACATCGCACCCAGCGGCGCGGGGCGGGCGGGCACAACCTGGTGCCGCCCGGCTGGAGTGCCCGAGGAGGATCCGTGCCGACGCAAGCAGGCCGACGGCGTCTGACCGTCCTCATCGTCAGCAACCTCCTCGGCGGGGTTGGGATCGCCTCCGGTGCCGCGGTGGGTGCGCTGCTCGTCGAGGAGCACGGCGGCACCGCGATCGCGGGCGTGGGCCAGGCCGCGAGCGTCCTCGGTGCGGCGATAGCGGCGATCCCGCTCGCCACGATGGCCGCGCGCCATGGCCGCCGTCGGTCCCTCGCGACGGGCTACGGGATCGCGCTGACGGGCGCGGTGCTCATCATCACCGCCGCGCTGCTGGGGCAGATCCTCGTCCTGCTCCTCGGGCTCGGGCTCTTCGGGGTCGCCCAGGCGGTCAACCTGCAGTCCCGGTACGCGGCCACCGAGGGGGTGCCCGTCGCGAGCCGCGCGAAGTCGATGTCGATCGTCATCTGGGCCACGACGATCGGCTCCGTCGCCGGCCCGAACCTCAGTGCCGTCGGCGCGCGGCTCGGGGAGTCGGTGGGGGTGCCAGGGCTCGCTGGGCCGTATCTCTTCTCGCTCGTGTCGTTCGCCACAGCCGGCCTCGCCGTGGCGCTGTTCTACCGGCCGGCTCAGGCCCCGGCCGTGGACGAGCTGGACGACGGCGAGGACGCCGTCGCTCCTCCGGTCGAGTCAGCCACCACCACCACGGCCGCCATCGACACGACACCGACGATGGGAGCGATCCAGGCACTGCGGTGGGCGCTCGGCCGACGCGTGCCGCGTTTCGCCGTCGTCCTCCTCGCCGGCGGCCACGCCGTCATGGTCATGGTCATGGTGATGACCCCGCTCCACCTGCAGCACAACGGGATGTCCCTCGAGGTCGTCGGGATCGTCATCAGCCTCCACGTGCTCGGGATGTTCGCCCTCAGCCCGGTGTTCGGCTGGCTCGTCGACCGCTTCGGCGCGATCCCGACGGCGACTCTCGGGGTCTTCGTGCTCGTGCTCGCCGTCGTCCTCGGGTTCGCCGCGGCCTGGACGCACGCGCACGGCTCCCTCACCGCGGTGGCGCTGACGGTGCTCGGGCTCGGCTGGTCGGCGACGACGATCTCCGCCTCCGCGCTCATCACGAGCACGTCGACGGACGCCGTGCGCGTGCCCCTGCAGGGCGTCACGGACGCCGGCATGAACTACGCCGGCGCCAGCGCCGCGGCCGTCGCCGGGCCCGTCCTCGCCGCCGGCGGCTTCCAGGCGGTCAACATCGGCGGTGCGCTCATCCTCGTGCCGGTCATCGTCCTCCTCGTCGGCCTCCTCCGGCGCCCGGAGCACCCGGCGGAACCGCCGTCCACGACGACGCCCGCGACCGCGCCTCCCGCGGCGGCCGGAGGCAGCTGAAGTCCCCGGCTCTCGTGAGGTTCACAGTGCTCGCCTTGAGCGCGAGTCCCTCAGCGGCGCGCGAGCGCCTCGGCCATCTGGGTGACGGCGCGCTCGAGGATCGGCCGCGGCGTCGCGACGTTGAAGCGGGAGAAACCGATGCCGGCCTGCCCGCACATCGCCCCGTCCGTCATCGCCACGCCCGCCTCGTCGAGGAAGAACGTGGCCGGGCTGACCCCGAGGTCGAGCTCACGGCAGTCGAGCCACGCGAGGTACGTGCCCTCGGGTGCGACGTAGCGGATCTCGGGAATCTGCCCCGCGAGGAGCACGCCGAGCGCCTTCCGGTTCGCGTCGAGGTAGCCGAGGACGTCGTCGAGCCACTGCCCGCCGGCGGTGTACGCGGCGGTGTTGGCCACGACGCCGAGGTTCGCCGCGCCGTGCTCAGCCATCATGCCGACCTTCGCCCACACGGCGGCGTCGGCGTCGTTGGACAGGACCAGCTGGGCGCACTTCATCCCGGGCAGGTTCCACGCCTTGGAGGCAGATGTGGCGGTGACCGTGTGGCCGGCGGCGGCCTCCGAGATGGACGCGTAGGGCACGTGCTGGTAGCCGGCGAAGACGAGTGGGGCGTGGATCTCGTCGGAGAAGACGCGGCCGCCGTGGCGCTCCACGACCTCGCTGATGGCAAGCATCTCCGCTCGCTCGAGCACCCGGCCCACCGGGTTGTGGGGGTTGCACAGGATGAGGAGGTTCCCGCCGGCGCGGAAGGCGGCGTCGAGGGCGTCGAGGTCGTAGACGTAGCGGCCGTCCTCGACCGCCATCGGCACCTCGATGACCTCACGGCCGAGGGCGGGCGGCATGGAGACGAACGGCATGTACGCCGGGGTCGGCAGGATGACCGCGGAGCCGGGCGTGGAGAAGTGCCGGATCGCGGCCTCGAGCCCGGCGAGGACGTCGGGCAGCGGGCGCACGCGCTCGGCCGGGACGTCCCAGCCGTAACGGGTGCGGGACCACTCGGCGTAGGCCTCGGACATCCGCGTCGCCATCGCCGTCGGCAGGTAGCCGAAGGAACCGACGTCCACGGCGCTGTGCAGGGCCTGGGTGATGGCCGGGGCGGTCCCGAAGTCCATCTCGGCGACGAAGGCGCCGATCGTTCCCGGGAACGCGGTCCATTTCACGCCTCCGACGCCGCGGAGCTCGTCGATCGTGACCTCGTCAAAGCCGGTCGCCTGAATCATGAGGTTTCCCTTCGTTTGGCCAGGCGCGCCTCGGTGCGCTTGGTGGGTGTGCTGCCGTTCTGGTCGTCGATCTCGTTGAGGTAGTTGTAGATGGTGAAGCGGGTGACCTCGAGGGACGTCGCGATCATCTCCACGGCGTCGCGCAGGAGGAACATCCCCCGCTCCTTGAGGGAGCGCACCACCGCGAGCTTGTGCTCCTTCTTCATGAGGTTGACCGGGACCGCCTGCTCGCGGATCGCCTCGTGGATGAGGGTCGCGGCCAGCTCGTCCACGTCGCGGACGAAGACCTCGCCGGCGGCGCCCGGTTCGTGCGGCTCGGCGTCGGTCGGCGCCGGGGCGCCGCCGTTGGCCCCGATCATCTGGCCGGCCACGCGCTGCAACGACTCCCACAGGGAGAGGTCCGAGTTGATGCACAGGGCGGCGAACGGCTCGCCGCCGCTGTCCCGCAGGACCATCGTCGTCGAGCGCAGGGCCCGACCGTCCGCGAGCTGCGTGCGGTAGCCGATCATGTGGCGCAGGTCGCCCGACGCGGCCTGCTCGAGGAGGAGGTCGGTCGCTGGGTCTCCCACCCGGCGGCCGGTGACGTCCCCGTGGACGGCCACGATCGAGTGGGGTAGGCACCCGAGGTCGTGCAGGACCACCTCGGAGTAGGTCGGCAGCGCCTGGCCGAGGGGTTCGACGAGGTCGACGAACAGGGCCATGAGCCGGTCCCGCTCGTCGGCCACGGCCGCCGGAGGGGTCTCGGCCACGGCCGCCGTCGGGATGTCGGCGGGGCGTGCGGTCGTCCTGGAACTCATCACGGTGTCCTCTCCGGCGCGGGGCGCGGCGTCGCACGTCGACCTTGATGTCGACGTTCTCCCTGGGATGTTGCCGCCGTGTTTCTCGCCCGTCAACAGTTGGTTGCTTCTTTCAACAGACTCTTGTGGGACTCAATCAAGAGTTCCTAATGTCAACAGCACGTCGAAAGTTCCGTCCCCTCAGAGGCGGCGGTGGCCCTCCACCGATCCACCCGGCGTCCAAGGAGGAGCAATGTCTTCTGCGCACAGCCCCCTACGCACCGCCGCAGTCGCGGCCATCGCCGCGCTCGCCCTCGCGGCGTGCTCGAGCACGGACGACGGCGAGAGCGCGGACGCCGGCGCAGCCGGCACCGCTACCGGGGAACCCACCTCCGGTGGCTCCGCCACGTTCGCCGTCGACTCCGGATTCTTCGGGTTCGACCCCAACGTCACGCCCGCCGCGCAGGACGCCCGCGTCCTGCGGCAGGTGTTCGACTCGCTCCTCTACCTCGACGAGGACGGCGCCCTCCAGCCGTGGCTCGCGACCGACTTCGCCGTCAGCGACGACGGGCTCGAGTACACCTTCACCGTCCGGGACGACGTCACCTTCCACGACGGGACGGCCTTCGACGCCGCGGCCGTGTGCTTCAACCTCGACCGGATCGCGGACCCGGAGACGGCGTCGATCTACGCCATCGGCCTCATCGGGTCCTACACGTCCTGCACCGCGCCCGACGCGGTCACCGCCGTGGTGACGATGTCCGCGCCGTTCGCGCCGTTCCTCAACAACCTCACGTCGCCGTTCCTCGGCATGAACTCCCCGACGGCGGCCGCTGCGGTACCGCCCGCGGACTACCTCATCGACCCGACGGGCTCCGGCCCGTACGAGTTCGACAGCTACACCCCGGACGACCGCGTCGAGCTCGTCCGTAACGAGGCCTACGACTGGGCCCCGGGCAACGCCGAGCACACCGGCGCCGCGCACCTCGAGACGTTGACCTTCCAGATCATCCCGGACGCCACCGTGCGGATGGGCTCCGTGCGCAACGGCAGCGTCCAGGCGGGCAGCGGCGTCCCGGAGGAGGAGGTCGCTGCCTTCGAGGCCGACTCGAGCCTCGAGTTCGTCTCCCAGGAGCAGTCCGGCGCGCCGTACCAGCTCCACTTCAACAGCTCGAAGCCGCCGTTCGACGACCAGGCGGTCCGTGAGGCGGCACGCGCGGCCCTCGACATCGACTCCGCGGTGAGCGCCCTCTACATGGGCGTGCGGGAGCGGGCCTGGACAGCCCTCGCGCCGAGCACCATCGCTTACGCCGAGGACCTCGAGGGGGCGTTCGAGTTCGACGCGGAGGCCGCCGCGACGCTGCTGGACGAGGCCGGGTGGATCGAGGGCGCCGACGGCGTGCGCGAGAAGGACGGCGCACGCCTCGAGATCGTCTACATGGAGGCCTCGCCCAACCGGGAGAAGCGCCAGGACCTCGCGACGTTCTTCGAGGCGAACCTCGAGGACGTCGGCTTCGACGTCGAGGTGGTCTTCGAGCAGCTCGCCCAGACGACGACACGGTCGCAGGAGAACGAGTACAACATCAGCGGGCTGAGCCTCGTGGCCGTCGACCCCAACGTGCTCTACCAGATGTACGACCCCGCCTTCATCCCCGCGCCCGGGCGCAACGGCTTCAACGGCAGCCACACGGACGTCCCCGCGATCACCGAGCTCCTGGCCCAGGGTCAGCAGAGCACCGACGCCGACGAGCGGGCCGAGATCTACGCCGAGGTCCAGGCCACCGTCATCGACGAGGCGCGCTCGGTCGCCATCTACGTCCCGACGTACTCCCTGGCCCTCAACGGCCTCGCGGGCGTGCGCTTCGACGCCGAGGGCTACCCGATCCTCTACGACGCGTACCTCGCCGAGTAGGCCTCCAGCCCTCAACGAGAGGAGACGACCGGCATGGGCTACGTCATCGGCAAGCGGGTGCTCGCGGGCATCCCCACGCTCCTGGGCGTCACCGTCATCCTGTTCATCACCCTCCGCCTCCTCCCGGGCGACCCGCTCGCGGCTCTCCTGGGAGGGGCGGCGGCCACCCCCGAGATGGTGGCCAACCTCCGGACGCAGTTCGGCCTCGACCAACCGCTGCTCGTGCAGTACTGGCGGTTCCTCACCGACGCCCTCACGTTCGACCTCGGGACCTCCTACGCCTCCCGGCAACCCGTCAGCGGGATGATCGTGGACAAGATCGGCCCCACCCTCCAGCTGGCGCTCGCGGCAGCTGCCGTCTCAGCGGTCACCGGCATCGTGCTCGGCTCGATCGCCGCCATCCGGCGCAACGGCCCGATCGACAGCGCCATCCGGGTGCTCAGCCTCGTGACGACGGCGATGCCCTCCTTCTGGGTCGGGCTCCTCCTCATCATGGTCTTCTCCCTGGCGCTCGGTTGGTTCCCGGCCACCGGCAACGACGGGCTCATCGCCCTCGTGCTGCCGGCGATCACGCTCGGCCTCTCGGCGGCCGGGACGGTGACCCGGCTCGTGCGCAACAGCGTCATCGAGGTCATGGGCGACACCTTCGTCACGGCGCTGCACGCCAAGGGGCTGCGCTCCGGCGTCGTCGTCATGAAGCACGTGCTGCGCAACGCGATCATCCCCACGGTGACCATCGTCGGGCTCCAGCTCGGTGCGCTCGTGGCCGGCGCGGTCATCGTCGAGGCGGTCTTCACCCGGCAGGGCCTGGGCCAGATGCTCGTACAGGCCATCGCCGGCAACGACTACCCCGTCATCCAAGGCGTCGTGCTCGTCATCGCGGCCCTCTACATCGTCATCAACATCGTCGTCGACATCTCCTACGCCGTCATCGACCCGCGCGTGCGGTCGACCGCGGCGAAGGCATGAGAGCGGAGAACCATGAAGATCCTCATCGCAGACCGTGTCCTGTCCGGCGCCGATCTCGAGCTCGTCGAGCGGGGAGCCGTCGTCATCGACGGCGGCACCATCGCCTGGGTGGGCCCGGCCGCCGAGCTCACCACCGACGTCACGGGGGTTGACCCCGACATCGAGGACCTCGGCGACGTCACCGTGATGCCCGGCCTCATCGACGCCCACGTCCACCTCGCGTTCGACGGCGGCCCCGCCCCCGTCGCGCGGATGAGGGCGGAGAGCGACGCGCAGCAGGTGGCCACGATGCTCGCCAGCGCGCGGCAGCTCCTCAGCGTCGGGGTGACCACCGCCCGGGACCTCGGGGCGCGCGCGTACCTCGACGTCGTCGTCCGCGACGCCATCGCGGCCGGGACGGCCCGGGGGCCGCGCATCATCGCCGCGGGGGCGCCGATCACCGTCACCGGGGGCCACTGCTGGTTCATGGGAGCCGAGGCCGACGGGGTCGACGACGTGCGCAGGATGGTCCGCCGCCACCACAAGGCCGGGGTGGACGCCATCAAGATCATGTCCACCGGCGGCAACATGACCGTCGGCTCGGCGCCCTGGCACGCGCAGTTCACCACGGCCGAGCTCACCGCCGCGGTCGAGGAGGCGCACCGCCTCGGCAAGCGGGTGGCCGCCCACGCGCACGGCACCGAGGGCATCCGGCGCGCGCTCGACGCGGGCGTCGACACCCTCGAGCACTGCTCCTTCCAGACGGAGGACGGTTTCGGGGGAGTCGATCCCGAGCTCGCCGACCGCATCGGCGCCGCGCCGGTCTACGTGTCTCCGACCTGCAACGTGCGGATGCGGGAGATCCGGGCGCTCATGCCGGACAGCGAGTTCGCCCTCGCCGAGCTGTACCGGCGCGGGGCGAAGATCATCGCGAGCACCGACGCCGGGATCGACAACACCCCGCACCACGGCTTCGTCGGCGGGCTCGAGGGGATGACCGACGCCGGCCTGCCCGTCCACGAGGTGCTCCTCGCGGCGACGAGCCGGGCCGCCGAGGCGCTGGGGCTGGCCGGGGTGGCGGGGCAGCTCACCGCCGGAGCCTCGGCGGACGTCATCGCCGTGGCCGGGGACCCGCGGGAGGACCTCGCGGCCCTGTACGCGCTGCGGCTCGTCCTGGCGCGCGGGGTCCCGTTCACGCCCGACGCGCTGCCGCCCATCGCGCCCCTCTCGTTCGAGACCCTGCCCCCGCTCTTCCGGGAGAAGGTGCGGGCACGGGCCGAGGCGGACGCAGCGGCGGCCGGGACGGCGCCGGACGACGACGGCGCGAGCGTCGCGCCGTCGGCGGTCCTCCCCGCAGAGGCGTTGCCGGCGGAGGTGGACCCGTCGCTACCGGCGGTGACGCCGATGCCGCCGGCGCCCGTCCCCACCGGAGGGGGACGGCGATGACCACCCTCGACCCGGCCGTCGCCGAGCCCGTCCTCGCCCGGTCCCGGTTCGACCGCGCTCGCCTGCCGCGCTTCTCCGTCAACAACACCGTGCTCGGCCTGTCGCTCGGGTGGTTGGTGCTCGTCGTCGTCGCGGCAGTCCTGCCGGGCCTCCTCGCCGGCGGTGACCCCACGGAGCTGAACCCGGCCCGGGCGATGACCGAGCCGGGGACCGAGACGGTCCTCGGCACCGACCACTACGGCCGCTCGATCCTCACGCTCCTCGTCCACGGGGCCCGTAGCGCCATGATCATCGGCTTGTTCGCCACGGCGTTCGGGGTGGCGGTCGGCGGGCTCATCGGGCTCGTCGCGGGGTACGTCGGCGGCTGGGTGGACATGGTGGCGGGACGGCTCATGGACATGTTCATGGCGTTCCCCGGCGTGCTGCTCGCCCTCATGATCACCGCCGCGCTCGGCCCGACGACGACGAACCTCATCCTCGCCGTCGGCGTCGCCACGGTGCCGCAGTTCTACCGCGTCATGCGCGGGCAGGTGATGTCCGTGCGGGGGCGCCTGTACATCGAGGCCGCGCGCTCGAACGGCTTCCGCCAGAGCCGCATCCTCCTGCGCCACGTCCTGCCGAACGCCATCGCGCCGATCATCGTGCTCGCGACCGTGAGCGTCGGCGTCGCGATCGTCATCGCCGCCTCGCTCAGCTTCCTCGGGCTCGGCCCGCGCACCGACGTACCCGACTGGGGCCAGCTTCTCTCGATGGGTCAGCCCTACCTCGCCAACGCCTGGTGGATCTCGACGTTCCCCGGCGTGGCCCTCACCCTCACCGTCATCGCCGTCAGCCTCCTCGGGGACTGGCTGCGCGACACCCTCGACGCGGACTAGGAGAACGCCATGACCAGCTCGAAGGACACGCTCCTCGATCTCAGGGGCGTCCAGGTGGAGCTCGACCGCGGCCGCAGCCGGGTGCCGCTCGTCCGCGACGCGACGCTCGAGGTCCGTCGCGGGGAGGTCGTGTGCCTCGTGGGGGAGTCCGGCAGCGGCAAGTCCGTCACCGCCCGCACGATCATGGGGCTCACCCAGCTCGACGGCCGTATGCGGGTCAGCGGGCAGGCCCTGTTCGAGGGCACCGACCTGTTCGGCCTCGGCAAGGAGCAGATGCGCCGGCTGCGGGGGCGGGACCTCAGCATGGTGTTCCAGGAGCCGCTCAGCTCCCTCGACCCGGTGTACACCGTCGAGTCCCAGCTGCGCGAGGGCCTGCGGCGCCGGGAGAAGCTGAGTGGCAAGGCCGAGCGGGCACGGATGAGCGAGGCGCTCGCCGAGGTGGGCATCCACGACGGCACGCGCGTGCTCCGCAGCTACCCGCACCAGCTCTCGGGCGGGATGTGCCAGCGGGTCATGATCGCCATGGCGCTGCTGACCCAGCCCCGCCTCCTCATCGCCGACGAGCCGACGACGGCGCTGGACGTGACGATCCAGGCGCAGATCCTCGAGCTCCTCGACCGGCTGCGTGTGGAGACGGACATGTCCGTCCTCCTCGTCACCCACGACATGGGCGTCGCGGCGGACCTGGCCGACCGGGTCGTCGTCATGTACGCCGGGCGCGTCGTCGAGGACGCAGACCCGGGCGCCGCGTTCACCGCCGCGCAGCACCCGTACACCGCCGGGCTGCTCGCGTGCATCCCTCCGATGGTCGGTGCGCGGCCGGAGAAGCTGCCGGCCATCGGCGGCACCGTGCCCGATCCCTCAGCACTGCCCCCGGGGTGCTCGTTCCACCCGCGCTGCCCGCGCGCGACCGAGCGGTGCACGACGGAGACCCCGCCCTTGGCGAGCGTGGGGGTCAGCACGGCCGCCTGCTGGCACCCTCTCGGTGAGCGACCACCGACGGACCCGCGCAGCGCGACGCCGGTGCCGGACGGGGCGCTGCTGTGAGCGCGCCGGTCACGCACCCCACCGCCGCGGGGGAGGTCGTGAGCGACCCGATCCTGTCGATGCGCTCGGTGTCCAAGCACTTCCAGGTGCGCACCACGGCCAACCCCTTCCGTCCGCCGAGCGTGCTCAAGGCCGTCGATGGCGTCACGCTCGACATCGCCCGCGGCGAGACGTTCGGGCTCGTCGGGGAGTCCGGCTCCGGGAAGTCGACCCTTGGCCGGCTCGCCGTCCGCCTCGCGACGCCCACCGCGGGGACCATCGACTTCGACGGGCACGACATCACGAGCATCGAGGGGGAGGTGCTGCGGCGGACACGGCGGCACATGCAGGTCGTCTTCCAGGACCCGCTGGGCTCGCTCAACCCCCGCATGCGCGTGGGGGACATCATCGGGGAACCCCTGCGGGTCTTCGACAACCTCCGTGGCTCCGCGCTGGAGGACCGGGTGGCCGAGCTGCTCCGAGCCGTGGGCCTCGACCCCTCGCGGGCCACGGCCCGGCCGCGCGCACTCAGCGGCGGCCAGCGCCAGCGCGTCGGGATCGCCCGCGCGATCTCGGTCAACCCGAGCCTCATCCTCGCCGACGAGGCGGTCTCCGCCCTCGACGTCTCGGTCCAGGCGCAGATCACCAACCTCCTCGGTGATCTGCGTGAGCGGCTCGGTCTCACCTATCTGTTCATCGCGCACGGGCTGCCCATCGTCCGGCAGGTGGCGCAGCGGGTCGGGGTCATGTACCTCGGCCGCATCGTGGAGGTCGCGGGCGTCGACGAGCTCTTCGACAACCCGCAGCACCCGTACACCAAGGCGCTGCTCGCAGCCTCGCCGGTGCCGGACCCCTCCCTCAAGCGCGAGCGGGTGGTGCTGCGCGGGGAGCCGCCCACGCCGCTCAACATCCCCAGCGGCTGCCGCTTCCGCACCCGCTGCCCCATGGCGCAGGACATCTGCGCCGACATCGCACCACCCGTGGTGAGGGTCGGCCCCGGACACACGTCCGAGTGCCACTTCGCCGGACAGCTCTAGGAGGACCCGTGCGGACGGAAGCAGACAGCCGGCCCATCGGGGTCCTCATCGCGAGCAACCTCCTGGGAGGCGTCGGGGTCGCCTCGGGCGTCGCCGTCGGCGCGCTCCTCGTCGAGGAGCACGGCGGGACCGCGATCGCCGGGCTCGGTCAGGCCGCGAGCGTCCTCGGCGCGGCCATCGCCGCGATCCCGCTCGCGACGATGGCCACGCGTCACGGGCGCCGGTGGTCCCTCGCCACCGGGTACGCGATAGCGCTGACCGGGGCGGTGCTCATCATCACCGCCGCGGTCGTCGGGCAGATCCTCGTCCTCCTGCTCGGACTCGGGCTCTTCGGCGTGGCGCAGGCGGTCAACCTGCAGTCCCGCTACGCAGCCGCCGAGGGGGTGCCCGCCGCCAGCCGGGCCAAGGCGATGTCGATCGTCATCTGGGCCACGACGATCGGCTCCGTCGCCGGCCCCAACCTCAGCGCCGTCGGCGAGCGGCTCGGGACGTCCGTCGGGGTGCCAGGGCTCGCGGGCCCCTACCTCTTCTCGCTCGTCTCGTTCGCCGGTGCCGGGCTCGCCGTGGCGCTGTTCTACCGGCCGGCGCGGGTCGCGGCGGTGGGGGCGGACGCTGGCGGCGCGCCGACCGGTGCCAGCGCGTCCCGGGTTCCGGCCGCCGCTCCGGCCGGGGGCCTCGCTCCCGGCCTGCCCGCCAGTGGCGAGGGTGCTGGGGGCCGCGTCGGCAGCGCGGCGAGCCATGCGCCGACCATGGGCGCGGTGCAGGCGCTGCGGTGGGCGCTCGCGCGTCGGGTGCCGCGTTTCGCCGTCGTCCTCCTCGCCGGCGGCCACGCCGTCATGGTCATGGTCATGGTGATGACCCCGCTGCACATGCAGCACAACGGGATGTCGCTCGAGGTCGTCGGGATCGTCATCAGCCTGCACGTGCTCGGGATGTTCGCCCTCAGCCCGGTGTTCGGCTGGCTCGCGGACCGCTACGGAGCGATCCGCACGGCGACGCTCGGGGTGGCGATCCTCGTCGTCGCAATCGTCCTCGGGTTCGTCGCCGCCTCGACGCACGCGCACGGCTCGCTCACCGCGGTGGCGCTGACGGTGCTCGGGCTCGGGTGGTCGGCGACGACCATCTCCGCCTCCGCCCTCATCACGAGCACGTCGAGCGACGCGGTGCGCGTGCCCCTGCAAGGAGCCACTGATGCCGGCATGAACTACGCCGGTGCCTCGGCGGCGGCCCTCGCCGGGCCCGTCCTTGCTGCCGGGGGCTTCCACGCCGTCAACATCGGCGGTGCGCTCATCCTCGTGCCGGTCATCGTCCTCCTCGTCGGCCTCCTCCGGCGCCCGGAGCACCCGGCGGAACCGCCGTCCCCGACGACGCCCGCCACCGCGCCCGCCGCAGGCGTCGTCGGCAGCAGCTGAGCGCCCACCGGCGGAGCAGCCCCTCTGGCGGAGAGCCTTCCCGCCGGGTGCATGTGTTCAGTGCGGCGTCGTGCTCGAGCCACGTCAGGGTCACCTGTCGGACATCCCGGTCCGGTGGACTGCGGGGGCCATAGCCGACCCCTGCAGCCAAGGAAGCCACGTGTCCCTGCGCAACGATCACCTACTTCGACGGCGTCCACGTGACGTCGCCCTCGGACTCCTCGCCGTCATCGGCCTCGCCGTGGGGCCCGCCACCGTGGCGGCCGCCGCACCGCCCGGGGACTCCCTCGACCTGACGAGCTCGGGGACCGCCATCGTCCACCGGCAGGACGAGACGACCGTCTCCCCGGGCGTGCGCCTGACGGAGTTCACCCGCTACGAGGCTGCGGGCTGGCTGCGGGGCGCGGTCCTCGAGATCGACCTCGAGAACCCCGCGATCTCGATCGACTACCTCCACCCTGGCGCCGTGGCAGGCAACAAGACGGTCCTCGACATGGTCGAGGAGGAGGGCGCGTTCGCCGGCGTCAACGGCGACTTCTTCGACATCAACAACTCCGGCGCGGCGAACGGGATCGGCGTCGACGCGGAGGACGGCATCGTCAAGTCGCCCGTCCCGGGCCACAACAACGCCCTCGTCATCGACTCGCGCGGCCTCGGGCACATCACCGAGGTCTTCCTCGAGGGCACGGCCGTCATCAACGGCGGCGAGAGCCGGATGCCCCTCACGGGCGTCAACACCTCGAACTTCCCCGGCGACGGCGTCGCCGTCTTCAACTCCGAGTGGGGCACGTACGCCCGTGCGAACAACCTGCCGGACCGCGCCGGGGCCGTCGAGGTCTGGATCGACGCCAGCTCCTCGGTCATCACCACGGCTCAGCCCGTCGGTGAGGGGGAGATCCCTGCGAGCGTGCGCGTCATCGTCGCGCCGGCCGGCCCGCTCGCGGATCAGCTGCGCGGCCTCGACGCCGGCGACACGGTCCAGACCTCCTACTCGGTCCGCTCCGACGCGGACAGGGCGGTCGTCGCGGTCGGCGGCCAGGCGGGGCAGACGCTCGTCGGTGATGGCGAGGTCCGGACCTTCGGCGACAAGAGCGTCCACCCCCGCACGGCCGTGGGCCTCGACGACGGCGGGACGCGCCTCATCCTCGCCGCGGTCGATGGCCGCACGACGCTGAGCCGCGGGCTCTCGCTCGACGAGCTCGCCGTCTTCATGCGCGACCTCGGCGCGGACAACGCGCTCAACCTCGACGGCGGCGGCTCGACCACGCTCGTCTCCCAGGAGCCGGGGGAGGACGGCGCGGAGGTCATCAACTCCCCGTCCGACGGCGTCGAGCGCGAGGACGCGAACGGGCTCGGCGTCATCGTCGAGAAGGGGTCCGGCGTCGTTCAGGCCTACACGGTCCGCCCGGCCCTCGCGGCCGACGACGCCGCGCGCGTCTTCCCCGGCCTGCACCGCCCGCTCGAGGCGCTCGGCTACGACGAGAACCACCACGCCGTCGCCAGCCCCGCCGAGGCATGGACCTCGAGCGACGAGGCCGTCGCCACGGTCACGGACGGCGTACTCACCGCCGTCGCACCGGGGCGGACGACCGTCACCGCTGCGGCGGGGGACGCCACCGGGCAGCTCGGCGTGCACGTCCTCGGCGACCTCGCGCGCATCGAGGCGACCCGCTCCGTGCTGGCCATGCCCTCGCCCGAGGCTGTCGCCCAGCTCGGTGTCATCGGCTACGACGCCCGGGGCTTCTCCGCCCCGATCGACGCCGCGGACGTCACCGTCACCGGCGCCGACGGGCTCCTCTCGCTCGAGGCAGGATCGGCGTCGACGTTCGACGTCTCCGCGCTCGTCGAGACGGGCTCGGCGAACCTCACCCTCGCGGTCGGCGACGCCGAGGCGGAGGTCTCCGTCCTCATCGGGGTGAACGATGTCGCGGTCACGACGTTCGACGACGCAGCGAGCTGGTACACGGCGGGCGCGCGCTCGACGAACGTCCTCGCGCCGGGTGAGGGCCGGGACGGCTCGGGCCTCGCGATGACGATCGGGTTCGACGAGCAGAGCGGCACCCGCACCGCGAACATGTACCCCTCGACCGACCTCAGCTTCTTCGAGCCGTTCGACGGTCAGCTCCAGGAGGTCGGCGCCTGGTTCAAGGGCGACGGTGACGGCAACCCCGCGACCTACTTCACGCTCATCGACGCGGACGGGCGCGCGCAGTACATCTACGGCCCACGCGTCGAGGGGACCGAGTGGCAATACATCAGCGTCCCCGTCCCGCAGACGCTCGCCTCCCCGGTGCGCTTCCGCTCGCTCGCGCTCTACGAGTCGGCGGCGGCGAACCAGTACCGGACCACCGTCCAGGTCGACGACGTCCAGGCCGTCGTCGCCCCGCTCGCCGAGGCGCCGCAGGTTGAACGCTTCCACGACGCCGCTGTTGTGCCGGCCGGCGCGACGGACGACGCTCCGCTGCGGGTGGCGGTCATGTCCGACGCGCAGTTCGTCGCACGCAACCCCACCTCACCCGCCGTCGCCGGTGCGCGCGAGGCGCTCCAGGAGATCGTCGCGGCCAACCCGGACGTGCTCGTCATCAACGGTGACTTCGTCGACGAGGCAGCCCCCGAGGACTTCGACCTCGCCCGCGCGATCCTCGACGAGGAGCTCGCGGCTGCGGACTTCCCCTGGTACTACGTGCCGGGCAACCACGAGGTCATGGCCGGCCCGATCGACAACTTCATCGCGGAGTTCGGACCGACGCACCAGCACTTCGACATGGACGGGACGCGGTTCATCACCCTCAACACCGCGACCGGCACCCTCGGCTCCGAGTTCGCGCAGGTCGCCATGCTGCGCGCCCAGCTCGACGCGGCGGCGGTGGACCCGGCCATCTCCGGTGTCCTCGTCTTCGGGCATCACCCGACGCGTGACTTCCTCCCGACGGCGGCCAGCCAGCTGAGCGACCGTCAGGAGGCCGCGATGCTCGAGGACTGGCTCTCCGACTTCCGCGAGTCGTCCGGGAAGTCGACGGCGTACATCGGCTCCCACGTGGGGGCGTTCAGCGCCCGCAGCCAGGACGGCGTCGTCCACCTCATCAACGGGAACTCGGGCAAGAGCCCGAGCTCGACACCGGACAACGGCGGATTCACAGGCTGGAGCATGCTCGGGGTCGACCCGGCTCAGGGCGCCTGGGCCTCGGCCGCGGGCGAGTGGCTCGACGTCGAGATCATGGCGCGCGTGGCGTCCATCGAGATCACGGCGCCCGCATCGATCACCGGTACCGACTTCGCCGTCGTCACCGCGACCCTCACCCAGGACGACACCCGCGAGGTGCCCGTCCAGTGGCCCGTCTCGGCGGCGTGGGCCGGGAGCGACGGCGTGCACGTCGGGACCGCGGGCTCGGCGCCGACCGACGCACTCGTCGCGCTCGACCCGGTCACGGGACTGCTCAGCTCGCTCGACCGCCGCTGGGACGGCGAGGCGCTCGTGCCGGCGGCCCCCGAGCAGGAGCTGACGGACGTGGTGCGTACCGAGGACGTCGAGATCTCGGTGACCGTCAACGGGGTGACCGCCACGCACGCGATCGCGGTGGCCGTGCCGGCGCTGGCGGAGCCCGAGCCGGAGCCGACCGAGGAGCCGACCACGGAGGAGCCCTCGGACGAGCCGACCGAGGAGCCGACGACGGAGGAGCCGACCGAGGAGCCGACGACGGAGGAGCCGACCGAGGAGCCGACGACGGAGGAGCCGACCGAGGAGCCGACGACGGAGGAGCCGACCGAGGAGCCGACGACGGAGGAGCCGACCGAGGAGCCGACGACGGAGGAGCCGACGGACGAGCCGACCACCGAGGAGCCCTCGGAGGAGCCCACCGACGAGCCCGGCCCGGCGCGGGTCTCGCTCAGCGCGCGGAGCGTCGCGGTGGGCGGCGAGCTCGTCGTCACGGCGCAGGGCTTCCTGCCCGACGAGCAGGTCGAGATCGAGCTGCTCGGCGGTGGCGTCCTGGCCGCGGTGGCGACCGACGACAACGGCATCGTCAGTGCGACGGTCCGGATACCGGCCGGCACGCCGGTCGGGGAGCACGTCCTTGCCGTCACGGGGCTGGCATCGGGCCTCGTGGCCGAGGTAGAGCTCACGGTCACGGCCGCGACGTCTCCCGGTGGCGACCCCACCGGCGGCGCGGACGATGACGGCGTCAGCGGTGACGGCACTGACGGCGTCAGCGGTGACGGCACCGCGGGCGGCGGCGGAAGCCTCCCGAGCACGGGCGCACCGGTCGAGGCGCTCGCGGGCGGCGCCCTGGTGCTGCTCCTCGCCGGTCTCATGGTGGGCGTGGTCCGCCGGACGCGGGCGACCCCGCTGTCCTGACCGACGCAGCGACCGAGGGCCCCGCGAGCGATCTCGCGGGGCCCTCGGCCGTTCCGCGAACGTCGCTCAGCCGCCGGCGCACCTAGCGGGAGGAGATCAACGGGGAGCGTGGCTGTGCCTATGTCGCCGGAGCACTCCCCGATGTGCACGGCCCAGCCGGCTCGGCGATGTTCATCGCCCGGCCATGGTGCGTGCTCCTTCTCTTCACCCCACGTCATTAGCGTCACGGCGACACCGCCACCAGAAAGGCGCCCCATGTCCGATCCCCGCATGACCGTCCACGGTTCCCGACGCCGTCGGCGCACCAGCAGCGTCGCCCTCGCATCCATGGTCGCCCTCGGTGCGGCGCTCGCCGTGACGGCGCCTGCCGTCGGGGCCGAGAGCGTGACCGACGCCCGCCCCGACCGGGTCGTGCTCACGCCGGCCTCCGATCCCTCGACGGCCCAGTCGTTCAGCTGGCGCACCGGCGCCGAGGTGCTCGACGGGGCGGTGCACATCCGTCTCGCCGGCAGCACCGACGACTGGCGCGTCGTCGAGGCGTACACGAACGCGCCCATCTCGACCGACGGTCCCGCCACGGTGAGCCACTCGGCCACCGTCACCGGTCTCGTGCCGGGGACCGAGTACGAGTACTACGTCGGCTCTGACGAGGCCGTGGACGAGACCTGGACCTTCCGCACGGCCGGCCAGCCGGGCGAGGAGTTCACGTTCCTCTACTTCGGCGATGCGCAGAACGAGCTCGACAGCACGTGGCGGCCGGCGGTGGAGGCCGGGTACAGCGCCTTCCCCGACGCGATCGGCACCGTCAACGCGGGCGACCTCATCAACAACTCGAACAACACCGAGTGGGACCAGTGGTTCGCGGGCATGGACGGCTTCTCGCAGACGAGCAACGTCATCGCCGCCCCCGGCAACCACGAGTACAGCGACGACAGCTTCTTGCGCCAGTGGAAGTCGAACTTCGAGTACCCGGCCAACGGCCCCGAGGCGGGCACCGTCGAGGGCGACTCGGCAGCGGCCGCGCAGGAGCGCGCGTACCGCGAGCACATGGCCGAGGTCATCGAGGAGACCGTGTACTACACGGACTACCAGGGGGTCCGGTTCATCGCGCTCAACGCGAGCCGAAGCCAGGCGACGGCGCTGTTCACCCCGGAGTACCTGCCGCCGTGCCTCATCGGCTGCGCCGACCCGGTCGCGCTGTGGCTCGACCTCCAGGCCGCGTGGCTCGACCACGTGCTCTCGACGAACCCGAACCAGTGGGCAGTGGCGACCTTCCACCAGCCGGTGTTCTCGACGGCGGTCGGGCGCGATGAGGTGGACCTGCGCGAGGCATGGCTCCCCGTCTTCCAGGAGAACGACATCGACCTCGTCCTCATGGGGCACGACCACACCTACGCGCGCGGCTACGTCTCGAGCGACGCCACGACGACGCCGGGCATCACGACGGGGCCGGTCTACGCGGTGTCGGTGGCGGGCCCGAAGTACTACGACCAGCAGCCCGAGGACGACAACGTCTGGACGCGCAACGGCGCCACGCAGGTGGTGCGGGCCGGTCAGACGTCCACCTTCCAGGGCATCACGGTGAGCGGTGGAACGCTGCGGTACGAGTCGTACGTGGCGGCGAAGTGGGACGGGGACGAGGCGTCGACGACCGATGTGCCCGTCGGCGGACTGCTGGACTCGTTCACCATCACCAAGCGCGACGACGGCACCAAGTGGGTCACGGAGGACGGCGTGGACGTCCCCGCACCGGGTGAGGGACCGGACCCGGTCAACCCCGTCGACCCCGCGGACCCGGAGGAGCCGACCGACGAGGAACCGGCCGAGGAGCCTGCTGACGTGCCGCTCGGTCATGTCGCGCTGGGTGAGCTCCGTTCGCCCTCAGCCGCCGTACCCGGCCCGAGCGCCTACGACGAGCGCAACGGCGTGCTGTTCGTCGCCGACCAGGCGACCGACGGCACGGGGCGGATCGAGGCGGTCGACGTCGCCACCGACACCGTGCTGCGCTCCTTCGAGGTCGGCGGACCGGTCATCGACCTCACCTACTCGACCGTCGAGGGCGGCATGATGCTCGTCGGCTGGGAGCAGGACGGCGCCTACCTGGCCAACGGGTTCGTCGCGGGTGCGGCGGGGTTCGGCGCGCCGCTCCTCGACGAGCCGCTCGCCCTGCCCGCTCCGTTCGACGTCGCACCGATCCGCGGCGTCGGGTTCGACGCGGGGGCGCAGATGGCCTACCTCGCGCTGGACGCGTCGGCGCTGGGCGCCGGCAGCATCATCGTCGCGATCGACATCGACAACGGCTCGCTCGCGGGCCAGACGGTTGTCCCCGCCGGCGTGCAGCGCATGAAGGTCGACCCCGCCACGGGGATCCTGTACGTGACGTTCGACGACGGCGACGCCGGCGCTCTGCGCCTCTACAACGGTCGTGGTGGCCTCGAGGTCGTGCAGGAGCACACGCTGGACGCGGGAACGCGCAGCGTCGAGCTCGACCAGGGCAACGGTCGCGTGTACGTCGGTCACGCCACCGCGGATGGTGGTGTCTCGGTCGTCGATGTCCTCACCGAGACGGTGCACCGCGAGAGCGGGCTGGCCGCGGACGTCGAGGCCGTGTCGATCGATCGCGAGCTCGGGCTCGTCTACCTCACCAGCACGTCCGCGGAGGCCCCGGTCGTCGTGGCGGGGCGCCACCAGGCTCCCCGGATCACATCGTCGCCGTCACCGGTGACCGTGGACGCGGGCGAACCTGCCAGCTTCAGCGCGAGCGCCTGGGGCGTGCCGACGCCGGCCGTGCAGTGGGAGCTGCGCACGGCGGGTTCGGACGCGTGGACCGCGGTCGTGGGCGCGACGTCCGACACGCTCGTCGTCCCCGACGCTACGGACGGCGCGCAGTACCGCGCTGTGTTCACCAACGACGTGGCCGGCGAGACCTACAGCACCAGGTCGGGCACCGCGACAGTGACCGTCGTCGGCGGCGAGGTGCCCACGGACCCGGGGACCGACCCGACGGACCCGGGCACGGACCCGACGGACCCGGGGGCCGACCCGACGGATCCGGGCACCGGCCCGACCGACCCGGGCACGGACCCGACCGATCCCGGGACCGACCCGGCTGGTCCGGGCACCGACCCGAACGAGGGAACCGGTAGCGGTGGCGGCGACGATGACGGAGACGACGCGCCCGGCGGCGGAAGCCTGCCGAGCACCGGCGCGCCCGTCGAGGCGCTCGCGGGCGGCGCCCTGGCGCTGCTCCTCGCCGGTCTCATGGTGAGCGTGGTCCGTCGGACGCGGGCGAACCAGATGTCCTGATCGACGCAGCGACCGAGGGGCCCCGCGAGCGATCTCGCGGGGCCCCTCGGCGTTCCGCGCGAACCCCGGCGCCGATCGGCCGAGCGGCGCACGGCCAGGTCAGGCTCACCCGCGGCGGCGAGGCGGGCGGGACGAGCGAGTCGTGGGGCTATGTCGCCGTGCGCCTGTCGGTCTCGTTCCGCCGCCGCCGGGTCGTCACGCTCAGACCGACGCAGTGGCAGGAGCTCGCGGCGATGACCGCACTGCTCGATGCCCGCCTCTCGGGCTGGGAACGGGCCGACCAGGCGGTCTGAGCGACGCGCCACGCCAGACGCCCGTCAGCCGCTGTTCGGATGACGGACAGTCGTGGTTCACCTTCCGGTCACCGGGGCCGCCTACGGTCCGAGCGTCCCCACCTGACGGAGGAGTTTCCTTGCTCATGCGCGCCCCATCCGCTCGACCGCCCCGAGCCGCGACCCCGCGGTCCCGGGCCGCGATCTCCCGGCCCCGCGCCGGCGTCGCCGCGGCCGCCCTGGCCGCCCTCGTCCTCGGCGCCACCGTGCCGGCGACCATCGCCACCGCAGCCCCGGCGACGAGCTGGCCGCTCGTCGTCACCGAGGTCGTCCCGAACCCGGACAGCTACGACCACTTCGAGTACTTCGAGGTCACGAACACCACGGCCGAGGACCTCGTCATCGGCGAGGGCGGCTACACGTTCTCCTACGCCTTCGACGACTCGGCCGACACCGGCAACAACGTCCCGCTCGCGGCCCCGGCCGGAACGGTCGTCCCCGCCGGCGGCACGACGGTCTTCTGGGTCTCGTACGAGAGCGCCGACGGCAACGTCAACTCCTTCGCCTACGACGAGGCGTACTTCCGCGCGTTCTGGGCGTCACGCGGCGGTTCCCTCGCGGGTTACGACGTCGTCCGCGTCACCGGGCAGGCCGGCATGGCCAACGGCGGCGGGCGCACGATCCGCATCGCTGACGCGACCGGCGCCGTCGTCGGCTGGTCGCACTACCCGGCCGGATCCACGGGCATCGACGAGGCGGCGCAGTTCCGCACGCCGGTCGAGGCGTCCCAGGGCTCGATGGACCTCCTCGCCGGCAACGCGGCGCCGACCCCCGGCGTCGTCGACCCCGCACAGCTCGAGGACCGCGGCGGCTCCGAGGAGCCGACCGAGGACCCCACGGAGGAGCCCACCGAGGACCCGACGACGGACCCGACCGACCCGATCCCCGGCCCGGCCGCGGACTCAGCTGTCGGCAACCTCCTGCTCACCGAGCTCGTCGTCGACAGCACGAACGTCGGCGCCAGCGACGGCTACGAGTTCATCGAGCTCTACAACACGACCACCGAGCCGATCGACTACGCCGACTACCAGATCCGCTACCTCTACCCGGACAGCGGCAGCAGCGCGCTGTGGCCGGCCACCCCCGAGGACGCCGTCGTCGCCCCCGGCGGCACGCTCGTGCTGTGGATCAAGAACGGCCCGAACAACGACCTCACCCGCGCGGACTTCAACGCCTTCTACGGCACCGCGGTCCCCGAGGCGCAGATCCTCGAGATCACGGCCGGCGGCATGGCCAACGGCAGCGCCCGCGGCATCGAGGTCATGACGGACACCGGCGTCACGGTCAACCACGGCTTCTACAACATGGCCGGCGTCCGCGACGTCCAGACCAACCAGGGCCTCACGTACGCCGTGGACCCGGCTGACTTCGCGCTCCAGCGCCTCCTCGGCTCGCGCCCCGCCACCCCCGGCGCGGTCGACGCCGACCAGGTGCCCACCGAGCTCACCGCGATGACGGCGGACGCGACGGCTCCCGTCGTCGCGGACACGACGCCGGCCACGATCGACCCGAGCGGCGACTTCACCGTCTCCGCGACGATCACGGACGACACCCTCGTCCGCAGCGTCACGCTCGAGCTGCGCTCCGACGTCGAGGACGCCCCGCGCACGGTCAACCTGCTCCGCGGCGACGCGGACGGCTTCGCGCACACGATCGGCGCGGTCGACCTCATCGGCAAGGCGTACTACGAGTACCGGTTCGTCGTCTCCGACGGCACGAACGTCACGGCGACCGACGTCGTGCGCGTCCCGGTCGAGGGCGTCAACGCGGACCCGGTCCGCCTCAGCGTCTCCGACGGCGACGTCCTCGCCGGCACCGCGACGGTCTCCGCCGCGGGCGACGACTTCCCCTCCGGCATCTCCCTGGCGATCGACGGCACCGAGCGCACCCCGACGACGGCGCAGCTCGAGTCCGCGCCCGTCTTCGCCGTCGAGGTGACGGCCACGGACGACCGGTTCCGCAACGCCGTCGTCATGCCCGGCGATGGCGAGACGGTCAACGACCAGTGCGCCTCCGGCGAGGTCCTGACGATCTTCGAGCGCGGGACCTACGCAGGCGTCGAGACGGTCACCGCGCCGGTCCCGCTCGGCTACCTCGAGCAGGGCGCCGACCTCACCGTCCTCGTCTCCTCGGGCACGAAGGCCTGGCCGTGCGAGGACGACGACGAGAACAACGACGACTTCTCCATCTCCAACCCGCGCCTCATCCTCCCCGACGGCCGCACGCTCACGCCGGCCGGGTACACGGGCGGCTCGCTGTCGATGGGTGACTCCAACGACGGCCAGTACGACAACTACCCCGCGGTCTTCACCATCCCCGACGACGCGTACGTCGCCGTCGGCTACGCATGGGACACGACCGAGGCGGCCGACGGCGAGCACACCGTCACCGCGACCGACGGCGAGTTCACGGCCACCGCCGCCGTCGTCGTCGACAACACCGCGCCCGTCATCACGTCCCGCGTGAGCGCGGACCGCACCGAGGGGGAGCGCCTCCAGGGCGCCATCACCCTCGACGCCGAGGTCACCGACGCCACCACCGAGGTGGCCGACGTGCTCGCCACGCTCGACGGCACGCCCGTCGAGCTGCCGTACGTGACGTCCTCGACCGACCTCGCCGTGGGCGGGCACACGTTCGTCGTCACGGCGACGGACGCTGCGGGCAACACCGCCGAGCTCGTCGAGGCGTTCGAGGTGCCGGAGGAGAACCCCTCGGTCGAGCTCCTCGCGCCCGAGGACGGCGCGTCCGTCGAGGCGCCCGCGCTCGAGCTCTCGGCCCGGGTGACCGACCCGACGGGTGACGACCTCGACGTCGTCTTCCGCGAGGCCTACGCCTACGACCCGACGGACGCGGCGGTCACGGCGCGCTCCGGCGAGACCCGGGACGCGCTCGCTCCCGAGCGCGACGGCGCCGACCTCGACGACGCCCAGCTCGCCGCGCTCGCCGGCATCGACGGCGAGTCCGTCGACGTGTCGAGCGCGGACGCGCTGCCCTACCAGGCGTTCGACGTCGCCGTGCCCGCGGACGCGGGCGACGGCGCGTCGGTGCGCGTGCGCTGGGACGGCACCGCGAACGAGGCGGCCAAGGTCCTGCTCTACGTGTGGAACACGCACCTCGGCGCATGGGAGGAGGTCGACCGGCACCTCACCGACGGCGAGGCGTTCACCCTCGAGGCGGACGTGCCGGCGGCGGACCACCTCACGGACGGCACCGCGCGGTTCCTCGTCCAGCACTCCGAGGGGTACGCGGGGGAGGACCTCTCGACGCGCGAGTCGGTCGTCGAGCCGGCGCACCCGCTGGACACCCCCCGCTCGGAGTACGACTTCACGCTCGCGTGGGAGTCGGACACGCAGTACTACAACGAGGAGTTCTACGACCACCAGCTCAACATCCACCGCTACCTGCTCGACCAGCGTGCGGACATCAACCTCCAGTACCTCTTCCACACGGGCGACATCGTCGACAACTTCGACCAGCCCTACCAGTGGGCCAACGCCGACCCGGCCTACCGGATGCTCGACGAGGCGGGCCTGCCGTACGGGGTGCTCGCGGGCAACCACGACGTCGGCAACTTCGACAGCGACTACACCGAGTACAGCCGGTACTTCGGCGAGGCGCGCTTCGCCGGCAACCCCTGGTACGGAGGCTCGTACAAGGACAACCGCGGCCACTTCGACCTCATCACCGCCGGCGGCATCGACTTCATCGTCGTGTCGATGGGCTGGGACCCGGGCGACGCCGAGATCGCGTGGATGAACACCGTGCTCGCCGAGTACCCCGAGCGCGTGGCGATCATCAACCTCCACGAGTACCTCCTCACCACCGGCGGGCTCGGCCCGATCCCGCAGCGGATCCAGGACGAGGTCGTCGCGACGAACGCCAACGTCTCGATGGTCATGTCCGGGCACTACCACGACGCCTACACGCGGTACGACTCGTTCGACGACGACGGTGACGGCGTCGACGACCGGACCGTCACGCAGATGCTCTTCGACTACCAGGGCCTGCCCGAGGGCGGCCTCGGGTTCCTGCGGCTCATGCAGTTCGACAACGAGGACGAGGAGATCCGCGTGCGGACGTACTCCCCGTCGCTCGAGGTCTACAACTCCGACGACCCGTCGCTCGACCTGGAGAACCAGGACTTCGTCATCTCCTACGAGACGGCGGGGATCGTCAACCGCGTCAAGGAGCTGAGCGGCGACGCGTTCCGGGCCGAGGTGCTGACGGACGCCGAGCTCGGCGCGGGTGCGGGTGCCGGGGACGACGACAGCGAGGCCGGCGTCGTCGGTCGGGTCGAGGGCGTGCCGAGCGGGTCCGAGGTGTCGGTGTCGTGGACGCCGGCCGACGGCACGTACGGCTGGTACGTCACGGCGACCGACGCCTTCGGCGGCGAGGCCGACTCGGAGGTGTGGGAGGTGACGTTCACCGGCACCGAGGTCCCGACCGACGAGCCGACGGACGGCGGCCCGACGGACGGCCCGACCGACGGCGGCCCCACGGACGGCCCGACCGACGGCGGCCCGACGGACGAGCCGACCGACGGCGGCCCGACGGACGAGCCGACCGACGGCGGCCCGACCGACGGCGGCCCGGACGACGACGGTCCGGGTGCTGGTGGCCCGGACGGTGACGGCGACGGACCTGGCGCCGGCGGACCGGGTGCGGGTGGCTCGGACGGCTCCGGCTCCGGCTCTGGCGGCCTGCCGACGACCGGCGTCGGCATCGGGAGCGCCGCCCTGGCGCTCCTCCTCCTGGCCGCCGGTGGCGCTCTCCTCGCCAACCGCCGCCGCGAGGTCCGCGCCTGATCCGCTGCCGGCCCACCTCCTCAGGTTCGTGATCATGCAGAAGTGCCGCGCACCTCACCCATGATCGTGATCATGGAGAAGTGCCGGTCACGCTCCATGGTCGTGATCACGGAGGAGTGCCCGACCTGAGTCAGATCGACCGCGCCCCGGCGTAGCGAACCCGCTACGCCGGGGCGTCGTCGTCGTCCATACCCGAGCTGCGCCGTCGGCCGGGCGCTGCGCAGGACTCCCCGAGGCATGATCGCTAGATTTGGGCAGATGACGGACAAGGGCACACAGTCAGAGATCATCGCCGCGCTCGAGGTCATCGACCCCGAGACCTTCGACGCCACCGCCGAGGCGGAGCGCAGGGTCCAGTTCCTGGCCCAGTACCTCCAGGACACCGGTGCCAAGGGCCTCGTGCTCGGCATCAGCGGCGGCGTGGACTCGACCGTCGGGGGGCGGCTGTGCCAGCTCGCGTGCGAGCGCGTCCGGGAGAACGGTGGCGACGCCCGGTTCGTCGCCGTGCGCCTGCCCTACCTCGTCCAGCGGGACGAGGACGACGCCGCCGCCGCGCTCGGGTTCATCCAGCCGGACCTCAGCGCGACCATCGACATCGGCCCCGCCACCGACGCCCTGTGGGACCAGGTCCACGCGACCGGCATGCCGATGGACGCGGAGAAGGACCACTACCACAAGGGCAACGTCAAGGCGCGGATGCGGATGATCTCCCAGTACGCCATCGCCGGCGCGCGCGGGATGCTCGTCGTCGGCACCGACCAGGCCGCGGAGGCCATCGTCGGTTTCTACACGAAGTTCGGCGACGGCGCGGCAGACGTCACCCCGCTGTTCGGCCTGCCCAAGCGCCGGGTCCGCGAGATCGGCGCGTACCTCGGCGCACCCGAGCGCCTGCTGACGAAGGTCCCGACGGCGGACCTCGAGTCGGACCGGCCGCTCCTCGCGGACGAGGAGGCGCTCGGCGTGCGCTACGAGGCGGTCGACGACTACCTCGAGGGCAAGGACGTCGCGGAGCAGGACGAGGCGACGATCCTCGGGTGGTACCGGCGCACCGGCCACAAGCGCGCCCTGCCCGTCACGCCCGACGGGTACCTGGGCGACCGCTCCTGAACGACGGGCAAGACGCCCGGACGCCCATCGCGGCGTCGACGGCCAGGCCGGTGACGACTCCTCCTACGACGGATGGGAGAGCGCCCTCGACGTCCTCGCTGAGCACGTCACGGCAGTGGGGTCCCGAGCTCGCGGCGCATGAGCCAGCGCGGCCGGTGGCCGCTGTGGCCGGTGGTCGGGGCGGCGCGGTGGAAGCCCGCGCGCTCGAACGCCTCGACCGTGCCGACGTAGCCGGAGATGACGTCGACCTTCTCCGCGCCCTTCTCGATGGGGTAGCCCTCGACCACCGCGGCCCCGTGGGTGGCCGCGTGCTCGACCGCGCCGGCGAGGAGGTCGTGCATGAGCCCCCGACGGCGGAACCCCGGGCGCACGACGAAGCACACGATGCTCCACGGTTCCGGCCCGTCGAGGAGGGGGAGCGTGCGCGAGCGCAGGAGGCGCCGGTAGGAGCTGCGCGGGGCGACCGAGCACCAGCCGGCCACCTCGCCGTCGACGTAGGCGAGGACGCCCGGGCCGGGCTCGCTGTCGCACTCGCGGCGCATGAAGTCCGGACGCTCGAGGTTCGGCACGCGCGAGTCGCGGAAGCTCATGCACCAGCAACCGCCGGCGTCGGGCCGCTTGGTCCCGGCGACGAGCGCGAAGTCCTCGAAGCGCCCGACGGCGGAGCGCACCTCGGTGGCCATGGGAGAACGCTAGGCCGGACGCGCCCGCGGCGACAGGCGTTTCGCCGCTTGACCGGGGATACCGGGGAAGCGCTGCGGCCACGTGAGCACACCGCTGCTCCCGGATCGCCCGCGCTAGAGACCGGTCGGGCTCTCCCGGGCGCTGGCCCCCGACAGGCGCGGAGCCTCAGTGACCGGGGCGGGGCGCCGCGTCGTCGGCAGGCGGCGCGGGCGGGGCGTGGCGGGCGGCGTCGTCTGCAGGCGAGGCGGCCGAACCGTGGCGGGCGGCGTCGTCGGCCGCGGTCTTCTCCGACTCTGCGCGGAGGACGCCGCGGTGCTGGGGGATGGCCCACGCGAGGGCGAGAAGGCCGAGGAGGATGCCGGCGCCGCACACCCGGAGGATGCCGTCGGCCAGGTCGACGCCTGCCGCGCGCAGGATGAGGACGACGACGAGCGCCACCACCCACACGCCGATGCCCGTGAGCACCATCGTCACCGTGTTGACCTTCATCGGCGGAAGGTCCTCGGGACGGGTCTGGGGCAGCGGCATGCTCTGATCGTAGGCGCCGTGACGGCGCCGTGACGGCGGCGTCGGGAACGTGTCAGCTCGCGCCTCCGCCGTCCCACGTGGAGCCGACGGTCGGGCCGGCCGGCCCCGTCACGCAGGGCGGGGTGCGTACATGATCACTGCGACGCCGACGAGGCAGACGAGCGCACCGAGGACGTCCCACCGGTCGGGCCGGAACCCGTCGACGACCATCCCCCACGCGAGCGAGCCGGCGACGAACACCCCGCCGTACGCGGCGAGGATCCGGCCGAAGTTCGCGTCGGGCTGGAACGTGGCGACGAGCCCGTACAGGCCGAGGGCGATCACCCCCGCGCCGACCCAGACCCAGCCCTTGTGCTCGCGCACCCCCTGCCACACGAGCCAGGCGCCGCCGATCTCGAAGAGCGCGGCGACGACGAAGAGCAGCATCGAACGTGCTGGCATGGCATCTCCCTTCTCCGTCGACGGACGCTAGCGGTGCGGGCCGGTCGGTCCCGGGAGGCGGGCCGCCGCCGAGCTCCCGCGGGAACCGGACCGGCGTCAGGCGGGCCGGGCGCGGTCGGCGGCGGTGTTGACCGCGCCGGCGACCTCCTCGGCGTGACGGGTCGTGACGACCCACGTGCTGCCGTCCGCCTTTCGGAGCTCGACCCCCGTCCGGCCGCGGCCGATGAAGCCGTACCGGCGGCCGGCCGGCGCCTTGCGCAGCCCCCAACCGCCGAACTCCCCGGCGCTCACGGTGACGGGCCGCGCGTCCTCGACCTCGGCGGCGTCGATCCGCAGCGCGGTGCGACCGAACCAGCGCACGACGACGGCGCCGTCCTCGACCCGGAGCCGCCCGGACATCCCGATGGCGTGCTCCGCGACGCTCGACGTGCGCGAGCGGGGCAGGTCGGGATCCGGCCGGGCTCTCGCGTGCACGACCGGCTCGAGGTTGCGCGGCACCCGCGCGCAGAGGAACCCGACGACGACGCACGGCACGGCGAGCGCGGCGAGCATTCACCACTCGACGGCGCGGGCGGTGCCTCCGCGCTGGACGGCCAGGCTGAGGACGCCGGTCGCGGCGAGGAAGAGGGCGGTGCCGACCCCGAACCCGAGGAGGCTGGCGCGCAGGGCGGACCAGAGGCGCCCGAGGCCGGCGAACAGGCCGATCACGCCTGGCACGACCACCACCACCGCGGCCATGAGGGCGACGAAGCCCCTCCGGGACCCGAAGCTGTCCGCCTCACCCGAGGGACCCCAGTGGGTGGCGATGCGCTCGCCGAGGTCGTCCGCCCAGACTGTGCCGGCGACGACGACGGCCGCGCCCGCGAGGAGCGGGACGCCGACGCCGAGCGTCAGGGCGGGGACGTCGATGAGCGGCGCGCTCCGGAACGGGGCGGCACCGTCGGGGAGGCGGCCGGACGCGCCGTCACCGCCGTCGGACGGGCGGCCGGACCGGCCGCGGGCATCGGCGCTGGGAGTGGTGCTCATCGGACCTCACCGTCGGAAGGGGCGGTTCCCTGCCAGGTTAGTGACTGCCGGCTATGCGTCGGTGAACCGCCGTCCTGGTGACCACGGCCAGGCGTGCCGGCCGACCCGCGCGCAAGGCTGACGCTGTGAGACGCGCTTCCGGCGCGCAGGCGCGCTCTGGCACCATTTCGCCCATGCCCTCCCAGTCGCAGACGCGCACCCATGACATCAGCCGGGTCGACCGGTACTTCCACATCACCGAACGCGGCTCCACCGTGGGCCGCGAGGTCCGTGGCGGCATCGTCACGTTCTTCGCGATGTGCTACATCCTCGTCCTCAACCCCCTCATCCTGTCCACGCCGGACAGCACGGGCGCGTACCTCGGCGGGGGCACCGACGGCCCGAACTTCGCCGCCGTCGCCGCCGGCACCGCCCTCATCGCGGGGCTCATGTCGATCCTCATGGGCGTCGTCGCCCGCTTCCCGCTCGCGCTCGCGGCCGGCCTGGGCATCAACGCGCTGCTCGCCTACACGATCGTCGGGATGCCCGGCATGACGTGGGGCGACGCGATGGGGCTCATCGTCCTCGAGGGCATCGTCATCCTCGTGCTCGTCCTCACCGGGCTGCGCGAGGCCGTCTTCCGCGCGGTCCCGCAGCAGCTCAAGGTCGCCATCTCCGTCGGCATCGGCCTGTTCATCGCGCTCATCGGCCTCGTCAACGCGGGCATCGTCCGGCCCGGCGGCACGCCCCTCCAGCTCGGCGTCAACGGCTCGCTCGTCGGCTGGCCGGCGCTGGTGTTCGTCGTCGGCCTCTTCACCATCCTCATCCTCATGGTGCGCAAGGTCCGTGGCGCCATCCTCATCGGTGTCATCGCCGCGACGGTGCTCGCGGCGATCGTCCAGGCCGTCGCCAACCTCGGCACGATCGCCGACGGCGACGTCAGCGGCTGGGGCCTCACGGTCCCGGCCATCGACGGCTCGCCCTTCTCGGCGCCGGACTTCGGCACCATCGGCGAGTTCTCGCTCTTCGGGGCGTTCGGGAAGATCGGCATCGTCGCCGCGCTCCTGCTCATCTTCTCCCTCATGCTCGCCGACTTCTTCGACACGATGGGCACGATGGTCGCCATCGGCGCCGAGGCTGACCTCCTCGACCCCGAGGGCAACCCGCCCCGGACCCGTCAGATCCTCGTCGTCGACTCCATCGGCGCGATCGCCGGTGGCGCGGGCGGGGTCTCCTCGAACACGAGCTACATCGAGTCGGCCACCGGCGTGGGCGACGGCGCGCGCACCGGCCTCGCCCCCGTCGTCACGGGCGTCGCCTTCCTGCTCTCGACGTTCCTCGCCCCGCTCGCCGAGTTCGTCCCCTACGAGGCGGCGACGCCGGCGCTCGTCGTCGTCGGTTTCCTCATGATGCAGCAGGTCACGCAGATCTCGTGGCGGGAGCTGTCCATCGCCGTCCCGGCGTTCCTGACGATCATCCTCATGCCGTTCGCGTACTCCATCACCGTGGGCATCGGTGCGGGCTTCATCGCGTACGTCGTGCTCGCCGCGGCGCGCAAGGGTGGCGCGCGCTCGGTGCACTGGCTCATGTGGGTGGTGGCGGCGCTGTTCGTCGTCTACTTCGCGCTCGGCCCGATCCAGCAGCTGCTCGGGATCTGATCCTGCGGCCGCTGGAGAGCAGAGTCGTAAGGGCCGACGGCGAGTGGGCCCCGCCGTCGGCCCTGCGGATCAGGACCAGAGGCGGCGGGTGGCGATCTCCGCGCCCTGCGCGAGGGACTCGAGCTTGGCCCAGGCGAGGTCGGGGTGGATGCGCCCGCCGAGGCCGCAGTCCGTCGAGGCGATGACGTTCTCGCGCCCGACCCGGCTGGCGAAGCGCTCGATGCGGTCCGCGACGAGCTCGGGGTGCTCGACGACGTTCGTCGCGTGCGAGACGACGCCCGGCAGGATGAGCTTGCCCTCGGGGAGCGTGACGTCGTCCCACACGCGCCACTCGTGCTCGTGGCGCACGTTGCCCGCCTCGAACGAGTACGCGCCGGCGTTGACCTCGAGCATCGTCGAGACGATGTCCGCCATGGGCAGGTCGGTCGTGTGCGGGCCGTGCCAGCTGCCCCAGCACAGGTGGAAGCGGATCCGGTCCTCCGGCAGGCCGCGCAGGGCGTGGTTGAGTGCCTCGACCCGCAGGCGGGTGAACGCGACGTAGTCCTCGACGCTGGGCTCCGGCTCGATCTGGTCGAAGTTCTCGGCGATCGACGGGTCGTCGATCTGGAGGACGAGGCCGGCGTCGATGATCGCCCTGTACTCCTCGTGGAGGGCGTCGGCCCAGGCGAAGAGGTACTCCTCGTCGGTGGCGTAGAAGCGGTTGGCGATGCGGGAGGCGCTGCCCGGGGCGATCGAGGTGATGAACCCCTCCTGCGCGCCGGTCCGCGTCAGGGCGGCCTTGAGGTTCGCCACGTCCGAGGCGATGGCCTCCTGGCCGGTGTACGTCAGCGGGCCCGTGCACGCCGGGAACTGCGGCGCACCGTTGGCGCCGCCGGTGAAGATGCCCGACGTCGGGTCCGCGTACGCCGCAGCGAAGCGCTTGCGGTCGCGGCGGTGGAGGAAGCCGGTGAGGCGGACGTCGCCCGGGGCGGACAGGTGCTGGTCGACGGCCCACGAGGAGTCGGTGTCGAGCGTGAGCCCGCCCGTGCGCTGGAAGGAGTAGGACCACCAGGCGCCGTAGTCGATCGGCGAGCTCATGCCCTTGCCGTACTCGCCGTCGCCGACGACGGTGATGCCGGTGTCGAGCTGGCGCTGGACGAGGTCCGTGACCTCGGCGGCGAGGAGGTCGGCGAAGCCTTCGGGCTCCTCGCCCTGGGCGCGCGCCGCGTTGGCGGCGAGCAGGGCGTCGGTACGCGGCAGGCTGCCGGCGTGGGTGGTCTGGATCCGGTCGGCGCTGCTGAGCATGGGCATCTCCGTGTGTCTGCGTGGCGGGGCTACGCGCATCGTCGCACCGGGCCGACGGCGGCGGCTCGGGCGTCTCGGAGCGTGGGTCCGGGCGGGGGGCGAGGGCCCGAGGCGCGGACGCGCCGGCGGTCGCCTGGCGGGTGAGTGGTCTCACCTGGGCGCCTATTTCGTTAGCGGTACTAACGAGTTATGATGGAGCCATGCCAACGAACTCGTCTGCGACAGTCATGCCGGCGAGCCGCACCACCCGACGCCCCGACCTGGCCACCGAGCTCCGCGTGCTGATCCTGCGCCTGTCACGGCGCATCCGCACGGAGTCGAACCCCGCCGATGTCAGCGAGTCCCAGTACTGCGTGCTCTCCGGCCTCACCCTCAACGGCCCGATGACGCCGCGCGCTCTCGCCGAGCGCGACCACGTCCAGCCGCCCACGATGACGCGCACCATCGCGACGCTCGAGGCGGCCGGCCACGTCACGCGCAGCAGCCACCCCTCGGACGGGCGCCAGGTCCTCATCGAGCTGACGCCGTCGGGCGCGAGCCTCGTGCGTGAGACGCGCAAGCGGCGCAACGTGTGGATGGCGGAACGACTCAAGGGCATCACCGCCGAGGAGCGCGAGGTGCTCACCGAGGCCGTCCGGATCCTCGAGAGGATGGCGACGGATTGAGCACGACCTTCCACTCGCTCCGCTACTTCAACTACCGCCTGTGGTTCACGGGCGCCCTCGTGGCCAACATCGGCACGTGGATCCAGCGCGTCGCCCAGGACTGGCTCGTCCTCACGCACCTGTCCGAGGACTCCGGCCTCGCCGTCGGCATCGTCACCGCGCTGCAGTTCGCGCCGACGCTCCTCCTCAGCCCGTACGCGGGGGTCCTCGCCGACCGCCTGCCCCGGCGCCAGATGCTCATGGCCACCCAGGGCGCCATGGGCGTGCTCGCCGGTGGGCTCGGTGCGCTCGTGCTCTCGGGCAACGCCGAGCTGTGGCACGTCTACCTCTTCGCGCTCGGCCTCGGCGTGGTCAGCGCGTTCGACTCACCCGTGCGCCAGACGTTCGTCGCCGAGATGGTGCCCGCCAAGAGCCTGCCGAACGCCGTCGGGCTCAACAGCGCCTCCTTCAACGCTGCCCGCCTCATCGGCCCCGGCGCCGGTGGGCTGCTCATCGCGGCGGTCGGGCCCGGCTGGGCGTTCCTCATCAACGCGGTCAGCTTCGGCGCGACGATCTTCTCCCTCAGCCTCATGCGCCGCGCCGAGCTCCACGAGATGCCGCACAGCGGGCGCTCCAAGGGTCAGGTCCGTGCGGGGCTCGCGTACGTGCGCCACCGTACGGACATCCTCGTCATCATGGTGGTCATGGGCGTGGTCTCCGCGTTCGGCCTCAACTTCCAGCTGACGAGCGCCGTCATGGCCCGCGAGGTCTTCGACAAGGGGGCCAGCGGGTACGGCATCCTCGGCTCGATCATGGCGATCGGCTCGCTGGCCGGCGCGCTCATGGCCGCCCGCCGCAAGCACCCGCGGGTCCGGCTCGTCATCGGGTCCGCCTTCGCCTTCGGCGTGCTCGCCGGCGTCATGGCGCTCATGCCGACGTACGAGACCTACGCGATCTCGACCATCGCCGTCGGCTTCGCCTCGCTCACGATGATGACGGCGGCCAACACCGTCATCCAGATGTCCACCGAGCCGGCCATGCGCGGGCGCGTCATGAGCCTCTACATGATGGTGCTGCTCGGCTCCACGCCGATCGGCGCGCCCCTCGTCGGGTGGGTCTCGGAGGCGTTCGGCGCCCGGTGGTCGATCGGCGTCGGGGCGATCGCCGCGCTGCTGGTGGCCACGGTCGCGGCGGTCTGGACGAAGCGGACGTGGCAGGTCAAGGTCACGTACGAGCTCCGGCCGCGCCCGCACGTCACGCTCACCGGCCCGGGGGAGCGCCGCGCCCGCGAGCTCGCCCGCGCCGACCTGGCCCGTCAGGACGCGCAGCACTCCTCGCACGTGGCCTGACGACGACGGCGCCCGGCTCGGCGCCGTCCTTGCCGCCCCGGCGCCGTCGCCCCGGCCAGCCTGCAGGCGCACGGCCCAGCGTGGCCGGCCCGGGCGCCGGCCCGGGCGCCGGGCGGCGGGGGCCCGGGCGCCGGCTGGCGGGGACCCGCGTCGCGGCGTCGGCCTGCCCCCGGTGCCGGGCACCGCCCTCAGCCGATGAGCGCGGTGGTCTCGGGGTAGCGGAACGCCTGCTCGCGGGTACGCATGGCTAGCGCCGTGCCGAGCGTGATCGGCCCGAGCCGGCCGACGAACATGAGTGCGCACAGGAGCAGCTGGTGGGGGAGCGCGAGGTCCGCCGTGATCCCCGTCGAGAGGCCGACGGTCGCGAAGGCGGACACGACCTCGAAGAGGATCTCGTCGAGGGTGAAGGGCGACGTCATGGCGATCGTGATCGTCGACGCCATGACAAGGGCGACACTGAGCAGCGCGACCGTGAGCGCCTGCCGGAGCGTGACCGAGGAGATCCGCCACCCGTAGGCGGAGACGTCGCGGTCCCCGCGCAGCTCTGACCAGATGGCGAGGCCGAGGACGGCGAACGTCGTCACCTTGATACCGCCGGCCGTGCCGGCGCTGCCACCGCCGATGAGCATGAGCACGTCCATGCCGAGCCACGTGCCGGTGTTGAGCTCGGCGACGTCGACGCTGTTGAAGCCCGCGGTCCGGGTGGTGACGGACTGGAACAGTGCCGCGAGCACCTTGCCCGGGCCGCTGAGCGACCCCAGCGCCGCGCCGTTCCACTCCGCGACGAGCACGAAGAGTGTGCCACCCGAGACGAGCAGCGCCGTCATGAGCAGCGTGAGCTTCGTCTGCAGGCTCCACCGCGCGGGCCGCCGGTGCTGGCGGTACAGCTCGAGCAGCACCGGGAAGCCGAGCCCGCCGACGACGAGCGCGGCAGCGATGGGCAAGCAGATCCACGGGTCGCTGCCGTAGGGGACGAGGTTGTCGCTGAACAGCGCGAAGCCAGCGTTGTTGAACGCCGAGATCGAGTGGAACAGCCCTAGCCATGCCGCCCGCCCGAGCGGCACGTCGTAGCCGATGGACCACCGCAGCGTGAGCGCGAGCGCGGTCACCGTCTCGACGACAACAACGGTGCGCAGCACGTTGAGCAGGACGGTGCGTACGTCCCCGAGCCGGGCGGTCCGCGTCGCCGTCGCGGCCACGACCTTGCTCTGCAGGCGCAGCCGGTGGGAGAGCATGAGGCCGAGGACGGACGCGAGCGTCATGACGCCGAAGCCGCCGACCTGGATGAGGCCGAGGATGACCACCTGGCCGAAGGTGCTCCAGTACGTCGGCGTGTCGACGATGATGAGGCCGGTGACGCAGACCGCCGAGACGGCGGTGAAGAACGCCTCGATGAGGCTCGCGTCCTGGCCAGTCGCGGACACGGGCAGCAGCAAGAGGGCCGTGCCCCCGACGATGGCGACGGCGAAACCGAGGACCACCACCTGGACCGGGCGTCGGCGGCTGATCTCCCGGTGCGCGCGCGTCGCGGTGGAGCGGCGGGAGGGTGGGAGCAGCCGGTGCAGGCGCCCTTCGGGTGCTGCGGGCACGGCCGGCGGCGGCGTGGACCGCCGGCGCGGCGGAGTCGTCGGATGGATGTCGGGGGAGGTGGTCACCAGTGCCTGGGCTCTCGGGTCGTCTCGCGCCACGGCGCCCGTGCGGGCACGCGGAGTGGCGCATCTGAGCGTAGGAAGTCCGGGGCAGCCGGAGATGCGCGGAAGGCTCCGCGAGGCATCAGGATTTCGTTAAGAGGCCCGCGCCGACGCCGGACGTCGTGTTCCGGGCCGCTGTGCCAGGCTGAGCGCGTGCCCACCCCGACGGCCCCACGGCGTATGAGACGCGCGCCGCTGGACGGGAGCTCCAGCGCGGGCCGGAGCGCCCGCCCGGGCAGCGGCGCCCGCCCGGACGAGAGCGCCCGCCTTGGTGCGGTCGCCCGCGCGAGCTGGCGCGCGCGGCTGACCGCCGGGACAGGGGTGTCACCGACGCGGCGGATATCGGCGCTCGTGCTTGCCGCCGCGGGCCTGCCCCTGGCGACCGTCGCGCTCGCCGCCGCGCGTGCCGAGCTCGCGCTGGGGAGCTTGCTCCTCATCTACCTGCTCGCCGTCGTCGTCATCGCCGCGCTCGGCGGCCTCGTGCCCGGCGTGCTCGCCGCGGCGGCGTCGTTCATGCTCGCCAACTGGTTCCTCACCCCGCCGTACCACACGCTTGCCGTCGCGGAGGGGGACAGCGTGGTCGAGCTCGTCGTCTTCGTCGTTGCAGCCGTCGTCGTGAGCGCGACCGTCGAGCTGGCTGCGCGCGACCGCGCGACGTATCAGGAGGAGATCGCCGCGCAGGAGGTGGCGGCCCGCGAGCTAGCCGCGGCGGACCGCGTGCGCTCGGCGCTCATCGCCGCCGTCGGGCACGATCTCCGCACGCCTCTGGCCAGCACGAAGGCGGCGGTGAGCACGCTGCGCCAGGACGACGTCGAGTGGCGGCCGGACCAGCGCGCCGAGCTCCTCGCGACCATCGAGGACTCCACCGACAGGCTGACTCGCGTCATCACTAACCTCCTCGACATGAGCCGCCTGCAGTCCGACGCGGTCGCGGTCCACCTCGCTCCCGTCACGCTCGACGAGGTCGTCGCTCGGGCGCTGCTGGCGGAACGCGGCGCTCCCGTCGTGACGACGATCCCGGACGACCTCCCGCCGGTCCTCGCGGACGCCGGGCTGCTCGAGCGCGTCGTCGACAACCTCGTGCGGAACGCGCTCCGCTTCAGCCCAGGCGCCACCCCCGTCGAGGTGACGGCGGAGATCGTGCGCGGCCACGACGGCGGCGACCGCGCTCGGCTGCACGTCGTCGACCACGGCCCGGGCGTGCCGGCAGAGCGCTGGGCGACGATGTTCGTGCCCTTCCAGCGGCTCGACGACCGCGAGCACACCTCCAACGCTGGGCTCGGGCTCGCCATCGCACAAGGTTTCGCCCAGGCCATGGACGCCGTCATCACGCCGTCGCACACCCCCCGGGGTGGACTCACCATGACGGTGGACCTGCCGGTGGCAGCGAGGTGACCCGCCTCCTCCTCGTCGACGACGACGTCGCCCTCGTGCGCACGCTGACGATCAACCTCGAGGCGCGAGGCTTCGACGTCGTGTCGACCGGGCGCGGCAACCGGGCCATCGCGCTCGCCCGCGCCACCCCGCCCGACGTCGCAATCATTGACCTCGGGCTGCCCGACACCGATGGGATCGAGGTCGTCCGCGCGCTGCGCGTGTGGTCGAGCGTCCCGGTCCTCATCCTCTCCGCGCGCGAGGCGCAGGAGGAGAAGGTCGCCGCCCTCGACGCCGGCGCGGACGACTACGTCACCAAGCCCTTCGGTGTCGACGAGCTGCTCGCCCGGCTTCGCGCCGCGCTACGCAGGACGACGCCGACACCCGCCCCCGCCGTCGTCCACGCGGGTGCCCTCACCATCGACCTCGAGGCGCGACGGACCGAACGCGCGGGTCTCGCCGTGCACCTCACGCCCACCGAGTGGAACCTGCTCGAGACGCTCGTTCGCTCCGACGGCGCGCTCGTCACGCACCGTGACCTGCTCCAGGCGGTGTGGGGCCCGAGCTACGCCGACGAGACCAACTACCTGCGCGTGTACATGGCGCAGCTCCGCCGCAAGCTCGAGGACCAGCCGAGCTCCCCGCGGTACCTCCTCACCGAGCCGGGTGTCGGCTACCGGTTCGAGCGGTAGCGCCCGCGAGCGGACCCTGCACCGGTGAGCGCGTGAGATCAGCCGCGGGTCGCGGCGTGGCGCTTGAGGAGCTCGACGACGCCGAGGAGTGCCGCGATGTCGTCGTCGGCCTCGGCCTCGGGCTCGGACGCGGCCGGACCGTCCGCGCCGTCGTCGCCGCCGTCGTCGCCCGCACCGCCGCCGTCGCCCGCGCTGCCGCCCGGCGTGGGCGCGCTCGAGGGGCCGCCGGCCAGGGCGGCGTTGTAGTAGAGCCCGTCGCCGATGAGGAGGATGGCGCGCGCGGAGGCCGGATCGCCTACCTCCTCGGCGATGAGGGCGTACCACTGCTGCTGGATCTCGCGCATCGCGTCGCGGGCGTTCGGGCTCGCGTTCTGGGCGAGGCGCGCGGTCGCGACGAGGGCCCGGTCGAGCGGGGAGCCCGCGAAGTCCGAGGAGCTGACGTAGTACGCGGAAGGGCCCTCGGGGGCGACGCGCATCGCGGCGACGTCGGCGGCTGCGAGCTCGCGGAGGCGCTCGATGAGCCCGTCGACGAGCGCGTCGCGCGACTTGAAGTGGTAGAGCAGGCCGCCCTTGGACACCTGCGCGCGGGCCGCGACGGCGTCAAGGGTGGCTGCTCGTTCCCCGTCGCCGATGAGGAGGTCGGCGAAGGCGTCGAGCACGGCGTCCCTGGCTGACATACCCGCAACGGTAGCCGCGTGACACATGTACCGTCCAGACGGTACAGTAGACGACGGACATGCAGCGCCGATGGGGTCGCCGCGCCGTGTCCCGAGCCCGACCCGCCTACGCCGGCGACTTCCCGTCGCCCCGCCCGACCCCGCAGTGGAGCACCGCATGACCGCTCACCCGACCGTCCCCACCCAGGACGCCCCACCCACCCTCAGCACGAGGCGGCGGTGGGCCGCGCTGGCCGTCCTCATGCTTCCCGTGCTCCTCGTCGCGGTGGACAACACGGTGCTCAGCTTCGCCGTACCGTCCATCTCGGAGGACCTACGCCCGGGCGGGACCGAGCTGCTGTGGATCGTCGACGTCTACCCGCTCGTCCTCGCCGGCCTGCTCGTCCCCATGGGCAGCCTCGGGGACCGGATCGGGCGCCGCCGGCTCCTGCTCGTCGGCAGCATCGGCTTCACCGTCATCTCGGCCCTCGCCGCGTTCGCCCCGAGTGCCGCGATGCTCATCTCCGCGCGCGCCGGGCTCGGGTTCTTCGGCGCCATGCTCATGCCGGCGACGCTCTCGCTCATCCGCAACATCTTCGTCGAGCCCACGGAGCGCCGGACGGCGATCGCCGTCTGGGCGGCCGGCTTCTCCGGCGGCGCGGCCCTCGGACCGATCGTCGGGGGCTTCCTCCTCGAGCACTTCTGGTGGGGCTCGGTCTTCCTCCTCGCCGTGCCGGTCCTCCTCCCGCTCCTCGCGTTCGGACCGTTCCTCCTGCCCGAGTCGCGCGACCCCGCGCCCGGGCCGATCGACCCGCTGAGCATCGGCCTTTCGCTGGCGACGATGGTCCCGCTCGTCTACGGGATCAAGAGCCTCGCCGAGTCCGGCTGGGGCGTCGAGCCGCTCGTGCCGGTCGCGCTCGGGATCCTCGCCGGCGTCGTCTTCGTCCGGCGCCAGCTGCGCCGCGCCTCGCCCATGCTCGACGTCCGCCTCTTCACCAACCCCGTGTTCAGCGGCGCCGTGGCGGCGAACCTGCTCAGCGTCTTCTCCCTCGTGGGCTTCCTCTTCTTCATCTCCCAGCACCTGCAGCTCGTGAGCGGGCGCGCACCGATGGAGGCCGGGCTCGTCCTCCTGCCGGGGCTCGCGGTGACGATCATCGCCGGGCTGGCGGTCGTGCCGGTCGTGCGGCGCGTGCGGCCGGCGCGGGTGGTCGCGTCCGGGTTGCTGCTCAACGCCGTCGGGTACGCGGTGGTGCTCCTCAGCGGCACGTCCGGCTCCGACGTCGGGCTGCTCGTTGCGTTCATGATCCTCGGCGCCGGGGTGGGCTCGGCCGAGACGATCTCCAACGACCTCATCCTCTCGAGCGTGCCGGCCACGAAGGCCGGCGCGGCATCGGCGATCTCGGAGACGGCGTACGAGGTGGGCGCGGTGCTCGGCACCGCCGTCCTCGGCAGCATCCTCACCGCCGCCTACCGCACGCGGGTGGCCGTGCCCGACGGGCTCGGCGCCGCCGACACCCGCGCCGCGGAGGAGACGCTCGGCGGCGCGCACGAGGTGGCGTCGCGGCTGCCGTCCGGGCCGGGGGAGGCGCTCCTCGAGTCCGCGCGGCACGCCTTCGACTCCGGGGTCGTCGTCACGTCGGCGATCGGCGTCGCGACCATGCTCGTCGCGGCGTGGATCGCGCTGCGGACGCTGCGCACCGCGCGGTAGGTCCGAGGGGTCGGCGACCGCGGCTGGAGCGCGAGCCCCGGCCGCGCTGCTTCGCGCCGCCACCCGCCCGCGGCCGGTCCGTGTCGAGGTCCGTGCGCCTCGACACGCTCGACCCCGGCCGGTCCGTGCCGAGGCGCACGGACGTGCGTCCTCCACCTGGCAGGGACCCGCGCGGCGGCGGCGGCGACACCGGCGTCAGGCGGGGAAGTGCTGCCCGAGCTCGACCGTCATGCCGGCGTTGAGCTCGAAGGCGAGACGGGCCTCGGCGAGGACCTGCTCGCGCTCGCGCTCGGACCACGGCGCCTCGTCGAGCGCGCGGCGGTAGCCGTCCTTGAAGAGCTTCGGCTTGGGGATGGCCGGGAAGTGGTAGAACCGCACGCCGTCCTCGCCGGGGGCGAGGTCGTAGGTGCGCGCGAGGATGCGGCCGATCGCGAGCCCACCGGAGAGGTCACCGAGGTAGCGCGTGTAGTGGTGGGCGACGAACGGGCCGGCCTTGTCGAGGGCGGCGATGCGCTCGGCGTACCGGGCGGTCGCCGCGAGCGGCTCGATACGCGCGCGCCAGTCGGCACCGACGAGGAACGTGAGGTCCGCCTCGATGCTCGGGAGCCGCTCGAGGTCCGCGGTGATGAACGCGCCCGCCACCGGGTCCGCCGCGAGGACCCGGCCGCGCTCCTCGAGCGCGGTGTAGACGAACCAGTGCTGCGTCACCAGCGCCGCGTAGCCCTCGCGCGGCATCTCGCCGGCGAAGAGCCGCTTCATGAAGCCGACGTTCTCCGCGTCCTCGTGGACGTCGCGGGTACTCAGGCGCAGCGTCGTCGAGAACGGCGGCACCGCCTGCGCGAGCGCCGGGGCCGGCGGGTCGAGCAGGGCGCCGGAGGTGGCGTCGGCCATTCGGGCTCCTTCGGAGGGTGCGGCTCAGGCCAGCTTCTCGACGACGTGGTCGACGCACGCCGTCAGGGCGCGCACGTCCTCGGGATCGACGGCCGGGAACATGCCGACGCGCAGCTGGTTGCGCCCGAGCTTGCGGTACGGCTCGACGTCGACGATGCCGTTGGCCCGCAGCGCCGCCGTCACCCCCGTCGCGTCGATGGCCTCGTCGAGGTCGATCGTCCCGACGACGGGGGAGCGGTGCTCCGGCACGTCGACGAACGGCGTGGCCCAGGCCCGCTCGGCCGCCCAGCCGTAGAGGATCTCGGCCGATGCTGCGGTGCGCTGCGCGGCCCAGGCGAGGCCGCCGTTGCCGAGCATCCACTCGACCTGCTCGGCGAGGAGCACGAGCGTGGCGATGGCCGGGGTGTTGAGGGTCTGGTCCTTGCGGGAGTTGTCGACCGCGGCCTGGAGGGAGAGGAAGTCCGGGATCCAGCGGTCTGAGGCGTCGATCTCCTCGATGCGGGCGAGCGCGGCGGGCGAGCACACCGCGAGCCACAGCCCGCCGTCGGAGGCGAAGCTCTTCTGCGGCGCGAAGTAGTAGACGTCGCTCTCGGCGAGGTCGACGGCGACGCCGCCGGCGGCGGAGGTCGCGTCGACGAGCATGAGCGCGCCCGCGTCGGCGCCGGGGACCCGGCGCACGGGGGAGAGGACGCCGGTGGAGGTCTCGTTCTGCGGCCAGGCGTAGACGTCCGCGCCCGGCGCGGCGTCGACGACGGCGAGCGCCCCCGGCTCCGCGGTCACGACCTCGGAGTCCTCGAGGAAGGGGGCGCCGGTGGTCGCCGCGGCGAACTTCGCGCCGAACTCGCCGAACGCGGCGTGGCGGGCGCGGCGGTGCACGAGCGAGAACGTCGCGGCGTCCCAGAACGCCGTCGACCCTCCGTTGCCGAGGACCACCTCGTACCCCTCGGGCGCGCCGAGCAGCTCGGCGATGCCGGCGCGGACCCGGCCGACGAGTGAGCGCACCGGCGCCTGGCGGTGGGACGTGCCCATGAGCGTCGCGCCGACGGCGGCGAGGGCGTCGACGTGCGAGGGGCGCACCTTGCTCGGGCCGCAGCCGAACCGGCCGTCGGCGGGGAGGAGCTCGGTCGGGATGCTGATCGTCGGCGTCGTGCTCATGGCGCGATCCTCCCACCCCGGTGCCGGTGCCCGGGCGGACCGCTCACGGCCGCGCCCCTGCTCGCGAGGCGCCCGCGCGCGGGCCGGCCCCGACCGCCGCTCACGGCCGCGCCCGGCGGGGCCGCACCCGCGCCCGTCGCCGGCCGCCCGGTCACCTCGCTCCGGGTCCCGGCGCGAGCCGGAGGAGGGAGCGCTGCACGTCGAGGATGTGCGCGGACCACCCCGCCGTCCGCCCGCAGATGAGCAGCGCATTGAACAGCCGCGGCTCGACGCCCGCGAAGTCGAGGAGGACGGCCGCCCAGAACGTCGCGCTCGCGCGCACGGGCCGGTCCGACAGGTCCTGGAGCGCCTCGCCCGCGGCGCGCTCGACGGCCTCCGCCGCGTCGAGCAGCGGGACCTCGAGCCGCGCGCAGACCGCGTGGACGAGGTCGGCGCGGGTGTCGTCGACGAGCTCGTCGCTGCGGGCGAACCCGGGGACGAGGTGGGTCTCCTCGAGGACGGTCCGGACCGTCGTCGCCGCGTCACCGGCCCGGTCGGCGTCGCGGATGAGCCCGACGGCGCGGACGGCGGCCCCACCCGTGAGCGGGCCCCCGACGGCGGCGACGGCGCCCGAGAGGCACGCGGCGGCGTCGGCGCCCGTGCTCGCGACGAGCCGCGCGACGCGGGTGGAGGTGGTGAGACCGTTCTCGGCCATGACGGTCCACAGGCTGTCGAGGGCAGCGGCGGACTCCGGTCTGGCCTCGCCCCGCCAACGGATGAGGAACCGCTCGGCGATCGTCGAGCCCTGCTCGACCTCCTGCTGAGGCACCGCCGGCAGGTCGAGGCCGCGCGCGGACTGGGCGACGAAGGACAGCGCCATGACGGAGGCGCGCGCGAGGTCGTCCCGGGCGCGCTCCGCGGAGACGTCGAGCAGGGGACGGAACCCCCAGACGGGCGCGAGCTGGGCGAGGGCGCTCTGGACGTCGACCCGCACGTCACCCGTGCGCACCGGCAGCGGGAACGGCTCGGCCGGCGGGAGCCCCGGCGTCGGGGACCCGTCGACGAGCAACCCCCACACCGCCTCGAAGTGCTGGCCGAGGAGCGCGGTGAGCGGCTGGCCGCGGTAGGTGACGGACCCGTCGGGCAGGCGGGCGTAGATGGTGGGATCGGCGGCGAAGGGCGTCCGCCCTCCCGCGGGGCTGCCCGCGGCGGGTTCCGAGTGCTCGTGGGTCATCAGGGGTGATGCTAGCCGTGACGCGGGTCACTCCCGACGCCGTCCTCGGCCGGCGACGCCGGCCGAGGTCGTGCGCCGGTGGCGGGTCCCCGCGCCGTCCGACGCCATATCCTGGCTGGAGAGCCCAAGGACTAGAGAGCAGGCGACATGGCTGACCTGATCGATACGACGGAGATGTACCTCAAGACGGTCTACGAGCTGGAGGAGGAGGGGGTCCCGCCCATGCGCGCGCGGATCGCCGAGCGCCTGGGGCACTCCGGTCCCACCGTGTCGCAGACGGTCGCCCGGCTCGAGCGCGACGGTCTCCTCATCCTCACGGGGACGCGCCAGCTCGAGCTGACCGCTGCGGGCCGCGAGAAGGCGACCAGGGTCATGCGCAAGCACCGCCTCGCCGAGCGGCTCCTCACCGACGTCGTCGGCCTCGACTGGGAGTACGTCCACGAGGAGGCGTGCCGCTGGGAGCACGTCATGAGCGAGCGCGTGGAGAAGCGCCTCGTCCAGCTGCTCGACCACCCGCACCACGACCCGTACGGCAACCCCATCCCCGGCCTGGAGAACCTCGGGGAGACCCCGCTCGACCCGCCGGCACGCGCCGTCATCAACCTGCTCGAGGCGGCCGGACTCACGACGCCGCCGGAGCGCGACGCCCCCATGACCCTGCGCCGCATCGGGGAGCCGCTCCAGGTCGACGTCGAGCTCCTCAAGCGCCTCTCCGAGGCCGGGGTGCGGCCCGGCGCCGCCGTCCTCGTCCAGCGCGGCACCGAGGTGGTCTCTGTTCGATCGCCCGCCTCCCACCTCGTGCTGGACCTGCCCGACGACGTCGCGCGACACCTCTTCGTCGACGTCTGAGGGCGCCGGACGCACCGGTTGTTAGCGCACGCCACCGGCAGCACCGTGCCACTTCACGTGTGACGTCCAGCACAATCTCCACAGGACCGTGACCGGAACGTGACATGGCCGTGTGCGGTGTGTAGTGTCGCGAACGCTTCCCGCACCCTCCATATCGGGGAGCCCCCGGACGGACGCCGAACCCTGCCGCCGCCCGAGGTCCAGAACGAAACCGTCGGCAGGGACGGGGGAACCATGATTGGCGGTCGGCTCCGGTCGGCCCCTAGGGGTAAAGCTCGGACTGCGAGAGCGGGACGAGCCGGGTGAATCTCCAACCCGCACCCGACAGCTCACCTCGCAGGCGACAGGAGAGGCACACACACGTGACCGTTACCACCACAGGCGCGCGCCACCGCGCAGCACGCCGCCCCCTGACCCCGCTGAGCACCTTCGGCCAGGCCGTCACCGGACCCGTCGCCCGCCGCGGCATGGTCGTCGCGGCGTCCTCCGGACTGGCCATCACGATGGCCGCCAGCACCGCGATCGCCTCCACGGACGGCACGACGACGGCGCTCCCGTCGGTCGACGTCGCCTCGCTGGCGGGAGAGGCCCGCGCCGCGCTGTCGACGCTCTCCCCGAGCGTGGCCGTGCCGACCGACGTCGAGTGGAGCGTCGAGGTGGCCGAGGCCGCCGCGACGCCGCCCAAGGCCGAGGTCGCCGCCGAGCCCGTCGCGGCCCGGGTCCAGGAGATCGCCGCCGCCGAGGCTGCCGCTCAGGCCGCTGCCGAGGCCGAGGCCATCGCCGCGGCTCGCGCCGCCGAGTCCGCCTCGCGCACGAGCGCCCGCTCCGAGGCACCCGCCGCCGCCGCCTCCTCCTCCGCCGCCGAGGCGCCGGCCCAGGCCGCCCAGGCCGCTCCCGCGCAGAACTACTCCAGTGGCTCGATCGTCGACATCGCCTACCGCTACGTCGGCACCCCGTACGTGTGGGGCGGCGCGACCCCGGCCGGCTTCGACTGCTCCGGCTTCACGTCGTACGTCTTCGCGCAGGTCGGCATCAGCATCCCGCGCTCGAGCGCGGCCCAGCGCAACGCCGGCACCGTCGTCAGCGCCTCCGAGGCCCGCCCCGGTGACCTCGTCTGGTGGCCCGGCCACGTCGGCATCTACCTCGGTGACGGTCAGCACATCGCCGCCCGCAACCCCTCCAAGCCGCTGCAGGCCGGCCCCATCTCGCACGTCGGGCGCGGGGCGCCCACCTTCATCCGAGTCGGCTGAGCCCTCTCCTTCATCGACGGCCCGTACCGGGCGTCGGCACCCACTGCGTTGCGGATCGACCCGGCGAAGGCCGGACGGATCGGCAGCACGGACGGGGCGTCGCGCCAGGTGCGGGCCGTCGTCGTCCGTCCGGGAGCGAATGGCGGCCCGGGACGGCCGGCATGGACCATGATGGGAACGAGCAGTTCCCCGATCGGCGGAGATGGTGATCATGGCTCGTGAGAACGTCGTACTCGTCGGGGTGGATGGCTCGGAGGCGAGCCTTGCCGCCGTCGACTGGGCGGTCGCCGAGGCGAAGACCCTTGGCTGGCGCGTGCACGTCGTGTGCGCCTACGCCGTGCCGTCCTTCACGGTCGCGTCCCTCGACGGCGGGTTCGCCGCCGTCGACGACTCGGCGATCCAGCAGGGCGCCCAGACCGTCCTCGACGAGGCCGTCGCCCGCGCGAGCGCCGCCGGCGTCCACGTCACGTCCGCGCTCGAGACCGGTGACCCCGCCGGCGTGCTCGTCGAGCTCTCCCGCCAGGCCGGGATCGCCGTCGTCGGCACCCGTGGCGGTGGCGGGTTCACCGACCGGCTCCTCGGCACCGTCTCCTCGGCGCTGCCGGCGCACGCGCACTGCCCCACCGTCGTCGTGCCGCAGCCGCCCGAGGGGCAGCCCGCGTACACGCCGGTGCGGCGCATGGTCGTCGGTGTCGACGGCTCGGAGTCGGCGAAGGTCGCACTGCGCCGCGCCGTCGACGAGGCCATCGCCTGGAACGCCCACCTCACCGCCGTCGCGACCGTGCCGATCGGTGGCGGCGTGGGGTCTCTCGCCTGGCTGCCGGCCGCCGTCGACCGCGACGAGGTGCTCGCCGACGTCAAGGAGGGGCTGAGCGTCGCCGTCGAGCGGGCCGTGGACGGGCGGGACATCGTCGTGAGCCAGCACGCCCTCGACGGGAACGCCGCGGCCCTGCTCGCCGAGTTCTCCACGGCGGTCGACCTCGTCGTCGTCGGCTCCCGCGGGCGCGGCGGGTTCGCCGGTCTGCTCCTCGGCTCGACGAGCCAGGCGGTGCTCCACCACGCGGTGTGCCCGGTGCTCGTCGTGCCCGCCCGCTGCGCGGACGAGGGCACGTCCCCGAGCGACGTCCCCTGGCGCCGCCGCCCCTGAACGCGCCGCCCGCCCGCCCCCGGGCGGGACGGGCGGGACGGGTGCGCGTGAGGGTCGGGCTGCGGCGGCGCGCGGAGGTCAGGGGCGGATCTCCAGGGTGCAGCACTTGGCCCCGCCGCCGCCCTTGAGCAGCTCGGACGTGTCGATGCCGATCGGGTTGAAGCCGCGCTCGGCGAGCGCGCCGGCGAGGTCGGTCGCGCGCGGGTTGTGGATGACGTTCCTGCCGTCGCTGACGCCGTTGAGGCCCAGCACGACCGCGTCGGCCTCCGTCGCGATGACGGCGTCGGGGAAGAGGTGCTCGAGCACACGACGGCTGCCCGGGGAGAACGCCGGCGGGTAGTAGGCGATCTCGGAGTCGGAGAGCACCATCATCGCCGTGTCGAGGTGGTAGAACCGCGGGTCCACGAGGTGCATGGAGATGACCGGCTTGCCGATCGCCTCCTGCAGCTCGAGGTGCGAGGCGTGCGAGGTACGGAACCCGGTCCCGGCGAAGACGAGGTCGCCGACGGTGAGGATGTCTCCCTCGCCCTCGTTGGTCTGCGTGGCGGTGACCGTGGGGAAGCCGGCGTCGGCGAACCACTTCTCGTAGGCGGGCCCCTCGGGCATGCGCTGCGGGTAGGTGAACTTCGCCGAGTAGACGACGCCGTCGCCCATGACGGCGCCGTTCGCCGCGTAGACCATGTCCGGCAGGCCGGCGATCGGCTCGATGAGCTCGACGTCGTGGCCAAGCTCGAGGTAGGTCCCGCGGAGGGACTCCCACTGCTCGACCGCCCGCTCCGTGCTCGTCGGGACCTCCGGGTGCATCCACGGGTTGATCTCGTAGCTCACCGTGAAGTACGTCGGCGGGCACATGAGGTAGCGACGGGCGGTGGCCTCGCGGGTAGCGGGCATGGAGGACCTTCCTTCGTGAGCGGGGGTCCGCCGAGCGTACGCAGCGCACGTGGGCGGTTCGCGGCGGCGCGCGGGTGCGCGTGAGCGGCTCGATCGCACGACGGCGCGTCGAGGTCCCGTGAGAGCGGACGGTCAGGCCGTCAGTCGCGCCAGCCGAGCTCGCGTGCGCGGTCGATCCACCCGAGCTCGTCGCTCGGGGTGCGGGCGGCGACGTCCATGACGTGCTGCGCGTGCTCGACCGCGGGGGTCACCGTCTCGATGAGCCCGCTCCAGAGGTCGCTGAGGGTGGCTCGTGCATCGGTGACGGCCGCGTCGACGAAGGCGTGGGCGGCCAGCGCACGCCCGGCGCACTCCGCAGCGACGGGCGCGGAGCCGGCGCGCGGCGCCCGCGGGGCGGCCGGAGGGCCGTCCGACGCCGTGGTCGACCGCCCCACGTGGATGAGGCGAAGGTCGGCTGCGGCCGGGAGCGCGGCGGCAGCGTCGACGGCCGGGGTCGGCGCACCGTCGTCGACCAGACCGACGCTTCTGCGCGTCGTCGTTGGCGCGCTCTCCCCGATGGTCATCTCGTGACCCGTCTGTCAGAGGGGAACGGAGGTGGTCAGAGGAACTCGTCCGCGTGCAGCAGGCGCGTGAGCGCGCTCAGGAGACGGGTCCGGACCGTGCACATGGTGGTGCGCTGGAGCGTCACCTTGTCAGCAGTGGCGCTGAGCAGCTCGATGATGTCCGCCCCGGTCCACACCCAGGCGCCCTCGAACGCGAGCTGATCGGCGCGCATCTCGGGGCGGCCGGTCGGGCTGCGGTAGGCGAGGATCTGCACGCCGCCGGTGAGGGCGGTGGAGGTGGTGCCGAGCGCGCCGAGCGCCGTCGCGTCGAGCCCGAAGAGGTGGGGGACGACCTCCTGGCGACCGCGGCGCATCGCGTCGGCCACCGTGTGCGACATCGTCCACCCGGTCGTCACGGGCCCTCCGACGGTGTCCGGGCCCGTGGTGTCGTCACCGAGGGGGAGCGCTCGCAGGATCTCCTCGACGAGCGAGCCGTCCGAGGCGAGGCTGATCTCGACCGTGCTCTCCTGCTCGTACTGCAGCTCGCCCGAGCGGGCCGGTGAGGCGAGCCGGCGGCGGCGGGAGAGGGCGACCGTGTGGCCGTCGCGCCAGGCCGTGCTCTGGGCGACACCGACGGCGCCGGACCACGACCGCACGTCCACGCGGACGTCGGCGAGCGCGAGGGTCATGAGGCCGGCCGCGAACGGCTGGACGACGGCGTCGAGGTCGTCGTTCGACGGGACGTAGCGCGCGAGGCCGCGCTGGGCGAGCATCTGCCACGAGCGGCGGCGCTCGGCCTCGGTCAGCGGGGCGAACTCCGTCAGGCCGAAGGCGGCCGGTGCGAAGTCCGCCGGCACGGGTGCGTCAGGGACCGCGTCGAGGACGGCGCCGCGCAGGACGAGCCACTCGCCGATGTCGAGGCGGAACCTGGTCGAGCGAGCCTTGCGCTGGCGCACCAGCGGGCGGACTGTCTGTGCAGTCATGAGAACCTCCCCGTTCGACCGGGCGACGTGGTCCCGCCGCGGGCTCTCGGTGCGCCGCTCCAAGGAAAAGTTTCTCCCTATGAAACATGTGCGCCGGGAGCCGTTGTTGGGCATCGCGGTTAAGCAATTGTCGTGACGCCCGCCACTTCGGCACAGGCCCGGAGATCCGCGCCTGCGCCCCGACGGGGTCAGGCACTGACGCTATCCCGCTCGCGGACCCGTAAAAGGCTCCCAGAGCCCCCGTGGAGGATCCGACGGCCGTTTCTAGACCAATGTCTAGACGCAGGTCTAGACGTTGGTATGGACTCAGGTTTTTGGTGCGGCGTCGGACTTTAAAGAGCGTGCGATGCGCCAGAGGGCGAGCGCCCCCATGGCGTCGAGGAACGGCGCGAGGACGACTCGGGTCACGGCACGCGGTACGGGGCCGCGGAGCCACACGTCCTCGTCCCACCGGACGCGGGCACGGGAGTCGTCGACCCCGTGGACGGTGATCCGGGCGACGCCGAGGAGGAGCGGCCCGGACTTGCGCAGGACGGCGAC